>UGSS01000002.1:0-649168 GCA_900454475.1 [Pasteurella] mairii
ATGAAACCAACATCCACGTCGCTTTGGCAAGATTGCCTTTTATTACTACAAGATCAAATATCAGCAACGGATTTTGATACTTGGCTGCGTCCGTTACAGGCGGATATTTCCTCGGATAGTACAATTGTGCTTTATGCGCCGAATATTTTTGTACGCAGCTGGGTGGAGGCCCATTATCTGGAGCAAATTACAAAATTGGTTCAGCAGTTGGCGCAAAATACGAATTTGATCGTGCGCATACAAGATGGGATCAAGCCGGCAGCAAAACCGGTACAGCGCCAAGAGAAAGTCGTATCGCAACCTGCTGTGAGCGAAGAGGCGGAAGTGAAAAGCACATATCGTTCTAATTTAAATACTAAACAAGTGTTTGAAAATTTTGTGGAGGGTAAATCCAACCAGTTGGCGCGCGCGATTGCGCAAAAAGTGGCGAACAATCCGGGTGAACAAAGTGCTAATCCGTTGTTTTTATATGGTGGCACGGGGTTAGGGAAAACTCACTTGTTGCATGCGGTAGGTAATGGCATTTGTGCACATAATCCCAATGCACGGGTCATTTATATTCATGCTGAACGCTTTATGCAGGAATATGTCAAGTCCTTGAAATCTGATACGATGGAAAAATTCAAAAAATTTTACCGCACTTTGGATGCGTTATTAATTGACGATATTCAGTTTTTTGCCGGTAAAGATGGGACACAAGAGGAATTCTTCCATATTTTCAATTCCTTATTTGAGAGTAGTCGGCAGATTATTCTCACCTCAGATCGCTATCCGAAAGAGATTGAAAAAATTGAAGATCGCTTAAAATCCCGCTTTGGCTGGGGCTTGACTATTGCGATTGAGCCACCGGATTTGGAAACGCGTGTGGCAATTTTGTTGAAAAAAGCAGAAGAAAAAAATCAAGAACGTCGTGAAAAAGAAGCCAAAGAGGCAATTATTTTGCCGGAAGAAGTAGCATTTTTTGTGGGGCAAAAATTGCGTTCTAATGTGCGTGAACTTGAAGGTTCATTAAACAAACTTTTTGCTATGGCGGAGTTTAAAGGCGAAAAAGTGATCAGCATTGATTTTGTACGCGAAACACTAAAAGATATGTTGGCGTTGCAAGATAAATTGGTGACGGTGGATAATATTCAAAAAGTGGTAGCGGAATACTATCGCATTAAAGTGTCTGATTTAAAATCAAAAAATCGTTCCCGTTCCATTGCGCGCCCTCGTCAGTTGGCGATGGCGTTGGCAAAAGAACTGACCAACCGCAGTTTGCCGGAAATTGGGAAAGGGTTTGGTGATCGTGATCATACCACGGTGCTTCACGCTTGTCGGACGATTGCAACGCTACGCGAAGAAGATAATAATATTCAAGAAGATTGGTCAAATTTAATCCGTACTTTATCGGCATAAGGGGCTAAATTATGCAATTTATTGTTTCAAGAGAAAATTTATTAAAACCATTACAGCAAGTTTGTGGCGTATTGAGTAATCGTCCGAATATTCCTGTGTTAAACAATGTGTTATTGCAAATTACCGGCGACCGTTTGACCTTAACCGGGACGGATTTGGAAGTCGAGTTATCCACTCAAACCCAACTTTCACAAGCGGAACAAGACGGAACCTTTACCATTCCGGCGAAAAAATTTCTTGATATTTGCCGCAGTTTTGCCGAAGACGCGGAAATTACGGTGAAGTTCGAAGAAGATCGTGCCATTGTGCGTTCTGGGCGGAGTAAATTTAATTTGACCACCTTATCGGCGGAAGAATATCCAAATTTAGCAGATTGGCAATCGCAAGTGGATTTTAGCTTGTCGCACAGCACCTTGCGTCGTTTAATTGAGGCTACTCAATTTTCTATGGCAAATCAAGATGCACGTTATTTTTTAAATGGGATGAAATTTGAAACCGAAGGCAATTTGTTGCGCACAGTGGCAACTGATGGGCATCGTTTGGCGGTTTGTACTATTGCGTTAGAGCAAGATTTGCAAACCCATTCCGTAATTTTGCCGCGCAAAGGTGTGTTGGAGTTGGCGCGTTTGTTGGAAAATAGCGATCAGCAAGCTCGTTTACAAATCGGTACTAATAATTTGCGGATTGATTTAGGCAGTGTGATTTTTACCTCGAAATTAATTGATGGACGTTTTCCAGATTATCGTCGCGTATTGCCACGTAATGCGCAGCGCATTATGGTGGGAAATTGGGAAACACTAAAACAAGCTTTTGCCCGGGCGGCGATTTTATCAAATGACAAGGTGCGAACTGTGCGTTTGCAGTTGAGTGAAAATGCCATGAAAATTACTGCTACTAACTCCGAGCAAGAAGTGGCGGAGGAGCTGATCGATGTCAATTACAGCGGCGAAGAAATGGAAGTCGGTTTTAATGTCAGTTATATTCTTGATGTGCTTAATGCTTTGAAATGTCAGCAAGTTCGGATGCGTTTAACGGATGCCTCTTCCAGTTGCTTGATTGAAGATGTAGATGATGCCAGCGCGGAATATGTGATTATGCCGATGCGATTATAATAAGTATTTATGGCAATCTCTCGTCTCATTGTTGAACATTTTCGTAATTTAACTGCCGTTGATCTTGCTTTTGATCGCGGATTTAACTTTTTGGTGGGCAATAATGGGAGCGGTAAAACCAGCCTGCTGGAAGCGATTTTTTATTTAGCCCACGGGCGTTCTTTTAAAAGTGCGGTTACAAATCGGATTATTTCTTATGAACAACCGCACTTTACCTTACACGGTAAAATCCACGAGCAACAACATCAATGGTCGGTAGGCTTGCAAAAGCAACGCCAAGGTAATACGGTGCTGAAAATTAATGGCGAAGATGCGAATAAAATTTCCGATTTAGCGCATTTATTGCCGATGCAATTGATTACGCCGGAAGGGTTAACGTTACTAAATGGCGGACCGAGTTACCGACGGGCGTATTTGGACTGGGGATTGTTCCATCATCATGCTTCATTTTATGCCGCTTGGGGAAACCTAAATCGCCTGTTAAAGCAACGCAATTCAGCTTTGCAACAAGTACGTTCTTACCAAGAATTGAAAATTTGGGATGTTGAATTAGTAAAGCTGGCACATCAAGTTAGCCAATGGCGTGCTGACTATGCCGAAGCCTTGAGTCCTGATATTGAGCAAACCTGTTTATTATTTTTACCCGAACTTGAGATTTCTGTTTCGTTTCACCAAGGCTGGGAAAAATACACGGATTATGCGGAAGTGCTGGCGCGTAACTTTGAACGGGATCGCACTATTGGTTATACCGTCTCCGGACCGCAAAAAGCAGATTTTCGCTTTAAAGCCAATGGACTGCCGGCGGAAGATATTCTTTCGCGCGGGCAGTTAAAACTGTTGATGTGTGCTTTACGCCTTGCACAAGGCGAGCATTTAATGCAACAAAAAGCGCGCCATTGCATTTTTTTAATTGATGATTTTGCTTCTGAATTGGATCAATATAAACGGGCGTTACTTGCACAACGCTTGCAACAAAGCGGCTCTCAAGTCTTTGTCAGCGCGATCACCGTTGAACAATTGCAACAAATGCAACCGGAAAAGCACCGCACTTTTATGGTCAATGAGGGGAACATTCAACAAATTACCTGAAACCTTGGCGATAAGGCTTGAATTATTTTCGTAATCCAGTATGATCCCGCCCTCATTTCGGTGAAAAATCAAGACAATTTTGGGTTCCCTCACCCCAATAAACAATAAAAAGGTAACAACATGAAATCTACACTTTCGATCTTTAGTGATCAACAAAAACGTCGTGCGCTCGTATTGTTGAGCTTGTTCCATATTTTTATTATTGCCGCCAGCAATTATTTAGTGCAAATTCCTTTCGAAATTCATCTTCCGTTGACAAAATTAGGTTTGACGCAGGATTTTTCTATCCACAGTACTTGGGGAACCTTAAGTTTTCCATTTATTTTCTTAGCAACGGATTTAACTGTGCGTATTTTTGGCGCGAAAGAAGCGCGCTGGATCGTATTTATGGTGATGTTTCCTGCGTTGCTGATAAGTTATGTGGTTTCTACAATGTTTTCCGACAGCCAATATCAAGGCTTCGCTGCGCTGGCAGAATTTAACCTTTTCGTGTTTCGCATTGCGCTCGCCAGTTTTGCCGCCTACGCGATTGGGCAATTGTTGGATGTCGTGGTATTCAATCGCTTGCGTCAATTAAAAACTTGGTGGATTGCGCCGACTAGCTCGATGACCTTTGGTTCAATGGCGGATACCTTTTTATTTTTCGCCATTGCGTTTTATGCCAGTAGCGATCCTTTTATGGCAGAGCATTGGGTTGAAATCGGTTTTGTTGACTATTTATTCAAATTATTTGTTGGTTTGGTTCTTTTTGTACCCGCGTATGGCGCATTGCTTAGTTATTTATTGCGCAAAATTAGCCAGTTAACCGCACAACCGCAAATGATCTCATCCTAAGGCGGAATACCCGCCTTTATTTTGGTCACAATCTTTTCACCGTTTGCATTATTCTTCTGAAAAAATGAAAAAAGTTTGGTAAAATCCAACCGGCTTTATTTCTATTCAATTATCTAAGGCAATTTATGTCAGTTTTAGCTCGTTATCATTCCTACGAATCCTGTGGTACCGTTGATGGTCCGGGTATTCGTTTTATTTTATTTTTGCAAGGTTGTTTGATGCGTTGCAAATATTGTCACAACCGCGATACTTGGGATCTGCACGCTGGCAAAGAAATTTCGGTAGAAGAGCTGATGAAAGAAGTGGTGACCTATCGTCATTTCATGAATGCTTCTGGAGGAGGCGTTACTGCCTCCGGCGGTGAAGCGGTTTTGCAGGCAGAGTTTGTGCGCAATTGGTTCCGTGCGTGTAAAGAACAGGGTATTCATACTTGTTTGGATACTAATGGATTTGTGCGTCATTATGATTTTGTGATCGACGAATTAATTGATGCGACTGATTTGGTTCTGCTTGATTTAAAACAATTAAACGACACTGTCCATCAAAATTTAATCGGCGTTCCCAATAAACGTACCTTGGAATTTGCTAAATATTTGGAAAAACGTAATCAACCGGTTTGGATTCGTTATGTAGTGGTACCGGGCTACACGGATGCAGATGAAGATGTGCATAAATTAGGGCAATTTATTCAAGGGATGAAAAATATCGAAAAAGTGGAATTATTACCATACCACCGTTTAGGCGCGCACAAATGGGAAGCTTTAGGCGAAAAATATGAATTGGAAGAGGTTAAACCGCCGACAAAAGAATCTCTTGATCATATTCAAAAGATCCTTGAAGGATATGGTCACGTTGTTAAATATTAAGCAATTTTAATGGCGACATTCAGTCGCCATTTATTTTTACAGACATTGGCTTAAGTTGAGCCATGTTCAAAATCCAGTTAAAATAGACCGCACTTTTAAGTTTACCGTTCAAGGATTTTTTATGTTGTCACCTCGTTTTGTTCACTTGCGCGTTCACAGCGATTTTTCAATGATAAATGGGATCACGAAAGTGAAACCTTTAGTGAAAGCCTGCGTGAAACATGACATGGTGGCAATGGCGTTAACGGATTTTACCAATTTCTGTGGGCTGGTGCGTTTTTATGGTGAAGCCCTATCTTCCGGTGTGAAGCCGATTATCGGCGCGGATGTGTTGGTAAAAAGCGATTTGATGGGCGATGAGCGATTTGAATTGACCTTGCTCGCCAAAAATAATCAAGGCTATCATAATATTACACTTTTATTATCAAAGGCTTACGAACGAGGTTACCAAGATCTTCCTTATATTGATCAAGAATGGTTGATTGAACACCGCGAGGGGATCATTGTTTTATCCGGTGGACGTTTGGGCGATGTGGGCAAAAAATTGCTTAAAAATAATCCAGCGGAAGTGGAAAGTGCGGTCAGTTTTTATCAACAGTTTTTCCCGCAACATTTTTATTTAACCCTTACTCGCACCGGGCGTTCGGAAGAAGAACGTTATATCCAAGCGGTACTCAAATTAGCGGCGGAAAAACGCTTGCCGGTGGTGGCGACCAATGACGTGTGTTTTTTGCAACAGGATGATTTTGAAGCCCATGAAATTCGTGTTGCCATTCATGACAGTTATACCTTAGACGATCCGAAACGTCCCAAATTATATAGCGATCAGCAATATTTTCGTTCCGAGCAAGAAATGTGTGAGCTATTCGTCGATATTCCGAGTGCTTTGGAAAATTCAGTGCTGATTGCGCAACGTTGTAATGTCACGATTCGGTTAGGGCAATATTTTCTCCCGCAATTTCCGACCGGCGAATTAAGTACGGAAGACTATTTGGTGATGAAAGCGCGCGAAGGTTTGGAAGAACGCTTGTTGGTGTTGTTTCCGGATGAAAAAGTGCGGTCGGAAAATCGGCAGAAATATGATGAGCGTCTGCAGGTGGAATTAAATGTAATTAACCAAATGGGATTTCCCGGCTATTTTTTGATCGTGATGGAGTTTATTCAATGGTCAAAAGATAATGATATTCCGGTCGGACCGGGGCGAGGGTCAGGTGCTGGTTCGTTGGTGGCGTATTCGTTAAAAATCACCGATTTGGATCCGTTGGAGTTTGATTTGCTTTTTGAACGTTTCCTAAATCCAGAGCGGGTATCCATGCCGGATTTCGATGTGGATTTTTGTATGGACGGGCGCGATCGCGTGATCGAACATGTGGCGGAAACTTACGGGCGTGGTGCGGTTTCGCAGATTATCACCTTTGGTACCATGGCGGCAAAAGCAGTGATCCGTGATGTGGGGCGCGTGTTGGGACATCCTTATGGATTTGTGGATCGCATTGCTAAATTAGTTCCCCCCGATCCTGGAATGACGTTGAAAAAAGCGTTTGAAGCGGAGCCTCGTTTACCCGAAATTTATGAAAGCGATGAGGAAGTTAAATCACTAATTGATATGGCACGTAAACTGGAAGGCGTGACGCGTAATGCGGGTAAACATGCTGGCGGAGTAGTGATTTCGCCGAGTTTGATTACCGATTTTGCGCCATTATATTGTGATGGTGAAGGTAAACATCCGGTCACGCATTTTGATAAGAATGACGTAGAATATGCCGGTTTAGTAAAATTCGACTTCCTTGGTTTACGTACGCTTACTATCATCAAATGGGCATTAGATATGATTAATGCTCGTTTGGAAAAAGAAGGTAAAGCGCTGGTAGATATTGCTACCATTCCGCTGGACGACGAGGCGTCTTTTACGTTACTTAAAGCCGCGGAAACCACCGCTGTGTTCCAGTTGGAATCACGCGGTATGAAAGATTTGATTAAACGTCTGCAGCCGGATTGTTTTGAAGATATTATCGCGTTAGTGGCGTTGTTCCGTCCGGGGCCTTTAGAATCAGGCATGGTACAAAACTTTATTGATCGGAAACATGGTCATGAACCGGTGGCATATCCTGATCCGGAATATCAACACGAGTGCTTACAACCGATTTTAGAACCAACTTATGGTGTTATTGTCTATCAAGAGCAAGTCATGCAAATTGCACAAGAATTAGCCGGTTATACCTTAGGTGGCGCGGATCTATTACGTCGTGCGATGGGGAAGAAAAAGCCGGAAGAAATGGCAGCACAGCGTGAAACCTTTGAAAAAGGGGCAATTGCTAAAGGCATTGATGGTCATTTGGCAATGAAAATCTTTGATTTGGTAGAGAAATTTGCCGGTTATGGCTTTAATAAATCTCACTCTGCTGCCTATGCGCTCGTTTCTTATCAAACCTTGTGGTTAAAAGCCCATTATCCAGCGGAATTTATGGCAGCTGTAATGACTTCGGAAATGGGTAACACAGAAAAAATAGTCGGGTTGTATGATGAATGTCTACGTATGGGATTAACTGTTGTTCCACCGGATATTAATACGGGGAAACATCATTTTAGTGTGAATGATTACGGTCAAATTGTTTATGGTATAGGTGCAATTAAAGGAGTTGGTGAAGGCCCGATTGAAGCTTTTATTGAAGCTCGTAATCAAGGTATTTTTAAAGATTTATTTGATCTTTGCGCTCGAGTAGATCTGAAAAAAATCAACCGACGTACCTTTGAAAATTTAATTATGTCGGGTGCTTTTGATAAATTAGGACCCCATCGTGCAGCACTAGCAAGAAACCTTGAAGATGCACTAAAAGCCTCTGACCAACACGCGAAAGATGAAGCTATCGGTCAAGTGGATATGTTCGGTGTACTTACAGAAACACCGGAAGAGGTGGAAAATGCCTATGCAAAAACACCGCGTTGGACGGAAAAACAAATTTTGGATGGCGAGCGAGAAACCTTGGGGCTGTATTTAAGTAGCCATCCAATCAGCCGCTATTTGAAAGAGCTTTCCCATTATAGCCACACGCGTTTGAACGAATTGGTGCCAAATTATCGAGGTCAAACCAGCACCGTGAGTGGTTTGATCGTAAATACACGCTTTGCAGTCACCAAAAAAGGCAACCGTATTGGTATCGCGTCTCTGGATGATCGCGCGGGACGTTTGGATATTACCTTATTTGGCGAAACTTTGGAGCGTTTCGGTGAAAAATTGCAAAAAGACAGCGTAGTAATTGTTACGGGGCAAGTGAGTTTTGATGAGTTTTCACAAGGATTAAAAATGGCGGTACGTGATTTGATGACCTTAGATGAAGCACGCGGTCGTTATGCCAAAAGTTTAGCGATAAGCCTAGAACAAGCGCAAATTACACCGCACTTTATCAAAAAACTCAAAGAAATCTTAATTCCATACAGTAATGGCTCCCTTCCCATTCATGCCTATTATCAAAGTCCACAAGGGCGTGCTTTATTACGTTTTGGTGTCCAATGGTCGGTCAAACCGACGGACGAATTATTGGCAGATTTAGTGGCTTTATTGGGTGAAAGCGCAGTGGAGCTGGAGTTTGAGTAGAGGAAAGTTGCGCCACATTGAGTAAATGCGGTGCAGCTGGATAAAACCAACCAAATTTTAACCACACTTTTATGGTGATACGGGTTATTCGTCGGCGCGAATTTGGTGTAAAAAGGCTTTAGTGCGTTCGTGTTGTGGGTGGTGGAACAATTGTTCTGGGGAGCCTTGTTCGACGATATACCCTTTATCCATCACCACGACAAGATCCGCAACGTCCAGTGCGAACTTGATTTCGTGTGTCACCACGACCATCGTCCATCCTTCGTTCGCTAATTCTTTCATGGTGTTAAGCACATCTTGTACCAATTCCGGATCCAAGGCGGATGTTGGTTCGTCAAATAACATCAATTCCGGCTGAATGGCTAAGGCGCGCGCAATGCCGACGCGTTGCTGTTGTCCGCCGGAAAGTTGGTAAGGATAAAGATCCATTTTATCCGCTAAACCGACTTTACTTAGGAGCGCAATGGCTTCTTCGCGTACGACGCTTGGATGGCGTTTTTGCACTTGAACAGGACCTTCCATCACATTTTCTAACGCCGTTTTATGCGGAAAAAGATTGTATTGCTGGAACACCATACCGGATTTTCGGCGCAACGGTAAAATCTCTTTTTTGATGGTTTTACTTGAAAAATCAATGAATAACGGATTTTCTTTGTGAAACTCAATGGTACCTTGCTCGGCAAGTTCAAGGGCGTTTAAGCAACGCAAAAAGGTGGTTTTCCCTGAACCGGATGGACCGAGAATTACTACAACTTGACCTTTTTCAATATCTAAATCAATGCCTTTTAGCACGGGGTTATTGCCGAAAGTTTTATGAATATTACGAATTTTAATCATTTTTCCCTTCCTATTAATGTGCCACATAGCGATCAAGGCGTTTTTCGACGCGTGCTTGAATGATAAATAAAATGAAGCAGAAGCACCAATAAATCAAACCGGCTTCAATATAGACCGGAAGGAAATCGTAGGAGGAGTTAGCAATTTGTTGCGCTACCCGAAACATTTCCGTTACGGTGACCACCGAGGCGAGGGAGGTATCTTTAAATAAGCCGATAAAGCTGTTGCTAAGTGGCGGAACGGCGACGCGAAAGGCTTGTGGCGCGATAATGCGACGGAAAGTTTGCATATAGGTCATGCCGATAGTATAACCGGCTTCCCATTGTCCTTTCGGCACGGATAAAATCGCGGCGCGCACCGTTTCCGATCCATAGGCACCAACATTTAAGGAAAAACCGATAATGGCGGCGGGAATGGGATCAATAAAAATATTAAGCGCCGGCAACCCGTAAAATACTACGGAAATTTGTACCAACATTGGCGTTCCGCGGATAATGGAGACGTACATCTTTGCTAACATTACTAAAGTGCGGTGAAAAAAACCGGTGTTTTGGCTAATTCTTAATAACGCCACCGCTACAGCAATGATCATGCCTAAGAAAAAAGAAACGACAGCAAGCGGTACTGAAACCAGTACCGCTGCTTTAACCATTGGAAGAAATCCGTTGATAACTAAATCTGCCCTTGTTTCGGTCATAAAGGGCAGGGATGCAAGGAAATTATTTAACACTGATATCTTTACCGAAGAATTTTTCACCTAGTTTTTTTAAGGTACCGTCGTTGCGCAATTCAACCACAGCTTGGCTGATTTTCGCTAAGGCTTCTTCATTTCCTTTATTCACGATAAAGCCAGAACCGATTTTATCGCTAGATTCCCATACTGGTTTTAAACCAGATTTCGGGTTTTTCTTCAAATAATCTAATAATGCTAAAGAATCGTTGAAGGTAACGTCGGCTTGTTTATTTTGTAACAATTTTAGCCCTTGCGCCATCCCGTCGATTGGCACGATATTCGCTTGGTATTTCACTGCCAACTCACCATAGTTAGAACTTAAGGTTTGCGCTGCTCTTAAGCCTTTCACATCTTCTACTTTGCCAATGCTGGTTTCGTCGGCACGCGCGACTAACATCGCCCCGCTCCAGCTGTAATTTTCGGATTTGTCAAATGTTGCTTGGCGTTCTGGTGTTGTTAAGCCGACTTGGTTGGCTACCAAATCAAAACGACCACCTTTTAAGCCAGCTAACATGGAATCCCAAGCGGTTTCTTTAAAATCAACTTTAATGCCTAATTTTTCGGCTACTGCACGAGTGACTTCCACATCATAACCGGTTAATTTTCCACTTTCATCATGATAAGTGAAAGGCGCATAGGTTCCTTCGGTTCCGACGGTAATCGTTCCTTTGTTATTAATGCGCTCTAATAAGTTGTCTGCAGCGCTTGCTTGAGTGGCAATACTACAAAAAATGGAAGTGGCTAAAAATGCCATGTTTTTCAACATATTTTCCTCCTTTTATTAAAAATAGATCAATTCAATTCGTTGCAGGGATTGTATGAAAAAATTCGGATGTTACAAATAACTTTTAGTTATATTTTATAAGCAAGAAAAAGTAACTCAATTGCTATAGGATAAATTTTCAACAAAAAATAGTATAATCTACTATAAAATAGCAGAAAGATTGATTGAAAGTTGTTTTTTTGTACAATAGACTAACTTGGGTCAACTAACCTTATTATGAAGGAGCAAATATGAGTGAGCAATCGGTAATTGAAGTAAAGGATCCACATAAAACTATTGTGTTGATAACTTATGGGTTATTTTTTATTGGGTTATTTATCGGAGGATTGCCGACGCTTATCGGCGTTATCATTGCCTATATGAAGCGTAAAGAAACCGAGGGAACTGTTTATCATGCTCATTTGAATTACCTGATAAAAACTTTCTGGATCGGTTTGCTGGGTATACTACTTGGCATAATTCTCTCAATTGTTGGTATCGGCATATTGGTGATTATGGCAACAGGTCTCTTATATCTAATTCGCCTCATTTACAGCTTTCTCAAAGTGTTAGATAAAAAACCGGTTAATCCAGCAAGTTGGTTAATTTAACTTAATATTATTAACTGCTAAGAGAGGTGTCCGGCAGCAAGCCTAGGATTGCATTAGAGAGATCTTAGCCGACTAGAATTCGTTCAAGTCGGATATCCCAATCTTCTGTCGGCAGACGTTCTACTTGTTGGCATTGATGCGCCAATCCCACCGGAATAAAGGATTTTTGTTGCCACTGTTGTAGTGTACGATCATAAAATCCACCGCCCATACCAAGGCGATTGCCTTGTTGATCAAAAGCAACCAACGGGGTGAAAATAATATCCAGTTCATTGGGTGGCAGTACTTGGCGCACGTCTAAACGGGGTTCTTGAATACCAAATTGATTGAGGTAGAGTGGCGTTTGAGCTTGATAGCGTAAAAAAAGCAAATTGCCCGCAGAAAACGGGTGCAGCACCGGCAGATAAACAGATTTGCCTTGTTGCCACAAGGTTTGAATTAATAACGCGGTAGAAATTTCACCGTCAAAAGACAAATACAAGGCAATATGCTGCGCTTGTCGTTGTTCAATGAGTTGCAATGCTTGCTTGGTGATACGTTGTGCGGCTTGCGCTTGTTCAAGTGCGGTCATTTTTTGCCGAATTTTGCGAATTTGCCGACGGAGTTGTTGACGCTGTTGTGAGGGCGTTAATTGGGAGAGGGTATTCATAAGAAATCCAATAAAAAGGAAGAGCCCCGAGATGCCGCTACGGATGGTCGGTCCTTGAACCCTACGGTTCAAGGGAATCGGTCATCATCGTTTTCAGGTTTCTTGCTTCAGGGTAAACACCAAGGCAAGCATACACACCAACAATAGGGTACCAATTCATAAAGTTTTAAGTATCGGCTCAGGGACGTAATCCGCTGGCGAACACCTCAGGTAATCTTTGTCTTAATACTAACTGAAATTATTCCTAATGACCAGAGTAAATTTCGCAATTCTTTTATCTGGATCACATTATTTCTACTTAAATGCTTTGTTTTTGCGCTAAAATGCCTTCCAACGAATTGTCTAATTGCTGAATTCGGGTTGAGACAACGTTTTCAATTAATTGCGTTTTTCTCTGTTCTTGGAGCAATTCATAGCTTAAATTTAGCGCCACAATCGACAACACTCTTTCTAATTGCAAAATACCTGTCCGTTCTTTCATCTCGGATACGCGCTGATCCAAAATATGCGCCGCTTGGCGCAACGCCGCTTGTTGAGCTTCCGGACAATTTAAACGTAAAACCTGCCCTAAAACAACAATTTCGATACTGTTAGATGACATCTTTCTCTCCAACCTCAGGGAATTATTTTGGCTGCTATTATGCCATATCAAATGATTTTCGCCATAAAAAATCCGTTTGCTTGTTGGTCGCTTGCAACGAACAATGGTAAACTAGCTCCTTACTTCAGCAAGGAAAATAAAAATGACAGACGCTCTTATTTCATATTCGGATTTAAATCAACAACTCAAACAAGCCGGCATCGCACTCACCGGCAGCGAAATTCACGGTTTTTTAAGCGGATTAATCTGCGGCGGGCTACAAGATCAAAGTTGGCAGCCTTTGCTATATCAATTCAGCAATGAAAATCACGCGTATCCGACCGCACTTTTACAGCAAATTACCTCACTTTATCAGCATATTCAGCACACATTATCCGATATTGACGGATTTAACTTTGAACTTTGGTTGCCGGAAGATAATGATGTTTTCGCGCGCGCCGATGCCATGTCCGAATGGACCAATCATTTCTTACTCGGTTTAGGCTTGACACAAAGTAATTTGGATAAAGAAAAAGGGGAAATTGGCGAAGCCTTAGATGATTTGCAAGATATTGCGCAATTGGGTTACGACGAAGAAGACAATCAAGAGGAACTTGGCGACGCCTTAGAAGAAATTATTGAATATGTGCGCACGGTTGCCGCCTTATTTTTCGCCCATTTTCAGCCACAATCTAAGGTACAAAAACCGGTTTTACACTAAATACAAACCGCTTATGAAAACGTATGAACGGAGAGAAAATAATGGATTTAGCTTATATGGCAAGTTTGCCACCGGCGGAATTTGCCGCTCGTCGCGCCAACTTTGCTGCCCAATTGCAAGAGAATTCGGCAGCAATTATTTTTTCCGCGCAAGAGCAAACGCGTAACAACGATTGTTGCTACCCTTTTCGTCAGGACAGTTATTTTTGGTATTTAACTGGGTTTAATGAACCCGATGCGGCATTATTGGTGTTAAAACAACACCATACAACACAATTTGTACTCTTTTTACGCCCGTCGGATCCGTTGATGGAAACGTGGAACGGACGCCGCTTAGGGGTGGAAAAGGCGACGCAAACCTTGGGCGTCGATCAGGCATTTCCCATTGAAAGTCTAAGTGAAAAACTGGGGGAATTTAGCGCAAAATTGACCGCACTTTATCATAAAAACGGGCAACAACCTTGGGGCGATGCGGTGATTGCACAAAGTGCGGTGCATTTTTCCTCGGTTTTATGTTGGTCGCCGATTTTAGACGAAATGCGCTTGTTTAAATCAGAAAATGAAATCGCCTTAATGCAACAAGCGGGGCAAATTTCGGCACTGGCGCACATTCGCGCCATGAAACAAACCCGCCCCAATCGCCTTGAATATGAAATCGAGGGGGAAATTTTGCATGAGTTTACCCGCTTCGGCGCCAAATATGCCGCTTATAACAGCATTGTTGCCGGCGGTGAAAATGCCTGTATTTTGCATTACAACGAAAACAACGACAGCTTACGCGATGGGGATTTGTTGCTGATTGATGCTGGTTGCGAATTTGCGATGTACGCCGGCGATATTACGCGCACTTTCCCAGTTAACGGAAAATTTAGCCCGGCGCAGCGCGAGATTTACGAGATTGTATTGCAAGCGCAAAAACGCGCCATTGAGCTTTTAGTGGCGGGCAATTCCATTCAACAAGCCAATGACGAAGTGGTGCGAATTAAAGTGGCGGGATTAGTGCGTTTAGGCATTTTGCAAGGCGAAATTGACGAATTAATTGCGCAACAAGCCCATCGCGCTTTTTATATGCACGGGCTGGGGCATTGGCTGGGGCTGGATGTGCATGATGTCGGCAGTTACAGCCAAGAAGATGTTAATGGTGATCGCAATAGCAAAAAGCGTGATCGTCCGTTAGAAGTGGGCATGGTGTTAACGGTGGAACCAGGATTGTATATTTCGGCGAATGCTGACGTGCCGGCGCAGTATAAAGGGATCGGCGTGCGCATTGAAGATAATATTTTAATTACCGAGTATGGAAATAAAGTGCTAACTTGCGCGGCGCCGAAAGAAATTGACGATATTGAACGTTTAATGAGCGAAAACAAAGGATAATTCAAATGGATTATGAGGTGGTGATCATTGGCGGTGCGATGGCGGGGGCGACGCTTGCCTTGGCATTAAGCGCGAAAACGCAAGGGCAAATGCGTATCGCCATTGTCGAAAAACAAGCACCACAGCAACATCAACAAAGCGGTTTTGATGCCCGTTGCATTGCCTTATCTGATGGAAGTTGCCAGCGATTGAACCGCATTCAGTTACCGGATAAACAGCATTTATGGCAAAAAATTCAAGGAATTGCAACGCCGATTAAGCAAATTCATGTTTCCGACAAAGGGCATAGCGGCATCGTGGAATTTCGCGCGCAAGAGTTCGGTTTAGTGGCGCTGGGTACGGTAGTGGAATTGCAACAGATGGGGCAATGTTTACTGCAAGCCATGCAACAATATCCCCATTTGGATTATTTGGCGCCGCAGCAAGTGGAGCACATTGAATATCAGCCAAGTGCGGTGGAAATTCGGCTAAAAAACGACCGCACTTTGCGTGCAAAATTGCTGGTAGGCGCCGATGGGAACCCGTCGCAAGTGGCGTCGGCAGCATCCATTAAACAACAATTGCAGCGTGACTATGGTCAAACTGCGATTATTACGAATGTGCAAGTGCAGCAACCCCATCAATATCGCGCATTTGAGCGTTTTACCGACGAAGGTCCGCTGGCGTTATTGCCGATGGCGGGAAATTTAATGTCCTTAGTTTGGTGCGTTAAGCAACCACAAGCGCTGATGGCATTGGATAAAAATGCCTTTTTACACCAATTACAGCAGCGTTTCGGCTGGCGCTTGGGGAAATTGCAACAGTGCGGTAAACGTTTTGCTTATCCGTTGAATTTGTATCGTGCGGCGCAACATATTCAACCTCGCACCGCGTTGGTAGGCAATGCGGCGCAAACCTTGCATCCCGTCGCTGGACAAGGATTTAATCTTGGCATTCGGGATGTCATGGCGTTGGCGGATGTGGTGGCGGAAAATTTTGCCGCGCAGCAAGATATTGGTGATTATGCGACGTTGCAGCGTTATGAAGAAATTCGTCAGGCAGATCAACAACATATTATTCAATTCACGGACAATTTAGTCTCTGTCTTTGCCAATAATTTACTCCCATTACAACTGGCGCGCAATTTGGGGTTGATGGCGCTATCTCAATGTCGCCTTGCCAAACAGCATTTTGCCAAAGCGACATTGGGTTGGTTGTAGCGAAAAGTAGGATTAAAAAATGAAAACCTTTGATATTACGATTATCGGCGGCGGCATGGTGGGCTTAGCGCTTGCTGCCGGATTAGCGCAAGAAAGCGCGCCTTATCCACTTAAGATTGCGGTGATTGAAGGCTTTCCACCGCAAACGCCGCGCGAGCAAATTACCTGCCGTGTCAGTGCGTTAAACCTTGCCAGCCAAACTTTATTAGAACAATTGGGAGTTTGGCAAACCTTGTTGGATTGGCGCGCGACCATGTATGATCAAATGCAAGTGTGGGAAAAAGACAGTTTCGCCAAGATCCAATTTGATACGCAAGGTTTGGGCGTGTCGCATTTGGGGCATATTGTGGAAAATCATCTGATCCAACAAGCATTGTGGCAACAGGTGATGGTGCAAAAAAATGTGGAAATTATCACCGCACTTCCGCAAACCTTAGGGATAACAGAAAATAATGCCATTTTAGCCTTGGATAATGGGCAGATGTTATCTTCGCAATTAATTGTTGGTGCGGATGGTGCTAATTCTTGGGTGCGCAAACAGGCTAATATTCCGTTAATTTTTCGTGATTATGGTCATCATGCGTTGGTGTGCAACGTGGAAACCGCCGAGCCGCACCAACATTGTGCGCGCCAGATTTTTTCTCACGACAGTATTTTGGCGTTTTTGCCTTTACATGAGGAGAATTTATGTTCTATCGTGTGGTCGCAATCGCCAGATCAGGCGCAAGCGATGAAAGACTGTGATGAACAAACCTTTAATCGCCATGTAACTGTTGCTTTTGATCATCGTCTTGGGCTTTGTCAGGTGAAAGGTGAGCGTAAAACTATTCCGCTTACCGCGCGTTACGCACGTAATTTTGCTCAACCGCGCATTGCTTTGGTGGGCGATGCGGCACATACCATTCACCCGCTCGCCGGTCTTGGTGTAAATTTGGGGTTACAAGATGTGGTCAGTTTGTGGCAAGAAATTCGTCAAAATCAACAACGTGGCGTGGATCTCGGTGAATATCGCTATTTGCGTCATTATGAACGTTGGCGTAAAACGGAAGCGGTGAAAATGCTGGTAGCAATGCAAGGTTTGAAAGACCTGTTTGCCGGCGATCATCCAGTGAAAAAATTGTTGCGTGGTATTGGGTTAAGTGCGACCAATCAGTTGAATTTGGTGAAAGAACAGCTGATAAAACAAGCATTAGGGATATAGTTTTGGGCAAATTTACAGTAAAATATGACCGCACTTTGATATTGGATTTTGATGTAACTTGGTATGATTTTCACGAAAGATAAACTCATTGCGTATGCGCAATTGATGCGTTTTGATCGCCCGATTGGCTCGTTGTTGTTGCTGTGGCCGACGTTGTGGGCGTTATTTTTAGCGGAAAAAGCCATACCGAAAGGGGCAATTTTGCTGATTTTTGTATTGGGCGTGATTTTCATGCGTGCTGCCGGTTGTGTGATTAATGATTACGCGGATCGTCACTTTGACGGACATGTTAAACGCACCTCTAATCGCCCGCTGGCAACTGGGCGCGTGACGCCGAAAGAAGCAAAAATTTTGTTCGCTGTGTTGATCTTGTGTTCATTTGTGCTGGTGCTGTTTTTAAATGGCTATACTATAGGGCTTTCCGTGATTGCGGTGTTGTTGGCGGCGATTTATCCCTTTTTAAAACGTTATACGCATTTGCCACAGTTTTTTTTGGGCGCGGCGTTTGGCTGGTCGATTCCCATGGCGTATGGGGCGACGATTGCAAGGTTACCGCTGGAATGTTGGTTGCTATTTTTAGCCAATTTAACTTGGATAGTGGCATATGATACGCAATATGCCATGGTGGATCGTGATGATGATTTGCGTATCGGGGTGAAATCCACGGCGATTTTATTTGCCCAATATGACAATAAAATCATTGCCTTATTGCAAATAATTACGCTGCTTTTTTTGATCGCAATCGGCGTTTTATCCCAGTTGCACGACAGTTATTTCATCGGCTTGTTTATCACCACGTTGTTTTTTGTGTACCAATGTAAAACCACTAAATCCCGTTTACGCGAAGATTGTTTTAAGGCGTTTATGAACAATAATTACGTGGGCTTGAGCATTTTTATTAGCTTTTTATGTGGCATTTTTCTTTGATCCCAGATTTTCTCTCAAGATAAAAGCATTCATTCCCTTTTGCCTTTTTGTTATAATCCGCTAAATTTTTCACCGCACTTTGATGACAAAAGTGCGGTCAGTTTTAGGACAGTATTTATGAAAGAAACGATTGTGGCGCAAGCCACGCCTATCGGACGCGGCGGCGTCGGTATTTTGCGGGTTTCCGGACCCTTGGCAACGGAGGTCGCGCGACAGGTCGTTGGGAAATCCTTAACACCGCGTATGGCAAATTATTTGCCTTTTAAAGACGCGGACGGAACCGTCTTGGATCAGGGTATTGCCTTATATTTCAAAGCGCCAAATTCTTTTACCGGTGAAGATGTGTTGGAATTACAAGGGCATGGCGGGCAAGTGGTATTAGATTTGTTGCTGAAACGGATTTTGCAAGTGCAAGGCGTGCGTTTAGCACGTCCCGGCGAGTTTTCCGAACAGGCATTTTTAAACGATAAACTGGATTTGGCGCAAGCCGAAGCCATTGCCGATTTGATTGACGCCAGTTCAGAACAAGCCGCACGTTCGGCATTAAAATCGCTACAAGGCGAATTTTCCAATAAAATTAATCAGTTAGTAGATTCTGTTATTTATCTGCGCACCTATGTGGAAGCGGCAATTGATTTTCCGGATGAAGAAATTGATTTTTTGGCGGACGGTAAAATTGAAGGGCATTTGCGCGATATTATTGGGCAGTTGGATTGCGTGCGCGCGGAAGCTAAACAGGGTTCGATTTTGCGCGAGGGTATGAAAGTCGTGATCGCGGGGCGTCCGAATGCGGGAAAATCCAGTTTGTTAAATGCTCTTGCTGGGCGCGAAGCGGCGATCGTAACCGATATTGCGGGGACAACGCGCGATGTGCTGCGTGAGCATATTCATATTGATGGAATGCCACTGCATATTATTGATACCGCTGGATTGCGTGAGGCAACAGATGAAGTAGAGCGTATTGGGATCAACCGAGCCTGGAGTGAAATTGAGCAGGCGGATCGCATTTTGTTGATGCTAGACAGTACGCAAGAGCATCAGGATTTAACCCAAGTGCGGTCGGAATTTTTAGCAAAATTGCCAGCGCATATTCCAGTCACCATTGTTCGTAATAAAGCGGATTTAAGTGGCGAACAAGAAGGTATGAGTGAAGAAGCCGGTTATACATTGATTCGATTGTCAGCGAAAACGCAACAAGGGATGGATATTTTGCGTGATCACTTAAAACAAAGCGTGGGTTATCAAACCGGTGTAGAGGGCGGCTTTTTGGCACGTCGTCGCCACTTGGAAGCACTTGAACAAGCGGATGTGCATTTACAGGCAGGTTTGGTGCAATTAACCGAATTTCGTGCCGGTGAATTGTTGGCGGAAGAATTGCGCATCGTGCAACAGCATTTAAGCGAGATTACCGGACAATTTACCTCCGATGATTTGTTAGGCAATATTTTTAGTTCGTTTTGTATCGGAAAATAACCGCAGCGCGGGGAAAATCCCCAATCTCTGCTGGAATTCTGTTACAATCAGCGATTAACCCATAAATAAGAGAGAGTAAAAATGGCTCGTCAAAAGAAAACCCGTCGTTTGACCGATATTATGCCGGCGCGCAAAGCGGATAAACATACCGAAGCATCCAAGCGCCCGTCCGGACGGAAAGCGACACGTTATGAGCTTGATGCGAAAGCGCGTGAAGAAAAGAAAAAAAGAAAGCACAAAGGTTTAACCGCCGGTTCGCGCCATAGCGCGGCGGATAATTCCTCAAAAGTTAGCGAAAAAACGCAACAAGACGCCCGTTTGGGAAGTCGTAAAAAAGTCCCGTTGATCGTGGAATTTGTTAATCGTCCGGAAAAAGATCAATTTATTCAACCGGTTCCATTACAAGAAAAAGGAAAAAAACAAGATCCAATGTTGGAATTGGAGCAATTGGAAAATAACGAATGCTTAAATCAATTGTTGGATGATTTGGAAGCAGGCAAAAAATTAAGTGCGAAAGATCAGGCGTTTGTGGACGACTGTTTGGATCGCATTTCGCAATTAATGGAGGAATTGGGTATGGTGGATGAAGATGAAAATGAGGAAGATTTATACCGCACTTTTGCAAAAATAGATATTAATCAGTTTAAATAAAGATGGAAATTACAATTTTAGTGATTATCGGTGCGTTGATTATTTTTGCACTAGCCGGCTATGCAGTGCATTTATTACTCGCGCTGCAAAAACAGAAAAAAGCCTTGCAACAAGCACGACAAGTGCGTGCGGATCGGTTAAAAGAAAGTATTGTGATTATCGCCAAAGCCATGCAAAGCGGAGAATGTAACCATTCGGAAGGTGTTTTACGCCTAAAAATGTTACTCGACCCTTTAGGCAAAAAACTAAAAGAGTATCCATCCATGTTTGCGCTGTATGACGTGGTGATGGATATGCCGACCCATGAAGCGCGCCACGAATTGAAGAAAAACGAGTGGATGAAATTAGATTTACGCCGCGAGAGCGCAGAAGCGGATTTAGAACAAAAAATTAAGTTGGAATTGCACCAATTATTAAGCGATATTGAGACGATGTGGGGAAAATAAAATGTCTGAAATCATTTGGGATTTAGCATTAATTCAAAAATACAACCATTCAGGACCGCGTTACACGTCTTATCCGACCGCGCTTGAATTTAATGAAAATTATACGGATGAGGATTTTAAACAGGCAGCCGCCCGTTATCCGAATCGCCCATTGTCGTTGTATGTGCATATTCCTTTTTGTCATAAACTATGTTATTTCTGCGCCTGTAATAAAGTTATCACCCGCCATCAGCATAAAGCCGATATTTACCTAGATTATCTCGAAAAAGAAATTCAATATCGTGCGCCGCTGTTTCGTGATCGTATCGCCACTCAAGTTCACTGGGGTGGTGGCACACCGACGTATTTAACCGAAGCGCAATCTTCTCGTTTGATGAATATGCTACGCGAGCATTTTCACATTGCCGAGGAGGCTGAAATCAGCATTGAATTGGATCCGCGCGAAATTGAGCTTTCCATGTTAGCGCATCTACGCCATTTGGGTTTTAACCGCATGAGTATGGGGGTGCAGGACTTCAATAAAGACGTACAGAAAGCAATAAACCGCGAACAAGACGAAGATTTTATCCGTGCCTTGCTGGTGAAAGCACGCAAGCTAGGCTTTCAATCCACCAATTTGGATTTAATTTATGGCTTACCGTTGCAAAATGTGGAAAGCTTTATGTTCACCTTGCAAAAAGTGATTGAATTAAATCCAGATCGTTTGAGCGTTTTTAATTACGCCCATCTGCCGGCACGTTTTGCCGGACAGGCAAAAATCAAAGCAGAGCAATTGTTAGCCCCAGAGATGAAGTTAACGATCCTACAAAAAACCATCGAAACCTTAGGTAAAGCAGGTTACCGTTTTATCGGCATGGATCATTTTGCCAAGCCAGATGACGAATTGGCGATTGCGCAACAACAAGGGATATTGCACCGCAATTTCCAAGGTTACACCACGCAAGAAGAATGTGATCTGTTAGGCTTAGGCGTTTCCGCCATCAGTTTATTGGGGGATTCTTATGCACAAAACCAAAAAGAGCTGAAACATTATTATGCCCAAGTAGAAGACAGCGGTATTGCTTTACATAAAGGGTTAGTGATGAGTCAAGAAGATTGCTTGCGACGTGATGTGATTAAGCAATTGATTTGTAATTTTAAATTGTGTTATCAACCGATTGAACAGCAATATCAAATTGATTTTAAAACCCATTTTGCTGAAGATTTGGCGTTACTGGCGCCATTGGCAAAAGACGGATTATTGGAGATCGGCGAGCATGAAATGGTGGTTTCCGCTAAAGGACGTTTATTGATCCGCAATATTTGTTTGTGTTTCGATACTTACTCCCGTCAACAAGCCAAAAGACAACAATTTTCGCGTGTGATTTAATTATTGCGCTAAAGTGCGGTGGAAATTTACAGAATAATGTGCTTATTGCATAACTCCTAAAAAAGATTACCTCAATGGAAGTAGTAAAAAAGTTGTGAGTGATAATAGATAAAAATAGGGCGGGATTATTCCCGCCCTAATATTATGGCTCCATTCTACGTTTTACCATTGATAACCCACACCGACAGAACCTCCCACGTCGCCACGGGTGTTAGTGCTGCCTTGAAGTTTCAAGATAACCTTACCATTGTCCGAAGAACGGGAATAACCCACAGCAAGTGCGCCCTCGCCTTTGAATGTCCCTGCAGAAGCCGCAACCATGGATTTACCTGGCGTGTAAACCTGTGGTAATCCCGCTGCAGCCATGGCGCCCGCAATTCCTCCGCGTAAATTCTTATCCACTTTGTCTATATGGTTATAAACATTCCCCATTTGACCGCGTAATTGACTAACATTCACCGCATCCGTTGGTTTAACCCCCTGCGCCACGTTTGTAATCCGTGTTTCCTCACCCGGTTTACCCACGCTTAACTCGTTTGTGTGGCTGCCATCCGGGTTTGTCGCTGTCGAACCAGACAAACTCACAGGTCCCACATTCACCACATTGGCAGTCACGCGATCAAAGGTTACTTCTTTTTTCGTTTCAACCGTATAATTCAAACCATCTTTTGTGATTTTCATATTATCACCGGCAATCATACTCACCGTATCGCCCGGATTAACCAGTTTATCACCGCCCTTATCAACGACTTCGCCTGTTCCCGTTTTTCCTACCGTGGCTGTCCAACCGGAGTTATTCACCGCTTCAACCACATTGCTTACTGTGGCGACTTTATTAGCATTAGCCTGCTTAATCGCTTTCTCCGCATCATAAACCGCGGCTTTTGCTGCCTCCAACACATTTTGTGGTGCCTTATCTCCTAACGCCTCAACTGCCGCGAGCGCCTCTTCTGCTTTCGCTAAATTTTCTGCTAACTCCGGCGTTGGGGCAGCCCCTCGGACAGAACCGTCCGCGTTGGCTTCTAATGAACCGGCATCAATATTCACTTTAATGGTAGATGTTGCGCCATCACTTTCTACCTCCGCTTTCGTGCCAATACCATCACCAAAATTCACCGTATCATAAGGTTTCACGAAGTCTTTCGCCTCACCATTAACCTGTAAATTCCAACCGGCATTTAACACATCACCAACCGTCGCCGCCTTGTTGTTCATCTTCGCCGCCTCGGCTACTGTTGGCGCAGTTTGTGATGTCGTCGGCGCCTCGACCGTACTGACAGCGCCCACTTTATCAATCAACTGGGTGGTTGACGTGGTCGGGGTTAAATGACTTTGTACGTTAGATAATGCCATTGGTGTTGTCGTATTGTTGTCACCGTTATTCATAGCGGCAATCACATCACCTGAATTAACCGGGGTTGCCTCTTGATTTGGTACGCCATTTGTCACATCACCGGCTTTATAGAATTTGCCCTCTACTTTCACCAGTTTATCCCCATCACGATTGGTATAAACCACCGGTAATTGGGCAGATTCCACTGCGCGTTGTGCATCTACATTGACCGTGATAGTACGTACCCCAGCTTCATCCGTTTTTCCGCTCACCGTGGCTAACCCCGTTCCTAAGAATTTTACTTCGTTAGCATTTTTCACCGTGTCTTTATAACCATCCTCCGCTGAAATAACCCAACCCATGTTGGCGATATCGCGTACGGTAGCAGCAGAATTCAATTGTTGTTCAGATAATGGATTTGTTGCATTGCCCAAGTCTACCAATTTACTATCAACAGGTGCAGTACTGCTATTTGCATCCGGATTTGTCGCCACAGTCGTCGTATTCAACACGGAGCCGACACCTGTCAAATGCGTTGGGTTACCGTCTACCGAAGTCATATTCAATGCTGTTGTTGGTGCATTGGTTTCATGATTATTTGTTGCCGGGATAGCTGTTTCCGCCGCTAACTTCGTCGCTGGGCTTGTCGGCTTGACTACTTTATCTGCGGGCACTTCTGTTCCGTCGGCATAATAGTATTTATCACCGGCTTTATTAACAGCCTTTCCATCAGCATCTTGATAGGTTGGATTACCGATTGTTACCGTATTAAATTCCGGATCTGCTACTGTTGCAAAAGTGAAGTTCATTCCCTCTTGTTTAATATCAATATTCTTACCGGCTTTTAATTCCACGGTTGAACCTGGGTTAACCAATTTTGTTTCTTGGTTACCAGATACTGTACCACCATTGGCTTTAGACACCACATTCCAACCGGATTGATTGATGGCATCTGCGACATTTTGCGCAGTGGCAATTTTGTTACCGCCAATGTTATTAAGCGTTTTGTTCGCGGCATCAATATTAGCTTGTGCTGTTTTCTTATCATCATCAGTAGTTGCATTTTTTAATGCCTCTTCTGCTTTAGCCAAATCAGCTTTTGCCTTGTCATAAGCTGGTTTATCTGCATCGGCAACAGGACCTTTTACATCACCTGCTGCTTGTGCGTTAATATCCCCCGTATTCACTTCAACTTTGATACCGTTGTCTGTGTTATAAACGTTAGTAGTACCGCCATTGATGATATTCGGTAGTCCTTTCGCCTCTTCACCATTTACCATTGGGGTCACAGCGGTAATTTGACTTTTCACTTTACTGGCATCAATTGGCTTACCGTCTTTATCTTTGTAGGTTATCTTGCCATCCGGTGCGACTTCTTCGGTTACCTTATCGCCATTTTCATCAACATAAGTGATTTTCGTTGTTTTACCATCAACATTAACGTTGTAAGTTACCGTTGTGGTTTTTCCATCTTCGCTTACTTTCGCTACTGCTTGCGTACCTAAGCCATTTACAAAGTCAACAATATCTGATGGTTTGACTAAATCCACCTGGCTACCATTGTTTTTCACATTCCAACCCGTTTGGTTGATGGTATCAACAATGTCGCCAATGCCTGCCACTTTATTGCGATTGTCAACAACATCACTTGTAGTTACCGGTTGAGCATTATCAACAAGTGTACCGTCCGCCTTCACATCGGCTGGTTTGTAGTAGTTGTCATTTACTTTCACTAATGGATTGCCCGCTTTGTCGGTGAAGGCGGTGGCTTGACCGTTTGGTTCTGCAGATGAGTGACCTGTTACCACTGAAATTGTGTCGTTTACTTTATCTGTTGGCACTTCTTGTGCAGTTTGAATAGGTTTGCCATCTTTATCTAAATCTGATAGATGGTAGAATTTACCGTTATTAGCTTTAACAACGGGCTCACCTTTGTCATCTTTAAATGCAATGGTATTACCGTCAACTTTAACATCATAAGTAACTTTGCTGGTTTTGCCTTCTGGGTCTGTTGTTACGGTTGCTGTTGTGCCTAAACCATTGTCAAAGCTTACCGTATCATACGGTTTGACGAAATCTCTCGCTTGGCTGTTATTTTGTAAATTCCAACCGGAATTTAAAATATCTCCTACGGTTGCAGCGTTGTTTATATTTAAATTAGTTGGTAATGTATAATTTTGTGTAACTGGCTGACCGCCCTTATTATATATCGCATCAGTATTGTACGTATCCGGCAAATTCCCTTTTACATTCGCCAAGGTTTTTGGACTATCCGCTTGATTGTCACCATCATTCATAGAGGCGATGATATCGCCGGTAACAGGCTGACCATTCTCATTGACAAAAATAAAACTATTTGGTTTTTGTGGATCAGGTATTTTATATATTTTATTCCCAGCCGCATCCGTATAAATCACCGGCATTTGGTTAATAATGCTATTTCCTACTAAATACAACTGTGAACCGTTAATCGCATCCGTCGACGTAGCGCTGATATTCCCCGCGGCAACGTTGATAATTTGGCGTTCAGCCTCTTTAAATCCTACGCTAACGACGCCATTCTTTTCTTTGGCAACTCCGCTAAAACCGCTATATTCATAACCGCCAACATTGGCTTTTGTTTCAACTGTTGCCGCGCGGTCGGTAGAGTTCGCCCCTAAAATTACGCTATTATCTTGCGTACTTTTCACGTTCGTACCCAAAACAAAAGTATTGGCATTAGAAACCGTATTTTTATAACCTAATACTCCGGAGTTTTCGCCTCCAACCTTGTTCTCTGCCCCAACAGCAACCGCGTGTTCTCCGTAAACATTTGAACTATGTCCAATTGAAATAGTATCCGTTTTACCACTTGACCGTAGTGTGGCAAATGCATTTTTAGCCTCTTCAGTGGCATTTTTTTCATTAGCCAATATTGATGCAGCATCAAACTCCTCTTTACTTGTTCCTGCTAAACTATTGTCCCCAATAGCAATAGAATACTTACCTGTAGTATTAGCATACGATCCTAAAGCAGTACTGTTAGCTGCGGTAGCATTAGAACGTACACCAAATGAAGACGCTGCGTCTGCTACTGCCGTCGCACGATAACCTACAGCTAATGCACGATTATTGTTTGCATCCGCATAAGCTCCTAAGGCAACAGCCCATTTTGCAGCTTGTGCATGTTCCCCGACTGCAACAGCTTGATATTCTAATGCCTTGGTATGATTACCAATAGCTACCGCAGCAGATTTACCTGATGTTGATGCAGAATTACCAATCGCGACACTATCCCCTCCAGATTGGGAACTAATTCCAATTGAAATAGAATTCACACCAGTTTGTGTTGTTCGCCCAATTGCTACAGAATCAGAACCCGACGCATTAGAATTTAGCCCCAATGCAATTGCAGCTGAAGCATTTGCTTTCGCTGCATAACCTATTGCTACCGCATTCTTTCCTGATGCATTAGCACTATAACTGATCGCGGTAGAACCCTCTGCTGCAGCAGTATTTGCTCCAATTGCCACTCCGCCGGTACTTGCATTTGCTGGAGCTAATTGAGAATTATTTCCGGAAAGATGACCTGCTGCTCCCCCTATAGCAATACTATTAGTATTGCTATCCGTTGTTACCATGACAGCCCTACCACCAGAGGTAACTGATCCCTGTTGTGAATTCACTATCACTTCGGATGCAGTGACCGCCACCGCACTTCCGCTACTTAAAGCCATCCCCGCTAAGCCTAATGCCACCAATACTTTACTCGGTTGAGCACGTTTATCTGATGTCGATTTTGTTTTACTTCTAGCCAATTCAGACACCGCCACCCAACACTGCGCCGAGCTGTCCCAGATTACTTTAAACACGTTGTTCATATTTTGTTCCTTATTTATGTTATTACTTTTTTAATTTCCCACTTTTTAAAGCTGGAAATCTGAATAGGTAGCTTACCCCCCCCCCCCGCTCATTTTTCAATCGTATTTACATAAATTTACATGAGTTCTTCGCGTCATTAGCAATTCATATTTAGCGGTATATTGATCAGTATGGATAACCCATCTTTATTTCATAATTTCATATTCATAAAAAGTTTTTCCTATCAAAATTAACTCATCAATAGTTTTTATTTAAAATTTTTTCTTTTTTCCCTTGAAATCGCATAAATCGATCTTACTTACCAATCATAAGTAGGATATTTCATGAACAATAATGGGATATCGGATTAAGAGGAGAGTTTTATGAATATTGAAAAATTTACTACCCGTTTCCAACAAGCATTAGCGGAGTCACAGTCATTAGCGTTGGGCAAAAATCACCAATTTATCGAGCCGGTGCATTTGATGTTAGCATTGTTAAATCAAGAAAATGGATCCGTGGCACCGATTTTAACGGCGGCGGGCGCAAACGTGGGATTGTTGCGCACTGAGATCAATAGTGAAATTAACCGGTTGCCACAAGTTTCTGGTACTGGAGGCGAGATACAAATTTCTCGTCATTTGGTTAACTTATTGAATTTATGTGATAAATTTTCGCAACAACAGCAAGATAAATTTATTTCTTCCGAGTTGTTTTTATTGGCAGCTTTGGAAGAAAAGGGCAATTTAAAAGAGATTTTGCGTAAATGCGGGGTGCAAAAAGATCGTTTACAACAAGCCATTCAGCAAGTACGAGGGGGACAACAAGTGAATGACCAAAATGCTGAAGAAAATCGTCAGGCGCTAGAAAAATATACAATCGATTTAACCGCCAGAGCGGAAAGCGGAAAATTGGATCCGGTGATTGGGCGGGATGATGAAATTCGTCGTACTATTCAAGTATTACAACGTCGCACAAAAAATAATCCGGTGCTAATTGGTGAACCGGGTGTGGGGAAAACTGCGATTGTGGAAGGTTTGGCGCAACGGATTGTGAATGGCGAAGTACCGGAAGGATTGAAAAACAAACGCGTGCTTTCTTTGGATATGGGCGTATTGATTGCTGGGGCGAAATACCGTGGGGATTTTGAAGAACGCTTGAAAGCGGTGTTGAATGAACTTACCAAAGAAGAAGGGCGCGTCATTTTATTTATTGATGAAATTCACACTATGGTGGGCGCCGGTAAAACTGACGGGGCAATGGACGCGGGCAACTTACTGAAACCGTCGTTGGCGCGCGGGGAATTACATTGTGTGGGCGCCACAACTTTGGATGAGTACCGTCAATATATTGAAAAAGATGCCGCACTTGAGCGTCGTTTCCAAAAAGTGTTTGTGGATGAACCGAGCGTAGAAGATACCATTGCGATTTTGCGCGGGCTACAAGAACGTTACGAATTGCACCACCATGTGGAAATTACCGATCCGGCGATTGTGGCGGCGGCAACCCTTTCTCACCGTTATATTTCCGATCGTCAGTTGCCGGATAAAGCCATTGATTTAATTGATGAAGCGGCATCCAGTATTCGTATGGAAATTGATTCTAAACCTTTGCCATTGGATCGTTTGGAACGACGTATCATCCAGTTAAAACTGGAACAACAAGCGTTGAAAAAAGAAGAAGACGAGGCAAGTCGTAAACGTTTGGATATGTTGGAGCAAGAACTCTCGGAAAAAGAACGGGAATATGCAGAATTGGAAGAGGTGTGGAAAAGCGAAAAAGCGGCACTTTCCGGTTCGCAACATATTAAAGAAAAATTGGAAGATGCGCGGATGCAAATGGAACAGGCGCGTCGCGTCGGCGATTTGAATAAAATGTCCGAATTGCAATATGGACGCATTCCGGAATTGGAAAAACAATTGGCGCAAGCGGAATTAGCGAGTGGCAAAGAGATGACCTTGTTGCGTTATCGTGTGACCGACGAGGAAATTGCCGAGGTGCTTTCCCGTGCTACCGGTATTCCGGTCTCGCGTATGATGGAGGGCGAAAAAGAAAAATTGTTACGCATGGAGCAAGCCTTGCATCAACGGGTTGTTGGGCAACATGAAGCGGTGGAGGCGGTGGCGAATGCCATTCGTCGTAGTCGCGCCGGACTTTCCGATCCAAATCGTCCGATTGGTTCTTTCTTGTTCTTGGGGCCGACCGGTGTAGGGAAAACCGAATTATGCAAAACTTTGGCGAACTTCCTCTTTGACGATGAAAATGCCATGGTGCGTATTGATATGTCTGAATTTATGGAAAAACACAGCGTTTCCCGTTTGGTTGGTGCGCCTCCGGGTTATGTGGGCTATGAAGAAGGCGGTTATTTAACCGAAGCGGTACGTCGTCGCCCTTATTCGGTGATTTTGCTGGATGAAGTGGAGAAAGCGCATCATGATGTGTTCAATATTTTGTTACAAGTGTTGGATGACGGACGTTTGACCGACGGTCAAGGTCGTACCGTAGATTTCCGCAATACTGTCGTGATCATGACCTCTAACTTAGGTTCTGATTTAATTCAAGAAAATCGCACACTGGGTTATGAGGGCATGAAAGAGGTCGTGATGTCGGTGGTCAGCAGACATTTCCGTCCGGAATTTATCAACCGGATTGATGAGACTGTCGTATTCCATCCATTGGGCAAAGAAAACATCCGTGCGATTGCATCAATTCAGTTGCAACGTTTGGTTAAACGTATGGAAACCCATGGCTATCAATTGCAATTTAGTGATGCGGCGTTGGATTTTATCGGCGAAGTCGGTTATGACCCGATTTATGGCGCAAGACCATTGAAACGGGCAATCCAACAAGAAGTGGAAAATCCGCTTTCACAAGCGATTTTGTCCGGTAAAGTCATTCCGGGTAAATTGATTACTATTGACTATGTTGACGGAAATATTGTGACACAACAATAAAACCCTGCCAAAATTGACCGCACTTTGCGTATGCAAGTGCGGTTTTTTGTTATCATTAGTTTATTTTTTTGATATCTTATATTACTAACATTAATGATATAACTATAGAAAAAATAAATCTTATCTTTAAATTAATTATGAGCAAAAATATATCTTTAATTCCAACCATTAGAATGAAACGAGAAGGAATGACAAATACGGAGAAACAGGTAGTTGATTGGCTGCTGGATTCAACACGATTTGATCAGCATACCTCATTGAAGACTGTGGCTGGTGCTATAGGTGTATCAGAGGCATTAATAGTTAAGGTTGCAAAATTATTAGGCTTTTCCGGATTTCGAGAATTACGACGAGAAATTGCCAGTAATTTTATTTCTAATCAATCGGATACTCTTGAATTATCTAACCAAGATACAATCAATGACTTGGTAGATAAGGTTTTTAATATTTCTGTACAGACTATTACTGAAGGACGAGCAATTTTAGATACCAATGTTCTTGAAGAGGCAGCAAAGTGCTTTTTTGCAGCAGAAAATCGAGATTTATATGCTGCGGGAGGTTCTAATACTATTTGCGATGATATTGCTCATAAATTCTTGCGTATTGGTATTCGCTGTAATACTTATCGTGATATTCATTTGATGATGATGTCAGCTTCTTTATTAACAGATAAAGATGTTGTTTTGATCATTTCTCATTCAGGTAAAACCACAGACTTGTTACAAGTAATCAAAGAGGCTCGTAAAAATGGAGCTAAAATTATTTGCATTACCCATAGTGATATTTCTCCTATAGCTGCACTTTCTGACTTTGTTATTTGTACTCCTGCGCCAAATACACCACTTTTAGGTAAAAATGCATCCGCTCGAATTTTACAGCTTATTTTAGTTGATGCTTTTTTTGTTATAGTAGCCAATCAAAATTTATTACTTTCCGTAGACAAGCTAAATAAAACAGCTAACTCAACCCTCAGATTTAAAGCAAAATAATTTCGGTAGAATATAAACCAAGCAAAAAAACTTCACAAAAATTTTTATTTTGTGAAGTTGATCTCTTTTTATTAGATTTTTTCATGATATAACTAAATCAATCATACATGAAGGGAGAGAGGTTCTATGCAACTGGTTTCTATGAAAGAAATTCTGACTGATGCTTTTACTAATAAGTATGCGGTCGGTCAATTTAATATCAATAATTTAGAATGGGTGAAATCGATTTTAAAGGTAGCCCAAGAAAATCGTAGTCCTGCAATTTTAGGTATATCAGGAGGTACAGTTTCTCATATGGCGGGGTGTAAGACTATTCATGATGTTGTAATTGGTGTGGGTAACTATCAGAAAACTGATGTTCCTATTGTACTTCATTTGGATCACGGTAAGACCAAACAAGCCTGTATTGATGCTATTGATGCAGGATTCAGTTCTGTGATGTTTGATGGTTCTCATTTACCGTTCGAGGATAATTTAAAAATTACAAAAGAAATCGTAGAGTATGCAAAACGTTATAATGTTTCCGTTGAAGCTGAACTAGGTACGATAGCAGGGAGTGAGGATGGGATTGTAAATAGCAAAGTTATTTATGCCGATTTGACTCAATGTATGATAATGGCAAAAGAAACAGGAATAGATTGCTTGGCTGCTGCTTTAGGATCTACTCATGGACTTTATAAAGGTAAAGCAAAGCTTGGGTTTAAAGAAATGGAAATAATTTCTAAAGCCATTAATATTCCGCTAGTTTTACATGGCGGAACAGGAATTTCAGATGAGGATATGCTTAAGGCAATTGAGTTAGGTACAGCTAAAATTAATGTAAATACAGAATTTATGTATGCATGGTGTCAAGAAATTGAGCATATGGTCAAGGCACCTGACTGCCAGCATGATATTAATGATCCTCGTAAAGTGATTACTCAAGGATTAATTCCGGTTGAAAAGCTTATAGCAAGAAGAATGCATTTATTTGGCTCAATTAACAGGTACTAGGAAACAGATATATGAACTGGGAACATATTATTAAAGATGAGTTTATCTATTTAAATAAATCATTTACCTCTCCAGAGGAGGCTGTAGTATTTATCGGCAGTATTTTTGAAAAAAATCAATATGGAACGGTTGAATATACAAGAGCAATGCTAAGAACACTAGCATTATATAAAAGAGTAATTGTTCTTGATGATGGCATTGCTATGCCTCATGCAAGACCTGAAGAGGGAGCATTACATGATGGGCTTATATTTATTCAATTAAATTCCAATCTTGATTTTGATAATACAGATTTTGAACCTGTAAGATTTTTGATTGGCTTAGTTTCAAGTGGTTCAGAAAATCATATTAGGCTAATTCAATTAATTGGTAATTTGATTGAATATGATATTCAGCATCAGAATTTTAACTCATCAAAAGAGTTAAAAGAATTTGTTTACAATGTAATTAAGTTGGAGAACCTATAATTATGTTAAAAATTAGAACAGTTTGTGGGAACGGTATTGGTTCTTCTTTATTTTGCGCAGGAAAAATTCGTGAAATATTAGAAGAGGAGGGAATTAAAGCCGATGTAGAAAGTGTAGATTTTAGTGGTGCACCATCACATAAAGCTGATTTATATATTACTGTAAAAGAGTTAGCCAAACAATTCGATCCTAAATTCAAGGTTGCTATTATCCGATCTTATACTAATAGCAAAAAGCTTCGTGAAGATGTTTTGGATATTATTAAAGAGCTGAATGAAAATTCATAAGGAGTGTTCTATGCTAGAACTACTAAAAGATATTTTTAGCCAACCGGCATTTTTAATGGGATTAATTGCTTTTATTGGATTGATTGCTTTAAAAGCACCAGTTAATAAACTTCTTACCGGAACATTAAAACCTATTTTGGGCTATTTAATGCTGGGGGCTGGAGCAGGCGTAATTGTTACACAACTTACTCCATTAGGCAAAATTATTGAAGCTGGATTTAATATTAAAGGAGTTGTCCCTAATAATGAAGCGATAGTTTCTATTGCACAAAAAGTATTAGGTGTTGAAACCATGTCAATTTTATTAATTGGTTTTATTTTTAATTTAGTTATAGCCAAATTTACTAAGTATAAATATATTTTTTTAACTGGACATCATTCTTTCTTTATGTCTTGTTTATTATCAGCTGTTTTACAAGCATCTGGATTGTCCGGTTGGGAACTTATGTTATTCGGAGGCTTTTTTCTTGGGGCCTGGTCATCAATATCTCCTGCAATCGGGCATCGTTTGACTAAAGTTGTTACTGAAGATGATGGAATTGCGATGGGGCATTTTAGTTCAATTCAATATTATATTGCTGGATTAATTGGTAAATTAATAGGTAATCGAGAAAATACTTTTGCTGATACCGAAATTTCAGAAAAATGGGGATTTCTACGGGATACAACAGTTACAACCGGTATTATTATGGTTATCATTTTTTTATTTTCTAGTATTGCTGCGGGTTCTGAATTTATGAAAACAATCTCTGAGCAAAACTGTGTAGTATATTCTATTTTAGCTGGGTTACAATTTGCTGTTGGTGTTGCTGTAGTATATGCTGGTGTTAAATTAATTTTAGGAGATCTTGTTCCAGCGTTCCAAGGAATTAGCCGCAAAATTATTCCAAATTCTATACCAGCAGTGGATTGTGCGGTATTTTTTACTTACTCACAAACAGCAGTAATTGTGGGCTTTATTTCTTCATTTATCGCAGGGATAATTGGTATGGGAATACTAGGTATGATCGGATTGCCCGTAGTCATTCCGGGAATGGTTCCTCACTTCTTTTGTGGGGCTACGGCTGGTATTTATGGTGATAAATTAGGTGGAAAAATAGGTTGTATTGTAGGTGCATTTGTTGGGGGGCTAATGTTAGCATTTTTTCCAGCATTATTACTTCCTGCATTGGGTAATTTAGGATTTGAATCTACTACCTTTGGTGATATTGATTTTACTTTAATGGGAATTATATTAAGTGAGTTGTACAGATTATTTTCTATAAAAGGAATTTATATTTTGACAGTTATTTTTCTGATTATATTAATAATTCCATCATTTATTAAATCAATTAAAGTAGTTGGTGATACTAAAAGTTATGAACAGCTTATTGGTAAAGAATAATTAGCTAAATAATAAATTAGATGAAATATATTTTGTCATTTGCTTGAATAGATTAGGAGTTATTATGGCTGTTTTAACGATAGGGTTATCTTGTTATGATCAATTTTTCTTTATCCCCGATTACCCTGTAGAAGATCATAAAATATTTTCTACGGAATTTTTAGAAAGTGGAGGTGGTCCTTGCGGAAATGCTAGCTATCTACTAGGTCTATGGGGTATAAATGTATATCATATTACATCATTAAAAAATGATATTTACGGTACTTATATTATAAGTGAATTGAATAGTGTAAATGTGAACATTGAATACTCAATTATCAATCATGATCAGATAACCCCACTTTCTACAATTTTAATTAATGAAAAAAATAAGTCGAGGACGATTATTACTAATAAAAGTAATAAAACTAAAAAAATATGTAATTCAGACAGGAATAGACTACAATTACTGATTGATAAATTAAATAAGGATAAAGGCGTACATATTATTTTAATTGATGGTCATGAATATGAGTTAAGTGAGTTTATTATCCCTAAAATAAGTAATAAAATTGTCGTAATGGATGCTGGAAATCTCAGGGAATCTAACCTGAAATTAGCTAAATATACGGATTATTTTATTGCAAGTGAACATTTTGCTCAAGATCTGATTAATGAAAAAAATATGTTATTGCGAAAAAATCAGATTTTAGCACTGAAAATGATAGAAGAAATAAGTGCGCCAGAAAATACTCCTATTATTACGTTGGGTGAGTATGGAGTAATTTCTTTAGAAAACAAAGAAATATGTCATTACTCTGCATATGATTGTGTTCCCGTTGATACTACAGGGGCAGGAGATATTTTTCACGGGGCTTTTGTATTTGGATTATGTCAAAAATGGGATTTAGAAAGGGTTATTTATTTTAGTAATTTGGCTTCAGCAATATCAATTGAGAAAAAAGGAGTGCGACATATTCTTCCTTCGTTAGCAGAAGTACAGAATAGTAAGCTATCACTTAAGCCACAGCTGAAGTAATACTTTTATAAAAAACAGGAAAGTTGTGATTTGCCCTCAGAAAGTTGGATACGATAATCAAAAGGGATGAAGCTCAATGATCGAAACTGTCTAAAGCCTGAGAGAGGATTATCTCTTAGAGATGCTGTTGCCTATTGCGAAGCTAGCTTGAAGTACATGCTTCTATCATCAGCAACTAATTGGATAAATACAAAGGTGAGCAGGGTAAAATAGCTCAGAATCGCTCACAACGAGATAATGGGATTAAATAAAGTATGTTGAGAAAAGGAAATTACCTAGATAATACAGCAATGGAAAGTTTTTTCAGTCGAATAAAAACAGAAAGTTTTGACGGAAACTTTGAATGCATTGATGAGCTTGAGTAGACAGTCCATGGTTATGTACGTTACTACAACGAAGAACGCCTTCAATTAAGGCAAAAAGGACTGTCCGATACAATACCGAAAACAGTCCTTTGAATGATTATTTAACTTTTTTGGCGGACAAGAGTAGCATCAAATTAACCCTTTTTCGTTTCAATTACACCGCTTATTCATCCATATAACCCAGACTGCGTAAAGCGCGTTCATCATCTGCCCAACCGGATTTGACTTTTACCCATAATTCTAAGTGAACTTTGTTGTCAAATAAACGCTCCATATCGGCGCGCGCTTCAGTACCAATCACTTTTAGTTTTTGTCCTTTGGCGCCGATTACTATTTTTTTCTGCCCTTCGCGTTCAACTAAAATCAATCCGTTAATTTCATAAGTGCCGCGTTCGTTTAATTTGAATTGTTCAATTTCAACGGTGACGGAATAAGGCAATTCTTCGCCCATAAAACGCATTAATTTTTCGCGGATAATTTCTGATGCCATAAAACGTTGTGAGCGATCGGTTACATAGTCTTCTGGGAAATGATGTACACCGGGACGCAATGAAGTGCGGACGATTTTTTGCAAGTTTTGCATATTATTACCACGCTGCGCCGAAATCGGGATAATTTCTGCAAAATTAAATTTTTGACTGATTTCGGTAATAAATGGCAGCATATCGTCTTTATTCTTAATATTGTCGATTTTGTTGATGGCAAGTACGACGGGTGCTTTGGCTTGACGCAATTTGTTCAGCACCATTTCGTCATCATCCGTCCAGTGAGTGCCATCCACGACAAAAATAATCAAATCCACATCACCGATAGCACTACTCGCCGCGCGGTTCATCAGACGGTTAATCGCGCGTTTTTCTTCAATATGCAATCCCGGGGTATCCACGTAAACCGCTTGGTAAGGACCTTCGGTGTGAATACCGACAATGCGATGACGGGTGGTTTGCGCTTTGCGCGAAGTGATGGAAATTTTTTGCCCTAAAATTTTATTTAATAATGTGGATTTTCCCACATTCGGGCGACCTACTATGGCGATAAATCCACAATAGGTTTGTTCAGTTTGTGTTGTGAGGTTTTCAGTCATTTAATATCCAGTTGTTGTAAAATTTCTTCCGCCACCATTTGCTCCGCTTTGCGGCGGCTGGAACCTTTACCGATAAAAGTGCGGTCAATATTTGGCACGTTACATTCCACCGTAAAGGTTTGGCAATGAGCCTCCCCTTGAATATTAATCACATTGTAAGTTGGCAACGGTAAACGTTTTCCTTGCAAATATTCTTGCAAACGGGTTTTCGGATCTTTTTGATTATCGCCCGGTTTCATTTCCTGCAACAGGGCTTGGTACCATAGGCATACCACCGCAGAGCTTTGCGCCGGCGTACTATCCAACGAAATAGCGCCGATCACTGCTTCAACGCAATCCGCTAAAATAGATTCGCGTCGAAAACCGCCACTTTTTAATTCGCCGGGTCCTAGCAGCATATATTCGCCCAATTCAAACTCGCGCGCTAATTCGGCAAGGGTTTGCTCGCGCACCAACGTCGCCCGCATACGACTAAGTTCACCTTCGTTGTTGTGCGGAAACTGGTGGTAGAGCGCTTCGGCGATGGTGAAATTCAAAATCGCATCACCCAAAAACTCAAGGCGCTCATTATGTACTTTCGCTGCGCTACGATGAGTTAAGGCTTGTTTTAACAACGCTTCTTGCTTAAATTGATAACCGATTTTGCGTTGCAATCTGTCTAAGTGTTTCATCATTATTTAATTTCGCTGAACATTCGATCAAAACGTAATCCTTTCGGCCATTCGCCCTCGGATTTATCCAAACTTAACCAAATATAACTTGCTTTGCCGACAATATTTTTTTCTGGCACAAATCCCCAAAAGCGGCTATCGGCGCTGTGATTGCGATTATCGCCCATCACAAAGTATTGCCCTTCAGGAACTAACCATTCTGTTTCATAATTTTGTTGTTTAACAAAATCTTTGTACATATACAACGCAAAAGGCGGTTCTGGATCCCAATGAATTTGATGTTCAACATCGCCACTTTCTGTTACCACTAATGGATGAAAATTGCCGAAAATCGTTTTTCCATTGCTGGCGCCAACGCGCACCAAAAAGTCTTTATCCGGTTGTGGATCGCTATAAATAAATTCTTTGCTGATGCAATCAACGCTGCATTCTTTCCCATCCTTACCGTAAATCACGCGGATATGGCGAGTTGCTTCATTATAAATCACGCGGTCGCCCGGCAGCCCGATAACCCGTTTAATATAATCAACGTTTGGCTCCGGTGGTGCTTTAAATACAATAACATCTCCTCGCTGTACCTTGCCGGTTTTCATAATCGTATTTTGGAAAACCGGATCTTTAATGCCATACGCATATTTTTCAACCAGCAAAAAATCGCCTACACGCAATGTCGGCTCCATAGAACCGGAAGGAATTTGGAACGGTTCAACAATAAACGAACGCAAAATTAAAACAAACGCTAACACAGGAAAAAGAGAAGATAAAAACTCAACACCTTCCGATACCGGCTCAATTTTAGCTTTTTCTTCTTCGCTTAAGGCTTTGCCCGAACGTTGTTCGGCACGCGCAATTTGGCGTTGGCGTTTCGGTTGCGCAATAAAGCGATAGTGGCACCATAACGCTCCGCAAAGTGCGGTCAGAATAATTAATAAAATGGTAAACGTATTTGGTAGCGCAAGGTAATCCAGCCATTTCCAAACACCATAACCCAAGGCAATTAAAATAATGAAAAACAGATTAGATTTAGACATAACCATCCTTAATTATCTTTTCCTACATGTAAAATCGCTAAAAATGCCTCTTGAGGAACCTCAACGTTGCCTAAGGATTTCATGCGTTTTTTACCCTCTTTTTGTTTTTGCAACAATTTTTTCTTACGACTTACGTCGCCACCATAACATTTCGCCAAGACGTTTTTACGTAATTGTTTCACCGTCGAACGCGCAATGATATGGTTGCCGATTGCCGCTTGAATAGCAATATCAAACTGTTGACGCGGAATTAACTCACGCATTTTTTCCACCAACTCACGTCCACGATATTGCGCATTATCTTTATGTACAATCAACGCTAACGCATCCACGCGCTCACCGTTAATCATAATATCCACGCGCACCATATCAGAGGCTTGGAAACGTTTAAAACCATAATCCAAGGAGGCATAACCGCGCGAGGTAGATTTTAAACGGTCGAAGAAATCCAATACCACTTCGCCCATTGGGATTTCGTAAGTTAACGCCACTTGGTTACCATGGTAAACCATATTGGTTTGTACGCCGCGCTTTTCGACACACAGGGTGATCACATTCCCCAAATAACTTTGCGGCAATAACATATTACATTCCGCAATCGGTTCACGAATTTCCGCAATATTATTTAGCGGCGGCAATTTTGCCGGACTATCAACATAGACAACTTCTCCGTTGGTTTGTTCCACTTCATATACGACCGTCGGCGCTGTTGTAATCAAATCCAAGTTGTATTCACGTTCCAAACGCTCTTGAATAATTTCCATGTGTAACAGACCCAAGAAGCCGCAGCGGAAACCAAAGCCAAGTGCGGTAGAATTTTCCGGTTCATAGAATAATGACGCGTCGTTTAAGCTAAGTTTGCCCAACGCATCACGAAATGCCTCATAATCATCAGAACTGATCGGGAAAAGCCCCGCATATACTTGCGGTTTGACTTTTTTAAAGCCCGGTAACACCGAGGTTGCCGGATTATTGTGTGAGGTTAAAGTATCGCCTACCGGCGCGCCTAAAATATCTTTGATCGCACAAACCACCCAGCCAACTTCTCCGCAATTTAATTGCGCGGTATCCACTTGTTTCGGCGTAAAAATCCCCAAGCGATCCACGTTATAAGATTGACCGGTGGACATGACTTTGATCTTATCGCCTTTACGTAACACGCCATTTTTAATCCGCACCAAGGACACAACGCCCAAATAATTATCAAACCAAGAGTCAATGATCAAGGCTTGCAATGGAGCATTCGGATCGCCTTCCGGTGCCGGAATTTTACGCACAATTTCTTCTAAAACCTCTTCGATACCTTGTCCAGTTTTGGCAGAACAACGCACCGCATCTAGCGCATCAATGCCCACGATATCTTCAATTTCTTCGGCAACACGTTCCGGATCTGCCGCCGGCAAATCGATTTTGTTTAAAATCGGCACGACTTCCAAATTCATCTCAATGGCGGTGTAACAGTTAGCTAAAGTTTGCGCTTCCACTCCTTGCCCCGCATCCACCACCAACAGCGCGCCTTCACACGCAGCTAAAGAACGAGAGACTTCGTAAGAAAAGTCCACGTGTCCCGGTGTATCAATAAAATTTAATTGATAGGTTTCGCCATCTTTTGCTTGGTAATTTAAAGTCACGCTTTGCGCTTTAATAGTGATTCCGCGCTCACGTTCTAAATCCATCGAGTCTAAAACTTGCTCCGCCATCTCACGATCGGAAAGCCCGCCACAGGTTTGAATTAAACGATCCGAAAGCGTTGATTTACCATGATCAATGTGAGCAATAATTGAAAAGTTTCTGATATTCTTCATATTGTTATAAATAATGTAATACTTAAATTTAACTAAGGTTTAACTGTGGGATTGTACCTGAATATCAAGAAATACGCCATATGAATAGCGGAAAGTGCGGTAATTTTTTAGCAAATTTTTTGTGACGATAAAATGCGAAAATTCAATATAACGATTTTTAACACCACAAAACGATAAAGTGAATAAATGCGCTATGAGGCTTATTTGTCCTTTAAACCTTGGACCAAAAAAACGCTCTCACTTTGGCGGCAAGAGCGTGATATGGCGTTTGGCGAGTAATTATAAACTTTCAGTGAAAGTACGAGTAATTACATCACGTTGTTGTTCTGGCGTTAAGGAATTGAAACGCACAGCATAACCGGAAACACGGATAGTTAATTGCGGATATTTTTCAGGGTGTTTTACCGCATCTTCTAAGGTTTCACGACGTAATACGTTGACGTTTAAGTGTTGACCACCTTCTACTTTTACTGTCGGTGCAACGTCAACTGGTAATTCGCGATATTCGATTTGACCTAATTCGCTTACTGCAACCACTTGATCTTCAGCGAAATCGCCTTTGGCACATAAACAACGAGCTTCACCTTTTTCGCTATCCAATAACCAAAATGAATTTAATAGGTTGTCATTCGCCGCTTGTGTAATTTGAATACCTTTAATCATAATGCCTCCTAAGTTGGCGTGTTAGTTTGTTTAAATTGACAACAATTTTAGCAAAAAATTTGAGGCTTTCAAATATTTTGATATAAATCAGATTGTTTTTTAAAACTAATTTATTGAAATTGATACAAATCAAAAAATATTAAAATTAATGAGATTTATTACAACTAAAATTTAACATTTTATTTTCCTTACACTAACGTTATGCAATAAATCTATTAATTTTATGTGAGGTTATTTATAATGAAACACATAACTATTCCAGTGATAAGGGGATAATATGAAAACGTGGAAAGAGGCAATTGGTCAAGAAAAAGTACAGCCTTATTTTCAACATATTTTACGCCAAGTACAAGAGGCGAGAAATGCCGGTAAGGTAGTTTTTCCACCGATAGAAGATATATTTACTGCATTTAAACTGACTGAATTTGATCAGGTAAAAGTAGTGATTTTAGGGCAAGATCCTTACCACCGCCCCAATCAGGCACATGGATTAGCATTTTCTGTGCGCCCAGGTGTGCAACCACCACCTTCGTTACAAAATATTTACAAAGCCTTGTCAAATGATTTTGCTGATTTTGTTATCCCAGACAACTACGGTTACTTAGTACAATGGGCTCAACAGGGGGTATTGCTGTTAAATACAGTATTGACCGTTGAACAGGGACTGGCAAATTCACATGCTCATTTTGGTTGGGAAACGTTTACCGATCGCGTTATTGAGGCACTTAATCAATATCGCGACCATTTGGTATTTTTGTTGTGGGGAAGTCATGCGCAAAAAAAGGGGCAGTTTATTAACCGGCAAAAACATTATGTGCTAACTGCGCCACACCCTTCGCCATTATCCGCACATCGAGGTTTTTTTACTTGCCAGCATTTTTTAAAAACCAATGCTTATTTGCGTCAACATCAATTAACGGAAATTAACTGGCAAATTACGCCTCAATAAATACGACATTCATTATAGGAAAATTCATATGTTAGCCATTATTTCTCCAGCCAAAACGCTGGATTTTGAAAGTGCGGTGAAAAATTTACCATTTTCACAGCCTTTATTAACGGAATATAGTGAACAGCTTATTCAAATTTGCCGTCAATTAAGCCCAGCAGAGGTCGCGTCGTTGATGTCAATTAGCGATAAATTAGCGGGACTCAATGTGGCGCGTTTTGCTCAATGGCAACGTGAGCATACTGAAGAAAATGCACGTGCTGCAATTTATGCCTTTAAAGGTGATGTTTACACCGGTTTGGAAGTGGAAACCCTTTCCGCCGAAGATATTTTGTTTGCACAATCTCATTTACGGATGTTATCCGGTTTGTACGGGCTTTTACGCCCACTGGATTTGATGCAAGCCTATCGTTTAGAAATGGGAACTAAATTACATAATTCGCAAGGTAAAGATTTATATGCGTTTTGGGGCAATATTATCACTCAATATTTACAGCAAGCTATTGATGAACAAGGGGATAATATTTTAGTCAATTTAGCCTCTGACGAATATTATAAATCGGTGCGTAAAGCGCAGTTAAAGGCAACGATTATTAAACCGGTGTTTTTGGATAATAAAAATGGCAAATATAAAGTGATCAGTTTTTATGCTAAAAAGGCGCGTGGATTAATGTGTCGCTATATTATTCAAAATCGTTTAACCGAAGTCGAACAATTAAAACAATTTGATTTAGGCGGTTATCGTTTTGACGAAGTAGCCTCAAGTAAACAAGAATTTATTTTTAAACGGGATTTAGCAGAATAAGATGAAAAAAATTGTCGTTATTTTAACCGCACTTTTGTTAAGTGCTTGCTCATCACAACCCCAGTTATCCGCGCCAAAAATGATTAATCATGGCAATAAAAGCTTTTATTTGGCGTTGCAACAGGATTTGGGCAAAGTAGGACATTATATGTATTTAAAAAAAGAAGATACGCTGGAAAATTGGCAAAGTGCGGTGGAATTATTGTTAGATCGTAGCCCAAAACGCGATTTTAAAGAACGCATTGCCTTGCGCAAGAAAGTGTATAAAAAAACTGGCGTCGAATATTTTAAATTATATGAAAAAAATCATACGCTGTATTCTTATGTGATTTATGCACCTTCCGCGCGCAATAAAAATTGGCAAGTAGATGTGGCTAAAGGAAAAAATATACCGCAATGTGGATTTGTCCAATATCAATACTCCCTTAAAGTGGCAAAAAATAAAAAGCTGATGAATATGAACAATGTCAAAATTGCGAACTATTTAAAACGCTATGTGGTTGATAAGGAGTTGAAAAATTTAATGAAAGCGAATTGGAATTGGGGATGTGGTAATGAATAATGCCTATTCAAAACAAGTAAAAACTGCCGCGAATTTGGCAGTTTTTACTGCCCTTATATTAATTTTGATCAAAGGCTTAGCTTGGTGGAAAACCGGATCAGTCAGTATGTTGGCGTCCATTACCGATTCAATGTTGGATCTGTTGGCTTCCTTTATGAATATGCTGATTTTGCGCTTTGCCTTAATGCCGGCGGATGACAATCATTCCTTTGGTCATGGCAAAGCAGAATCCTTAGCGGCAATGGCACAAAGCGCATTTATTTCCGGATCGGCAATTTTTCTCTTACTACAAGGTATTCACCGTCTCAATGCCCCACAACCGCTAACTAATACCCATCTCGGTTTAGCCGTTATCGCTTTTTCTATCCTTGCCACGTTATTTTTAGTGTGGTTTCAAGGGCGTGTTATCCAACAAACAGACAGCCCGGCGATCAAAGCAGATCGCCTGCACTATAAAACGGATTTGTTTATGAATATTGCCATCCTATTGTCCTTACTTTTAACCGATTTTGGCTTTATCCTAGCAGATGCCATTTTTGCGATTTTGATTGCCTTGTATATTTTAACCAGTGCATTAAAAATGCTATTTGATGCTATTCAGTTTTTACTCGATCGCGCTTTGCCGCAAGATGAAATTGATCAAATTACACAGATTATCTTAGATGATCCCAATATCTTAGGGTTTCATGACCTGCGAACACGTCGCTCCGGCGCAACGCGCTTTATCCAATTTCATTTGGAGTTAGATGATCATTTATCCTTTTTAGCGGCTCATGAGATTACGGATAAGTTGGAAAAACGCTTAACCACTGCCTTTTCTCATGTGGATATTGTTATTCATCACGAGCCGACCAGTGTGGTTCAACGGGAAAATCATAAGCTAGATCAAAATGTGATGTAATTCACAAAATTTTTGTAGAGCGGAAATCGTGAATAGTGTAATCTAGGCGCAATTTTAGTATTTATTTTTAAACTTAAATAGGTGTAATCTATGATTAGAAAAATTGCTGTTTTAACCAGCGGTGGTGACGCACCGGGGATGAATGCCGCGATCCGAGGCGTGGTTCGCGCAGCGTTATCAGAAGGGCTTGAAGTTTATGGTATTTATGAAGGCTATAAAGGACTTTATAACAATAAAATCAAGCAGTTAACCCGTTACAGCGTCTCTGACGTCATCAATCGTGGCGGTACTTTCCTTGGTTCGGCACGGTTCCCTGAATTTAAAGATCCGGCAATTCGCGCTAAATGTGCGGAAATTTTACGTTCTCATGGCATTGACGCCTTAGTCGTTATCGGCGGGGACGGTTCTTATATGGGGGCGAAATTACTCACTGAAGAACACGGTTTCCCTTGTGTCGGGATCCCGGGAACCATTGACAACGACGTTGCCGGTACCGACTATACCATCGGCTATCAAACTGCGCTTGAAACTGCGGTAGAAGCCATCGACCGTTTACGCGATACTTCAAGCTCCCACCAACGCATTTCCATCGTAGAAATCATGGGCAGACATTGTAGCGATTTAACCATCTCTGCTGGGATCGCCGGTGGCTGCGAATATATCGTGGCATCAGAAGTGGAATTTAACCGCGAAGAACTGATCCAACAAATTGAACGTAGTATTATCAAAGGTAAACGCCATGCCATTATCGTAATTACCGAGTTAATTTGTGATGTAAATGCGCTTGCTAAAGAAATTGAAGCTCGCGTCGGACATGAAACGCGAGCTACCATCCTTGGGCACATTCAACGTGGTGGTACACCTTGTGCCTTTGACCGCATCCTCGGTTCCCGCATGGGTGTTTATGCCGTCGATTTATTATTACAAGGCAAAGGTGGCTATTGCGTTGGCATTCAAAATGAACAATTAGTTCACCACGATATTATTGATGCTATCAATAATATGCGTCGCGAATTCAAAGCTGATTGGCTCGCAATGTCTGAGCGTTTGTATTAACCCTATACAAATCCTACGACAACAAAATTTATATTTTACCAAATTTATCCAATAAGCCTCCCCAATGGCTTATTGGATATTGTGTTTTCTATCAATCACAAAATATTACCAAAGTATCTGATTAATTCCCCTTATCTATTCATAATTTCTTTTTTCACTTCTCTAATAATATCAATATAACCTAACAATAAACATTGAATACAAAATTTGATTACATAATGAAATTTATTTTTCAAAAATAATTAAAAATAATATTTTTATAAAATTTAAACTTTATTGATAATAAAAATAATAATTTGATTATTATTAAGATTTTCTTCAATTTTATGCTTTTTGTGATCTATCAATCAAAATTAACATTTTGAAATTTATATATTTCAGAATTTATGTTTTAATCAAACTGTATTTTTAATTTTGGGAGACTAAATATGGATACAGAAATTCAAAAACGTTATTTATTTGCGAAAACATTAATAAAAGATGTTGGAAAAATTGCATTGGATTTTTACATTAATCGTAACCAATTAGAAGTTCAATGCAAAAAAGGGGAAAAACAAGATCTCGTCAGCATAGCAGATCAAACAGTTGAAAAAGAAATTAAGCGTGCCTTGCAAGCCCATTTTCCTGATGATGGCTTTCTTGGGGAGGAAAGTGGTGCAGACGGAATAGATCGCGAATTTTGCTGGGTCGTAGATCCTATAGATGGCACAAGTCCATTTTTATATGGATTACACGCTTGGTGTATTTCAATAGCGGTGATGTACAAACAAGAGATTGTTGTAGGCGTAATTTATGATCCCTTACATCAAGAACTATTCCATGCCATGAAAGGACAAGGCGCATTTATAAATCAACAACCCATTTCTGTGGCTCAAGCCAATTCACTAAAAGATGGACTTGTTGGTTTAGGAATGTCTCATCGAGTACCTGCAACCACATTTGTTCCTTTTATAAATCAAGTTTTACTTGATGGAGGAATGTATGTTCGTAATGGCTCCGGTGCCTTGACATTAGCTTATGTAGCTGCCGGTAGATTAATTGGCTATTTTGAACCTCATATCAATGCTTGGGATTGTTTAGCCGGTATTTTACTTGTAACGGAAGCTGGTGGAAAAACCAATGATTTTTTAAATAATGATGGATTATTAAAAGGTAATTATATTTTAGCAAGTTGTAGTGCTGTATTTGAGAAATTAGAAACGATTAGAAACTCAATTTAAACAAGGAGTATTATTATGTCTGTTTTAAACTTTTTTAAAGCTAGCCCAGCAATTCCATTAAAAGATTATACCGATAAAATGTTTAAAAGTACGAGGATGAAATCTTTTTGGGCATTTTCTTTTGCATATGCTATTTATTATGTATGCCGCCTCTCTTTTAATGTTGCTAAACCTGCTTTAGTCAATAATAATGTTTTGACGCCTACCGAACTTGGTGTTATTGGTTCAGCTATCTTTGTAACTTATGCAGTAGGGAAATTTGTAAATAGTGCGGTAGCAGATCATTCCAACATAGTTCGTTATCTTTCTGTAGGATTATTCTTTTCTGCATTATGTAATTTTATTATGGGAATGAATACCAGTGCCATTGTCCTCACCATTATTTGGGCGTTTAATGGTTGGGTTCAATCCATGGGGGTCGGCCCTTGTGTTGTGGCACTTTCTCGCTGGTATGATGATAAAGAACGAGGTTCTTATTATGGCTTTTGGTCTGTAGCACACAACGTTGGTGAAGGTATTACTTTTGTTGTCACCGCGGCAATTATTACTACATTCGGCTATCGTTTTGGCTTTACCTTTGCGGGAATTATGGGATTACTCGGAGTGTTAGTCGCCATGATGTTTATGAAAGATTCACCAGCTGCTTGCGGTTTTAAACCTATCATCCCAATGGAAAAACAAGAGGAGTTGGATAACAAAGAGGTTTTAAAACACCAATGGGCAGTTATCAAAAACCCTGCGATTTGGGTATTAGCGGTTGCTTCTTGCTGTATGTATATTGGGCGCTATGGTGTGAACAGTTGGGGAGTATTTTTCTTAGAAAATGGAAAAGGATATACCACTATAGAAGCTGCATCTATCATTAGTGTGAACAGTATCGTTGGTATTTTAGGTACTATCGTTTCAGGTTGGTTATCAGATCGCTTTTTAAAAGGTAAACGCAACATGATGACTGTCGTAGTGAGCCTATTAAATGCAATATCACTAGCCGCATTCTTATTTGCACCGGCAGGAAATACATGGTTCTCAATTATTGCTTTATCTGTATTCGGCATTACATTAGGCATTCAACTTTGCTTCCTTGGCGGATTATTAGCAACAGACATTTCACATAAATCAGCCTCCGGAATTGCACTCGGCATGATGGGCGTATTTGGTTATGCGGGCGCTGCCGCCGGGGAAATTTTAACAGGTATTATGATCGATAAAACCACCATTATCGATGCAGCCGGTAACAAAATTTATGATTTCAACAGCCTATCTTATTTCTGGGTTGGAGCTGACTTTATGTCTGTACTTGCCGCTATTATCTTTACGATACTTGTCGCTTATCAGACAAAACAAAAAGAAAAAGTAGCATAATCTTTCATCTATAAGCAAAAAATCCTTGTGCCAAAACACAAGGATTTTTTATATAAAGTGCGGTCAAAATTTGGCGAGTTTTATTCCCAATAAGCATCAATTTCCGCGCGAAGTTTGTCGGCTGTTTCTTGTCCTTTTTCACCAACTAGCGCTCGTCCGGCGATAAATGCTTTGACATTTTTAATCTCTTTAAATAAATGAATATCTTCCGGGATAATACCGCCGGTAATGGATAATTGGATGCCTAAATCAGATAATTTTTGCATTAAATGAATATCTTCCGTTGTCCATGTTTTACCGGCTAATTCCGCATCGCGAGAACGATGATAAATCGCTTGTGTAATACCGCTTTCTACCCAAGCTTTAGCGTCCTCTAAGGACCAGTTGCCATAAATTTCAATTTGAATTTCTTTTTTGACTTTAGCGTTAGGATGCTGTGCGTTAAACTCATCCGCCACTTTTTTACACGCGGCTTTGGTTGCTGGATGTGCCGCAGCGGAAACGGTGAGCCAATCAGCGCCGGCTTCAAACGCCATTTTTGCCAACATGGCGCCGCCATCGGTGGTTTTTAAATCGCATACAATAATATGATTCGGATGTAATGCGCGTAAAACCGCAATGCCTTTCATTCCTTCACCAAAGGCTAAAATGGTACCGGCTTCGATAATATCAACGCTATTTTCAGCTTGCTTGGCATCCCATAAGGCTTTTTCCAGCGTCGGGGAATCCAATGCAATTTGCAATAAAGGTTTTGCCATTTTATATCCTCCGGCGAAATTATTGACCGTAGTAAGCATTTTTACCGTGTTTACGCAGATAATGTTTATCTAACAAATCTTGTTGCATTGGTTGTAAACCCGGGTTTAATTGACGACTAAATAAATTCATATAAGCGATTTCTTCCAGCACAACAGCATTGTGTACCGCATTATCCGCATCTGTTCCCCAAGCAAAAGGTCCGTGACTATTGACCAATACTGCCGGAATATCTTTCGGATCAATACCGCGCTTTTGGAAGGTTTCTACGATGACTTTGCCGGTTTCCAATTCGTATTCGCCTTGAATTTCCGCTTGAGTCATGCGACGGGTACAAGGAATGGCACCATAGAAATAATCCGCATGGGTAGTTCCCGTGGCAATGAGATCTTGTCCTGCTTGCGCCCAAATGGTGGCATGGCGAGAATGGGTATGCACAATACCGCCAATTGTTGGGAATTGGCGATATAATTCCAAATGTGTCGGGGTATCGGAAGACGGTTTTTTGCTACCTTCAACGACCTTACTGCTGAATAAATCTACCACGACCATATCTTCCGCTTTCATCACCTCGTAGTCCACGCCAGATGGCTTGATCACCACAAGATTTTTTTCGCGATCGATCGCTGAAACATTTCCCCATGTAAAGGTAACCAAATTATGTTTTGGTAACGCTAAATTCGCTTCTAATACTTGCTGTTTAAGTTGCTCTAACATTGAAAACCCCCTTCTTTCATTTTTTGTTCGATCCATTGGCGCGCTTGAATAATATCGGAAATCGGTTCAGCAGATTTTTCCGTCCACATCTCAATTAAAAAGGCGCCACGATAATTTAATTTTTGCAAGGTCGCAAAGCAGCTGACAAAATCCACGCATCCATCACCAAATGGTACGTCACGGAATTGCCCTGGACAAGTGTCAGTCACTTTGTAAGTGTCTTTTAAGTGAATTGCCGAAATTTTATCAATGCCTAATTGCAATTCCTCCGCCACATTATCATTCCACGCGGTTAAATTGCCCAAGTCAGGATACACAGTAAACCAAGGCGATTTGATGATCTCATCCCATTTTTTCCAACGAGAAATCGAACTCATAAATTTTGTATCCATGATCTCAACTGCGAGAGTCACCTGATTACTTGCCGCTAATTCAGTTGCCCATTCTAAACCTTGTTGGAAACGGGCAATGGTTTGTTCATCCTGTTCTTCATAATAAACGTCATAACCCGCTAATTGAATGGTACGAATGCCTAAATCTACCGCTAATTGAATGGCTTTTTCCATAATTTCATAGGCTTTTTGACGCGTTTTTTCATCGCGACTACCAAATGGGAAACGACGATGACCGGATAGACACATAGACGGAATAGTCACGCCGGTAGTAATAATGGCTTTAACTAATTCAATACGTTCTTCTTTTGTCCAATCCAAACGCGCTAAACGTTCGTCAGTTTCATCAATGGAAATTTCCACAAAATCAAATCCGCACACTTTGGCAATAGATAAACGATCTTGCCAACTAATATTTTTAGGTAATGCTTTTTCATAAATACCGAGTTTATGTTTTCTCATTCGAGACTCCGTTTCAGTAGCAATTAAGATCTATAACAATGTTTTTAACGCATTAACAAATTGTTGATAACGCTGATATTTTTTATTGTAAGCCGCAAAATGTTGCGCATTTGGGGTAAATACTTGCATCTCCGTACGCAAGGCTTGCGGTGCTTCGGTCAACCCCGTCGCTTGCATTGCCATCCAAACAGCACCAAGACAACCCGTTTCCTCAACCGCCGGCACTTCTAAACGACGACCGGTCAAATCTGCCAACATTTGCATCCAGACGGCTGATTTCGTCGGTCCACCGGTCACACGCAACACATTGGTTTGCGGGAAACGTTGCAACATACGTTCCAAATGATGCATCAAGCTAAACAACACCCCCTCATAGACAGCTTGTAATAAGTGCATTTGGCTGTGATGCGCTTGCATTCCGTAAAAGCCCGCCTGCATCCCTAAGCCCGCATTGGAACCATATAAAAATGGAACAAATAACACAGAACTACTTGCGGGCGCCAAATCAGCAATGCCTTGGTTAATTTGTTCATAACTTAAATGACCAAATTGTTTCACAAACCATTCTAAGTTACCAGACGATGTCGGGCTGGCTTCATGCACAATATATTGCCCTTTTTTGGCATAACGCCCGTACACAAACGGTAAATGTTGCTGAGGATCGATATAATCAGTAATGCCGCTGACCACAGACCAGGTTCCCAGCACCACATTTAATTTCGTTTCATCATCCAAGCCGGCGCAAAGTGCGGTGGAAACAACGTCAAATAATCCTCCCACCACCGGTGTTCCTTCTGTCAAACCGCATAATTCTGCGGCGTGTTTGCTGACAGAACCAGCGATTTCATCAGATTGTACCACTGGCGGTAATTTATCAAAAATACTTTCTAATCCCAATAATTCCGCCAACGATAAATCATAACAACCTTTAGCCATATTGTATAAATTGGATTCGGAAATATTGGTTTCTTCACAATGCAAGCTGCCGGTTAAGCAAAAACGTAAATAATCGTGCGACATTAACACGGAACCGATTTGTTGATAACGTTCCGGTTGATTTTCTTTGATCCAACGTAAAATTGACACGGGATGCCCCGTCCAAAGGGTTTGGCGTGTAATTGGGTATAATTTTTGCGGAATTTGTTCGGCTTGCCAGCGTTTGACAATGTCCAATGAACGCTGATCAGATGATAAAATTGCGCGTCCCAATGGTCGATTTTGCTTGTCTAACAAAAACGCCCCTTTGCCCTGCGCAGAAATACCAACGCCTTTAATCAACGTCGGCGCCACACCACTTTGCTCGATAGTTTGACGTACTACCTTGGCACACACTTGCCACAGTTGCTCCATGTCACGTTCGGCATAACCCGCCTGTTCACTGATAACCGACACATTCTCTCGCGCCATGCCAAAAAGTTGCCCATGTTGATCAAACAAGGCGCTTTTGACAAAGGTTCCGCCGCAATCTATCCCCAGGTAGTAATTCATTTCTTATTCCTTGCTTAAGTAGTAAGAAAAGTGCGGTCAAAATTTTAAGATTTTTAACCGCACTTTGATGCGAAAAATTATTGTGCTAATGCATCCACTTGTTTAATTAACTCATCACCATTTTGATCAATGAAAGATTTACGTACTTTTTCTTCCACAATCGCTTTAAATGGTGCTTGGTTAATGGTTTCTGTCACTTCTACGCCCTCTTTACGCAGATTTTCGATAATTTCTTTCTCATTTTTCACGTTCAAATCACGTTGGAATTGACCGGCTTCTTGCGCCGCTTCAACCATCGCTTTTTGTAGTTCAGGAGAAAGCGCATCGAATTTCGCTTTGTTCATCACCACAATTAACGGAGTGTAACCATGGTTAGATAAACTTAAATATTTTTGTACTTCATATAATTTAGATGACCAGAAAATACCAATTGGATGTTCTTGTGCATCCACTGCGCGTGTTTCCAACGCAGTATAAAGTTCAGATAATGGCATTGGCACTGGGTTGCCGCCTAATAATGTAAAGGCTTCAATATACATCGGATTTTGGTTAGTACGCACTTTCAAACCTTTAATGTCTTCCGGTTTGGTCACGGTATGTTTGGAATTAGAAAATGCACGGAAACCCACATCCCAGAAAGCTAAACCTTTTAATCCGTGTTGTTCTAATTCTTTCAATAAACCTTGACCAATTTCACCATCCAATACTTTATACACGTGTTCACGATCTTTGAAAATAAACGGAATATCGATAACATTTAAACGTTGTACTAAACCAGTGAAGTTTGGTGAACCGGACATTTCAAGATCGATAGTACCGCCACGTACACCGGAAATCATGGTTTGCGCATTACCTAATGTGCTGTCTGGGAAGAGTTTTAATTTCATTTCTCCGTTGGTTTTTTGCTCCAATAATTCATTGAATTTTTTTGCAGCAACGTGTTGACTGTCGCTACGTGGTGCTTCATAACCAAAACGTAGGCTCATTTCGGCAGAGGCAGTATTGGCGGTAAATACAGCGACACCGGCAACTAAGATAGCAAGTTTTTTTAAATCGAAAAGTTTCATAAGTTTCTCCTATTGAGCGTTATGTTGGGCAACATGTGATCTGTGTTACTCGCCACTAGCATTATTACAACATCCAGCTTAACGGGACTAAAATCAGTGACGGGAAGATAAGAAATAAAATTAATAAGCACACCATCATTGCCATATAAGGTAAAACCCCGCTTGCGGCTTGATCAAATGGTAACTTCGACACACCGGTAATCACGTTCAATACGTTGCCGACCGGTGGTGTAATCAAGCCAATTGAGGTATTAAGAATAAATAGTACACCAAAATAAACTGGGTCAATTCCTGCTTCTTGGATTAATGGCATTAATACCGGCGTTAAAATCAACACGGTCGGCGTTAAATCCATCACCATACCGATAATAAATACAGCAATCATAATTACCACTAACAATAATTGCGGAGAATCAATCAACGGTTCAAGTAAATCGGTCAACATTTGCGGTAACTCTGCAACGGTGATTAACCAACCGGTCACGTTAGCAGACGCCACCAAGAACATCACTACCGCCGTCGTTTTACCCGCTGCTAAGACCACGCGATACAAATCTCTAAATTTCAATTCGCGATAAACAAACAGCGATACGACTAATGCATAGAACGCCGCCACCGCACCGGCTTCCGTCGGTGTAAACATACCGGAGCGGAATCCACCGATAATAATCACCGGTAATAATAATGCCCAAATACTGTTTTTAAAGGAAATGCATAGATCTTGTTTGCTCGCTTTAGAGAAGGTCATCAAATTCAAACGTTTTGCTTGCCACCACCAAAGTGCCGCTAATGCTACCCCCATTAAAACTCCAGGGAAAATACCGGCTAAGAATAATTTAGTAATAGAAACTCCACTTGCCACGCCAAATACGATAAACGGAATGGAGGGTGGAATAATCGGCGCGATAATCCCGGCAGTACCAATCAAACCTGCAGAACGATTCATCGGATAACCGGTGGTTTTCATCATAGGTAACAACATCGCGGCAACCGCTGCGGTATCCGCCACTGCGGAACCGGAAAGACTCGCCATAATCATCGCAGCAAGAATTGCCACAAAACCTAAACCGCCACGTTTGTGTCCAACTAATTTCATCGGTAAATCAATGATCCGTTTTGACAAACCGCCTTCATTCATAATTTCACCGGCTAATACGAAAAACGGAATTGCCATTAACGAAAAACTATCCGCACCACTCACTAATTGTTGCGCTAAAATTTGAGAATCAAATAAATCCAAATGCAACATTAAAGCGATACCGCAAATCAACAGCGAAAACGCCACCGGAATCCCCAGAAGAATCGCACCCAATAATACGACAAGGAAAATTACAACTGCCATCTTATTGCTCTCCTTTCACTAATAAACCCACTCTGGAAACTAAGCGTGCGATTAATAAAACGCCCATTAATGCGCCTGCAATCACGCTGGCTAAGAACGTAATCCCTTGTGGTAAACCTGAAATCGGCGCATAATTATCCAAATTCAATACATATTGAATCCAACCGCCATCGATAATTAAATAACAGCAATAAAGCATCGCTAAGTCAGTCACAATACCTAAAATATTACGTTTTTTCGGCGATAATTTATCTACCAAAACGCCCACGTTGACGTGCTGGTTTTCATTGAAGGCTAAAATCGTGCCTAAAAATGCCAACCAAACAAACATATAACGTGAAACTTCTTCGGTCACATTAATACTGCTGTTAAAGCCATAGCGCAATACCACGTTTAAAAAAACCAAAATTGACATTGCAGATAAAATCAGCACCACCAGCGCCTCAATTGCTTTGCCAACCCAGATTGCAAAGGATTTCATAATTGACTCCTACAATTCGCTTACCGCAATTTTCACTACGACTTTTTTAATTTTTCCAGTTTCTTCCGCCCGACAAGCGCCACGATGCACATCTTCAGGGAAGAAAACCGCAAAATTCCCTTCGCGACAGAAGATTTCCTGTTCATTTTCAACATCGGCGTAAAACAAAACATCCCGTTCTGTATCATAATCTTGCGCCACCTTATTATTGCCCAAATCCGGAGCAACCCCCATGCGTTCGCTACCACGATGCCAATACTGCACATCCAAATATTGACGATGTACTTCAGGTAAATAATTTTCTTTTGTCTGCGTTTCCAATTCCAACACCTGCACATAGCTTTCGCCATGCAACGGATAACGCCCCGCCGCCAATTTATCAAAGTCAGTATTTTTAAGATAATCTAATGCAGCAAGTACCGCTTTCGGATAGCGATTTTCTACAACTTGAGAAATATGTCCAAAAAACATAAGCACCTCTTTTAAAATAGTAAAATTTTTGACCGCACTTTATATAAATGAAGGATGTGGTCGCCACATCCTATTCATTTTAAAGCGATTTTAATTTTGCCCACACTGTCTCATCAACCGGAATACCATTTGCTTTATTGTCGGCTAAAATGGTAGTAAATTCATGTCCCGGCAAACGTACCGGTACATTTGGATCCACCGGTTCTGCAGTTCTGACATATTCCATAATGCGATTTAATTTTTCATCTTTGGTTTTGCCATCAATTAAACGATCCACTTCAATCGCAATAAAGACTTGAGATACGCAGTATTCATCATCTTTATCTTCGGTCACTGCGGCAGTTGATTCCCCATTGGAAAGCAAGGTCGCAATCATATCTAATACAATAGATAAACCAGAACCTTTCCAAAATCCCATCGGCATCAAACGACGGTTTTTCTCCACTGTTGCCGGATCACGTGTCGGATTGTTATCGTCATCAAAACCAGCATCGACAAAGGTTTGACGTCCGGCTAAACGGTGAACTTCCAACATTCCATAAGAATACATAGAACAAGACATATCGACCATCGTAATCGGCGTTGTTGGTACAGCAACGATAAGTGGGTTTGTTCCGATACGACATTCTTTGGCGCCCCAAGGCGGCATTACTGCCAACGCATTAGTCCAACAAATTCCAATATAACCTTGTTCTGCCGCTTGCCAACCGTAGCTTCCACCGCGCATCCAGTGGTTTGCATTACGCAACGCCACAATACCAACCCCATGTTGTTTCGCCACTTCAATGGCACGATCCATCATTTTTTTCGCAGTCAAATTACCAATCGCTTGATGCGCATCCCATTGCTCAATCGCACCCAATGACAATACTTTTGTCGGTTCAGCATCTGGCACAATATCACCGTTTTCCAATTGTTGAATAAAGCGCGGAAAGCGGTTTACCCCATGCGAATAGGCGCCGGCTTGAGTGGTATCAGCAAATACTATCGCACATTCTTCAGCAATGTCTTCACGCATATTGCGGGATAATAAAACGCGTTTAAATTCAGCTTTCAATTCATCGTAAGAAACTCTCATTCCCTTATTCTCCTTCGTGATCATGTTTCACATTATGAAATAATGTTTCACAATTTATATGTTATCGGTCAAAAAGTCAACTAAACAAAATAAATAAAAATCCTTATTAATCAATAAGTTAAATTATATTTTCTTAATTTGTGATCTAGATCCCATTTTTATAAGATAGTATTTTTTTATCGGCAGTGCTCTCGTTATACTAAAATGATGAACCCAATTGGAGAAAAATAATGACAGAAGAAAGAAATGGGAAAAATCAAAGCCTCATCCGTGGATTAAGATTGATTGATATTTTAAGTAACTTCCCGAACGGTTGTCCGTTAGCGAAATTAGCCGAAATCTCGGAACTAAATAAAAGTACGGTACACCGTTTGTTGCAAGGGCTGCAAGATGAGGGATTTGTACAACCGGCAAGTTCTACCGGTAGCTACCGCTTGACCACCAAATGCCTCGGTATTGGGCAAAAAATCCTCGCTTCACTTAATATTATCCATATTGCCTCGCCACATTTGGAAAGACTCAATTTGGTGTTGGGAGAAACCGTCAACTTTTCTAAGCGGGAAAAAGATCATGCCATCATGATCTATAAATTGGAGCCAACTATCGGAATGTTAAGAACACAAGCCTATATCGGGCAACGGTTACAGCTTTATTGTTCCGCTATGGGAAAAATTTATATGGCTTACGAAAGTAATAAAAATTACTTAAATTATTATTGGAATACGCAACAAAACGCCATTCAACAATTAACCGAACATACCATTACGGATTTAACGGAAATGGAAAAAGAGTTGGCAACAGTGCGCCAAGAAGGATTTGCTATGGATCGCGAGGAAAATGAAATCGGCGTGATGTGCATCGCCTGCCCGGTTTTTGATTTCTTCGGCAAGGTGGAATATTCAGTTTCGGTTTCCATGTCAACTTACAAGTTGCAACAAATCGGTATTGATTTTTTCTTACAGGAAATTCAACAAACCGCGCAAGATATTTCACGTGAGCTGGGCTATAATCTGCCCTAACGGAATAGCTTAGCCACAGCAAACAAAAATCCTTGAGCTTTCACTCAAGGATTTTTTGTTAAGTAGCAAAGTGCGGTCGAAATTTATAAAATTTCTTTTGCTTTCGCGACCACGTTTTCTACGGTGAAGCCAAATAGTTTAAATAATTGGTCTGCTGGTGCAGATTCACCAAAGCTGTTCATACCCACAATGCGACCTTCAAAGCCCACATATTTGTACCAGAAATCGCTGATGCCCGCTTCAATTGCCACACGTTTGGTGACATGACTTGGCAAGACTTTTTCGCGATACGCCGCATCTTGTTTATCAAACACATTGGTATTCGGCATAGACACCACGCGGACTTTTGTTCCTTCTGCATCTAACGCTTCCGCCGCTTTCATCGCCAATTCCACTTCGGAACCGGTTGCAATCAAGATCAAATCCGGACAATCGCCTTTTTCACAGCATTCACGCAAGATATAACCACCGCGTTTCACGTTTTCCAATTGCTCAGAAGTGCGGTTCATTTGTGCGAGGTTTTGACGCGTGAAAATTAATGCACTCGGACCATCTTGGCGTTCAACCGCCGCTTTCCACGCAATCGCGGATTCCACTTGGTCACAAGGGCGCCATGTTTCAAGATTTGGAATTAAGCGTAAAGCGCTGGTTTGTTCAACAGGTTGGTGAGTTGGACCATCTTCACCCAAACCGATAGAATCGTGGGTATAAACAAATAACGCACGTTGTTTCATCAACGCCGCCATGCGCACGGCATTGTGTGCATATTCCATAAACATTAAGAACGTCGCACCGTAAGGGATAAAGCCGCCATGCAATGCAATCCCGTTCATGATCGCAGACATACCAAATTCACGCACACCGTAGTTGATATAGTTACCATCGACGTTTTCAGTAGCACGAATTGGTTTGGAGCCAGACCATAAGGTTAAGTTAGAACCGGCTAAGTCTGCTGAACCGCCTAAAAACTCCGGTAATAATTTCGCATAGGCTTCAATCGCATTTTGTGAGGCTTTCCGGCTGGCAATATTCGCCGGATTAGCTTGCAATTTTTCCACAAAGGCTTGGCTTTCTTGCGCCCAATTTGCCGGTAATTCACCACTTAAACGACGTTTTAATTCCGCGGCTAATTCCGGATAGGCTTTCGCATATGTCGTGAATTTTTCATTCCATGCAGCTTCCGCTGCTTGACCTTTCGCTTTGGCATCCCAGTCAGCATAAATTTCAGCCGGAATTTCAAATGGCGCATAATTCCAATTTAAATTTTTACGGGTTAAGGCAATTTCTTCATCACCCAATGGCGCGCCATGGCTATCGTGGCTATTTTGTTTGTTCGGAGAACCGAAGCCGATAATGGTTTTGCAAATAATTAGCGTCGGTTTGTTTTTCTCTGCTTGCGCTTGTTTTACTGCATCTAAAATTTGTTCGGAGTTATGTCCGTCAATCGCCGGAATTACGTGCCAACCGTAAGCTTCAAAGCGTTTTTGCGTATCATCCGTAAACCAACCGTCCACGTGACCATCAATCGAAATATTATTATCATCATAGAACGCAATTAATTTGCCCAAGCCTAAGGTTCCCGCTAATGAACAGGCTTCGTGTGAAATCCCTTCCATTAAACAACCATCGCCCAAGAACGCGTAAGTATAATGATCAATAACATCATGACCCGCGCGGTTAAATTGTGCCGCTAAGGTTTTTTCCGCAATTGCCATACCTACTGCATTGGTGATCCCTTGTCCCAATGGACCGGTTGTGGTTTCTACGCCCGGCGCATAACCGTATTCTGGGTGCCCCGGAGTTTTTGAATGTAATTGACGGAATTGTTTTAAATCTCCAATGGAAAGATCATAGCCGGTAAGGTGTAACAAGCTATAAATCAACATGGAACCATGTCCGTTAGAAAGCACAAATCTATCGCGGTTTGCCCATTTCGGATTGGTTGGATTATGCTTTAAAAAATCACGCCATAATACTTCTGCAATGTCCGCCATGCCCATCGGTGCGCCCGGGTGGCCTGACTTCGCTTTTTGGACGGCGTCCATACTTAAAAAGCGAATTGCATTGGCTAATTCTTTACGTGTTGCCATTTTGTTCTCCTTGTGTAGTTACTTTTAAACCGCTTTTGGCGATCGACTCAATCATATTCAAATAAAAAGTCAAACTCAATCATTGTACTCTATTTTAATTTAAAAAAGACGAATTAATGCTATTGGTGGCAAAAATGATACAATTTTTTACCGCCCTTCCCCTCACTTATTGTCGTCATTCCGTTTCGTTCTCATTTTGTTCGGTACTTATCGCCTTTTAGCAATTATTTCGGTAAAATTAAGCGTTTAAATAATAATTGAGATATTTTTATGAGTTCTACCCCAAACATTGGTTTTGTCAGTTTAGGTTGCCCAAAAAACTTAGTGGATTCCGAGCGCATTTTAACGGAATTGCGTGCTGATGGTTATAACATTATCCCGAGCTATGAAAATGCTGATTTAGTTATCGTCAATACTTGTGGTTTTATTGATAGCGCAGTTCAAGAATCTTTAGAAGCTATCGGCGAAGCGCTGGAAGAAAATGGGAAGGTGATCGTCACCGGTTGCTTGGGCGCTAAAGAAGATCGTATTCGCGAAGTACATCCAAAAGTCTTAGAGGTTACCGGTCCGCACAGCTATGAAGCGGTGATGACACAGGTCTACAAATATGTGCCGAAACCGGAATATAATCCATACCTCAACCTAGTGCCGGCACAAGGGGTGAAATTAACACCGAAACATTACGCTTATCTTAAAATTTCCGAAGGCTGCGATCATCGTTGTACTTTCTGTATCATCCCGTCCATGCGCGGCGATTTGGACAGCCGCCCGATCACCCAAATTTTGGACGAGGCAAAACGCTTGGCTAATGCCGGCGTTAAAGAATTATTGGTAGTATCGCAAGATACATCTGCTTATTCCTTAGACCAAGGGCGCGAAAATCAAAATAAAACCGTCTTTTGGGACGGAAAACCGATTAAAAATAATTTAATCAGTCTATGTGAACAACTCGGCTCTTTAGGCATTTGGGTGCGCCTGCATTATGTCTATCCTTATCCGCACGTAGATGATCTTATCCCATTGATGGCTCAAGGAAAAATCCTGCCTTATTTGGATATTCCACTACAACATGCCAGCCCAAAAATTTTAAAAGCAATGAAACGCCCCGGATCTATTGAGAAAACCCTCGAACGGATTAAAAAATGGCGTGAAATTTGCCCGCACTTAACCTTGCGATCCACCTTTATCGTCGGCTTTCCCGGCGAAACCGAGGAGGATTTCCAGTTATTATTAGATTTCCTTAAAGAAGCGCAATTAGATCGTGTTGGTTGCTTTAAATTTAGCCCAGTTGAAGGCGCGGTTGCGACCGATATGCCAGATCAAGTACCGGAGGATGTGAAAGAAGAACGTTTCCATCGCTTTATGCAATTGCAACAACAAATTTCTGCAGCACGTTTGCAGCAAAAAATCGGACAAACCCTAAGCGTCATCGTGGACGACATTGATGAAGACGGGATTATCGGTCGTTCCATGGCAGATGCGCCGGAAATTGACGGCGTAGTTTATGTTGAAAACCGTTCGAATTTGGAAGTAAAAGTAGGACACTTTATTTCCGTGACCATCACCCAAGCCGATAATTATGACTTGTGGGGAACTTGTTAAACCTATCAGCTACAATACTTAGAAACAATTTATGTCAGAAAATACGAATCCACCAAGTGTGATTAAATTTGAACAGGCAGTCGCTGCAAAAGAGCATGAGAATGCATGTAATGAATTGCTGAATATTTTAGGCAAATTAGACCACAATTTTGGTACCATTGATGGGATTGAAATTGATTATCCAATTCAAATTAATGGGTTAGTAAATCATATGATCGCCCATTTATGTACGCGTATTGCAGTCGCTACCACAACTTTATTCCAAGATCCTAAATTAAATCTTTCTGAAAGTGGCGCATTACGTTTTTTCACCTTACAACGTTGGCTAGCCTTTATTTTCGCCGCCTCGCCATTTATTAATTCGGATCATATTTTACGTGGCTACAACCAAGCAAAGGATAATACCGATCCCAATAATATTCAGTTGGAAAATACCGAAAATGCCTTAATGAAATTCTGTGTACTGTATTTTCCGGAATCCAACCTTTCGCTGAATTTAGATGCCATTTGGAATTTAAATCCGGCAATTTGTACTTCATTGTGCTTTGCACTACAATCCCCGCGCTTTATTGGCAGCAAAGAAGCTTTTTCCAAACGTGGAACCATTTTACAATGGTTGCCAAAGAAATTAGCACAAATTCAAAACTTAAATCATATTCCAAACAGCATTTCCCATGATGTTTATATGCATTGTAGTTATGATGTGGCTGCTAATAAACATGATGTCAAAAAAGCCCTTAACCAAGTTATTCGTCGCCATTTATTAGAACTGGGTTGGCAGGATCGTGACGTCTCTAAAATCGGTAGCAAAAACAGCAAACCGGTAATGGTCGTATTATTGGAACATTTCCATTCTGCACATTCCATTTATCGTACTCACTCTGTTTCAATGATTGCGGCGCGCGAACATTTTCATTTAATTGGTGTGGGTGGTGAAGCGGTAGATCAGGCAGGACGTGATGTATTTAACGAATTCCATCTTTGCGAAGGGAATTCAATTATTGAACGCCTTGTCCAATTGCGGCGTATTTGCGAAGAAAACGGTGCTGCAATTTTCTATATGCCAAGTATCGGCATGGATTTAAATACTATTTTCGCCAGCAATACCCGCTTAGCGCCAATTCAAGCAATCGCCTTGGGACATCCAGCCACTACACATTCCGATTTTATCGAATATGTGATCGTAGAAGACGACTATGTTGGCTCGGAAGATTGCTTTAGCGAAACTTTATTGCGTTTACCGAAAGACGCTTTACCTTATGTGCCATCCGCGCTCGCGCCGACAAATGTCGAATATTGCCTCAAAGAAAATCCGGAAGTCGTCAATATTGGTATTGCGTCAACTACCATGAAGCTCAATCCTTATTTCTTAGAGGCGCTGAAAGCGATTCGCGACCACGCTAAAGTAAAAGTACATTTCCATTTTGCCCTCGGTCAATCCAGCGGAATTACTCATCCCAGCGTGGAACGCTTTATTAAATCCTATTTAGGCGATAGCGCTACTGCACATCCGCATACGCCTTATCTCCACTATTTACACATTTTGTATCAATGTGACATGATGGTAAACCCGTTCCCGTTTGGTAATACTAACGGGATCATTGATATGGTAACCTTAGGTTTAGTTGGTATTTGCAAAACCGGACCGGAAGTGCATGAACATATTGATGAAGGGTTATTCAAACGCCTGGGTTTACCGGAATGGTTAATTGCTAATACCGTGGATGAATATGTAGAGCGTGCCATTCGTTTAGCAGAAAATCATCAAGAACGTCTAGAATTACGTCGCCATATCATTGAAAACAACGGCTTAAACACCTTATTTAGTGGTAACCCGAAACCAATGGGCGAAATTTTTCTAAAAAAATTGCACGAATGGAAAAGCACACAATCTGCGAAATCCAAACCAAAGGCGAAAATAAAACGCAAGCCTACGACCAAGAAAAAGGTCTAAAATTACAGTGACATTAGTAAAAAATAGTTGGTAAAAAGTGGTTTAACGTCTTATGTTTCGGGCTTTAAACCACTATTTTTAAATTAGGGGCTGTCCTCAAATTTTCTTTAAATCGCGCTCAAAATGGGCTTTCGAAATACTATTACGTTTGAAAAGCGCGAATATCGCGACGTTGTCAGCTGTTCCGCAACCATATTTACCTTTACGAGTACCACCAAAGGGCTTTCATTTGCTCTTTTTGCCTTTAAACATCTCTACGTAAAGACTGTTTTCGATAGATGAGTAGATGTAAACATGAAAATGCTGCGGTCGTTTTGTTTACATTTACTAACTCCGTGGCTGTTTTGGCTATAACGCCGGTAACAAAAACAGTTCAATGAGTTTATTTTGTTTATGCTGACTTAGACGACTTTTTTTCTCATTAGGTTATCTTAACCTAAATGTGGTTTTTAGTTGTTATCTGGAACAGCCCCTTAATTTATACTATTTCGCTAATTTTGCACGGATATCAGAGGCAAGCTGTAGGCTGACTTTCTCAAAGTGCGCCAATTGTTTTTCTACTACCGCAGGATCAGTAACTTCCGCTAAACTTGCAGCAAAGTTGTCTGCCAAGCGAGCTTTTTGGTTCGTATCGAAAAGATGATACAACGCCGCTGGTTGGCTGTAGTAATCTTCATCATATTCACGGAAATCAAAATGTGCGGCTTCACGCTCTAACTGCAATGAAAGCTGATCATGCGTTGGAACATAAGTATCAAAACGGTTTGGTGCGTAGTTCGGATGTTCTCCACCGTTATTATCCATACGCATTGCCCCATCGCGGTGAGTGGTATGGTATGGACATTTCGGTGCATTAACCGGAATTTGATGGTGATTTACCCCAAGACGATAGCGTTGCGCATCTTGGTAAGAGAACAAACGACCTTGGAGCATACGATCCGGCGAGAAGCCAATTCCCGGCACGATATTAGACGGTGCGAATGCAGCTTGTTCCACTTCGGCAAAATAGTTTTGTGGATTACGATTTAATTCCAACACACCAATATCAATAACCGGATATTCTTTGTGTGGCCATACTTTCGTTAAATCAAAGGCATAGTTATGTTTCGCCGCATCCGCTTCCGGCATAATTTGAATTTGCACATTCCAGCGCGGGAAATCTCCCTTAGCAATAGCTTCATATAAATCTTGTTGACTGGATTCACGGTTTTCACCAATCACTTTCGCCACTTCTTCATTGGTAAAATAGCGATGTCCTTGTTGGGTTTTGAAATGGAATTTCACCCAAAAACGCTCATTGTTGGCATTAATAAAACTATAAGTATGACTACCATAACCATTCATGTGACGCAATGACGCCGGAATACCGCGATCGCTAAATAAAATCATGATTTGATGCATGGATTCAGGATGGCGAGACCAGAAATCCCATGCTGCTGTGGCATCACGTAGGTTCGTTTGCGGATTGCGTTTTTGTGTATGAATAAAATCAGGGAATTTAAGCGGATCACGAATAAAGAAAACCGGCGTATTATTCCCCACTAAATCCCAGTTCCCTTCTTCCGTATAAAATTTTAAAGAAAAACCGCGTACATCACGCTCTGCATCCGCCGCACCGCGTTCACCTGCCACGGTTGAAAAACGCAATAACACTTCCGTTTTTGCACTCGGCTTAAATACTGCCGCTTTGGTATATTGCGTTATATCTTTGGTCACCGTAAACGTCCCGTATGCGGCAGAGCCTTTAGCGTGAACCACACGTTCAGGAATGCGCTCACGAGCAAAATGCGCTAATTTTTCTTGAAACCAAACATCCTGTAACAATAACGGACCTTTCGGACCGGCTGACATGGTATTATCGTTATCTACAACTGGCGCGCCGGCGGCATTCGTTAATGTTTTAGATTGATGATCAAATGGACATTTTGACATAAATTTACCCCTTTTTTCTTGTATTTACGATTTTGGATTAACAATCTGAAATCAAATGAGCGACTACTTATAATTGATTATAGTATTATTCAGAAAACGAAGGCAATCTATCAATTTAATCGAATTTGACGATTAAATTTAAATTATTGAATTGTTAAAACTATTAAAATAATTTGATATAGACAAAAGTGCGGTTAACTTTTGAAAACTTTTCTAATTTCTACCGCACTTTATTCCTCTTAGTAACAAATATCTTGCACTACAAATTGAAGCACGTGTCGTGCGGCTCGTCTGGCTTTACTCTGTTTTAAGCGTCTTATCCGCGCGGTGCGTTGTGATAAATTTAAATTATTAATTGTACTTTTCTTTTTCAAAAATGTTTTGCGTTTAAGCATAATATACCTCTAGTCTTTTTCATTATTGTCGTTATTTTTTTATTCATTTTGATTTGATACGGGTTTCTTTGACACTGTTGGGGCTTCTGCAGGTGTCGGTTTTTGCTCCTCAAGTGGAGCAGAATCCGCTTGGTCATCCTTGATAGGCACTGTCGGCGTTGCATTTTCTTCCTGCAAGTTTTGCTGAACACGATAATAATTCATGATACTATTCATATAGCGACGGATATTTTCCACATATTGATAGGCTTCGTAGCCACGCGCATAACCATATTTCAAATTGGTATAATAGCGTTTCTCCGCCAATAACGGTAAATTTTTCTTTACATCCAACCAATTATCTTGATCGCCGCCCAAGTTTTTTGTCAATCGGCGCGCATCCAATAAATGTCCTAAGCCCATATTGTATGCTGCTAAAGCAAACCAAATGCGATCTTCTTGCATAATACTATCAGGCAGTTGCGATAAGAGTAAATGCAGATATTCCGAACCGGCTTTAATACTTTGTTCCGGATCTAGACGATTACTGATTTTCATTCGATCGGCAGTGGCTTTGGTTAACATCATCATACCCCGCACACCAGTTGGTGAGGTCGCATCTGGATTCCAATGGGACTCTTGGTACGCAATAGCTGCTAATAATCGCCAATCCAAATCACCACGATATTTTTCAAATAAAGCGACAAATTTGGGTAATACAGTCTCAATTGCATTCAAATAGGAACGTGTATCTACATAATCAAATTCAGCCAAGTGGCTAAAATATTTTTCTTCAATGCGGGCAATCAGACCGTTTTCAATGGATTGATTCATAAAATCCAATAATGCCGCTTGCAATTCACTATAAGCATGATTAAGCAGGTACCAATGCACCGTAGCTTCATCCGTTACATCAAATGCAACAGCAATTTGCGGTTTAATCTGCTGCGTGACAGAAACATTGATGGAATTAGCAATAGTATAATCTAATTTACCTTCGGCGACTTGCAACAATAACTCTTCTGGCGATCGATCCGAGACTGTCCAACTTAAATTAGGCAATTTTCCTTTTAATTCGGATAACAAGGTATTGATTTCCGAACCTTTTGATATAACCAATTTTCCATTTAGCCTATTTAAGGAAGAAGGACGAATTTTGCCTTTTTGATAAACTAATTGCCAAGAGGCAGAGTAATATGCTGGTCCCAGTTGAAAATTATCAATTTTCTGTTTTTGATATAATAAATTTGCTGCCGCAATATCAATTTTGTGACTGGTCAATGCAGAAAATAATTCATCCTCAGTGGACATAGGAGCAATATCTAATTCAACATTAAGATACTCGGCAAAGGCTTTTGCCAGTTCATATTCTAATCCTGCCGGACCGTTCGAACCGATAAAATAAGATACCGGATTATTTATTGTTCCAACGACGAGCTTACCTCGGGTTTGAATGGCAATATAAGGATTTTCTTCCGATTGCATGATCCGTTGCCAAGGAAATACCATATCAATCGCCCAAAGCAGTAATGCGACAGCACAAATCAGCCGAATAAATAAACCTTTCAACTATGACTATCCTATCTTTAATTGATTATATTGTTTCTTCATTAGATGGCCAAGATGTGACCACCGCCTTTACCAAGGTTGCCAGTGGGATCGCAAAAAACACGCCCCAAAATCCCCATAAACCACCGAAAACTAAGACCGCGATAATAATGGTTAACGGGTGTAAATTCACTGCTTCAGAGAATAAAAATGGAACCAGTAAATTTCCATCCAAAATTTGGCTAATCACATAAATAATGAACAAATACCAAAACGTCGGTGTTACCCCAAATTGAAATATCGCCACCAATACCACTGGGATCGTCACCAAAACAGCACCAATATAAGGCACCAACACGGATAACCCTACCGCAACTGCCAACAATAGCGGATAATTTAAACCGAAAAATAAAAAGATGGCATAGGTCACCCCAGCAACAATCAAAATTTCTAACAATTTACCGCGGATATAATTGGCGATTTGCACTTGCATTTCCATCCAAACTTTAGAGGCTAACCCACGATTACGCGGCAAAAAACCGCTGATGTAGGTCATCAGCTCCTTTTTATCTTTCAATAAAAAGAAGATCATTAAAGGAACTAAAAACGCATAAATCCCCAAGGTCACCAAGCTAAGCAAGGAACTGACCGAAAGTTTTAGTGCCGATTCCCCAGCGCCCAGTATTTTTTCCTTGATGGTACTAAATACTGAATCCACCATTTGATAATCCACCAGTTCAGGATAAGATTCTGGTAGTGATAATAACCATTCATTCAACTTATTAAACATATGCGGCAAATCGCTAAACAAATTCACGGTTTGATTAACCAACATTGGGATCATAATCAATGCGATCAGCAACGCCACGCCGATAAAACTGCCTAAAATGAAAATCGTCGCTAACATCCGCGGAAACTTTAATTTTTCATGCAAAATACGGATCGGCCATTCCAATAAATATGCCAACACAATGGCGATTAATAATGGCGCTAAAATATCGCTGAAAAAATAGATCGCAATAAAACAAAACAGTAAAATAGCGAAGAGCGCCATCGCCTGCGGATCCGTGAAACGGCGAATGTACCAATTTTTCAACATCTCCAGCATAATTAATTTTCCCCTCATTCTAACCGCAAGATTTTTAAGCGATTATAAGGTAAAATGAACAAAATTTATATCAGCAAAGGAATTTTTCTATGAGCATTACGATCTATCACAACCCACGTTGTTCTAAAAGCCGAGAAACGCTTGCCTTACTGGAGCAACAACATATTCAACCCGAAATTGAATTGTATTTGCAAAAACAGTATTCCGTAGAACACTTGCAAGCCCTAGCCCAGAAATTACAAATTGATGACATTCGCCACATGATGCGAACCAAAGACGAGCTTTACCGTTCGCTGCACTTAGATGCTCCCAATATCACGCAGCAACAGTTGCTACAAGCCATTTCCGAGCATTCTACCCTATTAGAGCGCCCGATTGTAGTGAATGGCGATAAAGCAAAAATTGGTCGTCCGCCGGAAAATGTTTTAGCAATTCTCTAAATTTCATCTATAATAACGCTCGCTCAACACGAGCGTTACTATTCATTTTCATCCAAAGAGAGGACATTATGACTAAGAAAAATCGTCAATCCTCGTCGCAACGACTTGATATACAAACACAAACAGTATATCAACATCAGCGCGGCGTAATTAAAGATAATGCATTGCAGGCATTACTACACGATCGTTTATTTCGTCAACGCATTGAGAAAAAACGAAAAGGCAAAGGCAGCTACCAAAGAAAAGCCAAACACGTAGTGAAATATGTTGAAAAGCCCGATTATCAGATTTTTGATTTCAGAAATTTAATAATCGGGTTTTTCTTAATAAACAAAATGCAAACAGACTAAACGAGGTAATACTATGTCAGTTAAAACCGAAATTTTATTTAATCATGCGTGGAATGTGCGGATAAGCGATCCAGGTGAAGAAGGCGCAAACAGCCATTTTTTTGAAAAAGTGTATATCACCTTAGCAGCGCATATTGCTAATGATAACATTAGTTACGAATTTACCCGCAAAGTGGAAGATCAAGTAAAAATTAACCGCACTTTCACGGAATTAAACGAGTTATTTAAATTCTTAAGCGATTATTTAGATGCGGTTTCACTCGGACTGCTCGGCGTAAAAATCGGACAACTCGGCGGAAAAGTGGAATAACAAAACGCCCATAAAAATAAAAGTGCGGTTAAAAATTTTTGATTTTTCAACCGCACTTTTTTCATTAAATCAACTAATCGCCGTCTTTTTCATCCATTTTATGCAATTTTTGTTTATAGGCATAGCTGCCCCATAACGCATAAGCCAGCGCTTGTTTTTTCATTTCTTCCGGAATGTCCGTCGGAACAAGTTCGCCACTTTGCGGGTGATAAGTATAGCCTTTGGCATCTTGCGATTGTTGCAAAATCGCCACACGATCGCCACGCATATAAGCAAAGGTTTTATCAAATTGAATTAACGCACGATTTGGATCTTCTGCTTTGGTTAAATCATAGCCTAACATCGGATAATTACCACTCGCACCGACCAAGGATAATAAAGTGGTCGGCATATCAATTTGGCTTACCAAGCGAGCATCACGTTTGGTATCAATTCTGTCGCCTAAAATCAATGCCGGAATATGGAAATGTTTCACCGGCACCAAACTGCTACCGTACACGCGGGAATCATGATCGGCGATCACTAAAAAAACCGTATCTTTCCAATAATCCGCCTGTTTTGCCAATTTAAAGAAATGCCCCAAGGCATAATCGGCATATTTTGCCGCATTGTCGCGAGTTTGTTTCGGTTGCTCGTATAACTCAATTTTGCCATCCGGAAACTCAAACGGATCGTGGTTGCTTGACGTAAAAACGAGGCTAAAAAACGGTTTACCTTGTTGGTGTAACTGTTTAAAGGTTTCATCCGCTTTATCAAACAAATCCTCGTCGCTTACGCCCCACGTTGCCACAAATTTCGGATTTTTATAATCGGCTTGATCGATAATTTGTTGAAATCCGTTACCATAGAAGAAACTTGCCATATTATCGAAATGTTTTTCGCCGCCATAGATAAATGAGGTGTGGTAACCTTGTTTACCCAAAAATTCAGCAATGGAGAAAAATCCGTGCTGGCTGCCGGAAAGTTTAACCACTGCACGCGCTGGCGTTGGCGTAAATCCGGTGGTCACCGCTTCAATACCACGTACAGAACGAGTACCAGTCGCGTAGAGATTTTCAAATAACCAACCTTCTTTAGCTAATTCATCAAAATTTGGCGAAAGCGGTTTACCGCCTAATGTGCCGATAAATTGCGCGCCTAAACTTTCTTCCAAAATAATGACTAAATTTTTCGGTTTGCCTTGATAGGTAGCTTGGTTATGGGTCAAGGTTGGAAGTGCGGTCGAAATATAATCCGTTTCTGCACGTCCACGCGCTTGTTTTAAGGTATCGACAACCTCCGCCAATTCCATTTTGCCATAGATCTCTGATGAATTTTCTTCATCTTTCATTTGTTGCACTGCAAAAATCACCGAATACCCAGAATTTAATACCAACGAATTCACTAAAGGATCGGAAGAAAATGCCACCATAGCGGGGTTAATACCGCGGTGTTGGAAGGTTGAACGTCCGCCGATAAAGGTTAAAAGTCCGACAATAACAAAAAAGACGGGACGCCAATACCATTTCGGATAGACCAAATCTTGTGTCACTATGCCAGAGACTTTCCAAAAGAAGGTCGCGAATAGAACAGTTAAAATCGGCGTTGCCACTAACGCGATTAAATGCCCGTTTGCCAACATGGTAAAAACTTCTTTCGGATTAACCAAATATTCCACAAATAAAATATTTGGACGGAAATCATAGGTTTCGATAAATGCTGGAGTGGCAATTTCCATAAAAATAATGAAGACACTCGCGATCGTTAACCACAAGCGAATAAACACTAACGCGGCGTTGCCGACCGCATGATTACCGGTAAGAAAAAATGCCACCACAATCGGTACGGAAAACAACCAACACAAGCTGGATACGTCAATTCGTACACCTTGCAGCAACAGCTGTCCCCAACCGTCAACCGCATTAACCCGCTCGCTTTGCCATAATCCTAAACCGATTCGGCTAAGCGAGAGAATGATTAAATTCAGTATAAAAAAGATAATGATTGGATACATCGGTCCGAGAAAGGCTCTCATGGAAGACATTCAAAAATTCCTTATAAATAAACCTGATTATTGCAAATTAGACGAGCCATCTTGTAATAAGTTCATCTAGGCGAAAAAAATGGATTCTAGTTTACACTAAAATCCACTTTTTTTGACCGCACTTTTATGCTTTTTCTACTTCTAAGCGTTCAAACACCAACACGCGACGCTCCAATTTGCGTAAAAATAGCGTGGCAATTCCGGTAATGATCAAATAAATCAAACCGGCAATTCCATAAATGGTCAACGCATCATATTCCGTTCCGTATAAACGTCTAGCATACCCCATAATATCCAAAATGGTGATTGTGGATGCCAATGAGGTACCTTTAAATACTAAAATAATTTCGTTACTGTAAGAGGGTAACGCGCGTTTTAAGGCAAAAGGGACCAGAATTTTTAAGGTCTGCCAACGCGTTAACCCTAGCGCGACGCAACTTTCCCATTGCCCTTTGGAGATGGCTTTCACCGCGCCATAAAAAAGTTGTGTCGAATACGCCGCACTGTTTAACGCCAACGCTAAAATCGCGCAAAACCAAGCGCTGGACAGCAATGACCATAAGGGTCCTTCCGTAATCCAAGTAAACTGGGCGGGTCCGAAATAAATCAGGAAAAACTGAATAAGCAGCGGCGTTCCGGTAAAAACGGTTAAATAAAGATTAATCAGACGACTTATCGGTTTATTATTCATAGACAATAAAAACGTCAATCCAACCGCTAAGACAAAAGCAATCACCAATGAGGCGACCGTCAACATCAAGCTTGCCGGAATGCCTTGTGCGATAGTCATAAAATAGTCTTTAAACATTATTTTTCCCTCTTTCAAAGCGGGTAAAACGCCATTCCAATTTACCGATAAAATATTGGCTGATTAACGTGATCATTAAATAAATCAAGGCGGAAAAACCATACCAAGTGAACGGTTCTTGAGTATTGGTATTAATTAACTGCGCTTGGCGCATAATATCGTGTACACCGATCAAAGAAACTAACGCGGTATCTTTTAATAATACCAGCCATTGGTTGCTTAACCCCGGCAAAGCATGACGCCATACTTGCGGCATCACAATATTGACAAAAGTATAGGCACGACTTAATCCTAACGCAGCGCCGGATTCCCATTGTCCTAAGGGAATCGCTTGAATTGCACCACGCAAAGACTGTGAGGCGTAAGCTGCAAAAATAATGGACAATGCCACTACACCGCAAATAAATGGACCTAGCTCAATATATTTTCCGGTGATCAGTTGCAAAACTTCAGGCACACCGAAATAAATTAAAAACACCACTAAAATTTCCGGCAGACCGCGCAATAACGTGATGATGACTGAGGTCGGCTTGCGTACACATTGCCATTTGTTGGTTTCCAACACGACAAAAAAGATAGAAAGCACCAGCCCCAATAATAACGAACAAACCGCTAACCCTAAGGTCATTAGGGTTGCGGTGTACATTAAAGGAAGATAATCAAAAAACATAAAGATTATTTAGTCATCCATTTATCATAGATTTTTTGGTATTCACCATTGGCTTTAATTGCTGCCAAACCTTTATTTAAACTGTCTAACAAGGCAGTATTTGATTTGTTTACTGCAATACCCAATCCATTGTTAAAATAACGTTTGTCAGTCACACGCTCACCCACGAAAGCTAACTCAGGATTTTTGTTAATCATATCTCTTAACACATCTGTATCACCAAAGATCAATTGGATACGTCCACCTTTTAAGTCTTTGATCGCATCTTGTAAACTTTGGTAAGAGCTGGAAGTATATTGGGTCGCTTCTTTGGTCGCATATTGTTCATAAGTGGTACCGATTTGCACACCGATATTTTTCGCACTCGCTAAATCCGCTTTATCTTTCACTCCAACAAAGCTGGCGGAACTTTCATAGTAAGAATCACTAAATGCAACTTGTTTGGCACGTGCTTCAGTAATATCAATAGCGGAAATTGCCGCATCAAATCCACGACCTTTGATTAAAGATGGAATTAACGCATCAAAAGATTCCGCTTTGAAAGAACAATTAGCTTGAATTTCTTTACAAATTGCATTAGCCACATCAACATCAAAGCCGATGATCTCACCTTGTGTGTTGGTCATTTCAAACGGAGGATAGCTCGGCTCCATGGCAAAGGTAATATCTTGTGCGCTCGCAGCAATAGCTGATCCTGCTAACAGGGTCGCTAAAAGAAGTTTTTTCATAATAAATTCCTTAATAAGAATGAGATAAATATTGTTTAAATTGTTCTGTTTGTGGATGTTCAAAACAACTTGCATCGCCCATTTCCACAATACGCCCTTGCTCCATATAGACAACTTTGGTAGCAACTTTTCTCGCCATTGCAACCTCATGGGTTACAATTACTTGAGTAATTCCAGTTTCTTGTAATTCCTGAATAATTGAGATAATTTGCGCGGTAATTTCAGGGTCCAATGCAGCGGTCGGTTCATCAAACAACAACACTTGCGGTTTCATCATCAACGCCCGCGCAATCGCCACACGTTGTTGCTGTCCGCCGGATAAATGCAACGGAAAACGCTCGGCGAACTGCTCCAAACGCAAACGAGAAAGTAATTCCATTGCCTGCGCTTTAGCTTGCTCTTTATCCAAATTCAATACTTTTATCGGCGCCTCAATCAAATTCTCAATCACGGTTAAATGCGACCATAAATGATATTGTTGAAAGACCATGCCAACATCTTGGCGCAACTGGCGCAGTTTCTTCGGATTAGCTGTCGCAACAGATAAATCAAATTGATTGTTAGCAATCACCAACTCGCCGGATGTCGGCACTTCCAGTAAATTTAACGTACGAATAAGGGTACTTTTCCCCGCGCCACTCGGACCGAGTAAAACTAAGGTATCGCCATCTTCCGCACTTAAATTAATATCAAATAAGGCTTGAGACGAACCATAAAAAAAGTTTAAATTTTTAACACTAATTGTCATTTTGTAATAAAGAGATCTCTATATTTTATCAAATTGCGGATATAGTATTATTTTTTGCATACTTATGCAACTGAAATACATAAAAATTTAATGTTTACTCAATGATTTTGTATTGATGAAAACAGATTTGCTTTCTTCCATAACCCATGCCAATTATCATTTGGATTTAACTCCCAATGCGCCATGTTTTCTATGTTACCTAGTTGTCATATATTAAATAAGAATTGCTATATGTATAGCGCGATTTGATTTCCTTTTCTAAATCGAATTGCACAATCAATCGCCTCCTCAAGTAAACGTTTCCTCGTATTGCCTTTCATCATCACTACCAAAATTTGTGCGTAGATTGGGTTTAATTTTTACAGGTATTTTAGATAATGATTGATCTAACGTAATGTTCTAATTTATTTATTTTTGTATAATGGGGAGTTTAAATGAGTTGTTTAGCTATAGTTTAGTATTTCAACAGGTTAAAAATTGAGTGATTTCTAGCATATTTGAGGGATTTTGATGAAAATAATCCAAACAATAAAACGGGTCTTTTTTACTAAAAAATTTGCCGCTTTGCTGTTAGCTGCAATCGTGGGAGCAGCTGGTTGGCAGTTATTTAATGATGGTCTTGAATATACCAGTCAAGAGGAATTTTGTGTCAGTTGTCATTCTATGCAGCAACCGCAACAAGAATTAAAACAGACTGTACACTGGTCTAATGCCAAAGGAGTAACAGCAACTTGCGCAGATTGCCACTTGCCACATGACAAATTAAACAAATATATCCGCAAAGTACAAGCTTTGAAAGAGGTTTACGCTGAAATGACTAGCAAATTTGCCGGCGAAGGAGAATTTGACAAACATCGTTTGGAAATGGCAGAACGGGAATGGGCAAGAATGTCGGCTAACGGTTCTAAAGAGTGTAAAACCTGCCATAACTATCAGCGTATGGATTTTACAAAAATGTCAGCGTTGGCACGTAATGCGATGAAACCTGCTGCAGAAAGAGACCAAAGTTGTATTGATTGTCATAAAGGCATTGCGCACCATCTGCCAAAAGTAACAAAAAATACTGATATGGGAACACTCTCTAAATTTGAACATTTGGTAGTAAATTCCTTAACTCCTGCGAAAAACTATTATACGAAAAGTAAAGTTGAGCTGTTCGCTGATGAAGCAATGACACAAAATATTGGGAGTTTGGAAGCAGCAGTTCCGGTTACTTTTGTGAAAGCCGGTGAGAAAGCTGATTTAATAGAACTAAAAATGTGGCGTAAAGCGAAAGGCTTTGGACGTATTTGGTACAATGATTTCGGAAAAAATATTACCGATGCAATCTTAACTAAAGCATTTATGTCAGCAAAACCTCAATTTGAAGTAATCGAAAGTAAAGATGACCCAATTACTGGATTAACTTGGCAGAATGTAAAAATGCAAGTATGGATTGCAAAATCAAATCTAATTGAAAATATTAGTGCAGTTTGGGATGATGCTGAAAATAGTTATAAAACACAATGTAGTACGTGCCACAAGCAGCCAGAGGTTACCCACTTTGATTCTAATACTTGGATTGGTTTATTCAAAGGGATGGTTGGGTTTACCAATATGAACAAAGAAACCGCCAACGAAGTACTGCGTTATTTACAAATGCATTCTTCAGATTTTAATTCACATGCTGAAAATACGCCTAGTGAGAATAAATAAGGAATATACAATGGAACAATCTCGTCGTCAGTTTTTAAAAAATATATCTGTAATGGCAGCGACTTTTACCATGCCAAACTTTCTTATCGCAAAAAATGCCATTGAGAATACGAAAATATCTGAATGGAAAATAAGTGGCTCTCATTGGGGAGCTATTCGTGCCAAAGTGGTAAACGGAAAGGTCTGTGATATACAACCGTTTGAATACGATAAATATCCTACTGAAATGATTAAAGGGATTAAAGGACTGATTTACAGTAAATCCAGAATTCGTTACCCGATGGTGAGATTGAACTGGCTAAAAAAACGCCAAAATAGCGATGTAACACAACGAGGCGATAACCGGTTTGTACGTGTAACTTGGGATGAAGCACTGGATTTATTTTATGAGGAACTTGAACGTATTCAGCAAAACTACGGACCGTGGGCATTACATACCGGTAATGTTGGTTGGCGTTCAACCGGTCAATTCCACAGTTGCGGTAACCATATGCTTAGAGCAATTGGAATGCACGGACACAGTGTCGGCACAATGGGAGATTATTCAACTGGTGCAGGACAGACTATCTTACCTTACGTACTAGGTTCAACCGAAGTTTATTCACAAGGTACTTCTTGGGAAATCATCCTACAAGAAAGTAAAAACATTATCTTCTGGGCAAGCGATCCGGTGAAAAATTTGCAAGTTGGTTGGAATTGTGAGACTCATGAAGCTTATGCTTATTTAGAACAATTGAAACAAAAAGTTGCAGATGGAAGCATTAATGTCATTTGCGTCGATCCGGTAAAAAGTAAAACACAAAATTATTTAGCCTGTACCCACCAATATGTTAATCCGCAAACTGATGTAGCATTCATGTTAGCTCTTGCTCATACTTTATATATTGAGAATTTGTATGATAAGCAATTTATTGACATGTATACCATTGGATTTGAGAAATTTCTCCCCTATTTATTGGGCGAAAGTGAAGATAACGTCGCAAAAACCCCAGAATGGGCAGAGAAGATTTGTGCCATCCCTGCAGAAGAAATTCGCCAATTTGCTCGTATGTTAGTAGCAAAACGTACCCAACTCATTTTTGGCTGGGCAATTCAACGTCAACAACATGGTGAACAACCATACTGGATGGGAGCGGTACTCGCAGCAATGTTAGGACAAATTGGTTTACCTGGCGGAGGAATAAGCTATGCGCATCATTACAGTTCCATTGGTATTCCCGAGTCCGGTGCGGCAATGCCAGGTTCTTTTCCTCTCAATATAGATGAAGGACAACAACCGAAGTATGATAACACAGATTATAAGGGATACAGCGCTGCAATTCCTGTTGCAAGGGCTTCCGACTCCTTACTTTTTGCCGGAAAAACCATTGATTACAATGGTCAAAAAATTGTATATGCGCCTTATAAAATGGCGATTTTCACCGGCTGTAACCAATGGCATCGCCATTCAGAACGCAACAAAATGAAACGTGCTTTCCAACAATTGGAGACTGTTGTATCAATTAACTATAGCTGGACTGCAACCTGTCGTTTCTCTGATATTGTGCTTCCCGCCTGCACACCGTTTGAGCGAAATGATATTGATGCTTATGGCTCATACAGTAATCGTGGCATTATTGCTATGCAAAAACTGGTTGATCCGTTATATCAATCTCGTTCGGATTTTGAGATTTTCCGAGAGCTTTGTCGACGTTTTGGTAAGGAAAAGGAATACTGTCGCAATATGGATGAAATGGATTGGGTTGAGAAGCTTTACGAAGATTGCCGCAAAGAAAACCAAGGCAAATTTGATATGCCTCCGTTTGCTCAATTCTGGCAACAAGGTTATGTATTATTTCCACAAGGAAAACCTTGGGTTCGTCATGCTGATTTCCGAGAAGATCCAGAGTTACACGCCTTAGGTACACCATCAGGATTTATTGAAATCTTTAGCAATAAAATAGCTAGTTATGGTTATGCTGACTGTAAAGGACACCCGATGTGGTTTGAAAAAATAGAGCGTTCTCACGGTGGTCCACAGTCAGATAAATTTACCTTTTGGCTTCAATCGGTTCACCCAGATAAACGTTTACATTCACAATTATGTGAATCTGAGGAGCTACGCAATACCTATACTATACAAGGACGGGAACCGCTATTTATCCACCCTGAAGATGCAAAAAAACGAGGCATTCAACATGGCGATCTTGTTCGTGTATATAACGATCGTGGACAAGCAATAGCTGGTGCGCATATCTCCGACAATATGTCTATAGGCGTGCTGCGTTTACAAGAGGGGGCTTGGTACTCCCCGTTGGATGAAAAAATTGGTGCTATTGATACTTATGGCGATCCAAATACGATGACGCTCGACATCGGCACATCCCGTTTAGCCCAAGCTGTATCTTCTAATACCTGTTTAGTTAATATCGAAAAATATCAAGGCAATGCGCCACAACCTACAGGTTTTAACGGACCGATAGAAATCGAATTATGATAGCATTATCTTACGAAGAAAAAGATTTCCTCTATTCATGGCTTAAAAATCTTTTAAGTCATGAATTGACGGAAGAACAACTAATACAATATCAGCTGGGGGAATTTTCCCCGCTGTTTGAGTTCCTATCTGCACAAGGTATGGCAGAAGAAATGCGGCTAATCCGTAATGAACTGATGAAATTATACAAAATTCCATTTTCGCATTTAGAATTAGCCGCCGATTTTTCCCAACTTTTTCTATTAGATTTAACTGCCAGCGCGCTTCCTTACGCCTCGGCTTATTTAGAAGGAAATGCCTTAACCAAACATTTGGCTTTTTTAGATAAATTATTATCAGCTTTACAACTTGCCATCAATAAAACCACCAAAGAACCGAGTGATCATTTAGCAGTCTATCTTGAAATCTTGATTCATTTAGAAAAAAATGGCGATAATGCTCAAGTGGTCCATTTTATTAACGCTTACTTTTTGCCCTGGTTAAAACCGTTCTACCATAAAGCATGTTCAATTCATACACAGACCCGTTTTTACCAACATGTCATCATGTTACTACTCACATTGTTGACGAACCGAATAAGCGAGACAATCTCGTCACAATGATTATTCCATTTTTCATTTGGCGATAATCAATATTCCAATTGTCACTATATAGAGATCAACTAGTTCGACGCTGTAGATGTTCGTAAATTGCAAACATAACCGCTTAAAATGAGAAAATGCAATAACAGCATTTTCTCGCTTTAGTCGGTTTTTACTTGGTCAATTTGAACCTATTTTAAATTGAATTTAAAACCAGTTTGATCTTACTTGACGATTAAGCTGCTTTTACCATTTCAAATTCAATCAACATCATCAAAATATGAATAACTTTAATATGAATTTCCTGAATACGATCGGCGTAACCAAAATGCGGCACACGAATTTCTACATCCGCCAATCCCGCCATTTTGCCCCCGTCTTTACCGGTCATCGCAATGACTTTCATGCCTTTTTCTTTTGCCGCTTGAATAGCATTCAACACATTTTTTGAATTTCCTGAAGTGGATAAACCAAATAGCACGTCGCCTTTTTGCCCCACGGCTTCCACATAGCGGGAAAACACATAATCATAGCCGAAATCATTACTCACGCAACTTAAATGACTCACATCAGAAATCGCAATTGCTGGATAACCTGGGCGGTTTTCCCGATAGCGACCGGTTAATTCTTCGGCAAAATGCATTGCATCACAATGAGATCCGCCATTTCCGCAAGACAATACTTTGCCGCCTTGTTTAAAACTGTCAGAAATTAACAGCGCCGCCTGCTGAATTAATTTCATATTATTTTCATCATTAATAAATTTATTTAATACATCTTGCGCTTCCACCAATTCAGCTTTGATTTGAGCTAAGTACATAAATGACTCCTTTATTTTGTGTAAAATACTGCCCCGATTTTACGTGATTAACACGCATTATTCTAGTAACTGTTTTAGCAAATTCTCGACAAATTCCAACCGCACTTTATGCTCGTTCAACGCTGTATTGAAACGGAATTTCGTCGGTCCATCAAATTTAAACACGGTCGGTTGTTGTTGAATTAACGTAATAAATTTCATCGGATCCAAATCCGCATTTGCCGCAAATTCAATAAATCCGCCTTGTAAAGTGGCATCAATTTTCGTAATTTTTAATACTTTCGCCGCCAGACGCAATTCCGCGATGCGCATTAGGTTTTTCGCTGCTTCCGGCAATAATCCAAAACGATCAATAAGCTCCACTTTCAGCTCATCTAATTGAGGTTTATGGCTCACGCCGGCGATACGTTTATAAAAAGACAAGCGCATATTCACATCGCCTAAATAATCTTCCGGTAACAATGCCGGCAGCCGCAAATCAATTTCCACTTGTTGTTGCGTCAATTCATCCAATGATGGTTCGCGCCCCTCTTTTAACGCATTGACCGCACTTTCTAACAATTCCATATACAACGCAAAGCCGATACTTTCAATTTGCCCGCTTTGCTCATCTCCCAACAATTCACCAGCGCCGCGAATTTCCAAATCATGAGTCGCCAACATAAAACCGGCGCCCAAATTATCCAAACTTTCCAACGCTTCCAAGCGCTTCAATGCATCTTTAGTCATCATTTTGGGATGTGGCGTTAATAAATAAGCATAGGCTTGATGATGTGAACGACCGACACGCCCGCGCAATTGATGCAATTGCGCCAGCCCAAAATGATCGGCGCGTTCAATAATAATCGTATTGGCGGTTGGCACATCAATCCCGGTTTCAATAATCGTCGAACAAACCAATACATTAAAACGCTGATGATAAAAATCCGACATCACCCGTTCCAGCTCGCGTTCGCGCATTTGCCCATGCCCAATCGTAATCCGTGCTTCTGGTACAAGTGCGGTCAATTTTTCTGCACAATTTTCAATACTCGCTACATCATTATGCAAATAATATACCTGTCCACCGCGCAAAATTTCGCGCAAAATCGCCTCGCGCACGACATTATCGTCCGCTTGGCGCACAAAGGTTTTGATACTCAAGCGACGCGCCGGTGGCGTAGAAATAATCGACAAATCACGAATACCGTTCATCGCCATATTTAAGGTGCGCGGAATCGGCGTGGCGGTGAGGGTCAAAATATCAATATTGGCACGCAATTGTTTAAATTTTTCCTTTTGACGCACGCCAAAGCGGTGTTCTTCATCAATGATCAACAACCCGAGATCATGAAATTTCACATCAGATTGAATCAATTTATGCGTTCCGATCAAAATATCGACCTTCCCTTCCGCTAAATTTTGCAAAATTTGCTTCTGCTCCTTGGCAGTCTTAAAGCGCGACAAGACTTCGACATTCACCGGCAAATTAGCAAACCGATCCTTAAAATTATCATAATGCTGTTGCGCCAATAAGGTAGTCGGCACCAACACCGCCACCTGTTTATGATTCATCACCGCTAAAAATGCCGCGCGCATTGCCACTTCTGTTTTACCAAACCCCACATCGCCACACACCAAACGATCCATAGCTTTCGGCTGGCACATATCAGCAATTACCGCATTAATCGCCATCTCTTGATCTTGGGTTTCTTCAAATGGAAACGTGGCGGAAAATTGGCGAAATTCATCGCGATCATAGTGAAATGCAAACCCTTTTTTCGCCTCCCGTTGGGCATACACGTCTAATAATTCAGCCGCGACATCACGGATTTTCTCCGCCGCTTTGTGTCGTGTTTTAACCCAAGCATCACTGCCTAATTTATGCAATGGTGCGGTTTCATCCGAACCACCAACATAACGACTGATTAAATGCAAGGATGCCACCGGCACATATAATTTGGCTTGGTTTGCATAATTTAACAGCAAATATTCTGCCGCCATCCCCGCATTTTCCAAAGTCACCAAACCGCCATAGCGTCCCACCCCATGTTCCAAATGTACGACCGGCTGCCCAATTTTTAATTCAGCCAAATTGCGAATAAGGGTATCCGGATTGACGGATTTTCGTTTGTCGCGCGTCCGTTGCTGCACCCGCTCGCCCAATAATTCCGTTTCACAAATCACCGCCAAAGGCACGTCTTGTTCGAGAATAAAGCCACGATCTAAGCGACTGACAAGTAAGTTAATTTTCTCTTTTGCTGCCGAAAATTGTGCCACTTGTTTCGGCTTTAATTTTAACGGTTGCAACAAATCCAACAGGGTTTCTCGCCGTCCTTCTGTTTCCACGGAAAATAAAAGATTACCAGAAAATTGCTCGATAAATTGTCGCAACAATTGCAACGGTTCTTTTTGTTGCGATTGAATAGTCAATTGAGGCAAGGCTTGCAGCGGCAAATTTTTCTGCCGCACAGAGGTTCGCACCTTTTCCGTTTTTAAACTCAAACGTGGATAATATTTGAGTTGGCGGTTGACATCTTCTAGGGTCAACCACAGCTGCTCCGGCGGTAATAACGGACGCATCGGATCAATGCGACGACTTTCAAAACGTTGCTGCGCATCTTGATAAAAACGCGCGCCTTGTTCTTGCAGTTGCTCCAATTCCACAAACAGCGTATGCGTCGGCAAATAAGAAAATAGGCTTGCCATCTGATTGAAAAATAAAGGTTGCCAATACTCAATCCCCGCCGCGAGGGTGCCTTTGCTGATCTGTTGATAAATATGTTCCGGATCGCGACGGATTTCGCCGAATGTCTCCCGAAATTGGGTGCGGAAAAATTCGATCCCCTTGTTATCTGTCGGAAACTCGTGTGCCGGCAGTAAATTAATGGCTTCAATTTCCGTTTGTGTGCGCTGCGTATCTACATCAAAAATACGGATACTGTCGATTTCATCATCAAAAAAATCTAAGCGAAAAGGCACCGCACTTCCCATCGGAAACAAATCCAATAAAGCGCCACGCACCGCATATTCACCATGTTCCAAGACTTGCTCCACCGCGCGATAACCCGCACTTTCCAATTGCAAACGCAATTTATCAATCAGCAAATTATCGCCTTTTTTAATTAATAACACATTTTGTTGTAAAAAATCCGGCGGGCATAAGCGTTGCATCAACGTGGAAATAGCTAAAATCAAAATGCCTTGTTTGACATTTTGTAAATAAAATAAAGCACTTAAACGTGCCGACGTAATATTTTGGTGGGGCGAAAAATTATCATAAGGCAAGGTTTCCCAATCGGGAAAAAAGGTGACCGGCAGACGAGAAAATTCCGTTAAAACTCGCTCCAAACGCACCGCACTTTTGGTATCCGGCGTCACCACTACCGTTAAACCGGCATATTGTTCAGCAATTTCAGCGATAGCAAGACTGTCAGCGCCGGCAAGTACGTTGCCGATAATTTTATGATCTTGCGGTTGAATGGGAATATCGAGATTAAAATACTTCATAAGTGCGGTCAAAATTTACTTAATTTACAAATAAGGTGCTAGTTTAACGGAAATTCAGCGTTTTTTAAACGATTAAGCGCACGAGCGCAATAACTCGCGCGGCAAAATGAAACTAAAACAACTGCCTTTTCCCACTTCGCTACTGACTTGCAGTTGTGCTTGGTGCTGTTCTAAGGCGTGTTTTACAATAGCAAGCCCTAAGCCACTGCCACCGGTACGATTGTTCCGCGATTCATCTACGCGGTAAAAACGTTCAGTCAAATGCGCAATATGCTGCGGTGCGATACCTTGACCGTTGTCCTCTACACTAAACTCTACGCCCTTCGGACAAGGCGCCAACCGCACGAAAATTTTACTTTGCTCGCCGGAATGTTTAATTGCATTAAAAATCAAATTCGACACCGCGCTTTGCAACTGACTTTCATCGCCCATCACACGCACGTTAGGTAATACGGAAAATACCACTTGTTGGTGTTCACTTACCAACATATCTGCACTGTGCTGGCAGCCCAAAATCAATTCGGAAAGATTGATTTCATTGTGATTTTCATTGGTGGAATGCTCAATTTTCGCTAAGATGTTCAATTGTTGTAATAAATTTGCCATGCGCTTACTTTGTTCCGCCATGGCGTTCACCGCTTTTTGCTCAATGTCACTTAAATTCTCGGATCCCTCCAGCAGCTCCAAATAACCTTGCAACACAGTAAGTGGCGTTCTTAATTCATGGTTCATGTTGGTTAAAAAGGTTTGCCGCGAATGCAGTAGGCGAATAATTTGAGTCACATCACGCACAATCGCTAAGGTCAACTCGCTGTCATAGGGTGTTAAATTTATTTCGATATAGCGTTCTTTCGCAGTGAATAAAACTAATGGTCTTTTATGATTAGTTTGTTTGCAATAGTTTTTAAATTCTTCATAAAAAATCACACTAAAAATATTTTTTTTAACCTTTTTATCCCAATAAAAATCGAAAATCTCTTGCACCATATTGTTACACCAAGAGATTTGTCCGTCGTGACGAAAAATAATAATGCCATCCGGTAAATACTGAATATTACGGTTGAGTTTCGACAGCATACGTAGGGTTTTGATTTTTTCTCGTCGATAGCGTTGTTTATAGTAACCTACGGTTTGCGAAATATATCCCCAGGCATTTAAATTATTATGTTGATTTTTCTTAGGGGATAACAATTGGAGCAGGCGATATTCGCTACAATGGTGCCAAAGCAAAAGTAACACTAATGCGCCAATAAACCAGACTTCAAAATTTTGTGCAAAAATACTGAACACAAATGCTAGCAACGCGGATAGTACCAGTTCGGCAATAAAATGCTTAATTGAGAACTTAATCTTCATTAACCATCCTGAAAATGATTAGAAAAACGATAGCCACAACCGCGCACGGTTTGAATGTAACGATCAAACCGGCTAGCTTCAAGGCTTTTACGCAAGCGACGAATGTAGGAATCTACCGTGCGATCTTCCACATAAATATCGTTTCCCCAGATAAAATCCAACAATTGATCGCGGGTATAGACTTTTTCCGGGTGGGTCATAAAAAAGTGCAGCAACTTATATTCTGTCGCGCTAAGATGAATTTCCGTTTGTTGATAAAAAACGCGTTGGGCTTGCTGCTCAAGTTGCAACCCGTCAATATCAATAATATGGCTTTGCGATTCATAACTGCGACGCCATACCGCATCAATTCGCGCCAATAAGACTTTTGGTGAGAACGGTTTGGTGATGTAATCATCTGCGCCTTCTTGCAAGCACAGGATACAATCTTCTTCGGTACTTCGTGCGGTAAGCATAATCACCGGGAGTTTTGCTGTTTCTTCTTGTTTTTTGAGATATTGAATAAATTGAATTCCGGAACGCCCCGGCAACATCCAATCTAATAAAATCAATTTTGGTTTTTCACTTAATTTATTGACCGCACTTTGATAATCTTCCGCCTCAATCGGTTGATAACCTTGTTGTGAGAGAAACAAAACAATCATTTCTCGGATCGCGCGTTCATCTTCAACCACTAATACCGTTTTTGACATGTTTCCTCCCATTTTTAGCTAAAAAATAAGGGAAATTGATACGCCAATTTCCCTTATTTTTCTAAATTATCGATCTTTATTTTCCAAATAAATCCATTCTGCCACCTGTTTAGCAAAGTAGGTCAAAATGCCATCCGCACCGGCACGTTTAAAGCACAGCAAGCCTTCCATAATCGCCTCTTTTTCTTTTAGCCAGCCATTTTGAATTGCCGCCATCAACATGGCATATTCACCGGAAACTTGATAGGCAAACGTCGGCACGCCAAAATAATCTTTCACACGATATACCATATCCAAATAAGGCATCCCCGGTTTGATCATCACCATATCCGCGCCCTCTTGCAAATCCAACGCCACTTCTTGCAAGCCTTCATTGCTATTAGCGGGATCCACCTGATAGGTTTTCTTATCGCCACCTTTCAAATTTGCCGCCGAGCCGACCGCATCGCGGAACGGTCCATAATAACAAGAGGCATATTTTGCAGAATACGCCATAATTTGCGTATTAATCAATCCCTGTTCTTCAAGTGCGGTACGAATTTTGCCTATTCTACCGTCCATCATATCACTTGGTGCCACAATATCCGCACCGGCTTGTGCATGAGACAAGGCTTGTTTCACCAACACTTCTATAGTGATGTCATTTAACACATAATTATCGTCATCAATAATGCCATCTTGTCCATGCAACGTGTAAGGATCTAACGCCACATCAGTTAATACACCCAATTGCGGATAATGAGATTTCAGCGCTTTTACCGCACGTTGCACCAAGCCATTAGGATTATAGGCTTCTTCCGCCATCAATGATTTTTTATCTTGTCCCACCACCGGAAACAACGCAATCACCGGCACACCGTATTTCACCAATAATCCCGCTTCAATCAATAATTGATCAATGGTTAAACGTTCAACCTTCGGCATAGACGGAACCGGCTCACGATAATTTTCACCTTCAATAATAAACACCGGATAAATTAAATCGTCCACCGTTAACTTATTTTCCGCCACTAAACGACGACTAAAATCATGTTTGCGTAAACGACGTAAACGACGAGTGGGAAATCCGGTAAAAATTTGTTCTGTCATAATCTTCTCTCCAAATACGAAAGGCATTTGCCTTTTTACTTTCTTTTATGATGTCTATTTCTCGTTAACGTTTTCCGCACGCTCATCTTCCTCGGTATCATCTTCTTCATCCTCTTTCGGACGATAGAAACGAGCGCAAATCACGCCAACTTCAAATAACAAACACATTGGCACCGCGAGTAACGTTTGTGAAATCGCATCCGGCGGCGTTAGCAACATACCGATAAAAAATGCAGCAACGATAATATAAGGGCGTTTTTTCTTCAAATCTTCCGGTGTTGTCACCCCAGACCAACACAGTAAAATAATCGCTACCGGCACTTCAAAACACACACCGAATGCCAAGAAAATTGCCAGCACAAAGTCCAAATAACTGCTGATATCTGTGGCAATAGCAACACCATCCGGCGCGGTTTTGGTCAAAAAGGCGAACACCAACGGGAAAACCACATAATAGGCAAACGCCACGCCTAAATAAAAGAGCAAGGTGCTGGAAAATAGTAAGGGATAAACCAAGCGTTTTTCATGTTGATACAATGCTGGCGCGACAAACGCCCAGATTTGATAAAGTAAAAATGGAACAGAAACAAAAATAGCCACCACCGCTGTTAATTTAATCGGCGTAAAAAATGGGGTGGCGATATTGGTCGCGATCATGGTCGCCCCCGCCGGCATAACTTCCAATAAAGGCGAGGCAACAAAGTTATAAATATCGTTAGAAAAATAAACTAACGCCAAAAATACTAAAGACACAAAAACGATGCTACGCAACAAGCGGTTGCGTAACTCAAGTAAGTGAGTGATTAGCGGTTGAGTTTCTTCAACAGTCATAAATCTTCTCGTAGGTTATGATTTTTCTGACGGGGTCTTATTGGATGGAGATAGCTCCATTAACGCTTCATCTTCAGGATAATATTGTGTCGCGCTAAGCGTGATCGGATCGGCTTGTTCGGCAAGTTCAGCTTGCTCCTCCGGCGAAAGTGCGGTGGTTTTTGACGAAGTTTCCGCGAGATGCTCTGCTTGTTGAATTTCAACAGGATCCGTCGCCGCAGCACTTTGAGCCTCAACCGGTTGCACTTTCGACGGGTCTTCTATGCTTGCCGCCTCGGCTTTTGCGCTTTCCGCCGCTGCCGAATGACTTGATTGAATGGCTGCTTTCAACGCTTTTGCTTGTTGCTCAAAGCTGGTATTGGTTTCCGCTGCTTTTTTCTCTAAGTCCGCTTTAATTTTTTGCGCAGACTCACGCAGCTCTTCCACCGTTTTATTTAATTCCGGCGAAAGTTGTTGTAAATTTAGGTGTTCCGCTTTTTTGATGCTTTCTTGCAATTCCTGCAATTTCAATTCTTGGCTTAGCTCGTTTTGCACATTCGCCGCCAAACCTCGAATGGTACGCACCCAACCCATCACAGTGCGAATTGCCACCGGCAATCGTTGCGGACCAAGTACGACCAAGCCCACAATAAATAGAACAACTAATTCTGAAAAGCCGATATCAAACACGAATTATGCCTGCTCTTTATCTTTCACTTTATCACTTTGAGTGGTTTGTGCCGCTTCATCTGTGATTTTTTTGAATTCTGCATCTTTGGTTACACTTTGCTCATCTTCACTCATTGCTTTCTTGAAGCCTTTTACCGCCGCGCCTAAATCAGAGCCGACATTTCTTAATTTTTTAGTACCGAAAATCACGATAATAACTAATAAAAGAATGAGTAATTGTTGCCAACTGAATCCCATTTTAAATCTCCTTGGGTAGAATGAAATAGACAATAAATCGTCGCTCAATATAACTTTTTTAATCTTGATGAACAATAGCCAAATCAGATTATTTTGAAAAATCTCCTGTTATGGCAAGAGAAAACCAATCAACCAAATCACAAAACTACACAAAAATAACACCGCACTTAGTCCAAGCGGTAACGCGCTAAATTGCCATAAAGTTCCGATAAAAATCGTCCCACCGGTCAACGCTGCAAAGGCTTTTTTATGGAAACGTTGCTGCACGCTTAATTTTTGATTAATTTCCCGCAATTGCTGGTTAATTAATTTCTGTTGTTTCATCGCCTCAAGTACGGTTTCCGGAAAATCAGGAAAATTCTCATACCAGTAAGGCAGTTTTTGTTTCACCTTTTTCAACAAGGCTTTGGCGCCCATTTGTTGATCCAGCCAATCTTGCAAAAATGGTTTCGCAGTATCCCATAAATCCAACTGCGGATATAATTGACGCCCCAACCCTTCAATATATAACAAGGTTTTTTGCAACAACACTAACTGTGGCTGCACTTGCATATTAAATTTGCGTGCTACATTAAATAAATTCAACAGCACTTGTCCAAAGGATATTTCCGACAAAGGTTTAGCAAAAATCGGCTCACACACTTCGCGAAAGGCTTGCTCAAATTCATCAATATTGGTGTCTTTCGGCGTCCAGCCAGCATCCACATGCATTTGTGCTACACGTCGATAATCACGATTGAAAAACGCGACAAAACTTTCTGCTAAATAGCGTTTATCGTTATCGTTTAGGCGTCCCACAATCCCGCAGTCGATCCCAATATATTGCGGATCTTCCGGGTGATTTGGGTTAACAAAAATATTGCCCGGGTGCATATCCGCATGAAAAAAACTGTCACGAAATACCTGGGTGAAAAACACTTGGACACCTCTTTCCGCCAATAATTTCATATTGGTGTGATTTTGTTGCAAGGCATCAATATCTGATACCGGAATACCGTAAATACGCTCCATCACAATCACGTTGCGATGACAAAACTCCGGATACATTTCCGGGATATAAAGCATCGGGCTTTGTGCAAAATTATTACGCAACTGGATGGCATTCGCCATTTCCGTACGCAAATCCAGCTCATCACGCAGCGTTTTCTCATATTCACGAATCACCTCAACCGCGCGCAAACGATAACCTTCTTTGGATAATTTCGGCAACCAACCCGCCAATTTATACATCCAACTCAAATCCGCTTCAATTTGCGGTTGAATATCTGGGCGCAATACTTTAATCACCACTTCTTGACCCGCTAAGGCTTGTTGTTGATTGAAAGTCGCAGTATGTACTTGGGCAATGGAGGCGGAAGCGAGCGCTTTTTCGTCAAAATGACTAAACCAGTTTTCCAGACGCCCGCCCAATGCCTGCTCAATTTGCACGCGCGCAATTTTCCCGTCAAAGGCGTCCACTTGATCCTGCAACAGCGCCAGCTCGTCGGCAATTTCCGGCGGAAATAGATCTCGGCGAGTAGATAACATTTGCCCTAATTTAATCCAAACCGGTCCTAATTCTTGCAACGCCAAGCGCAAACGCATACCAAAGGTTTTATCGAGATGTTGATTTTTTATCCAAAATAACGAATGACGCCAACAACGAAGAGGACGGGTGTAACGATTTCGCGGTAACACTTCATCAATGCCATAATGCAAAAAAGTACGCAAAATATGATATAAACGAGAAAAATCTTTTAATTTCATTATCAATTAACTTAATGGTAGTTTGGCTAATTTTTGCTCAAAAAGTGCGGTGTCTTTTTCCAACGTTTTAACTTGTTCACAAAAATCCGCAATGGCTAAACTCGGCGAAACCACTTGCCATTCTTCCGTCAAGCGTTCTCCCCAATATTGTTGACTTTGTCCTAATTTTTGCTTCAGTGTAGCGACAAAATCTTGCAAAAAACTGACCGCACTATGCGCCGGCACATCGCCGATATAGCGCGACAATAATTCCGCCGGATCTTTTTCCACAAACTCCATCAGCGCGACAACATCTTGTAACACCTGCAAATCCCCTTGCAGAAGAATCGATTGGTCGTTAATGTATTGACTTAATTTCGCTTTTTTCGGCATATTGAGCAATACCGATAACGCAATGCTCACTTCGCAATCTGCCTCACCTTCATATTGATGCAAAAGATCAATGCGTTGAGAAGAAAAAATAAAATAAATCGGGAAATTAAATTTTTGCGCATTCACCGCCAGCACTTTTCCGTTCAGTTTGCGCAAATAGAGGCTGGCGTTCGGCGTTTTTTGCAGCAGATAATTGATGATCGTCTCCAAGCCACCATGTAACAGCTGTGGCAGCATCAGTTGCATTTTCAATTGCTCAAAACGGGGTAGCATAGCGCCTCCTAAAATTTGTAGCCACGGTGCAACGCCACAATACCGGCGCTTAAATTATAATAGCTGACTTGCTCAAATCCGGCATCGCTCATCATGTCTTTTAATACCGATTGTTCCGGATGCATACGAATGGATTCCGCTAAATACCGGTAACTGTCTCCATCATTAACCACCACTTCGCCCACTTTCGGCAAAATATTGAAAGAATAGAAATTATAAATTTTGCTTAACGGATCCAAAATCGGTTTGGAAAATTCCAATACCAACAAACGTCCACCTGGTTTTAAGACGCGAAACATGGAACGCAGGGCTTTGTCTTTATCAGTCACATTACGTAAACCAAAACTTATCACTACGCAATCAAAGGTATTATCGGCGAAAGGTAAGGCCTCCGCATTCGCTTGCACATAATTAATATTGCCCACTACACCAAGATTGCGCAATTTTTCGCGCCCCACTTCAAGCATGGAGGAATTAATATCCGCCAGTACCACTTCGCCACTCTCGCCCACTAAACGAGAAAATTTCGCGCTAAAATCGCCAGTTCCGCCGGCAAGATCCAACACTTTATGCCCTTTGCGCACACCGCTGCAATCAATCGTGAAACGCTTCCATACACGGTGAATACCGAAAGATAATAAATCGTTCATTAAATCGTATTTATCTGCCACCGAATGAAACACATTTGCCACCATTTTTTGTTTCTCTGACTTAGCAACGGTTTTAAAACCAAAGTGAGTAGTATCTTCTGTGGGGGAAAAGTGCGGTTGATTTGGCGAGTGATTTTCGTTATTCATAAGTTATAATCCATAAAACTAAATTTATATTAGAATAACAAAAAATAGCGAAGTTTTCTTCGCTATTTTGGTTTTAAATGAGAAAAACTAAAGCCAGAAAAGGTATGCGATTGTCGCAATAACAAAGATACAAACAATATTTAGAACAATCCCAGCTTTAACCATCTCCCGTTGTCGTACTTCTCCTGTACCAAAAACGATAGCATTCGGCGGCGTTGCTACTGGTAACATAAAGGCACAAGAGGCGCCCAAACCGATAATCAATGCTAATCCGAGTTCCGGCATACCTAAAGATTGCGCAATGGAGATAAAAATCGGTACAAGCAACGCTGCACTGGCGGTATTTGAAGTAAATTCGGTGAGAAAAATAATGAAAGCAGCCACCAATAAACCAATTAAATAGAAATGCCCTCCTTCAATCATGAAAACAACACCGTCCGCTAAAATTTTACTTGCGCCGGAATCTTTAAGTACCGCACTAAGCGTTAATCCACCGCCGAAAAGCATCAACACGCCCCAGTCCGTATTCTCCTGAATTTGGCTCCAATTCGCTACACCGCTGATACAAATTGCCACTGCAGCCAATAAAGCAACAACACTGTCAAAATCACCAATGTTTTTTTCCAAACCCAATAATCCTGAAAGTACCGGTTTGATTGAATTACTGAATACCCAACAAAACGCAATAATTACAAAGATGACCAAAGTCGTCACACGATCTTTGTTCATCTCAATTTTTTCAAAAGTTTGGTCAAAGCTAAGATCAAGTTTTGGCTTGAATACCACATATAACGTACCAATCATTATCGGCATTAAAATGAACACCATTGGCAATCCGTACCATAACCAATCGGAGAATGTCAAATTCAATTGTGAGGCAACAATCGCATTCGGCGGACTACCTACTACAGTTCCCATACCACCGATACTCGCACTATATGCAATTCCCAATAGAATGAATACATAGGTATTATGATGTGTATTTCTATCCATTTGGCTTAAAATCCCCATCGCCAACGGAAGCATCATTGCCGCTGTAGCAGTATTACTCATCCACATCGATAAAAAGGCGGTAATACTGAAAAGGTAAATCGCAGCAACAAAAAATTTACCTCGTGCTAATGCCATAATTTTATTAGCAATCATGCGATCGAGTTTTTGTATGTGCAGTGCGGTGGCTAACGCAAACCCACCGAAAAACAGAAAAATTGTCGGATCAGCAAAAGCAGACAGTGCCTTTTTTGTTGTTACCAAATCCAACATCACTGCAAGTAGCGGTACAAGCAGGGCAGTAACCGTGACATGTAACGCTTCTGTTAACCATAATATGGCAATAAAAACCAACAGCGCTAACCCTTTATTGGCGTGTGACTCAAATGGTAAGATATTTAATAAAATAAAAAATATGACAATATCAATAAGAAAAATGAGCGCATTTTTACTTAATATCGTCGGTTGTGAAGATGTTGTGTTCATAGGGTTATCCTTAAAATCAATAAAACGGATATGATTTACTCATCTGTTTCCTTATGCAACAAGGTAACCCATTCAAGTTAGCAATTTGTTAAGAAAAATCAATAAAATTTTTGTGGATTTGTGATGTACGTCAGAAAATAAACAAAAAAAGTGCGGTTATTTTTTCAAAAAACATACCGCACTTATTGAACACTTTTTATATAGAAAAAGAAGGGTTATTCGTCTTCAAAATCCGTTAACTCAAGCGGTTCTTGCGACAAGATAATTCCCGTCAAATCAGCATACACATAATCTTCTGGGAAAAAGGTTACGCCACCAAAATTCACCGGTACATCACTTTCGCCCACATTATTTTCATCCGCACCCACTGGAATTGGCGCGAGCGCATGAATTCCAATATCTATATTTTCCAATTGTTGTAGCTGGCGCACCGCACCATACACAATGATACCTTCCCAACCGTTATCCGCTGCAAGTTGCGCTAATTCGGCATCAATTAGCGCACGTCGTACCGCGCCGCCGCCATCGACCAATAATACGCGACCTTCCCCGTTTTCTTCTAAAATTTCTGCGATCAATCCGTTATTTTCAAAGCACTTAACTGTCGTAACTTTGCCATAAAACGAACTCAATCCGCCAAAACTGGAAAAAATCGGTTCAACCACATCCACCTGATCAAGATAAATATCACAGAGTTCTGAAGTATCAATGAACATAAAATTACCTTTTCTAATTGAAAATAATCCAGTCTAGTATATGCCGATCAGACGCCGAGAAGCAAGCCAAAACTAAATAACAGATTGATAAATAACGCTAATAATGACATTTTTGCCAACATTGGGCGCAGCTGCACCGGCTCTTGATTGCGATAGACAAACAAGGCGTGTTTAAGTAATAAAGGATACGTAAACACAAATAAAAAGTGCCACAGACTTTGTGCGGTCAGTAAAGCAAACAGCAAATAACAACCCGCTGCCACACCAAGTAACCAACAATGATAAATACGCCCATTTTTAGCTCCCAATCTCACTGCTAGCGTATTTTTACCCGCTTTTCGGTCTTGTTCAATATCACGTAAGTTATTGATATTTAATACCGCCGCTGCTAATAACCCAGTGGCGAATGCTGGCAGAAAAATCACCCAATTTAGCTGATGCGTTTGCAAATAATAAGTTCCGCCCACGCCCAACAAGCCAAAAAAAATCAACACCGAAATATCGCCTAAACCGCGATAGCCATAGGGCTTAGCACCCACAGTGTACGTAATCGACGCGATAATCGCTAAAATACCTAACAGGGAAAAAGCAAGTAAATCATTGAGCGTTTCATACGCTATTACAATCAATAACGCGCCACAAAACAAACTGGCAACGCCAATCCATATCAAGGCGCGTTTTAATTGTCGCGCGCTAATTCCACCTTTTTGAATGCCGCGCAACGGTCCGATACGTTCAGCGGTATCCGAGCCTTTTTGATGATCACCATAGTCATTGGCAAAATTCGATAAAATTTGCAATAACAAGGTTGTCAGCAAACAAAGTAACGCAATTATTCCATTAAATTGCCCTGCCCAATATGCCAGCGCCGAGCCGGTTGCAATTGAGGCGGCTGCCACTGGCAAGGTTTTCGGTCTTGCTGTTTCGAACCACATTTTTAATGTGTTTTTTTCCATAATTCCCACTTTTATTGATAAATGCCCCATTTTTTCACCGCACTTTTGCGTAAAATAGCGTATATTTTACAAGGTTATTAAACGCTTTTTAACTGTTTTAAGGAAAATATGACGAATTTATCGCTGAACGTGCAACCGATCGCCATTATGCACAGCCCTTACAAAGAAAAATTTTCCGTTCCACGCCAGCCAAATTTAGTGCAAGACGGAACTGGAATTTTAGAATTCCTCCCGCCTTACGAGCAGCCGGAAGCGGTGAGAGGATTGGAGCAATTTTCCCATTTATGGCTGATTTTTCAATTTGATCGCATTCCACAAGGCAAATGGCAACCAACGGTGCGCCCGCCGAGATTAAATGGCAACCAACGCATTGGCGTATTCGCGTCCCGTTCCACCCATCGTCCCAATCCCCTCGGATTGTCAAAAGTGGAATTAAAACAAATTGAGCATAAAAAAGGCAAACTTTTTCTGCATCTTGGCTCAGTTGATCTGGTGGATGGCACCCCGATTTTTGACATCAAACCTTATCTTGCCTACGCCGATAACGAACCTTATGCGCAATCCGGTTTTGCTCAACACAAGCCCACTGCCACGCTCAATGTTGAGTTTAGCCCACAAGCACAGCAACAATTGCAAAAAATCGCCGAAAAACGACCGCACTTGGCACATTTTGCCCGCTTTATTCGCGAGGTGATCCAACAAGATCCGCGCCCCGCGTATCAACAAGGCAAGCCCAGCGAACGTATTTATGGCATTACCTTGCATGAATTTAATATTCGCTGGAAACTGAAAAGCGGCACGCTGGATGAAGTGGAAGTGCTAGAGGTTAAACAAATAACAACTTAATTGAGGAAATAGCATATTAAAAAGACAGGAAATTTTTGATCTGCAAAAAAATTGGACGAGATAATCAAAAGGGACGAAGCTCAATGACCGAAACTGTCTAAAGCCTGAGAGAGGATTATCCCTTAGAGATGCTGTTACCCATTGCGAAGATGGCTTGAGGTACATGTTTCTATCATCAGCAATTAATTGGATAAATACAGTTATTACAAAGGTGAGCAGGGTAAAATAGCTCAGAATTTCTCACAACGAGATAATGGGATTAAATAAAGTATGTCGAGAAAAGGAAATTACCTAGATAATACAGCAATGGAAAGTTTTTTCAGTCGAATAAAAACAGAAAGTTTTGACGGAAACTTTGAAAGCATTGATGAGCTTGAGTAGACAGTCCATGGTGATGTACGTTACTACAACGAAGAACGCCTTCAATTAAGGCAAAAAGGACTGTCCGATACAATACCGAAAACAGTCCTTTGAATGATTATCTGACTTTTGGGGAGTAGATCATTGGTTAACCCTTTTACTATTACTATATGTCTTTAATGTTATTCACTTAATAATGCTGCGGCTTTCACCACAATTTCCACCGCTTTTTGTTCCGTTTGATGGATTGTGGATTCATTTGGAATTTCTTGTTGTGTGCGGTTTACAATGGCACCCGCGACCATCCCCGCGCGCAATCCCAATGCGGCACACATCGTAAATAACGTGGCACTTTCCATTTCATAGTTCATCACGTTTAATTCTTGCCATTGCTTTAATAAACCTTGAAAATGCCGATATACTTTCCCGCTGTAAGTATCATAACGTTCTTGCCCTGGATAGAACGTATCGGAGGAGGCGGTAATCCCGATATGCACTTTGGTTTTTGGTGTATCTTGAGCAGCATGATAAAGCGCGGAAGTACAAGTGAAATCAGCCACTGCTGGATATTCTAGTGGCGCAAAGTGACAACTTGCCCCATCTAAACGAACCGCACCGGTGGTGATCAAAATATCGCCGACATTAATATGTGGCTGAATTGCACCGGTGGTACCAATACGTAAAAATGTTCGCACACCGAGTTGTGCTAGTTCTTCTACTGCAATGGAAACGGATGGTCCGCCAATCCCAGTGGAGCAAACTACAATGGATTTGCCATTGATATAGCCTAACCAAGAAGTAAATTCTCGCGTGGATGCCAAAAACTTCGGCTTGTCTAATAATTTTGCAATTCGCTCAACCCGTTCTGGCGCCCCAGGAACAATTGCTAATGTGGCACTGTCCAACATGGATTTGGTTAAACCAAGATGAAACACCTCTGACATTTATCTCTCCTTAACTGCGTTGTCGTATCATGGATGACTATGGTTTGACATCCCTTAAAATTGGGTTTTGCATAGAAATTAGGGTTTCCGTTGATTGAATTTCATCAATTAACTGAATTTTGGTCGCTAATACAGAATGTAATTCGGCGATAGTATGGGTCATCACTTTTAAGAAAATTGAATAGTTTCCGGTGGTATAATAGGCTTCGACCACTTCATCAAAACTCTCTAATTTTTTAATTACTTTTTCATAATCTTTGGCACTTTTTAGAATAATTCCAATAAAACAACATACATCATATCCTAATTTTCGCTCATCAATTTTGATTTTTGTACCTTGAATAATTCCCGATTGACGCATTTTTTCCACTCGTACATGAATAGTTCCAGGGCTGACACCGAAGTTTTTTGCCATTTCGGCATAAGGGGTTCGGGCGTCTTTGAGTAGAACGCGTAAAATTTGTTCATCTAAATTATCAATATTGTACATATTATTACCTATTTTAAATTTTATTTAAAAAATATACCCATATTTTATTTTATTTTCATCAATAAAGCCATGGTTAATAAAAAACATTGAATATTAAATTCCATTTATTAGATAATGTGTCACATTAAATAAAAATAAAACGAATATAATCATTTTTAAGGTGAATTTAATGAAAAAGTCCTTCATTTTACAACAACAAGAAATCAGCTTTGCCAAAAACACATTTACGGAAAAATTGGCAGAGCATTTAGGTATTATTGAAGTTCAAGGCCCTATCCTAAGCCAAATTGGTAATGGTATTCAAGATAATCTTTCGGGTTCAGAGAAAGCAGTTCAAGTAAATGTGAAGCAGATCACAGATGCAAGCTTTGAAGTTGTGCATTCTTTAGCCAAGTGGAAACGTCATACGCTTGCTCGTTTCAATTTTGCTGAAGGTGAAGGTTTGTTTGTGCATATGAAAGCTTTGCGACCTGACGAAGATAGCCTTGATCAAACGCATTCGGTTTATGTGGATCAATGGGACTGGGAGTTAGTCATTCCGGCAGGTCGTCGCAATTTAGATTATCTTAAAGAGACCGTGCGCTCAATTTATCAAGCCATTTTAGAAACCGAAGATGCTATCCATCAAAAATATACCTTGGAAAAATTCTTACCAAAAGAAATCACTTTTGTGCATAGCGAAGATTTAGTGCAACGTTTCCCAGGTATGACGGATAAAGAGCGGGAGAATGCCATTTGTAAAGAATATGGCGCAGTCTTTTTAATCGGTATCGGCGGTAAATTATCCGACGGTAAACCCCATGACGTGCGCGCTCCGGACTACGACGATTGGACAACCGTTTCCGAAGGTGAGTACAAAGGTTTGAACGGCGATATTTTAGTGTGGAACCCGATTTTAGGGCGTGCCTTTGAATTATCCTCTATGGGGATCCGCGTAGACGAGAGTGCATTACGCAAACAATTAGCCTTAACCGGCGACGAAGATCGCTTAAATTTCGACTGGCATCAAGATTTGGTCAACGGACGCTTACCGCTTTCCATAGGCGGTGGTATCGGACAGTCGCGTTTAGCCATGTTATTGCTACAGAAAAAACATATCGGTGAAGTCCAATCAAGTGTTTGGCCGAAGTCTGTTATGCAAGAGTTTGAAAATATTCTGTAAACATAAATTCGGATATTAAATTGATAAAGTGCGGTAAAAATTTGGAGTTTTTTCACCGCACTTTTTTCTTCTTTAACCTATTATCGTATTAGTCGCTTTCGCGTAAATTAAACTGAATACTAATATCGTTTTTAAAGTAGCCGTTAAGATATATTTTTTGTTTATAATAAAATATTTCTTTAAAAATACTTGAAACTTCTCTAGCTTTATTTTTAATCACTAAGCTATTATTGAGTATTTCCCAATAATATTCATTATCATGACCTTTTCCCCCAATATTATCAATGACACCATTTTCAGCTAAGTACATTTTTCTAGAAAAAGTTCCATCTTTACGGGAAAAGACAAAGGTTTTATTTTGAATTTCTTTCATATCAAGATGGTTATTTCGTTTTCTAATGGCTTTTTCTATCTGTCCGGATAGAATCTGGTCTAATACACTATTTTTAATCACTTTATTTATATCATATTTATATGTTAATTTATGAATAAAAGAGTTGTTTACTATTAAATTAAATGCATCTTCTGTAAAATCCTTTTCATATGAATGAACTAATGTCACTGCTGGGCGTGGGTGAATTTTTTTATTATTATTCCATTGTCTTTGATATTCAGGATCTATCCAATATAACATTTCAATGACATCATGTAGCATAAAATAATTGGTTAAATATCCTTTCTTTTTCCACCAAAGTTGAATGGCTTCTGAAATCATAGAGATAACATAATTATTAGGTTTGCTATATATGAACCAAGTACCTGTGCGAGATTTAGTATAAGAAAAAAGAAAATGCTCTTGTTGTATAATTTCTTGGATTGAAAGGTAAAAATCTTGAATTAATAAGCAGGTTGCATCCAGCCATACCCCCCCCCACTTCTCCAGTAGTTTCATGCGTAATAAGTCAGTAAAATGAGCTTGCGTAATATTAGCATTAATATTCTCTTGTCGAAAATCTGTCCATGCCTTATAGCTATTTTTATTTAAAATAATTAGCTCAAAATATTCTGTATTAATATATTTTTTTAAACTTGCGCGACATTTTTCAACAATAAAAGGCAAATTACTTTCATTATCCCAATAAGTAAATATTTTAATTTTATTGGATGTATTACTGGTGATTTTATTCTTTTTATGTGATTTAGTAACATTTTCTTTAATTTCACTTAAGTTTTCATAAAGAAACATTGCCATTTCGTGGCGCTCGGAAAACATGACGTTATGTGTGGCAAAAGCTAATTTTGCATTATACGGTGCGTCGAAAAGCAGAGAGTTAACGATACTTTCTTCTATTTTTGTTGCTTGGTTTCTTAAACCATTTTTTCCTATTTCTGAAGCTAAGCCGAATAACTCTCTAGTTAATTTTAGCTTGCTATTAGCAAGGTTTTCTTTCATCTTGTCTAATGATATCTTTTGCTCATTGAAGAATTCAGCACTTATTGTGTTGGCTATAATGGTTTTTTCAATGATTTTACTTATTAGTTTGTTTTTAACTTCCATAAAAAACTCTCTTTATATGAATTTAAAAATATAATATTTAAAAATAAGTATCAAATATTATAGTGTTTGGGGTTAGATTGTTATGCTAACTTATTTATAAGTTAATCAGTTTTACTTATTTTATTATGCAAGATAAATTCAAGAGTTAAGGAGTTTTATTCGCTACTAACTAAATATCAGTGTTTTTAGCAAGCCATATATCTTTTGATATTTATTCATAGCTTAGGGTAAATGTTTCCCATGATTTTGCCTCCTGTCCTGCTAGAATTATTTCTCCATTTGGTTTTGCTGTAAAAATTTATCCTCAAACTGAATAGAAAATTGAATTTCGATTTTATCTATGCATTTGAAATTAAATAACATTGCACGGTGTGTTTGTGCTGTTACTAAATAACCAAATCTATCAACAAATAGATAGTTTACCCCCCCCCCTGTCACTAACAAAATAAAGATAACATTTACTTGTATCGTAATCAAAATTCATTTGAATAATTGACTGAAACGGGTTGTTTATTTGATTAGGGGCAACCAAAATACATTTATTTTTAATTTTATCAAATACTAAAATACTTCTATGTATAGAATAAATGGTTGCTATATTACTCGTATGGTAATTTATATCTATGTCATCTATGAGTTTCAAGTTAATCGCTTTTTCCAAGGCATTTTCATCTAGTACATGCATGGAACAATATGCTTCTTTCAATCCTTCTTTTCCTTTTTTATCATATAACTTTTTCAAGTTAGCTAGTCTATCTACTGAAGGCTTATCTAAGGATGGCGTATAAAATACTTTATTTAGTCGATTTAAGGTTTTTTCAATAAAAAAATCTACGGTTAATGCTTCATAATGGAGTAATTTTATTTCATTAATCAAAAATACACTTTTCAACTCAACATCTATGGAGTAAGGGTTATGTAATGCTGGATATTTGAGCGGGACGTCAGTTCTTAAAAAAGCTTTCCCTGTAATATGCCCAAATAAACCATTTTTATGGATATACTCTTTAGGGTAGATTTTATTCCAAAAGCACCAATCAATTCTTGTATTTCTATGTTTAAAGTATCGCGTTGCGAAAACTTCTTTCATTGTTATTGGTGCATTAGCTAAATAAATTGCTTCATATGGCTTTATACGCAATGAAAATATGTTATCAGGTATTTCTTTTAAGATGGAACTAACTTCTCGTTCAGAATAAATTAGCTCATCAATATCGACACATAAGATCCATTTTGTTTGGCATTTTTGGATAGCGTGAACTAAATTATGTTCTTGTCTTCTCTCTACAGCATCAGAACGACCGGCATATTTTAGATTATGAAATTTATAATCAATGGCCCAATATTCTTTATCACACACTTGAATATCAATTTTTATATTATCCTTATAAAAATCTTTGATACTTCTATCATTTGGATCATCTAAGTATAAGTAAATTTTTTCTGCACCAATATTTAAATAATGATTGATAAAAATATCAATAACTTCTTTGGGGGCTTTAACTGTTGCGACTACAGACCAATTACTTTTCATTTCTATTATTTCCTTATTCAAATTAACACGATATATTGAGAGTTACCTATTTAATTAGATATTTTTCTTACCCATCTACTCATCATTCTACCAAATGCATTACGTTCGTTGAAAAATATACGCAATGATGAGGCAAATGGATTTTTTGCATCTTTAAAGAATAAATACGGATCGCGAGCAAGTTTTCGGCGTTTACGTTCTTTTTCGGTAAGATTTTTAGGGGTGATTGTTTTTTGCACCGCACTTTTTTTATTCGGTACAGGTTTTACTATAGCTTTTGTTGATAGCTTTGAGGTTACTTTTATTTCAGTGTTTGAGGTTGGGCTTAGCCGATGCTGAGTTGCTAATTTTGGAGGTTCTTCTTTTTCATTTTTCAATAGTATTGACATTAATGACTCTATTTTTGAACTAATTTTATAGCTACCATCTTCTTTAGGGGTAAATAATGTTTCATCAAACAAGGCTACCCAATCTTTATTTGCTGTAATATAACCATATTCTGTTAATAAGCGTGGAATTCCTACTTTCATCCAATCTATAGCAATAACATCAATGGTATGCATTTTTTTCAGAAATATATCTTTTCGTTTTGTGTTTTCATTAAAGTTCACATCATAGTAGAAACTATTGTTATTTAATGCAATCACTTTAAATGGGACCTGTTGACTAATAACATAGTTAGCGAATGGATTAATTGCATAAGCTAATTTCATTGTTTCGCCATTATAAGCGGGTAGTTTATAGTTTTTTTGAATTTTTTGATAATATTCAATAGCTTGTTTATCACTTTTTGCTAAAGAAATAGGAATAGACAGCGTGAGTTTATCTAATTCTTGTTTTGAAGCAATATTTTGTAATTGTTTAAGGGTTAATCTTGGTGCATAGGCTTTAACTTCACCAAAGCTAGAAATATTATCAGTGAGCTCACTAAATACATTACAAATAAATTGATCATTGTGGTTTGTCATTTGATATTGGTAGCTGAAGGTCGCTAATGCGGTATCAAAATAATCTGCATCGTTGGTCTGTAATGCTAGATAATCAGTAGTAAAATCTAACAATCCCTGTGAAATTAAGGCTACTCGCGGTATAAAATCCTCTCTTGGAACAATGATTGGTGCAATACGTCCATTTTCTTCTACATAACCTGGAATACTTTCATAAGGGGTTTGCGCAAAAATCGGTTCAAAGAATGTGAAATTTTGTGGTGCTAAGACAAAATTATGACGAACGGAGGTACCCATATTCTCTGTAAAGCTGCGAACATAATAAAATGGGTTAGTTATTTCTTTTCCAAATGCATCATTTAATAACCGACCAAAGGTATCTTGTGTATAGCCACGTCCCCAAAATTCAACAAAAGCAAATTTTTCATTTGGGTTAATTTCTTGTTGCAGATATTGACGTACTAAAGTACGTTTTTCAGCAGCTAAGGTTAAAACTTTTTCGTGATAATCTGGAGAATTTTTAAAAATTTTGCGAATATTTTCCGCAATTGTACCACGTAAGTGTTTTGCATATCGTAAGCTTTCAAATTCAGGGAACAGTGCTAACAGGTCTTTTTCATTTAAATAACTTGCTTTGATTAAATCAGCAAAGCAATCCATTCCCACGAAATTACCAAACTGCCAGAAAGTTTCGTCATCTACTTTAGTGATAAATGATGGCAAACGCCAAGCTTTGCGTGAACCGTAAATATACTTGGTTTTGATGTGGTAACCTTGAATTTCAATAATTTTATCAGCGATTTGTTTTAAGAAATGTCCATCACGAGAAATAAAATATAGTGTTTCATAACCGCGCTTTAAGGCATCTTTAATTGCCCAGTTGATATAAGGGACAAACACTGAACCCACATAGGCATAATTATAGTATTGGGTTTCAAAAGCCTTATTATCATAAGCTAAATTTTGTACCAAGTTTGAGCGATAGCGGTGCATTTTGGTAGCAAGTTGATAAGCAGGATAACGGTTGTAGTTATCCATCGCATTAACAAGTGCGGTTTCAAATGGAATAAATTCATCAATATCATGCACGACGGTTTGAATTCCAAAACGACGTGGTACCATGCCATCTGCGTGTTTATTATCGCCATAATGGACCCATTGGTTATATTGGTAATGAATATGAAAGAAAATATATTGATATAGTTTTCCGGTTGATTTTTGATAACCAATAGTACTAGAAAGATAAAGCGGAATTTCACGTAAGCGAATATCAGCTTGATCTAACATTTGTCTAATCACGCTTTCAGGTAAGTACATATCGCTCACCATGGCGACATCATGCCCTTTTTCTTTTAAGGAAAAGAGAAAATCAATACGTTTTTTAATGGGTTCGACATGTGCAATTTCTGCTTCAATTTCAGTTTGTTTTAAGAAATTAACTTGCTCATCAGACAATAGTAAATTTTGTTGTAAGCGTCTATAAATATCATCAAGGGTAATTTCTAATGTATTTGAATTTCGTTCAAAGGTAGTTTTACGCATCATATCTCGAACATCATGTTCTACTTTATGACGTATTTCTACCCATTTCTCAATTAAAGCAACAGGGAAAGGAATTGATGAGGCTTTAGCGCGATCACGAACGTAATCAAATATACTCAATGGTTTAAGCGTTGAGCGACGAATTAAGGTATCAAAAATATCGAAGGTATGTAATTCTTTTAGGGGTTGTGATTTAAGCTCAATATTATCCACAGCCTGAATAAGATTTTTCATTGGATCGTTAGAAGTCTCAAACCCAAAGAAATAATTCATTAGATAAGATTTTCGCTCATTTGAGATCGGCTTGATATTATTATGAGCGAGAGTTTCTAATAAGGATTGGAAATTTCTGACGACTTGACCTTCTGTCAAATCCATATAATCACCGATTAATTCAAGATCGTTTTGATAAGCCTCTAAATCAGGAATATAACGGATAAATTTTTCTATGCCAGCATCCAACATATCGTAGAAAATACTAGAATAATCTACAATGGCAATATCAATACTATTGAAAGATTCGTAAATATCGTACTTATTATTCCAAAAAAAGATGTGTTCACTATTTTTATATTTCTTTTCCATGTCTAAGAAATAATCATCTTTTTCCATAAAAGGATGGACTTTTAAGATAAAAAGAGAATTATTTTCTCGACAAATAGTTTCTACTTCGTCAAGATTTGGTAATAAGCTATTTAAGACCCCCTGAATTGCACCAATACGATAGGTTGGCGTAAACAAGATAAGATTATTATATTCGGTTTTTGGTTTTGGTAATAAATTATCCACCTCATAAGTATGGATTCCGTCATTACCATAGACTTCATTACGTGGGTATTTGCCTCGGACAATTAATTCCTTTCTAATAACTGTATCTTCTAAGAAATGGCTCTCCATTTTCTGTGATGTGGTAAGAAAAACAACATTATTTTTATATAATGAATAATTTTTAATATATTTACGAACAATACTATCGGCTAAAACAGAATCCATTCCTAGTGCGAATTCAACGTGCTTCAACCCTACGCCATGCCACGTGTTGAAAATTTTAATATTCTCATTCATTTCAATAGGGTAGGACTCACGGAAGTTTTCAGTGACATAGACATCTGCTTTGGCAAATAATTCCTTTGCTTTTTTGCTTTCCATAAAGGTTATTTTTTCCAAATCTATCGTTTTTTTTATCGCTTTCATATCCGCTTCATTATCTGCAATCCACCAACATTCATGGGTAGATGAGTAATGTTTTTGCATATAAAGATATAGCGCTTTAGGATTACCTTGCCAGGCATATGTCCCAAATAACCAAAGTTTCATAAAATAGTTCCTCCGTAAATTTTGTGAAGTAATATTGTTATACGTTGTGAAAGAGTGATAGTATTTATTTTTTCGTCAATCAAATAATGTTTAAATTTCATGTCGTCTATTTGTTCAGCAGTTAAAGTAATAAACCTTTGTTCTTTTTGAACAAAACGCGTGTTTTCATAAATCGTTGCATCAACAAAGGCGTTAGGATGTTTGGTTTGATCCCAATAAAGATGATAAGGAATGTTTTCGTTGAGTAGTTGTGTTTCTATCGCGGAAATATCACATAAAGCAAATCGGGCAGTATAGCTACTTAAATCAGTCAGTTTTTTTACGTTATATCGTTTAAATTGCAGATTTTCCAACCAAGAGGCGGTAAAGTTTTTAGTGAAAACAGCAGGTTCCAAACCATTTGCCGAAAGATATCTAATTAATGCCAGCAACTTTTGCCGGTAGTTTTTGAGGCGATGTCCAGTATTCGGATGGGGGCGGATGACGACCTCGTTTGTGCGATATTGGCTAGCTAGTTCCCGCAAGGTGTATGCAACCAGCAGGATATTATCAAGACTGGAATAGTTTTCTTGCTCAATGCCTCCCTCCCACGTAGGGGCATAAAATAAGCAAGGCTTGCCATGACCAAGCGTGTTTAATCCTGTTTTTCCGATAAAGGTATCGCCCATTTTGATAAATTTACCCAGCTTAATATCATGTTGAGTGAAAATACCATGAGCAATGAAGCGGTCGATTCCGGCTTGCCCAGCAGTGATAACATAATCGTAAATACGGATAATTGGTTTAACAGAGGATATTTTACTGCTTTCACCATGGGTAATAAACACATGCGTCAATTTTCGATTAGCGACAGCACGTACATTGGATTGGGCATTAAAGGGATAAAACAGAATACCTTGTTTCAGATTATCTAAATCGCCCATGGAGATAAACCGAAAATTTAAACAGGAAGCAGTAAAAATATCGGCAATCCGTTTAGCAGATTTATGCTTATATTTTTTTATCAGAATAAGGGTATCTTTAGGAGAAAAGATGCCCTGTTCAAAATAAACAGTAATCTGTCTGGCTGTACCGAGTATTTTGCTGTCTAAATAAATATAATATTCAAAATTTGACATATTATTCGGATTAAAGCATTTTTAAAAAAGGTTGGATATATTCTTCATCGCGCAATACGACATCAATAATATTCCCCGTTTCATTGCTGGATAATACTAAAAGAGACGCCAGCGCTACCGTTTTCGAATCAAGTAAGGTTCCTTCCGGCTCAATGCCAAAGGCTTTAGTACGCATAGGGGTTTTAGTACGTTCAGGATTGATACAGTTGATTTTGATATTATCGGGTAGCCATTCTTCTGACAGCGCTTGAGTAAAGTTCACAATGGCGGCTTTCGTTGAAGAATAAATAGCATAGAAAGGTCTGCCACGAGTATATGAACTTGAGGTAAAACTTAAGAAACTTCCGTGAGATTCTTTTAAATAGGGATACGCCACCGCGGCAGTATTAACCGTACCGGTATAATTGACATTGATACTTGTTGCAATTTCTTCGTGCGACATTGCCGCGAGCGTTTTATGGTTTAAAATTGCGGCGGTATTTACCACATAATCAATACGTTGTTCCTTAGCGTAAATGTCAGCTAAAGATTTCTCAATAGCCTGAATATCTTGTACATCACATCCGTTGGAGCGACTTAAACTATAGGTTTTTACAGAGAATTTTTGTGCTAATGCAATGATATCGGCACCAATGCCATAACTGCCCCCAATGACGACTAAGACATGATGTTTCATATTATGGAGTCTGTCGATAGAAGTAATATTTCGCAAGGAAAAATGGCTGCGACTTTGGAATAATTTATCCGCAATAAATAAATCTACCGGACGAGTAAGTTTGATATTGGTCTCTGAGCCAGCAACGATACCCACTTTTTCATCGGGTAGGGCAGACAACACAATGGAACAATCGCAAGTTCCCTTGATATTGCCTTGACGATAAATTGAATACGCTTTTTTCAAGATTCCTAGTTTAAATGCTTGTGGTGTTTGTCCTTGATAATATTCGACTCGTTTAGGGATTTCGATAATCTCATTGGTTTGATTGTTGACGCGAACAATGGTATCAACTGCTGGAATGGCAACATCAACTGCATTGTAAAGGTCTAATTTCGAAATACATTGAGAGATAATTTCAGCTGACAATAATGGACGTACCGCATCGTGAATAATTAACTTGGTCTCATCGGGTTCGTGTTGTAAGGAGGCAATGGCGGAAAGGGTAGAGTCGGAACGTTCTTCCCCACCAAAAACAATGCGATTGACTTTATGAAATCCGGCTTTTGATACAATGTCTTCAACTCGGCGATAGGAGTTTTTTTCTACAACGATAATGATTTCATGTATGTCGGGATGGTTTTGAAAGATAGAGATGGTATGTTCTAAAGCGGTTTTCCCAGCTATTTTTGAAAATTGCTTCGGGTAACCCAGCCCCATACGGGCTCCTACCCCCCCCCCTAGTAGGATTGCGATATTTTTACTCATATTATTCATGGCTCCTTAGAAAAAATATGGATATATGGATTTAAATAGAACGGATTCTATCATACAAAATAAGGCTATTACATAGATGTTTTGAGAAAAAAGAATAATAATTTAATTTGGTTAAATGTAAATGTAAATGTAAATGTAAATGTAAATGTAAATGTAAATGTAAATGTAAATGTAAATGTAAATGTAAATGTAAATGTAAATGTAAATGTAAATGTAAATGTAAATGTAAATGTAAATGTAAATGTAAATGTTAATGTTAATGTTAATGTTAATGTTAATGTTAATGTGTTGTGCGCTTGAGTTAATTTTATAGCGTAATGTCGTTTTCTTTTTCACCGCAGGCACTATATTCTTTGTATGAAAAAAGAGATTTTTTCTTTTTTCTACGCTAGAATAGCGACCACTTTCTACATATAAAATCAAGAGATGTCATAAAAAATGAATAGATTGATTTCAAAATTGGTCTCCGGATCTTTGCTCTCTATGCTAATAGCCTGTTCCTCTCTCCCTACTTCTGGTCCTAGTTATAGTGCAGTTGCTGATATGAATGATAGCTCAACCTTTCCTAAGGTCAACTTGGTTGAGTTGAATAGCCAAGTTGTTGAGACGTTGTGTCAGGTGAGGAAGAATCAACTTTTCTCCGGGTTTGGTGGTTTGCAGAATAGTGGGATTTACGCAGAGACGGCAAATGTAGGCGATGTTTTGGAAATTTCTATTTGGGAGGCTCCTCCAGCGGTGCTTTTTGGCAGGACGCTTTCGATGGAAGGAGAAGGGAGAGGACATTTAACTCAACTTCCTCCGCAAACCGTCGCAGCAAACGGTACAGTGTCGGTGCCTTTTGTTGGAAATATTACTGTAGCAGGTAAAACGCCACAAGTAATTCAAGCACAGATTGTTGCAAGTCTTGCGAGAAAAGCAAACCAGCCGCAAGTGTTGGTACGGATTGTGAATAATACGTCATCCGATGTGACAGTTATCCGGCAAGGTAGTGCAATTCATATGCCATTGACTTCCGCAGGAGAGCGAGTACTTGATGCTGTTTCGGCTGTGGGTGGTTCACCGGCGGATGTGCAAGATGTGACTATTCAGTTAACTCGAGGTACGCAGGTGAAAACGTTGTCTTTTGAGACGCTTATTTCCGATCCTATGCAAAATATCCTTCTACGTGCCGGTGATGTCGTTTCGTTATTAACTACACCTTACAGTTTTACCGGACTTGGCGCGGTGGGGCAAAATCAACAAGTGAGATTTTCAACCCGCGGTCTTACCCTCGCAGAAGCGATTGGCAAAATGGGCGGGTTGATTGATTCGCGCTCAGATCCTCGAGGCGTGTTCGTTTTTCGCCACATACCATTTAGTCAATTGGATTTAGCACAACAACAAGTTTGGATTTCTCGCGGTTATAGCGTAGGCATGGATATTCCTACGATTTATCGTGTTGATTTACTTGATCCTAATGCGATGTTTTTATTACAACGTTTCCCAATGCAAGATAGAGATATTGTGTATGTATCTAATGCCCCATTAGCAGAATTCCAAAAATTCTTAAGAATGATTTTCTCAATTACTTCACCGGTACTTAGTACGACGAATAGTGTGAATAATTTATAGGAGCCGATAATGACTGAATCAGTACAATCAATGCTATCTAAAAAGAAAAAATATTGGTTAAAAAATCCGTTATTTTTGATTACGGTGGTTATCCCTACCGCCTTATCGGTTCTTTATTTTGGTTTGATTGCCTCAGATGTCTATATTTCCGAGTCGAGTTTTGTGGTGCGTTCTCCTAAAAATCAAACTGCATTAACTGGATTTGGGGCGTTGTTGCAAGGATCGGGATTTTCACGTTCACAAGATGATGCTTATACCGTGCAGGAATATATGCGCTCTCGAACAGCATTAACTCAGTTACAAACGGAATTACCGGTAAAAGAATTTTATGAAGCCAAGGGCGATATTATCAGTCGGTTTAACGGATTTGGTTTTAATAATTCTGAAGAAGCATTTTTCCGTTACTTTAAAGATCGCTTGACTATTGATCTTGATGTCGTATCGGGAATTTCTACCTTGAGAGTGCAGGCATTTGATGCCATTGAGGGACAGCAAATTAATCAAAAATTGCTTAGCTTGGGTGAAGCTTTAATTAATCGATTAAATGATCGAGCACGTAAAGATACCTTGTCCTATGCAATGCAAGCAGTGAATGAGGCAGAGAAAAATGTGAATGATACAGCAGATGCATTAAGGCAGTATCGGGTTAAAAATAAAATTTTTGATTTACCGGCTCAATCTGGTGTGCAACTCACATTAATTTCTAGTTTGAAAAGTGAGTTAATTCGCGTGGAAACGCAACTTGCTCAATTAATTTCGATTACTCCGGATAATCCGCAAGTGGCAGCATTGGAAATGCGTCAAAAAAATTTGAAAAAAGAAATTGCTCAACAATCAAAATCACTTTCGGGTAATAACGATTCGATTGCTACACAATCGGCAGAGTATCAACGATTGGTATTAAATAATGAGTTAGCTCAACACCAATTAGCTGCAGCAATGACATCTTTGCAAAATGCACGAGGTGAGGCGGATCGTCAACAATTGTATTTGGAAGTAATTAATCAACCAAGTCGACCTGATTGGGCGTTGGAGCCTTATCGTCTATATAACATTTTGGCAACCTGTATCATCGGTTTAATGCTTTATGGTGTATTGGGTTTGCTGATTGCAAGTATAAGAGAGCATAGAAACTGATGCAATATGGTGATCAAACGACGTTTAAACGTTCTTTAGTTATTCAAGGTAGAGTGATTTATGCCTTGTTAATGCGAGAAATTATTACTCGGTATGGGCGAAAAAATATTGGATTTTTATGGTTATTTGTTGAACCGTTATTGATGACACTGTTTATTACTGTTATGTGGTCGTTTGTGCGTGCCAATCAAGTATCTACATTGAATATTATTGCTTTTACCATAACTGGGTATCCGTTAATGATGATGTGGCGTAATGCATCCAATCGTGCTATTGGAGCAATATCGGCTAATTTGAGTTTGTTGTATCATCGTAATGTTCGCGTGCTTGATACAATCTTTGCTCGTATGTTACTTGAAATTTCCGGTGCAACGATTGCACAAATTTTGATTATGTCGGTTTTTATTGCCATTGGTTTAATTGATATGCCACAAGATGTATTTTATATGGTGTTAGCATGGCTTTTGATGGCATTTTTTGCTATAGGCTTGGGGCTGATTATTTGTTCTATTGCTCAACAGTTTGAGGCTTTTGGAAAAATTTGGGGAACGTTAAGTTTTGTGTTCATGCCTCTATCCGGCACTTTTTTCTTTGTGCATACGTTGCCACAACAAGCACGAGAAATTTTCCGTTGGGTACCGATGGTTAACGGTACAGAGATGTTCCGGCATGGTTATTTTGGGGATGCGGTTCCTACATATGAACACATTGGTTTCCTTGTGGTTTGTGATTTAGTTATGTTGTTAGTGGGATTAATTATGGTGAAAAACTTCAGTAAAGGAATTGAGCCCCAATGATTAGTGTTCAGCAGGTTAGCAAACGTTATCATACGCGTAATGGTTGGAAAACAGTGTTACATGATATTACTTTTGATCTTCAAAAAGGTGAAAAAATCGGTATTTTAGGGCGTAATGGTGCGGGGAAATCAACCCTTATTCGTTTAATGAGTGGCGTTGAACCGCCGACCTCCGGTACGATTACGCGTAAAATGAGTATTTCTTGGCCCTTAGCATTTAGTGGAGCATTTCAAGGCAGTCTAACCGGAGTTGATAATTTACGTTTTGTTAGTCGGATCTATGGTGTGGATTTTGAATATGTGAAGGCTTTTACGGAAGCGTTTTCTGAACTAGGGGAATATTTATATGAGCCGGTCAAAAAATATTCGTCAGGTATGAAAGCACGTCTCGCTTTTGCTTTGTCGTTATCAGTGGAGTTTGACTGTTATTTGATTGATGAAGTGATTGCTGTTGGAGATTCTCGTTTTTCCGAAAAATGTAAATATGAACTTTTTGAAAAACGTAAAGATCGTTCTATTATCTTGGTATCGCATAGCCCTTCGGCGATTAAAGAATATTGTGATAATGCGATGGTATTGGATGCTGGGCATATGCATAGCTTTGCTTCAATTGATGAAGCCTATTCGTATTATAATCATCTACAAAAATAGCAGGAAAATGACCGCACTTTTTGTATTTCGATGAAAAAGTGCGGTTATTTTAGTTTCTATTTTGGTCGGAATATATTCCAACGTGCCGATAACGGTTCAATGCGTAGCGTTTTGAGTGAATGCTTATTCCAAATTATAAGGAAATCTTAGTATGGTTTTACGATAGAAGTTTCCGTTTATTTGGGTTTTATTGAGGTGAAAAGCTCGATATAAGTTAAATAGCTGTTCATTCGGTTTTGTTGGGTTAGTCCAGAAATTATCAAGGCTGCCTTGATCGGTTAATCCTTCAAAATCATAGTTTGCCCGCCCTAATGTTTTTACTGGCATATTATGGATTAATGCCGATATTCCGCTTGTGCTGTTTAGTGTTACCATTCCTTTTCCGTGGCGTAAAAAAACCGGCATAGGAACATCATGGACGTAATAAATACGCTTTTTCAGTTGAGGGGCTTTGTCAATGTATTCTTGGATTACTTTTCTATAATCAACAAAACCACGATCCATTGGATGATGTTTAACAATTAATGTAAGATGTTGTGGTGCATGTGCAATAAACGATTCAATAACCTCTCTTAGAAAATGTTCTACACTAAGATAATCGCTGTGTACAATCACTTGGCTATCGTCGTACACTTGTAGTGGCACAATAAAAAAATCACCAAATGTGCCTCGTTCAACTTTTTTAGCAAAATTTCTGTCTTGTAGATAGTAAAAAATTCTTTTGATACCGGAGATACCCCACAACTTAATATAATAACTGACGTTTAAAATTCTATGATGCTCATAATTAGTATAGTCAGCTTTACGTAAGTTAGATAAGACATAATAACAAGTCGCAATTTTAGCGACACGCCAAAAGCCACCCGCAACATTTTGAGGAGCGTAAATTGAGGGAATCTGCTCTTGTAAGCCCCAAAAATAATTTGCTTTTTTAGGGATCGGAGAAAAGGCATTCACACCTGATTTTTCCAGCGTGACATAATTGGGTCGAAAATAACCTTCTTCAAATGCCCAAAAGGTAATCCCCAATTGGGATGCTAGTTTATTGGCGATAATATGGTATTTCCGATTATCTCCAAAACAAGCTATCGTATCAATTTCATGTTGTATGCAGAATTCTTTCAAAAAAGATAGAAAAGTCGCGCAAGTGCCTGAATAGGAAAAAGTATCTTTTTCATTTTTAGGATAGAAATATTCATCACCAGCATTAAAGTTAAGTTTAAATACACGTTTGTTTTGTGTTTGTAACCAATGTGAAAATTCCAGAAAAAATGATCCGATGGGGCCTTGTAATAACAAAATATTTTTTGATGATAAAACAAGCTCATCTAAATTATGCTTAATCATGTATCACCGAATAGTTTTATATAAATGTAATAGTTTACTAATTTGTTTTTTTAGCCAATGACGATAAAGACCATTGCCTTTAAGTTGTTGTTTTTGTTTTATTAATAATTCAATTGCTGTTTCTATATTAATCATTTTTTGTGAATGAGGATCAACATATTGCGGATAATATACTAATACACCGATGAGTAATTCATAAAGAGTTAATTTTCGCTGTCTGCGTTTTAATTGCAACATATCTGTGGTTAATCCCCAATTGGAATAAAAAGGTAAGCCATAACACACCACTTTTTTATTTCTTAATAAGGCTTCAAATCCAGCTAATGATGTCATGGTATGTACTTCATCAACTTGATGAATACAATCAAGAATATTGGCATGATCTACAATTTGATCAGCATATTGTAAGGCATCTTCTCTATTTATTTTACCTTGACGATTTTTACTTTCAATATCTGGATGTGGTTTGTAAATAATAAACGCATCTGGATTGTTTTTCCGCACTTGTTTAATCAGATCGAGATTACGTTTGATAATAGGTGATCCGTATTTAATTGAGGCATCGTCTTCTACTTGTCCGGGAACAAGAATTTTCCTTTTTTTTGTCGCAGTAAACAAAATTTTATTTTTACCTACGTTGTATTTGGTTAATTTTGCTTTAATTAGGTTTTTGTGTAAATGATGTGCCAGCTTTTCCTCTTCTTGTGAAAGTGAAATATGTTGCAGAATGTTTTCCAAACGAGAAGGTTGTTCTGCATTAAAATAAATTCCGAGATCATCAATGACGAGCGAAAGGGGGGCAACTAAATTCGATCCTAATCCCACAGAACGTAAAAAACCATCTTCCATTCGTAGAACGGGTATTTGATGTGCTTCGGCATAAGATAATACTTTGGGATTGCCTTGTCCCCAAATTAATAAACGGCAATGTTGCGATTTATCCCTGTTATCTAGTTGATGTAGCGAGCGGACAAAATGTAATTTACATTGTGGAAAATTAAAAAATGGCTTAATTACTGCCCGTTTCCACCAAGACATACCATAGCAGTAAAGATTTCCTTGTAATAGTTGATTAAGTATTTTTGCTTGATGCAAATATTGGATAACATTAAAAATATTACCTGATTTATTGGTATAGGGATTGAGATAACGACTATATTGTAAATAAGCGGCGTAAAACAATGTTAAGAGACTACGTGGTTTGCGTCTGTGTTGCGCTATTAAGGTGGATATTTGGGGATTTCGGTCATCCGTTAATCCCCAACCGGCAAACCAAGGAACACCAAATGTGACAACTTTTTTGTTCAGTAATAAGGCTTCAAACCCCATTTGTGAAGTGACACAATAAACTGTGTCCGCATAAGCAAGCAAGGATATAGGGTTTACATCTTTTGCAAATAGCGTCACCCGTTGATGTTGGGCGATAGTTGTCAGGTAGCCTTGTTTTTTTTTGCTAAGGACGTCTGGATGAGTTTTTACCCAAATTTCTGCATCTGGATTTTCATCAATAGCAGATTGTAACATTTGCTGAAAATCCTGTTCGGTAGCTTGACCATAATGAACCGCCATATCACCGAGCGTTTGATCAATCACTAACACAATACGACGATTATTGGATCTTTCATGTACAAAATTCAGCGCATGATTATACTTGGACAGTTGATATTGAACGATCAATTTTTTAGCTTTTTCGGCATTTTTTAATTGCTGTTCGTTAGCGTCAAAATCTAAAATGAGATTTTCCAGACGGGATGGCTTTGTCGTATCGTAATAGATCCCAAGATCATCATAAACTAATGAAAAAGTAGGGTATTTGTCTACGCCTAAACCAAGTGAACGCAAAAAACCGTCTTCTAATGCAATATAGGGAAGATGGTGTTTTATAGCGTATTTCCTAGCCCTATCTGCTGTCGGTTTTAATCCCCAGCCAATTACACGATTGATTTTTGATCCGTTGTTGAAAAAAGAAAAAGGAACAATATTTTCATCCACTAGAAATTGTTCTAGAAACGGGATATTAAGTATTCCTTTGGAGAAAATGAGCGAAGAATTTTTCATTTGGTGTTAAGCGTAAGTTAATCTGCGGTGAATTATAACAAATTCACTTTTTATAGTGAATTGTCAGATTAAGTCCGATCTTCTACAACTTTCAAATAAAAAATCCTCCCTCAAACAAACTCTGCAAATCGTAAAGAAATGTAAATTTCATACAGAAAATTTGTCGCGCTATCAAAACTATTTTATACTGTCAAGGCTGTGAATAAACACATCGGATATGTTAAGGGCGGGCGTAGTAGCCCCGTCGTATAAACATGCTCCATTATTTTTTTAGGTCAATTTAGAGGTATATCCATGAATAAAATCTTCAAAGTGATTTGGAACCACGCGACACAACATTTTGTGGTGGTATCCGAATTAAGCAAATTAAAAGGCAAATCCGCCTCAAGTACAGACGCCCGCGTACAACCAAGAAAAACCCTTGTGGCAACTGGCTTGGTAGCCCTCATGGGGGGGGGGGTAATTAGCGGTGTACAAGCAGCGCAAGCAGCACAAACAGCAACTTCTGCGCCATTAACCGCTCATTCACCTACAACAGTCACTTCTCAGCCTCAATCTCTTGAGCAAAATAAAGTATATGTCTATGCTGATAATGACCAAACTTTAAATGGTACTTTAGCCAATGATAGTTTAGGTCTCGGTAATAATGTCACTGTGTCTAATGGTGATGTCGTATTAGGAAATAACGCAACGTCTACTTATAGTAACAATAGTGGCAACACCAAAAGTTATAACACGGTTATTGGTCATGGTGCAAACGCTAGCAATACACAATTCGCGACAGCTATTGGTGCCAATGCGCTCGCCGCGGGCAGTAATGCGCTTGCTATAGGCGAAGGCACAAAAGCCATGACAAAATATTCCATTGCAATCGGTAAATCAACCAATGTAACCGCTGATGAAGGTATTGGCGCGGGATATAAATCTACAGTGACAGGATTGAGAGGTCTTGCACTTGGTTATCAAGTGCATGCAAGTAGCCAACATACCATTGCTTTAGGAGCAGAGGCTAAGGCTTCCGGCGAAAACTCAACTGCCATTGGTTTAAAGGCAAATGTCACTAACATCTCTCAACATGGTATTGCCATTGGTCGTGAAGCAGGCGCTGACGGGCAATTTGGTATTGCAATGGGTTTTTTAGCAAAAGCGCTAAACAGTCGCGCACTAGCTATTGGTTCTGTTGCTAAAGCATTTGCTGAAAACTCCACCGCATTAGGCGCGGGGGCGGTTGCCGAGAGTACTGCGACTAATTCGACTGCGGTGGGTCGTTTAGCGAAAGTGTATGGTACAGATTCCGTCGCGATGGGGCTTAATACGAGTACGTCTGGGGCGCATTCTATTGCTATTGGGGATAATAGTTTAGCAGGAACTGCGCTTGATAAAATGAGTGAACTCACCGAGGCGAAGAAAAAAGCAGAGGAGGAAGAAAAAAAGGCGAAACAAGCCGGAGAAGCAGCGAAGAAAAAAGCTAATGGCGACGGTCAAAATGCATACCAACAAGCATATGATAGCTATTCTAACGTGAGCAGAAAAGCTTATGCCGACTTATTAGCTGCTGCCGCTACAAAAACGATTGCAATTGGGCATGGTTCAAATGTCTATGGTAACCAATCTATCAGCGTTGGTTCCGAGAACAAGGTTGGCGGTGAAAATGCTGGCGTATTAGGTACTAACAATAATGTGACGAATAACAGCACTTTTGTTTTGGGTAGCAATGTAAAAAGCACGCAAGATAATAGCGTGATTTTAGGGGCGAACTCTACTGACAGAGCGGCGACAGCGGAAAATTCAGCAGTAGTTGGCGGATATGCTTATTCAGGTTTCCATGGGGTTGGAAAGGAAGGGAATGGCGTAGTTAGCGTAGGATATAAAGACGCTGAACGCCAAATTATCAACGTTGCCGCGGGGAATATTAGTGCCACGTCGACGGATGCGATTAATGGTTCGCAGTTGTATTTAGTGGGAAATAGCATTATTAACCAAATGCCGGTGATTTATACGGATGCGGCTGGTAAAAAAGTGTATAAAGTGCCCCAAAAAGACAATCCTACAACATTTACTTTCGTTGATGAGCAAGGTACACCTGTTACCGGCGATATCATCGCCTCTATGAATGATGGTGATAATAAAGCGGATAGTCCAAAAACCTTGGCGAATGTAAAAGGGAATTTGCCGGATACGTATAATGCGAATAACAAATATAATCAAGACAGCCAGCCGGTAACCAAAACGTATGATTTACCGGAAAACCTAAACGTTAACAACGCCGCCACTGTCGGGGATATTTTAAATTCCGGTTGGAATTTAAAAAATAACGGTCAAGCGAGTGATTTTGTGAAGCCTTATGACAGTGTCGATTTTGCGAATGGCACAGCGACAACCGCGGTCGTTAAACCAGCGGAGGATGGTAAATCTACGACAATACAATATAATGTCAATGTGGATAACGAAACCATTACCACCAAAGAAGTTAACGACCCAGTAACACAAAAGCCGATTACCCAATTAACCGCTAAAACCACAACGTTAGCTGATGACAATCAAGATGGGAAAATAGATGACCCTACCGAGAAAAACGCGTTAGTCACGGCGGAGAATATTACAAAAGCTATCAATGCCTCTGGCTTTACCTTAAAAACATCCGCTACTACTGACGGAGAAAAAGATAAAACTTCAACTCCAGAAAATGGAGAGCTCATCAATCCAGGCGATAGTGTTGAGATGATTGCGGGTAAAAATCTGACCGTTAAGCAAGAAAACGGAAAAGTCACTTATTCAACAAAAGAGGAAGTGGATTTCAACAAGATAACCTTATCAAACGGAGATAATCATCAAGTCAATTTGGTAAATGGCGCGCCGGTAGCAACGGATGCCAATGTTAATCCAACTGAAAGTAAACCAACTGCCTCGTTAAATATTACCTCCGTAGACGGTAAACCAACCCAATTAACCGGCGTCGGTTCGGTGTTGAATACCACTCAAGTTACCACCAATAGCGGTAAACAAGGGGAAACCGAGGGAAAAACCGGTATGGATAACTTGTTAAATTTAACAGGCGCTCAAGATAAACCGTTAGAAAACGATGTGCTAAACTCCGCCGCCACGGTGCGCGATTTAACCCATTTGGGCTGGGTGGTTTCCGCAAGTGGTAACGGATATAAAAACACGGTGAAAAATGCCAATGAAGTTAATTTCGTGGGTGCCAATGGAATATCGGTGACCGGTGAAACGAAAGAGAATGTACGCGAAATCAAAATCAGTGTAGATTCCCAAAGTGCGGTGGAATCTGCGCAATTACCGGTGGTTTATACCAATAAGGCGGGTGATAAGTTGGTGAAAGTAGGAGATAAATTCTACAAAGCTGGAGATGTGACAGATGGTAAACCCAAAAATGATGCAACGCCAGTGGAGACAAAAGATGTGATTGCCGCTATGAACAATGGCGACAACAACACGACAACCCCAATGGCATTGTCAAATCTTCAAGGCAATCTTGCGCCAACGTATAATGCTGGCGATAAGAAAGAAAATGAAAATAAAAAATTGGGTAATGACGTAGTGAGCGCGGGTGACATAACCAAAGCACAGACTGCTCCGGACAATGTTACCAATATTTATCACAATGCTGCCACGGTAGGCGATATTCTTAATGCCGGCTGGAATTTACAAGCCAATGGCGAAGGCAAAGATTTTGTTAAGGCGTATGATGCAGTGAATTTCGCCAATGGGGTGGGCACCACGGTCAATGTGGAGGTTGCTGAAGATGGCAAAACCAGTGCGGTGCGAATTAACAGCCTATTAGGGATTACGGATAAGGAAGGAAACCAAGTAGTCAAAGGCAAAAACGGTAAATACTATAAACCGTCAGCGCTTAAACCAAACGGAGAGCCGAAAGACAATGTTGTAGGAGTTGACGCCGGCGACGTACAGGTCAATGTTATCAATCCGGCAGCTGCGGATAAGGGCACGAAAGGCGATGTCGTCCAAGTGGGCAATTTAAGCAGCGGATTGAGTACGCAAAATGTAGAAACCAAACCAACTGGTAAAGGCAATCCGACAGGAAGCAGTTCATTGCTTAATCTAAACGAATTAGCAGCTGACGGTAAGAGTAATAAAGTTCCTGACAGCAATGCCGCAACGGTAGGCGATTTGCGCAATATGGGCTGGGAATTACGCGCTTCCGGTAATGACTATATTGATACGGTAAAAAATGCCAACAAAGTCGATTTTGTCGGCAGCGGATTAGCGACCGTGACAGGAGAAACCAAAGGGGATGTACGCACCATTACGGTGGATGTAGATGCCCAAGCGGTGACCAACAATGCGCGCTTACCGGTGGTGTATACGGATAAAAACGGGAAACAACTTTACCCGATAAAAGACAAAGACGGTAACATCACTTATAACACTAAACCGGATGGTCAAGGTGAGACGGTTGAACCAGATAATGTGATTACCTCCATCAATGGACCGAAAGGCACCACAACGCCGACCGTATTAACCAATGTTATGTCTAATTTACCGGAGACATATAATGATGATGCGTATAACCTCAACAAAAAAGCGGTCACAAAAAATTATACATTACCAACGCATTTAAACGTTAACAACGCTGCCACCGTTGGCGATATTCTTAACGCCGGTTGGAACTTGAAAAACAACGGTCAACCAGGGGACTTTGTCAAAGCCTATGACAGCGTAGACTTTATTGATGGTAAAGGCACAACAGCTGTGGTAGAAACCACGAAAGATGGAACATCCACCACCGTCAAATACGACGCCAAAATCGACAACAACACCATTAAGCTCAATGACAAAGGTGAATTGTATGCCGATTATGCTGGCGACATTGCCAAAGCGACTACCAAAGTGGCAGCGGGGAACAATATTGACGTGACCCCAACAGTCAACCCAGATGGTAGCACAACCTACACCGTAGCAACGAAAGACGACGTGGCATTTAAAACCGTAAACGTCGGAGACAATGTCAACATCAACCGTGATGGATTAACCATCAAAGATGGACCGCGCATCACCGTTGCTGGCATTGACGGTGGAAATAAAAAAATCACTGGCGTTGCCAACGGGGATATTTCACCAACCAGCCACGACGCTATCAATGGTTCACAACTGTATGCAGTACAACAGGCGTTAACCAGCAGCATTGCCGCGTCTAAAGAAGAAGTGACCTCCACGGACAACTCGGTAACGGTGACTGCCACACCAAATGACAGTGGTGCCAATGTCTTTGACCTCTCGGTCAACACCGACAACACCACCATCACCAAAGATGCCACAACGGGCGCGCTTAAAGCCAAGACCACGACCTTAAGCAACACCAATGGCAAAGTGGATACCCCGGCACCGGAAAACGCCAACGCCTTAGTCAGTGCGCAAGACATTGCTAGCGCCATTAACCAGTCCGGTTTCACCTTAACTGCCCAAGGAGAAAACGGTTCAACGGTTCATCCGGGGGCAACGGTAGATATGAAAAATACTGATGGTAATATCGTGATTAGCAAATCGGCGGGAAGCAATGATGTCACCTACAATCTAGCCAGAGACATCAACGTAGACCAAGTGAGAGCAGGAAACACGGTATTAAACAACAAAGGGGTCACCATTGGCAGCGGCGCGAACCCAGTAGAATTAACCGAAAACGGATTAAATAACGGAGGCAACCGCATTACCAACGTGGCACCGGGTCAAGCCCCGACGGATGCGGTGAACGTCAGCCAATTACGCGGTCAAATGGGCAATGTTTACCAGCAAATGAACAAAATGGATAAGGATTTGCGCGGGGGTATCGCGGGCGCTATGGCAGCGGCTGGACTGTATCACGCCACCATCCCGGGTAAATCTATGGTATCCGCGGGGGTAGGAAGCTATCGAGACCAAGGAGCGTTGGCGGTAGGCTACTCAAGATTATCGGATAACGGTAAATTGGGGGTCAAACTTTCCATTAATGCGAATACCCGTGGCGACACAGGGGCTGCCGCAAGTATTGGGTACCAGTGGTAATTAAGCCAAAGTGCGGTCATTAATCAGCACAAACACAAGGGCGGGAACCATCCCGCCCTATTTTTATCTGCTAAAGATCAAACCGGTTTGATAATTTATTAGCGTTCACCGCTTAGCGTTGCACAATATCCGCTATCGATTTGCCTAGGCTATGCCCTTTCTATTTTTCTTGTTTGTTTTACTCAGAACATTTTTATATCTATTTTGTAATATGTTTTTTATTTTGTGATCTATCTCACGCTATCACTATGATAACTATCATAGTTTTCCAATTTCCTTTGTATTAGGCTAACAATATTTCTTATATGTTGAGTAAGAGGGGCATAGGGTATGTTAATTACTATAATTTCTTTTTTGTTTGTAACGATGTGTGTGGGGTATATTTCTTGGTTGAAAACGAAGAATGATGATTTAACCAGTTCAAAAGGATATTTTCTTGCTGGGAGGGGACTAGGTGGGTTAGTAATTGGTTGTTCAATGGTGCTAACTTCGCTTTCTACAGAACAACTCATCGGTGTCAATGCTGTTTCCTATCAAGGTAATTTTTCCATTATTGCATGGACGATTCCAACGGTTATTCCACTGTGTTTTTTGGCAATTTATATGTTGCCGAAATATTTACGGAATGGTTATACCACTGTACCAGAGTTTTTTGAGAGTCGTTTTGATCGACAAACTCGATTAATTATGTCGGGATTATTTTTGGTTTTTTATCTTCTTATTGTTATTCCGACCGCACTTTATACCGGTGCTATCGCTTTTAATAAAATTTTTAATCTTGAAACTGCATTCGGTTTGAGTTACGGTGAAGCGATCACTTATACCGTGATCGCTATCGGTATTATTGGAGCGATTTATGCTATCTTTGGTGGTTTGAAGGCGGTAGCAGTATCTGATACGGTGAATGCAGTACTCTTGGTCATTGGGGCGTTACTTGTACCTTATTTTGCGCTTCTGTATTTGGGAAATGGTAGCCTAATTGATGGGTTGCATATTATTACGACTAACCATGAAGAAAAATGGAATGCTGTGGGCGGAGTCGATGATGCGACACCTTGGCCGACAATTTTTACTGGTATTATGGTGGTGCATTTTTTCTATTGGACGACCAATCAAGCGATTGTACAACGCTGTTTAGGGGCTAAGGATTTGAAATCCGGTCAAAAAGGTATTCTTATTGCCGCCTTGTTTTTGTTAACGTTGCCTGTGATTTTAAATCTTCCGGGGTTATTGAGTTATTATATTCTTGGTGAGGGGTTAAATCCGATTGATATGGCGTATCCATTATTGGTAGGTAAAGTATTGCCGACATGGTTACAAGGTTTTTTTATTGCAGCTTTATTCGGAGCGATTTTAAGTACGTTTAACTCATTTTTAAATTCTGCTGCCACCATGTATTGTAAGGATTTACTCCCATCCATCAGTAAAAAAGTGCGGTCAGAAACCGAGCTGATTTCATATGCTAAAAAAGTATCTACGGTAATGGCGGTGATAACAATGATTTTTGCACCTTTGTTGATGTTTGGTACAGATGGTATCTTTCTTATTACGAAACGTTTTGCCGGTTTTGTGAATATTCCGATTGTGGCATTATTTGCAGTAGGCATGTTTAATCATACTGTATCGGGGGTAGCAGCGCGTATTACTTTGTTACTTCACGTTATTTTATATTTCTCCATCGTATGGGTCTTTGATGTGCAAATTAATTTTGTGTATGTAATGGGAGGTTTGTTCTTATTTGATGTGGTCTTTATGCTTTTATTAGGTAAAGTATTAAAACGGGAGCCTTATGTAGAAAATAAAGAAAATCTCAGTAATGTGGATTTAACGAACTGGAAATATTTAAAAGTCACGTCGGTATCTTTAATATTAGGTTTATTCGCCCTTTACGCTTTTTTTTCTCCAATCGGTTTGGCTTCTCCAGATGGTTATCCGCTGGGGGTGATTAGTGTGTATTTAGTGTTGCAACTACTGGTCTTATTACTTGTTCGTTCGGATAAAGCAGGTGCGTAAATGAATATTATCTACATTTTATTGGATCAAGTTCGTAAAGATATGTTGGGTACTTACGGGCACCAAATTGTAAAAACGCCAAATTTAGATCGATTGGCACAAGAAGGCATTCGTTTTAACAATGCGTTTACACCGGCGTCGGTCTGCGGTCCGGCGCGAACTTCCCTATTTACCGGATTGATGCCGTCTTCTCACGGTATTATCCGTAATGGTGAAAAAGGTGGGCGCGGAGAAGTGAGTAGAGCGTCGCCCCATATCGGTAAGTTGGACGGTTATAATACTTATGTATTGGGGAAATGGCATGTGGGAACAAAATCCGTGCCGAAGGATTACGGTATTCAAGGGCATAATTTTGACGGTTACGGTTACCCAGGCAGTGGTGTGTATAAAAATTTAGTTTTTAATCAACCTCCGACCTATGCTAACCGCTATAAAGAATGGTTGGAGGAAAAAGGTTTTGATATTCCGGCAGTCAGTCAAGCTTATTTCGGAGATAATCCGCATTTACAGGTACAAGAGTTATGTGGTTTGCTTTCTGGCACAAAAGAACATACCATTCCGTACTTTATCATTGATGAAGCCAAAAACTATATTCAACAATCCTTAACAGAAGAAAAACCATTTTTTGCTTGGATCAATTTTTGGGGACCACATACGCCTTGTATTGTTCCTGAACCTTATTATTCAATGTATCGTAAAGAAGATGTTGTGTTAGATGCCAGCTTTTTTAAACCACTGGAGGGTAAACCGGGGCATTATCGTACCATATCCAAAATGTGGGGAATGTGGGAAGCAAGCGAAGATCATTGGAAAGAAGTAATTACCAAGTTTTGGGGATATATTACGTTAATTGATGATGCTATTGGTGAATTGTTTGCCTTTTTAAAACGCAAAGCAATTTATGACCACACTTTTATAGCAGTTACCGCGGATCATGGGGATGCAATGGGCGCTCATAGAATGATTGAAAAAGGAGAGTTTATGTTTGATACGACCTATAATATTCCGCTGCTCATCAAGGATCCTTATTCAAATCGAATAAACCAACAAGATGATAATTTGGTTTATCTGCATGATTTGACTTCAACTGTTTTTGATTTAGCTGGGCAAACTGTTCCACATGAGTTTGAGGGACAAACTCTTTTACCCATAGTACGAAAAAAACTAGAGAATGGGCGTAAAGGGTTATTGGCACAATTAGCCGGACATTTTGTGTATTTTGAACAGCGAATGTGGCGACGTAAAGATTATAAATTGGTTTTCAATGCATCGGATTTGTGTGAATTATACGATGTACGTCAAGATCCGGAGGAAATGCACAATTTGTTTTATGATCCAAATTATTGTGCAATCAAACGGGAGCTGATGGAAGAAATGCGGGAGGAAATGAGGCGACTTGGTGATCCGCTGGAAAATTGGGTTTATCGCATTATTAACGAAATTTAACGAAAAAAAGCGAAATTATTCGCTTTTTTTATGGATACTAACGTATATTTAGTTGTGGCTTCATATTAGCTGGGAGAATCAACATGTCATTTTTTTCACCACAGGCTTATTTTCATTTAATGGCAAAGCCGAGCAGTTTTCATTGCAATATTCAGTGTAAATACTGCTTTTATTTGCAAAAGGAAAAAGAGTTTGGCGTGAAAACGCCTTTTATGTCATTAACTACGTTGAAAAATTATGTTAAACGCTACATAGAAGATCACGCAGGGGAGCGGGTGGAGTTTACTTGGCAAGGTGGTGAGCCGACATTATTGGGATTAGATTTTTTTAAAAGTGCGGTCCGTTTTCAACGGGAATTTGCTAACGGTAAACAGATTACCAATGCTTTTCAAACCAATGGATTGGCATTAAACCGCCAATGGGTTGAGTTTTTTAAACAACACCAATTTCTTATCGGATTATCAATTGACGGTATTCGTGCTATTCATAATCGTTATCGGATTTCCGGTAATGGAAATATGACCTTTGATAAGGTGGTGACTGCTATGGAATTATTAAAAGCATATCAGGTGGATTTTAATACGTTAACTGTGGTAAATGACCAGAATTGGAGTAAAGGAAAGGAAACCTATTTAGCATTAAAATCGCTCGGTGCCAGCTTTATGCAGTTTATTCCGCTGGTGGAGCGTCGGCATCGACAATCGTCACAAACAACCGATTTTTCTGTTCCGCCACAGGGATTTGGACATTTTCTCACGGATGTATTTCGAGAATGGCAAAAACAAGACATTGGACGCATTTTTGTATTGGAATTTGACAGTTTATTAGGTCAATATTTAGGTTATCCTTCAAGTAATTGCGTGCATCAACTCACTTGTGGAAAATCGCTTGTTGTTGAGGCGAATGGTGATATTTATTCTTGTGATCATTTTGTTTATCCCGAATATAAATTAGGTAATTTAAACACCACTTCTCTTGAACAACTTGTGTTATCTCCTCAACAACAGCAATTTGGTTTGGAAAAACTTACGCAGTTAACGTCTGTTTGTTTGCAATGTAATGTAAGGAAATTCTGCCATGGCGGTTGTCCGAAACATCGTTTTGTTGTGATACCAAATGAAGATGTTAAGCATAATTACTTATGTGCATCTTATCGGTACTTTTTGCAACAAACTGCTGTTGATTTTCAACAAATGAGCCGAAAAATCCGTACTGGGATCGAGCGATAAATGCAGAAAAGTACTGTATGGCTATCCTGTTCAACTTAAAAACGATCCAAATAAAGATAAGAAAATGGGGTTGTAAATATCATCAATGATTACAGCAAATGATGGATAAAATACCCAGGCTAAATTGTGATAACCATACTGATCCATTACTGCTTTGGTGTTTGCTACCGCATTTGGTCCCGATCCACATCCCCATCCGCAATTTCCTGCAGCCATAACCGCGGCACCATAATCTTTTCCAAACAGTCTGTATGCGATGAAAATAGCGAATACTATCATTAAAATTGCTTGTACGATTAAAATAATCCCCAACTGACCGGCACTTGAACTAAGCGCGGTAATATCAATCGTCATCAATACCAGTGCTAAATAAAGTTCAAGGAACATGTATTCAATCGCGTTCACTTCGGGAACATAAGTTTCTGCCTTTTTCGCTTCAAGGATATTTCTAGCAATAGCACCGGCGAAAAGGCAACCGATAAATTTTGGCATTTCGATTACCGGAATCGCATCTAAAAGAAAATAAATCGGCATTCCAAGCGCGCTAATTAATAAAACCATGGCAAAAGATTTGATCATTCTGGTGTTATTAAGAATGGGCAATTGTGCTGATTTTGCTTCCTCCGGTTTATCGTTAGGATTTGCTTTGAGCGCGTGTTTGCCGATTAAATAGGCAGCAACTGGTCCACCGATAAGTGAACCCATAATATTACCCATGGTGCCTGCGGCAACGCCAAACTCTGTCGCGTTCGCTGGAGCGCCGAGCTCGATAAAAATTGGACCAAAGGCAGAGGCGGTTCCGACGCCTCCGCTCATGGCGGCAGAAGAGGCTTGCAGAGCAAGAAGTGGATGTAATCCGATAGCATTACCGACCAAGACACCAACAATATCTTGTAATGTGATTAAAAGGCAAGTCGCAATGATAACGTTGATAACTAATTTTTTGCCGGCACTGCGTAATAAACGAGAACTAAACCCGTATCCTATACAAAGAAAGAAAATGTTTTGGGATAAATCTTTCATCATTGCCACATCAAAGCTGAAAGAAATCAGCCCGGTGGATTTTATCATGGCAATAATAACAGAAAAGAGTAAGCCTGAAACGACGGGAGCGGGAATAGCATATTTTTGTAAGGATTTCGAGTTTTTTACAAGAGACCGACCGAAAAAAATAACGATAGCGGCAATGCCAAGAGAAGTGAGATATTCAAATTTGAAATTTGGTATTTCACCGATTTTATACGTCAATGAGCCAAAATAACTTAAGAATTTTTCCAATTCCATGAGGAACCTCCTGTTGAAATTTATTGAGAAAGAGACGAATAGAAAAAAGAGAAGCTTAAAAAATTATATACCTTGAATGTATAATGTAAATAAAAAGTAATTTTATGTAAATATTTTGTAAGATTTGTGATGAAGATCTTATTTTTACAATGTACTACGAGCGAGTTTTGCAATGAGTAGCGGAATAGCTAAGGGATAATACTTTCTTAAACTTTGGACGGTTTTCGTCGTTTAGCTTCATCCCGTTTGATTATCTCGTCTAACTTTTTTGGGAAGGATAGCTCAATATGCGGGATTTTTTATTACATGATTTTACTTTTTAGCCAACGTACGAAAGTATTGACTTTAGGTAGTTGGATATAGGGCGTCACGACATAATAACGCTGTAAACAAGGTAATTTTAATGATTGAAATGGTGTTATCAATGCTGCTTTTTCTAGATAAGGAGCAATGAGGTGTTCTCTACCCATAGCAACTCCGATATGGTTAATAGCTGCGGTTAACGCAAGATCAGAACGGTCAAAAATCATTGATTGTTGATGGGGTAAATCAATTTTAAGCTGAAAGTGATTTAGCCAACACAGCCATTCTTCAATATCAGATGTATGGCTCCAAGCTTGACCATCGTGTAAGAGAGTACAATAACATAAATTTTCTGGCTTTTCATATAGATGAAATTGCTTAGCATATTCTGGACTACAGACAGGAATAATACTCTCTGACATTAATTCATAATGTTGAAGATTTTTGTCATAAAGATCATCATAGTAGATGGCTAAATCTATTTTATATCTTTCAAAGTTAATCATTTCATTTCCGGTTAAAATATTTAACTGAATAAATGGATGTTTCTGATAAAAGCCAGCTAACTTTGGTACTAACCAACTTTGAGCTAATGAAGGTCTTGCATAAATCGTTAATTCACCGGTAATTTCTTGCTGCCTGATTTCAAAGATTTCTTTGTTTACCATTTCAAATACTTGTTTTAAGGTGTGAAATAGTTTTTCGCCTTCATAAGTTAATTCTATTTTTCGATGAAAACGGTTAAATAAAAGAAATCCAAGTTCTTCTTCTAATTTATGTATCTGATGACTTACTGCACTGGCAGTAATACAAAGTTCTTCAGCAGCAAGCGTAAAAGATAAATGCCTTGCACAGACTTCAAAAGTATGTAATTTAGCTAATTGATAACGATCTATGCGTCTATTTTTGTATAAATATTGATGTATATTTCGCATTGCTAAGATTTTCTTTATTGTAGATTATCTCATTTTAAAAAGTGATTTTAAGATATTTGAGAAGTAAGTCACACTTTTGATTGAATTAAATTCATTCAAATTAAATTATTCATCGTTTGTCATGTGTTTGTCAATATCGTTTAATTTTATTGGATTATTTCAATTCATAAGGAGACTATTATGGACTCACAACTTTGGCTCATAGCAGTTTTAATTACGAGTATTGCATTGATTATTATCACGATTGTGAAATTTAAATTACATCCGTTTTTGGCATTATTGCTATCAAGCTTTTATGTTGGTGGATTAATGGGGATGAAACCTGGCGAGATGATTGATGCTATAGAAAATGGGATAGGTAGTACGTTAGGTTTTCTCGCTGCTGTTATTGGTTTAGGTACAATCCTAGGAAAAATGATTGAAGTTTCAGGTGGCGCGGAAAAAATAGGGATTGTTTTACAAAAAAATCGCTGGTTATCTCCTGATGTTATTATGGTTATCATTGGATTAATTTGTGGGATAACGTTATTTGTTGAAGTTGGCGTAGTTCTATTAATTCCGTTAGCATTTTCTATCGCTAAAAAGACGAATACCTCATTGCTTAATCTTGCTATTCCATTATGTACCTCATTAATGGCAGTTCATTGTATTGTTCCTCCTCACCCGGCTGCATTATATGTCACTAACGCTTTAGGTGCCGATATGGGAAAAGTCATTGTGTATGGTTTATTAATTGGATTATTTGCCTCCTTACTCGGCGGTCCGGTCTTTTTAAGATTAATGAAAAATAAAATTCCATTTAAAAAAGTACCAGATGAGTTTTCAGATATCAAAATTAGAGATGAAAGCGAATTACCTTCATTTTCTGCGACATTATTTACTGTTTTATTACCAATAGTTTTAATGTTAATAAAAACAGTTACAGAATTAAATATGAATAAATCAACTTCATTATATTTATTTTTTGAATTTATAGGTAATCCCATTACTGCCATGTTTATTAGTGCTTTTGTTGCTTATTATATTCTAGGTATTCGACGTAGTATGGGAATGTCGGACTTATTAGGTCAAACAGAAGGTTGTTTTTCGTCAATTGCAAATATTTTACTGATCATTGGGGCTGGTGGTGCGTTTAATGGTATTTTAAAAGCCAGTAGTTTAAGTGATGGGCTTGCAACTATTTTAGCGAATTTGGATATGCATCCGATTTTATTAGCTTGGCTTGTGGCAATTATTTTACATGCCGCGGTAGGCTCGGCAACGGTTGCTATGATGGGAGCGACAGCTATCGTTTCTCCTATGTTAGTAGCATATCCTGAGATCAGTCCTGAGATTATTACTCTTGCCATAGGTTCAGGTGCGATTGGTTGTACTATTGTGACAGATTCTTTATTTTGGTTGGTAAAACAGTATTGTGGCGCAACAATGGATGAAATTTTCAAATACTATACTAGTGCAACATTTATTGCATCATTTTTTGCTTTAGGGTGCACTTTTTTATTGTCATATATAATCTAACAGAGAGGTATAAGAATGAATATCGAAAAATTAAAACGAGACTATCCATTAATAAATCATCTCGTTAATTTAGAAGCGGTTACATGGTTTAATCAGAAAAGTACAACATTGGTTGAGGGGTTGCCTCATGTCGGATTAACAGAAAAAGACGTAAAAGATGCAGCAATGCGACTGACAAGATTTGCCCCCTATTTTTGTAAAGCTTTTCCTGAAACCCAAAAGACAAATGGAATTTTAGAATCAGAAGTTATAGAAATTCCAGCGATGAAAAGAGCACTGGAGCTACGTTATAAACAAAAAATTCAGGGGAATCTTTTATTAAAAAAAGATAGTCATTTACCTATATCTGGTTCAATTAAAGCAAGAGGTGGAATATATGAAGTGTTAGTTCATGCAGAAAAATTAGCAATGACGCATGGATTACTTATGGAGCAAGATGATTACAGTAAATTGTATACTCCTGAATTTAAAAAATTCTTTAGCCAGTATAGCATTGCAGTAGGTTCTACCGGCAATTTGGGATTATCTATTGGCATTATGAGTGCAAAACTGGGATTTAATGTTAGCGTGCATATGTCTGCGGATGCAAGAGAATGGAAAAAACAAAAGTTACGTTTGCATGGTGTGAATGTTGTGGAATATGAACAAGATTATGGGGTAGCTGTGGCTCAAGGACGTAAAATGGCAGAATCCGATCCAAATTGTTTTTTTATTGATGATGAAAATTCAAAAACATTATTTCTAGGTTACTCCGTTGCAGGAGAGCGTTTAAAACAACAATTTCAACAACAGGGAATTCTGGTGGATAAAGATCATCCTTTATTTGTCTATTTGCCTTGTGGTGTTGGTGGCGGTCCTGGTGGCGTTGCATTTGGGCTTAAGCTCGCATTTGGTGATCATGTACATTGTATTTTTGCCGAACCCACACATTCACCTTGTATGTTACTTGGGGTGTATACAGGATTACATGACAATATTTCTGTTCAAGATATTGGTTTAGATAACATTACTGCTGCAGATGGATTGGCGGTTGGACGCGCTTCCGGATTTGTTGGTAAAGCGATGGAGCGATTACTTGATGGTTTTTATACTATAGATGATCAAGAACTTTACGAGTTGCTTAGCTTATTAGATAAAACTGAACAAGTTCAATTAGAGCCTTCTGCTTTAGCTGGTATGGTAGGAGCTATTCGCGTTTGTGATAATACTTATTTTAGTAAATTAAATTTATCAAATGGCCAGTTAGAAAATGCGACTCATTTGGTATGGGCAACTGGTGGTGGTATGGTTCCTAAAGATGAAATGCAAAAATATTTATCTCTAGGAAGAATTTAGAAAGATAAATGAAAAGTGTGGTCAAAAATGATTAATTTGACCGCACTTTTGTTTTATCAATCAATTTTCTTCGACAAATTGCAATGCGGTTTCAACAACTTCGACACCGGCGTTGGGGCGGTAGGCGTTTTCGCTTAAATAGCGGCGCCATTGTCGGGCGCCTTTGCAATGTTGGAAGGCGCCGAGCATATGGCGGACGATATGATTTAAATGTACGCCCTGTGCGCGTTGTTGTTCAATATAAGGCAACATTTGGCGCACCGCTTGGTGAGGCGTAATGACCGGCAAGCTTGGATCAAACAGGGCTTGGTCAATATAGCCTAATAGACTTGGGTTTTGATAAGCCTCACGTCCCACCATGACACCATCTACCTGTTGGAGATGTTGCTTGATTTCTTCTAGGGTTTTGATGCCCCCGTTGATGCTGATCCACAAGGTGGGAAAATCCCGTTTGAGTTGATAGACTCTGGCATAATCAAGTGGCGGAATTTCACGGTTTTCTTTTGGGCTTAAGCCCGAGAGCCAGGCTTTGCGAGCATGAATAATCAATTCTTGGCAGCCGGCTTGCTGTACTTTTTCCACGAATTCACAGAGAAATTCATAACAGTCTAAATCATCAATACCAATGCGAGTTTTGACCGTCACTGGAATATCGACTGCGCGTTGCATTTGCGCTACACATTGCGCCACTAAGTCGGCTTTTGCCATTAAACAGGCGCCAAACATCCCATTTTGCACCCGATCCGACGGGCAGCCGACGTTGAGGTTGATTTCTTGATAGCCGCGTTGTTGCGCTAATGTAGAGCAGTGTGCCAATTGTGCCGGATCGCTGCCACCCAGCTGCAATGCCAGCGGCATTTCTGGTGGTGAGAAGTCCAAATGATCGTATTTGGCATGGATAATCGCGCCGGTGGTGACCATTTCGGTATAAAGTAAGGCATATTGGCTAAATTGGCGATGAAAATAGCGGCAATGACGTGTTGTCCAATCTAACATTGGCGCCACGGAAAAGCGTCCGCGATAAAAGTGCGGTGAATTTTGAGTCAGTTTCATTCTGTTTTATTTTCTTTTTCTTGTTGAGCATCTTCTTGTACGCGTTGGCGAAAACGGGCGGCGGCAAGATGATAAAAGGGTTTTGGGTTAAATTGTCGAGAAATGATCGAGGCGATAAGGCTACCGATCAATAGCCAAAATAATACCGGTTGGCTGCCGGTCATTTCCATTACTACAACGCTGGCGGTCACGGGAGATTGCGTGGCGCCGGCTAAAAAAGCCGCCATGCAAAGTAAGACTAACAGACGTTGATCCACGATACCGCCACTGAGCGACCAAATTTGTACGCCGATCCCCGCGCCGGTAGTCAGTGATGGGGTAAAAATCCCGCCGGCGATACCCGTCCAGTAGGTGGTCACCGTGGCAAATAATTTGGCGATCCCAATTTCCGGCGCGACAGATTGTCCGTCTAGAGCGCGAGTGACCACTTCATAACCAGTGCCATAGGTTTGTCCTTGGCTGTAATGTCCTAATGTGGCTAAAACGATGCCGAGTAAGAGCGCAATAGCAATCGGATGGCGACGTATCCAGCCGCGACTAAAGGCGGGAGAGACGACGGCAATGCCTTTTGCTAATAAGCGGGCAAAAATGCCGCCTAAAATGCCGCAGACGATACCGCAAATGCCCACCCATAACAGCATGTAAGGGATGGTGATGTTGCCTTGATAATGTGGAAAATAAGGATTATTGCCTTCAAGGGCAACTAAAATAAAACCGGCAGCCAATACCCCGAGCAACACGCGACGTTCCCAGCGCAACCACGTACCACGCCCGAGTTCTTCAATCGCAAAAATCACGCCGGCAAGTGGAGCGTTAAAGGCTGCCGCTAATCCGCCTGCGGCGCCGGTTGCCATTAATTCGTTGGCGCTAAAGCCACTAAATGCCACGCCATATTTGCGGCATAAATTCCCCCACGCCAACATCACTGCTGCGCCCACTTGGACGGAAGGACCTTCGCGCCCAACGGAGGCGCCAAATAGCATGGCAAGAAAGGTCAGCGGGATTTTCCACAATGTTTGTCCAAAGGCAACTAAGCGACTTTTGTTAGCGCTGTGCGGTAAACTGATAGAAGCGATAACTTGTGGAATACCGCTGCCGGCAACATAGGGGGTAAATTTTGCGGTAAACCATGCCAATAATGCCAGCCCTAAGGGCAAAACAAACCAGGCGGCAAGCGGATATTGCTGGTTCCAATAGGCATTTAATTCCAACCCTAAATCAGCTAATTTAGCAAATCCGTAGGAAAACAGTGCCACCAGCGAAGCGCCGATTAACAGGCAAAAAAATTCGGTACTTTTATGGGAAATTCGGTGAGTTTGGCGAATTTTTTTATGTAAAATATAACGGATTTTGCCGGGTCGTCGTGGAGAAATCATGTGTATTCGATCTGGTGGATAGCATTCAACGGGCGAAATTATAGCAGCAATTGAAAGCCTATGTCAGTATGGATATGGTTTTGTTTGCAGAAATATAAAAATCTGCTTTAAGCCCTAAGCGCTTTATGCCACAATGTGGCAACATCTTTATTTTATAAAGTGCGGTTAAAATTTAAAAAGTTTTTGAAAGGAATAACTATGACACAACAATATCAAATTGATACGTTACTTGCGCAAGCGGGCAATCGTACGGATGAACGCACTGGCGCGGTTTCTACGCCGATTTTTCTTTCTACCGCTTATGGGCATCATGGCATAGGTGAAAGTACCGGTTTTGACTATACGCGCACCAAAAACCCGACACGTAGTGTATTGGAAGACACGATTGCGCAATTAGAAGGGGGGGAGCGCGGTTTTGCGTGTTCTTCCGGTATGGCTGCAATTCAGTTGTTGATGACCTTATTTGCCGCGCCGGATGAATGGATTGTTTCCAGTGATGTGTATGGCGGAACCTATCGTTTATTGGATTTTGCTTATAAAAATACCCATGGCGTGAAACCGGTTTATGTGAATACTGCGTCGGTAGAAGCCATTGAACAAGCCATTACGCCGAATACCAAGGCAATTTTTGTGGAAACACCGTCGAACCCGTTGATGGAAGAATGTGATGTTGATGCCATTTCAGCGATTGCGAAAAAACATAACTTGTTGTTAATTGTGGATAATACATTTTTAACACCGGTGTTATTCAGACCAATGGAACATGGCGCGGATATTGTGATCCACAGTGGTACCAAATATCTTGCTGGTCATAATGACGTGTTGGTGGGGTTAATTGTGGCGAAAGGGCAAGAATTATGCGATCGTTTATTTTATATTCAAAACGGTGCCGGTCCCGTATTATCGCCATTTGATGCTTGGTTAACGATTCGTGGTATGAAAACCTTGGCATTGCGTATGGAGCGCCATGAGAAAAATGCCAAAGAATTAGTCAAATTCTTAAAGGTACAGCCACAAGTGGCAGATGTGCTGTATGCAGATAAAGGCGGGATGTTGTCTTTCCGTTTGCAAGACGAGAAATGGGTTAATCCATTCTTAAAAGCGATAAAATTAATTACCTTTGCGGAAAGTTTGGGCGGAACTGAAAGTTTTATTACCTATCCAGCGACCCAAACCCATATGGATATTCCGGAAGTAGAACGAGTTGCGCGCGGGGTTTGTAACCGTTTATTGCGTTTTTCCGTTGGTTTGGAAAATGTGGAAGATATTAAAGCGGACTTGGCGCAAGCCTTTGCCCAATTAAAATAATTTTGTAAAATTCGACCGCACTTGGTGAATAGATCAATCATTTTGTCTAATCGTGTCAACAAACAGTTCGTGTCGTGTTTTGCATTTTCGCTCGCCGGTGTAAGAGTTTAACGATTAGAATGATTTGTGTTATTTAGTTTTCAATGTGTTATGATGTGAAACACTTGAGATGTATAAAATCCCCATTATTTTGATGGGGATATTGTTAACGAATAAGGAAAAAGAACATGAGTGAAGTATTACATACAAATGATGCAAACTTTGAAGCGGACGTATTAAGATCAGCGGTGCCTGTATTATTAGATTTCTGGGCGCCGTGGTGTGGTCCTTGTCGCATGATCGCACCAATTTTAGATGAATTAGCAGCTGAATTCGGGGATAAAGTAAAAATCATTAAAATTAATATTGATGAAAACCAAGGTACACCAGCACAATTTGGTGTGCGTAGTATCCCAACATTAATGCTATTCAAAGAGGGTAAAGCAGTAGCAACTCAAGTTGGTGCATTACCAAAAAATCAATTAGCCAATTTTGTTAACCAAAATATCTAATTGCTTGTTAGTAAAGATGCCTTCTTATAGGGTTCTATCCTGTATTCTGTGCAAATACTATTTTGACTTAAAGGTGATCGCTTAAGCGATCACCAAATTTGATAATACGTTCTATTTTAGAACTGATAGCTTGCGCTTAATTTTACATTACGTCCGTTGCCTTCCATGAAACTGAATGCAGGTAAGTATTTTTTATCAAATGCGTTTTCAATTGCAAAATCTAAACGTAAATTTTTCCATTCTCCGCTTAGTGGTGCGTAACTCGCGGTTAAATCTGTTAACGTATAGCCTTGATAAGAAATACCGTGATTGCTTGGAACACGTTTTTGTTTAGCATAATGTGTTACTCGCGCGCCTACTGTAAATTTATTTTTAACGAGAGCATAATTAATACCAAATGAAAATTTGTCTGCTGCAATATTAGATAATGCCTCTTGGGTATTTTTATCCTTACCTCGGGTTTGCCCGTAACCCGCCAAAATATTAAGGCGCTCTGTTTGATATGCTGTCTCCAGTTCAATTCCTCTCAATCTTGCATTAGCAATATTTTGGTATTGGGAAACATTTGGGAGTAACACTTGTGGTGAAGATTTAAAAACATTAAGATGAATAAAATCTTTCACATCATTTTGGAAATAAGTAGCATTAAAACTGACTTTGTCTTGTTCTGAAAAAATATTCGTAAAATAGAAATGTGCATTTATTTCTTTATTTTTTGCTGTTTCAGGACCTAAATCAGGATTGGCTAAAAATGTATTGTTAATATTGCGACCTATTAAATTGGCGCCAAAATGGGAACCACTTATAAAACGTTCTTGCATAGAGGGCATTCTAAAGGCATTCGTGTAACGTGCACTTAGATCTAACCAATCTGTTGCTTTCCAAGTTAATGCGATTGCGGGTGACCAATGATGTTCAGTATATTCTTTAGATTGCCCTTCTGTTTTAACATGATCATAACGAAGGCTCGGTGAAAAAATCAGTTTTTCATTCCACAACGGAAAATCTGTCAATATATAAAATGCCGTGTTTTTAGCACTTGCTTGATAAGGATCTGGGCGGAATGTTGTCGCATTTTTGCCACGCTCAGTTGTTGCTTTATCTTTGGTAAAATCAACGCCATAGGTAAGTACAACCCAATTTAAATCAGTGGTATTACGTAAATTTATTCCTGTTGAAATTAATTTTGTTTTGTCTTTTAAGCCGTTTGAAAGGCGTTTTTCCTGTTCTACCGTATTATTGCGATAAAGCGTTACCTGCATATTTAAATACGGATTATCGTCGGGGTTTAGATAATAATTCAATATACTACTTTGATCGATAATTTTTTGTTTTGCGCGATAACTCACCGAACCGAATTCTGTAGTTAAGCTATTATAAAATTTAGACATTTCCGTAGGTGTTGCTCGATTATCGCGATGCCACGCTTTGATTTTCGTGATGATGTCGTTTTCTGTAAATTCCGTTACAACAGTATTATTTGTCGGTGCAGTTTGTTCAAATTGACTTAATCGATGCGACAATTCCAAGCGGTTTTCATCATTGATTTGCCAACCTAATTTCACTAAACCACCTTTTTGTTGATATCCTGTATCTATTAGTTTATTTCCAGATCCAGTTCGCAGATCATTAGCTTGATTGTAAAATCCGCTAATCAAGGCATCAAACCGGCTATTTGCCATAAAAATTGAAGCTTCAGTTTCAGACAAAGCATTTGCTGATTGGTATCCTTGCTTAATTTTACCACCAAGATTTTCATTTTCTTTTAACAAATCTAAGGCATTCGGTGTTCGTATTACTACTACACCACCTAATGCACTACTTCCCCAAATATTACTGCTTGGTCCTTTGATTAATTCTATTTCTTGCATTAAGGAAGGAGGTAAAAAATAGGAACCTCGGTGTTCTAAATCAAAATTTTGTTTAACCCCATCAATTACTTGAGTTACTCGATTACCACTTAAACCGCGAACACTTGGTTTTTGTGCGATAGCTCGTGAGCCACCTTGAATATCAACGTTAGGAAGGTATTTTAATGCATCAGCAGTGCTGGTAACTTGCCGCGTTAATAATTCGGACTTTCCAACATATTGTTTTTCATTCGCATAATTTACCCAAGTCGAGGGATTTCTTCCGGCAATAACAGAAATTTCATCAAGCTGTAATGCGGTAGCATTTGCAAAAGTTACTGCAGGTAATGAGAGAAAAAGTGCAAAATAAATTTTTGATAATCTCATGGTGATGTTTTTCCTATATTTCAAAGCAATGTTTTGTTGCGGGTGACATACTACACAAAAAATAAAAATTATCAATAATATTGATAATAATTTTCATTTGTATAAAATGGGTGCGCTTTTTATCACAAAAAAGAAGAAGGAAAAAACATGGAAAAAAAGAAAAATAAAAAAATAAAATTGACCGCACTTGCTATTATTTTGGGGATAGCAAACTTCGCTAAAGCCTCTTTTGATGCAGGCTCTCTTAATAAGCAACTTGAACAGAGGCAAAACCATCCTATAGCATCGCCGAGTGGAGAACTATTTCAAGCTTCCCCACTAAACGTACAGCACAATTCTCGGAATAACAACACTAAGTTGATACTAAATCAAATTCAATTAGTTGGTATAGATGATGAAGTGCTTTCCGATGATCTCTCATTTCTTATGGCACCTTATATCAATCGCCCGATTACCTTAAACCAACTGAATGAACTTGTCCAAGCGATTACCCGCTATTACCGTCAAAATAATTATTTTGTCGCCCGTGCATTTTTGCCTCCTCAAGAAATTATTGAAGGTCGGATACAAATTAAGGTTATGAAAGGGGAGTTAGGCAATATTTATATTAAAAATGACAGTCGATTTAGAGAATTTTTGATAAAACGAATGGCAAATACTACGGTAAAAGATGAACTTTTTCTTAAAAAAGAGGAATTAGATACTTTTGCTTTGTTACTTAACGATATTCCCGGTATCTCTCCGCAATTAACGTTAAAAGCTGGTCGGAAAACTGGTCAAACGGATTTATTTATTCAGTTAAATACGCAAAGAAATATGAGTAGTTATATCATGATGGATAATCAAGGTAATAATCAGACCGGCAAATACCGTTTTACCGTAGGCGGAAAAGCCTATAATTTGCTGGGTGTGGGTGATGAATTACAACTTGATGTCCTTTCTTCACACCGCGCAAAATTATCTAATTTCCGCTTAGATTATTCTGGGATTATTGATGGTTATGGTACAAGATTAGGAATAACAGCAAGTTATCTAAAATACAAACTAGGTGGTAATTTTAAAGACTTAAATTCATCAGGTCATGCAAATAATGTAAGTCTATATATTTTACATCCAACTATTCGCTCACCTTATTTTCGTTTAAATACTCGGGTAGCATTCACCCATCAAAAATTAACTGATAAGCAAAGTGCGGTGAAAATTCGTCAAGATAGAAGAATTAACACGATTAATTTGGGGGTTTCCGGCTCGTGGAACAGTGTTAAAAATGGCGTGAGTTACTTTTCCGCTTCTGCAACTTTTGGGCATGAAAATAATGTGACAAATGAAAAAGCACATTATTTAGCCGATAACTACCAACCTAAACGTTCATTCAGTTTGATTAATTATTCGCTTTCACATGAGCAATATTTACCAGCTTCATTTGCCTTAAATTTGAGTATTAGTGGACAATTTACCGACAAAAATTTGGACAGTTCACAAAAAATGTTGCTGGGTGGAACTTGGGGAGCAAGGGGGTATCAAGCTGGCGACGCTTCTGTGGATGAGGGACACGTTGCTCAAGTTGAGCTAAAACATTATGCACCGTTCTTTAAGCAAAATCTATTAATTAGTTCTGTCTTTTATGATTATGGTATAGGAAAACAGTATAAAAATGCACGGAATTTAAATCAAGAGGTAAAAAATACTGTTCGGTTACAAAGTATTGGTATGGCATACACTTTTAGTGCACCGAATAATTATTCACTAAGCATGAGTTATGCTAAGCCGGTAGGCAAAAAAGATGTAAAAACAGACAATCATCAAATTTGGCTCTCTGCGGTCAAAACATTTTAATTCGGAGATTAAATATGCGTAAACTGACTATTATTTCAATGACAATTTCGACCGCACTTTCTTCCGCTTATGTATCGGCAATATTGCCACAAGACGGAAAAATTAAAGAGGGCACAGCAACAATTAATACGGTAGATAAAGTGATGACTATTCAGCAAACTACTCCAAGGGTAAATATTGAATGGAATAGTTTTAATATCGGTGAAAAAAATACCGTGAAATTTGAGCAGCCTGATTCCACTTCAATTGCGTATAATCGCGTTATGGGGGGAAACGCCAGTCATATTCAAGGTAAATTGGATGCCAATGGACGTGTGTTTTTAGCTAATCCGAACGGAATTTTGTTTTCAGAAACAGCCTCAGTGAATGTCGGTGCATTATTGGCAACCACAAAAGATGTTGAAAAAATTAGCGAAAACCAAAAAAGTATTGAATTTAAACGCAGAAATGATGCCACGAAAGATAGCGGTAATATTGTTAATAAAGGAAAAATTTCTGTTAACGGAGAAAATGGTTTTGTGGTTTTGGTTGGTGATGGCGTGACAAATGAGGGAGAAATTACCGCAAAACCTTTTACTAAGACCAAAAAAGTTAAGGGTAAATACTGCACTAGTATCTGGAATAATGACATCAATTGCAATACACAAGGCGCAAAATGGATCGAATATGAAAAAGAAGAAACAGTAGCTACTCAAAGTCAAATTATTTTAGGTGCCGGAAAAAGTTTTACTTTAGAATTAGATGGTAGTTCGGTAAGTGTGGATATAGACGAAAATACAGTAAACAGTTTAATTGCCAATAAAGGTATAATTATCTCTGAAGATGGCTATATTCAATTAACAACTAAAGGAAAGAGCGAATTATTTAACAACGTAATTAACAATGACGGGGTATTACAAGCAAACAACCTTTCTATTAATAATTCTGGGAATATTGAACTTTTTGCAGATGATATTCGGTTGGGAAAAAAGGCTGATATTCAAGCAGAAAAATTAACCTTTAAAGCAAAGAAGAACCATATCAATGTACATTCTGATAATGCGAAACTGACTGCCAGAGAAATTACTTTTGATAAAGGCAGTATTTATGACCCGTTAAATGTCACAATTCAAGGAACGTTTTCCCGCAAAGAGGATAAGACCTTATTTGATGATGCGACTATGACGTTAAAAAGTAAAGTCAATATTGATGTGGACGGAGCATTGACTATTGCTGATAAAAAAATAGAGAATCATTCTTTTATTAGTAATGAAGCATTAGGTTCTTTATTGGCAAATACAGGCGAAGTTTACCTTAAAGCAACGGATATTGATTGGTCGGGTAAGATGACTGTCGATTCTTTCCGGAATACAGATGCTGTTTTACAGCTTAGTACGAAACTTAATACGAAGAAACCGACCTCTATAGGTAATATGAATTTTCATGAGCTAAATGTTGATACTACAAACGGAAGATTATTTATTGCCACTGATTTATTCGGCAATCGCTTAGCAAAAGAGGGGAATGAATCAATTCGTTTGAAAGATGTAAAACTCAATCTTAATAATGGTGCGATTGGATTAGGGCGTAACGGTCGTCGAGTTGATATTGATAAAAGTGATTTTGATAATTTTTATTTTTTAGAGGATTCACAAAGAAAACCATTTGATATTTATCTAAATAATATTCAATTAGATAAAATTGATGATTTTGTTATTGTTGGTGGATTTAAAAAAGTAGATATTGAAAATTTAACCCATAAAGGGCGAGGCAACTTTTATATTTATGGTGGCTACATGTATAACATGCCTAATGCACGCTATGATTATGCAATTTTTGATATCAAAGAACGAATTTTACGGACTAAACGGGATCATTCTCATAATCGTTGGAAATATAATTCCAACCAAGACAGCTTTATGAATAATGAGTTTTGGCGCGCTTATGATCAATGGACTGCAGTTTATCCTTATTATGATCGTAAGACTAAAGAAGTTGTTAAAGTACCCAAATCCCATTTTGAGACTGAAATTAATATTCGGCGTAGCAAAATTGACACGCATGACGGTTTTGTCAATTTAATGGCAAAACGTATTAATCTTATTGATAGCGATATTAATATTAACTTTGATCGAGATTTATCACGTGAAAGTGAATATGATCGAATTCATAAATTAGGGATAAGCGCTACAAAGACTATTTTAGATAATAGTCATATTGTCGTACAAGGTGCAGAACGATTAAATACTTCGCCAAATCCTAAAATGAAGTCTGCTACTATGTATTTAGTTGGAGACTTAGAGGGAAGAAACCGCAGTAGTTTGGATATAAAAAGCCATCAAGGATATACCTTAATGACCGATGGAAAAAGTACTATTAAAGGCGAAAAAGATAAAAAAGATTTATCAATTACACTAATTAATACCGGTCCTAAACCGTCTCCTGAAATTGGAATTAGCGGCTCTATAGATAATGATGCAAATGGTTCAAATATTGCTCTGGCTATTGGCGATGTCAGTTCAACGACGATTGAAAATGCTACTGTGAGTGTTTTTGCTCCTAATGGTGCAGTGTCTTATTTAAGCTCCGACTATATGCCGTTAACATTAAAAAATACTGATTTCCGCTATTATGAACAACCACGTTACCATAAGCTAAATGAAAGTGATCTAAAAGGAAACGGAAATATCCAAAAACTTACTGAGCGTGAATATCATATTGCATTAGATCAACATCGCGGTATTGCGGCAACAAATTTATCAACTTCTCAAGCAAATTTAGTTGAGAATAATAAAAAAGGGGTAACAGATACTACGCCTATTCGCAATATTGAAGATGAAGAAAATGTTTCATTAACGGTTTGTGATGAAAAAAATCAATGTGAAACTACTGAGCTAGGTGATCAACATATTAATACGGAAGTCCAAATAGGAGATCTGAATGAGTAATGAGTACTATATCTCAAATGGATAGACTCAAAAGAGGGGAAATTCTTTCCCCTCATGTTATCAATGCCGATGGTTTTGTTCTTCGTCAAGCTCTTCTTCATCATCAAAGAATTCTCCATCTTCGCCATATTCATCTTCTTCGGCGTTTGGATCTTCGAAATAGGTTCCCCAACCGTCATAAATCCCCCCAAATTTATCGATTAATGGAAGTAATTCTTTTTGTTGGGCATCAATTATTTCTGCTTTTAAGTGGATTTCGCTGATAATGTCAAAACAGAAAATCGCTTTTCCATTGTCATCTTCAAATTCTTCTGCTTCCGATACTTCATAGCCGGCTTTAAAGGCATCCACTGCGATTTTTTCTAATTTATCAAAATCATAATGGGCAATATGATGTTCAATAATATAAAGAGCGTCAGGATCACTACCATCATTTAATAAATCATGAATAATTTCTCTGGTTTCTTCCTGTAATTGTTTTATTTCAGACATATAAGCCTCCTCAATAAGATTTAGCGCATTGTAGCATTATTTTTTGTCCCTAAATAAAAAATCTTCCCGTTTGAGAAGATTTTTATGATGAAACATTGTGGATTATTTTTTCAATAAGTCACGAATTTCAGTTAGCAATTTTTCTTCATTAGAGGGAGCTGGTGCTGCTTTTTCTACTGGTTTTTTCAATTTATTTAACACGTTGATCATCATAAAGATAGCGAATGCGATAATCAAAAAATCCAAGATATTTTGGATAAATGCACCATAATTTAAACTCACCGCCGGCGTTTCGCCAACCGCTTCTTGCAATACGATTTTAAGATCTTTAAAATCTACACCTCCGGTTAAAATACCCAGTACCGGCATAATCACATCACCAACTAATGAGCTGACAATCTTACCAAAAGCACCGCCGATGATCACACCGACTGCCATATCCACTACGTTGCCACGCATTGCAAATTCGCGAAACTCTTTAATAAAACTCATAAACGCTCCTCACTTTTATTTATACCTCAAAGAGTGATTATTATAAAAAGTTGATGTAATAAGTATAGTATCTTTACATAACTTTAAATAAAAAATGAACTTGGCTGGAATAGCTTTTCGATATCCGGAATAAATTTTTTATCGCTCACATACACGATTACATGATCTTTTTCTTTAAAAATTAAATTCTTACTGGCAATAATCACCTCATTATCACGAAAAACCGCGCCAATAATGGCACCAACTGGCAATTTAAGCTCACTGATTTTCCGTCCAACCAATTGGGAACTATTTTCATCACCATGCACTACAATTTCTAAGGCTTCCGCAATACCGTGGCGCAGTGATACCACACCGGCAACATCCCCTTTGCGAATATGCCCAAGCAATGCCGAAATGGTTGCTTGCTGTGGCGAAACGGCGATATCAATGGTTCCGCCTTGGATAATATTGATATATGCCATGCGCTGAATGAGGACCATGGCTTTTTTTGCACCAAGGCGTTTTGCCAGTAACGCCGACATAATATTAGCTTCATCATCGCTAGTTAATGATAGAAAAACATCAATATTTTCAATGTGTTCTTCAAATAATAAGGATTGATCAGAGGCATCACCACAAAATACTAGGGTTTTGGACAATTTTTCTGCCAGTTGAGAGGCTCGCTCATGATTACGATCAATTAATTTGACTGAACAAAATTCCTCGAGGCGTTTCGCCACCCCCATACCAATATTACCAGCGCCTGCAATCATGACCCGCTTATAGGGTTTTTCTAGGCGTTGCAATTCGCTCATTACTGCTTTGATATGAATGGTCGCACAAATAAAAGTGACTTCATCACCAGCCTCTACAATGGTTGAACCCTGAGGGCGAATCACTTTATCTTGGCGCAAAATTGATACGATTCGGCAATCAATATGTGGCATATGATCTTTCAAGGTGGACAAAGAATAGCCCACCAACGGTCCACCATAATAGGCTTTCACCACCACAATACTAATGCGTCCGTCAGCAAAATGGGAAACCTGTAATGCCCCTGGATAATTAATTAAGCGCACAATTTCTTCCGTGACCAAATTTTCCGGCGAAATAATATGATCAATCGGAATGACATTAGATTGAAATAATTTCTCTTTTTCACGAATATATTCCGCACCACGAATGCGCGCAATTTTAGTTGGCGTATTAAATAACGTATAAGAGACTTGGCAGGCGACCATATTGGCTTCGTCGGAACTGGTGACTGCTACTAATAAATCCGCATCTGCAGCGCCGGCTTCGCGCAAGACACGCGGCGAGGATGCCGAACCGGTTACCACGCGTAAGTCATGCTTGTCTTGTAAACTGTCCAAACGTGCGGATTCATTATCCACCAAGGTAATATCATTGTCTTCGCTAACTAAGTTTTCCGCCAAGGTAGAGCCTACCTGTCCGGCACCTAAGATGATGATTTTCATGTTATTCTCTCTCTAGACGTAGGGGATGAATGCCAATACTTGCTGAATTTAGACCGCACTTTAAGCGCTCAATTTGTTGGCAAATACCCTCGGTCACCGCATTGGCTTGCGCCAGTTTATCCGACGTAATGCCGGCTGGCGTTTGGTGAAACAATATGGCATCTAACAAACGTTCGGCGTGCATCCCATCGCGACAATAATGCAATACTCCTGCTTCGTCAAATAACGTAGCGACCATGCTGATTTTCGTGGTTGCAATGCCCAATGCACCATCTTCACCGCCCAATTGGCGAAATAAGGTATGTGGCGGAAATCCGCCACACGCCAAAAAGAAAGCGCGACGGAACACCACATTTCCCCTGCAAGTCATGCGCATATGTTGCCAAGCGTAAGCAAAATTCGGGTGTTCTAAATAGCGCGAGGGCATATCCACCGGCGTTAACGCTAAACGTACCACGCTGACTTCCGGACGAAAGGCAAAGACACCACTTGCGACTTCCAGTGCGCCATCTTCATAAGCATCATCTGCATCTAAAAATGCAATAAATTCCACCGCACTTTGCAGCGCTCCCCAATTACGCGCGCGGGCAACGCCGCCATTATTCGGTAATTTTTCCACTCGAATTTTAGCCGGAAATTGCGCGCTCAATTGGCAGGCTAGGGCATAGGTTTGATCCGTTGATCCATCATCAATTAACCACAACGTACCTAAATAAGGCTGGCGCAAAACGGAATGCACAGCGCGAGTTAAGGTCGCTTCACAGTTGTAACAAGGAATGATGACGTCAATCAACGGAAATTCCATGGCTTACCCCATTTTTCGTAATTTTGCGTAATAAAACCCGTCGCCGCCATTTTCTGTTGGAAACAGTTGAATTTCCCCTTGTTGTTGCGGATCAAGGAAAGGCAAAGGTTCGCGTTTGGCATCACTATGACGTTGCAAAAAATGCGCTATTTGCTGGCAGTTTTCTTCCGGCAGCAAAGAACAGGTGGCATAGAGCAACACACCGTTCGGTTTTAATCTTGCCCACAACGCCTCTAAAATTTGCTCCTGCAACGCCACTAAGGCGGCAATATCGCTTTCTTGTCGTAACCATTTAATATCCGGATGGCGACGAATGACGCCGGTCGCCGAACAAGGCGCATCAAGCAAAATTCGATCAAATTGCACCGCACTTTGTGTCGTTGGCAGTAAATGAAAATGCGCCTCAATTTGCGTCAACCATTGTTGTGGTTGAGCAGCGTCACCACAAATTACTAACGCTTGCTGCTGCATTCGGGCTAAATTTTCCTGTACGCGTACCAAGCGACCCGCTTCCACATCAAGGGCGACCACTTTCGCTTGCGGCGCCAGCTCTAAAATATGCGTGGTCTTTCCGCCCGGCGCGGCGCAAGCATCTAAAATTAATTCGTCATTTTGTGCTTGCAATAATAGCGCTGACCATTGTGCTGAAAGATCTTGCACTGTGACCCAACCTTGGGCGAAATTCGGCAAATTTTGCACCGCACTTGGTTGTGTCAAACGCAGGGCTTGCGGATGCTCTGTGCTTGATGCGCTAATATCTTGTTGTGCCAATAGTTGAAGATAGTCTTCGGCGCTACAATGTTGCTTATTTACGCGCAACCACATCGGCGGTTTTTGATTATTGGCTTGTACAATATCTCGCCAATGCGGGTAGGCTTTTTTCAATCGATTAACCAACCATTCTGGATGCAAGGTTTGCCAATGTTGATCCGTTTTAGCTAATAATTGTGCTTGTTCGCGTAAAAAACGTCGCAATACCGCGTTCACTAAACCGCGAAAACTGTCGGCTTTTAAGGCGGACGTGGCGTTGACTACCTCATCCACTGCCGCATGAGGCGGAACGCGGGTGTAAAGTAATTGATACAAACCGACAAGCAGCAAACAATGCACAATGCGCGTTTTGCCTTTTAGCGAGCGATCGACTAATAAACTAATTAACTTTTCCAAGCGTGGCAACACGCGGCAAACACCAAAGCAGATTTCTTGTAGCAGCGGAAAATCTTGCGCTTTGACTTGGGCTTGATGTTCGGGCAGCAATGAGGACAGCGATTGCCCTTGATCTAATACTTGCAAAATGATCTTTGCCGCCAGCGCACGTACGGAAAGTGCGGTGCTTTTTTGCGAAGTTTTTACGCGCTGTTTATTGGCTGGGCGAACCGTTGCTTTCATTATGCCAACACCTTACCGACGTTAAACCAATCCGCGCGACCGTTGAGTAAATCTTGTGCGGACATTGGCTTTTTCCCCGCCGGTTGCAATTGCGTTAAATTCAACACGCCTTGACTTGTGGCAATTTGAATGCCTTTTTTGTCGGCGGCAATAATGGTTCCTGCCGCCTTATCTTGATGCGGTAGCACCTGCGCTTGATAGACTTTTAAGGTTTGCGCGTTGCCTTGTTCATCTTGCGTGGAAAAATAGCAAATGGGCCATGGATTAAAGGCGCGAATATTGCGTTCTAACTGTGCTGCCGGTATATTCCAATCTAATTTCGCTTCTTCTTTGCTTAATTTTTCCGCGTAATTAGCGGTATTTTCATCTTGCGGCTGTGCGACAAATTGCTGCTGTTCTAATCCATTTAGCACGTCAAGTAACGCTGGTGGCGCCATTTCGGCTAATTTGGCATATAAATCGGCGGAGGTTTCTGTCGGGGTAATGTCGCAAACTACCTTGTGCAACATGGCACCAGTATCCAATCCTTCATCCATTTGCATAATGGTAACGCCGGTTTGTGCATCGCCTGCCCAAATGGCACGCTGAATCGGCGCCGCACCGCGCCAACGCGGCAGTAAAGAACCATGTACATTTAAACAACCCAAACGTGGCGCTGCTAATACCGCTTGCGGCAAAATTAATCCATACGCCACGACTACCATCACATCCGCATTGAGTGCCTGCAATTCGGCTTGCGCTTCTGCTTTGCGTAACGATTTTGGTTGATAAACGGGAATGTTGTGTTGCTCGGCTAATACTTTGACCGCGCTGGCTTGCAGTTTTTTTCCGCGTCCCGCCGGTTTATCCGGCTGAGTATAAACCGCAATCACGCGATGGGGCGAGTCTAACAGGGCTTGCAGATGTTGCGCTGCAAAATCCGGCGTACCGGCAAAAATAATATTTAATGGTTTCATCATGTTCTAGGTTACGGAAAATAAAAGGTGGGAAACTCCCACCAACGTTGATTTTATTGCCTCGGCGCGTGGAGGATTATCCCCGTTTTGCCGCTTGTTTTTGCCATTTGATCAATTTTTCTTTCATGCGTTGGCGTTTCAACGGAGAAAGATAATCAGCAAACACAATACCATTTAAATGATCGATTTCGTGTTGAATACAGATGGCAAGCAAATCTTCCGCTTGCAATACAAATTCTTCTCCTTTGCGATTTAGCGCTTTAACCGTCACTTTTTCTTTACGTGGCACCAACGCGCGCAATCCCGGTAGCGACAAGCAACCCTCTTCAATTCCAGTTTCGCCGCAACTTTCGATAATTTCAGGGTTGATTAATACTAATTGATGTTGTTTATTGCCCTCAATATCAATGGTAATAATGCGTTGATGCACATTGACTTGGGTTGCCGCTAAACCAATTCCTTCCTCTTGATACATGGTCTCAAACATATCATCAATAAATTGGTTCAATTTTTCATCAAACACTTCTACCGGTTTGGCAATGGTTTTTAACCGCTCATCCGGATAAATCAATACATTTAATAACGCCATAGGTTTCCTTTAATCTCTAAAATTGTTGAATTGGAATGGCTGTCCCAATTCGGCAGCTTTGACCAACTGAATTGCCGCTTGTAAATCGTCGCGGGATTTGCCCGTAACGCGCACTTGTTCCCCTTGAATTTGGGTTTGCACTTTCAGTTTTGCGTCTTTAATTAATTTGGTAATTTTTTTCGCCATCTCGGTTTCAATACCTTGTTTTAGCTTAATTTCTTTGCTGTACAATTTTCCGTGATGTTCGCTTTCCGTCGGAATATCCAACGAACTATGTTCAATACCGCGTTTTACGCAAGAACCGATTAAAATTTCAATTAATTGTTCCAATTGAAAATCGGATTCCGTGGTCAATTTAATGGTTTCGCTTTTTTCATTTAATTCAATCACCGCTTCAACGCCGCGAAAATCGTAACGCGTACTTAATACCCGATTGGCATTTTCCACCGCATTGCGTACTTCGTGTAAGGTAATTTCTGACACAATATCAAATGAAGGCATATTTATTTCCCCTTATTTATTGCTTGTACTTTATCATTCGCACTTAAAATACATAAAAGTGCGGTTAAGTTTGCAAAGTTTATCACAATTTGCGCCTGTTGTTGCACCTTTGGTTTCGCATGATAGGCTACGCCCAAATCCGCTACTCGCATCATCGCTAAATCATTAGCACCATCACCGATCGCCACTGTATTGCCCGCCGGAATGGTAAATTGCGCTGCTAATTGTTGCAACGTGTTGGCTTTATATGCGGCATCCACCATATCGCCTTGCACTTGACCGGTCAAGCGCCCGTCAATAATTTCAAATTGGTTGGAGACCGCGTAATCCAAATTCAGTAAGGTTTTCAAATAATTCGCGAAATAGGTAAATCCACCGGAGGCAATCGCGGTTTTCCAACCGTATTGTTGTAAACCTTGGATGGTGTCTTTTAAACCGGGCATTAAGGGCAAATTCTCCCGCACCTGTTGCAAAATCGTTTCCGGCGCATTTTTTAAGGTGCTGACGCGGCGGCGTAAACTTTGCTCAAAATCCAATTCACCCCGCATCGCGCGTTCGGTAATTTCCGAAACGAGTTTACCGGTACCCGCCAATTTGGCAATTTCGTCGATACATTCGATTTGAATAATGGTGGAATCCATATCCATCACCAATAATCCGCCCTGTTGCAAACTTGGGGTAAAATCAATGCGGGCGCAATCTAGGGAAAATTCATGTGCATTTGCTACCCATTTTGCCTGCCATTGACCGCGCAATAACACCACTGTATTTTGCGCCACATTCCATGCCTCAAAAATCACAAAATTTTCACCGCACTTTTGTTGAAATTGTTGCAATAACGCCAGATCGAGCGACTCGCCATAAATAATAAAGTAATCTTTTCCCTCGGTCGCATGCTGATTTGCTAAAAATGCGCAGGGAAATGACGTATAATATTCAACAATGTGACGAAGATTTTGGATATGAAGACTTTGTGTTTGCATAAGAAATCCTGTAAATTATTATCATTAATCGGCACATATTTTAGCCGATTTGTTCAGTTTTGGGGAAAATAACTTGTATTTAACAAAAGAAAAATTGTTGAAAACCATGCTGATTGTCAGCATTATCGGATTTTGTTGCATTATTTTGGGCGTGATTTTATTCGGTGTCCAACAATTCAAAATCGGATCGCAACTTGCCAGCGTAAAACAGGTTTCTCATTTGTCGCATTTATTGGTGCGCCAACAAGCTAATTTATTTTCTATGTTATTGGTTAATGATGCCAAAACGGAACAATTAACGGAAAATTTGGATAATTTCAGCAAAGAGAATTTTGTTATCGACGCCTCTATTTATAGCAATGCCGGCGAATTATTGGCGCAAAGCAGCCATTCCCTCAATGTACGCCATCAACTGGGATTGGACGCCAATACCGCCACACCAACCGGCATGCAGCAAATTGTCGAACCGATTTATTCGCCAAATGGCATTGAAGGCTTTTTGCGCGTTACCTTTGATGCTAAATACGGGCAAACGACGCAAAGTAAAATCAACCAGCTTTTTCACCAGTTATATGGTGAATTAATTATTGTTTTTCTTGCCGGCATTGTGCTCGCCAGCTCCATCCACTATTTCCTTAGTCATTACCGTCGCGCGCACCGCAAGGCAATTGAACCAAAACCGCTTGCCAAGGTTAGCAAAATTAACCCTACCTTGAATTTCCACCGCCGGCGCAAACGCTTTGTGAAATAAGCACAATGCCAAACAAAGAAGCGCGGTTAAAAATCTTTGAGTTTTTAACCGCACTTTTTATTTTTATGCCCCGAATGTGACAATTAACGCATGGTCACGAATTCTTCCGAACCGGTCGGGTGGATGGCGACGGTGTTGTCAAAGTCCGCTTTGGTAGCCCCCATTTTAATGGCTACCGCAAAACCTTGGATCATTTCATCCACGCCAAAACCGATACCATGTAAGCCAACGATTCGCTCATCTTTGCCCGCGCAAATTAATTTCATGCGACAAGGTTGACGGTGTTGGGTCACTGCGCTGTACATTGGAGTAAACGCCGATTGATATACTTTTACATTATCTGCGCCATATTGCTCAATCGCTTTTGGCTCGGTTAAGCCGATAGTACCAATTGGTGGATGGCTAAAGACGACGGTCGGTACTAAGTGATAATCTAAGTGTTCATTCGGTTTGTTATTAAATAAACGTTCGGATAAACGACGTCCTGCAGCAACTGCAACAGGCGTGAGCTCAATGCCACCCTCAATAATATCGCCGACCGCATAAATACCTTTTACGTTGGTATTTTGGTATTTATCCACTTTAATAAAACCGCGCTCGTTGGTCTCAACGCCGGCCACCGCAAGATTAATCATCTCTGTTGCCGGTTCACGACCGATTGCCCAAATTAGGCAATCTACCTCTTGTGCGCGACCATCTTCTAATTTTAAGGTGAGAGAACCGTCCGCATTTTTCATCACTTCCTGCGGGATTGCTTCGGTATGTAATTGAATACCATCGGTTTTCATCACTTCTAACAAGGTTTCAACAATGTAAGGATCGAAGCTACGTAACGGCGCATGGCGACGGACGAATAAATGGGTTTCTACGCCAAAACTGTTCATTACGCCAGCAAGTTCCACCGCAATATAACCGGCACCAACCACTGCAACGCGTTTTGGCAAACTGGTTAACGCAAATACGCCATCAGAATCAATACCGTATTCTGCGCCTTTAATGCTTGGACGTGTTGGGCGACCGCCGGTGGCAATTAAAATATGATCGGCGGTAATTAATTCTCCGTTCACTTCCACCGTGTTAGCGTTGACAAACTTGGCAAATCCGTTGATTACGTCAACTTGGTTTTTAGTAAAGACATTTTGATAAGACGTATGAATACGACTGATATAGGCTTGGCGACTTTCAACTAATTTACTAAAATCAAATTGGTTTACGCTGACATCAAAGCCATAATCCGGCGCATAATGATTAATCGCTTCCGCTACTTGCGCGCCATACCACATCACTTTTTTCGGTACGCAACCGACATTCACACAAGTTCCACCAATGTGTTTTGCTTCAATAATCGCACATTTTTTGCCATAACTTGCTGCACGGTTGATGGACGCGATACCGCCACTGCCGCCGCCGATAGAAATATAATCATAATGTCTTGTCATTTTCTTCTCCTTACTGGACTTAAATTTTATTGTCTATTTTGCACGAATACGACACAAAGGCAAACTGGCTGAATAAATTAATTTAATCGGTAATTTCTTTAATTATTCTGGTGTAATCCAGTTTACTGACCAACCGCCGGTTCCTTCTGGTACCAAAGTGCGGTGCAAATAAGGCAAGATTTCTTTCATTTGTGCTTCCAATGTCCATGGCGGATTGATCACAATCATACCGCTGGCAGTCATCCCGCGCTGTTCGGAATCAGGCCGCACTGCTAATTCAATTTGCAAGATTTTGCGAATGCCGGTGGCTTCCAATCCTTTGATGAGGCGTTTGGTATGCTGACGTAGCACCACCGGATACCAAATGGCGTAAATGCCGGTAGCAAAGCGTTTATAGCCCTCTTCAATGGCTTGTACCACCAAATCATAATCCTCTTTCATTTCATAAGGCGGATCAATTAACACCAGCCCACGTCGCTCTTTGGGCGGCAAGGTGGCTTTTAATTGTTGAAAACCATTATCTCGTTTGGTAGTAATATTGTCATATTGTTTAAAATTATTGCGCAATAAAGGATAATCCGTTGGGTGCAATTCGGTCAGCAGTGCGCGATCTTGCGGGCGGAGCAAACTTGCGGCAATCAATGGCGAACCAGCGTAATAACGCAGCTCTTTTCCACCATAATTCAGCTTTTTAATTAATTGCACATAGCGTGCTACATCCGGCGGGAAATCCTCTTGCTGCCAAAGGCGTCCGATTCCCTCTTGATATTCCGCGGTTTTTTCCGCTTCTTCGGAAAACAAACGATATTGCCCTACGCCGGCATGGGTATCCAAATAATAAAAGCCTTTTTCTTTTTGGCGCAAATTTTCCAAAATTAACATTAATACGATATGTTTAACCACATCGGCATGGTTGCCTGCGTGAAAACTGTGACGATAACTTAGCATAATTTTGCCTTATTTATTAACCTAATAAAAAAATAGACCGCACTTTTAACAACGTGCGCTATTTTTCTGCTTAAATCAGAATAACTCTTGAGGTTCATGTTGTAATGGAGGGGGATGGTTTGGTGTTGAATTACCTTCTCCTTGCAGATTATAACCATCAATAGAATAGCCTTTTTCCTCCACATAAGCTCGTCTAGGCTCGGTACCTTTAATAAAGTATTCTAGGATCCCATCATCATTATTCGACAATAAACCAGAACCGCTATGAATGCGTTTTTCTACAATGTTTGCCGGTAAAGGCAATTTACGTTCTGGTACATCTTTTAATGCCGTTTTCATATAGGCAATCCACGCCGGCATAGCGGTTGATGAGCCAGATTCACCGCGCCCTAACACGCGCTTATTATCATCAAATCCGACATACACTGCTGCAGTAAAATTAGCACCAAATCCGGCATACCACGCGTCTTTGGAATTATTAGTGGTTCCCGTTTTTCCCCCGATATCATGTCGGGTAAAGGAGTTTGCAATACGCCAGCTAGTTCCTTTCCAGGATTGCCCTTTTTCACCGTAGATGGCGGAAGTCAACGCACTACGAATTAAAAACGCCAATTCACCACTAATGACGCGAGGAGCGTACTGTACTTGAGAGCCCGCTGTTTTTGCCTCAGCCATCAAATCTACGCTATCTGTTATCTCTTTATTTGTCATCATCTCCAATTCTGGTACATCAGGAACCAAATCAATTTGTGGATCTAACTCCTCTCCGTTAATTTCGCTATTGGTTACCTGTAAATTGCCTTCATTCTCCATTGCGGTATCTGTCTTTTTAAATCCATCTAATTTTTCTGTTTCACCATAAATTACCGGAATATTATCACAGCTTACACAAGCAATTTTCGGGTTAGCGACAAACAGTTCTGTACCGTCATTATCAATGATTTTGTCAATTAAATAGGGATCTACTAAAAAACCGCCGTTATCAAATACCGCATACCCCCTCGCCATTTCTAATGGTGTAAACGAGGCAGCTCCTAAAGCTAAGGCTTCGCTAGCAAAATATTGCTCACGTTTAAATCCGAAACGCTGTAAAAAATCCGCGGTAAAATCAATTCCAGCCATTTGCATTGCACGGACAGCAATCATATTTTTTGATTGTCCGATACCAACTCTTAAACGCAAGGGACCATCATAACGGTTCGGTGAGTTTTTAGGCATCCACGCTTTCTGTCCCGGATTTTTAATAACAATAGGCGCATCTAACAACACACTGGATAATGTTAAGCCTTTCTCCAAGGCGGCAGCATAAATAAAGGGTTTAATTGACGAACCAACTTGAACTAAAGATTGAGTTGCTCGATTGAACTTACTTTGTTCAAAACTAAAACCGCCGACGATGGCTTCAATAGCGCCATTATCACTATTTAATGCTACTAAGGCAGAATTTGCCGCGGGAATTTGTCCTAACATCCATTCCCCGTTATCCCGTTTGCGGATCCAAATTTGCTCATTGACTTTTGGTATTTTTTTACCTGCCCAACGCATCATGGTATTTGACAGTGATACATTTTCCCCGTTTGCCAGTAATAAAGTTAAACCGTTTTTATCAGCCCCCACAACTGCTGCAGGGACAAAGGGCGGTGAATATGGCAAGCGTTTTAAAAAGCCGATAATTTGCTCCGTTGTCCAGGCATTTTCCCCGTTTTTCCATAAGGGCGCGCCTCCACGATAGCCATGACGCATGTCATATGCAATCAAATTATCACGCAGTGCGATTTGTGCAGCTTCCTGATCTTTAGATTGCACTGTCGTGTAAACTTTATAACCGCTGGTATAGGCTTTTTCTTCACCAAAACGTTTCACCATTTCTTGGCGCACCATCTCGGTTACATAATCCGCACGAAAATCCAATTGCGCCCCGTGATAGCTGGCAACAATAGGCTCTTTGGACGCCTCATCATATTCCGCTTTGCTGATATAATTCATATCCAACATCCGCCCAAGCACCACATTGCGACGTTCTTCCGCCCGTTTAAGGGAATAGAGCGGATTCATAGTAGAAGGCGCTTTTGGCAGACCGGCGATAATCGCCATTTCTGATAAGGTCAATTGATTTAACGCTTTGCCAAAGTAGGTTTTTGCCGCTGCTGCAACCCCGTAGGCACGATAACCTAAATAAATTTTATTTAAATACAATTCCAAAATTTCATCTTTGGTCAGCGTATTTTCAATTTCGATAGCCAAAATGGCCTCTTTGGCTTTACGAATGATATTTTTTTCCGGCGTTAAAAAGAAATTTCGTGCCAATTGTTGCGTAATGGTACTCGCTCCTTGCGACGCACCACCTTGTGAAATTGCCACAGAAATTGCCCGCGCAATTCCGATAGGATCTAATCCGTGGTGTTCATAAAAACGACTGTCTTCCGTGGCTAACACCGCTTCGATCAATTTTTTCGGCACATCAGCAAGCTTCACCGGAATACGACGCTGCTCCCCCACTTCCCCGATTAACTTACCATCAGCGGTATAAATTTGCATGGGCTGTTGTAATTCCACCGTTTTTAAGCTATCTACATTGGGCAAGTCTGATTTTAGCTGCACATAAAAAATACCACCCACAATACAGCCTAAAATAATCAATGTTAATAGCGAACTAAATATTAATTTTGCGATCCGCATCGAAAAATTCTCTCTTGTTTAATGCAAAGACGATAAAAATTCGAAAAACTTAATTCAATTCAAATTTCAATCTTGAATAAGTCACTTTAACTTAAGCGCTTAGTATAAAGTTTACTGAGCAAAAACCAAAGCTAAATGTGTAATGACAAATGTAAAATAAGGTAAAGACTATGTTATTTTTTGATAATTCTCCGTCAATGGAACTTCAAGCTGGACTCTGGAAAGTGGGTAAAAAATGGCAAGTTTTGTGGTTCTATCCGCAAAATCAACCGCACTTTATCCAAGTCGAATCCCTCTCGCTTAAAGATATTGAAGCGAAAATTTTGCAACAATGTCCACTACTAGATAATCTGGATTTAAATTTTGTTTATGCGGTGCCAGCACAATATGTTTGGCAAAAAACAGCGATGTTGTCGCAATTTACTAATTTAGAAGAATGTGAGCAACAATGCCGTTTTATCTTGGAAAAAGAACTGCCGGTGCCATTGAATAAAATCTGGTTTGATTTTCGTCCGGTACCGCTAAAACAAGGTTTTCGTCTCGATATTTTTGCGATTAAAACGGAAACCGTGGCGGAATATTTGGCTGAATTTCTCCCATTCCCAGTAACCGTCTTGGACAGTACAACCAACGCGATTATTCGAGCCTTTGAATATTGTTTGCAGCAAGAGAAAAAAGACAGCTTATTGATTTATCAAGATAATGAGCAAATTATTGCTATTCAACAAAAACCGCATGAACTTAGAATTTTGCAAAAAAAAGGTAAAAACTTAACCGCACTTTTTGAACAATTTTGCAAACGTTATCAAGAAACACCGACGCTGATTTATTTCCACAGCACAATTGCGGTCACAGGACCCATCCCACAAGATTGGCAATTGATTGAATGTGATTTGCCTTTTATTGCGCTCGGCAATGCACTCTGGAAACGCGCAACCTTTGAACCGAATTTATCTACCATGCAAGTGCCGACAGAAATGGAAGACAGTCATGTGCATTAATTTGTTACCTTGGCGCCTTTATCAACATCAAGCGAAGAGAAAAACTTTTCTTTTCGCACTATTGATCGTACTGTTGTTGACGTTGCTTATTTTTAATTGGATGTTTTACCAAAATGAGCAGCTTCAACAACAGCGGCGCCAAAAACAAGAAGATCTCAACCAACTTCGCCAAAATTTAACGCATTTGCAGCAAGATATAGCACAACTTCGTCAACATTATCAACCGAATACGAAAGTGACGACCTTTTCCACTCCCTCGGTTTTGCATTTATTGGAGCACTTGGCGCAATTGCCGCTTGAACAAGGCGAATTACAACAATTGAAATTGGCAGAGCATCAATTGGTGATAAACGGTAAGGCGGAAAATGCCACGGAATTTGAAGGCTTACAACAATATCTCAAACAGCATGTATTTGCCGGCGTAAAATTAACGCAATTTAATCCTGCTCAAACGCAGATTTTTTTTGAATTTCAATTGCCATTGGAGGAGGAAAAATGACGACTACTCCTTTGAATATCAATCGGTTATTTGTAAACCGCTTGAATGGTATAAGTTGGTTAAATGATCCCAATAATTGGTTTGGAAAACTGCTTAAATTACCCAAATGGCAACAATATGCTCTCTTGCTTGCCATCAGTGGCAGTAGCTTGATTTTACCAATAACGGATTATTTTCACTTGCAACAAGTGCAAGCTAATCTTGAGCAACAGCTTTTGCAACAACGTCGCGAATTACAACAGCAACAACAGCGTTTACGTAGCTTGCGACAGCAATCCAACGCCACGTTTCTTGCGCCGGAACGCGCAGAAAAACTGACTAAGTTTAATCAACAAATGAATACCTTGTTGAAAGATCGGCTACAGGTTCAGCGTAATCAATGGGAATTTCGTCAATTTCCCTTATTATCGCTGCAAGTTCAAGGCAATTTTACTCATTTATCACAATTTTTGACCGCACTTTTAACGCAATATCCGACGTTAAATGTAGTGAGTGTGCATATTGAACGTGCGGATCAGGAGGCGGATTTTTCGATACAAAGTGAAATGACATTGCAATTTAAGGACAAATAATGAAAGTTAGACGTTATTTACCTGTACTTTTCTGCTTAATCGCTACATTAACGCAAGCCTCTGATCCCTTTGATCGTCGTCAACGTCAACGCGGAGCGCCGGTGGATACAGCAATAGCAACCTCCCTTTGCCGGCGTGATGTGGCGACGCTTGCGCCAAAAACGCCGATAAATCAGTTAAAGATTATCGGCGTTATCATCCAATCCGAACAATCGCAAGTCCTTTTTTCTTCGTCAGATCAAACGGTTATCAGCGCATCCAAGGGGGATAATATCGGGCAGGAGCAGATGCAAATTGCACAAATTTCAACACATCAAATTCAATTATTAAACTGGCAAAACAGTGCCGATTGTCGGCAGGCAGAAACGGTTTCATTAAAATTTTAGGATTAAAGTATGCAAAAAATGGGGTTATTTGTTTTTAAGTGCGGTCTGTTTTTTCTGTGTTTTTCCGCGTCCTTTGCCGCGGATAATCCTTCATTAGGACAACAAAGCTTTAATATTCGTTTAAGACAAGCGCCGCTGGTACCAACCTTGCAGCAATTGGCGCTAGATCATCAAACGAATTTAATTATTGACGACGAATTAGAAGGCACGATTTCCTTGCAATTAAATGCGACTAATTTAGATCAACTGCTGCATTCTGTTGCGAAAATTAAGCAACTGAATTTGTGGCAAGAAGATGGCATTTATTATTTAAATCAAAAAGATAATGAATTAAATAAGGAGGTTTCAACAACTGATGCCTTTGAGCGTTTTCCGTCGCTGCCTGCGGAAGTGGCGGCGCCTGCACTTGTCACAACTTCAATTAAATTACATTATGCCAAGGCGTCGGAGGTGATGAAATCTTTAACCGGTGGGAGCGGTTCTTTATTATCTGCCAACGGAAATTTAACCTTTGATGATCGCAGTAATTTATTGTTGCTTCAAGACGAAAAGCCTATTGTCAATCAAATTAAAAAGCTGGTGGCAGAATTGGATAAGCCCATTGAACAAATTGCCATTGAGGCACGTATCGTGACGATTAGTGATGAAAATTTAAAAGAACTTGGCGTGCGCTGGGGAATTTTTAATCCATCTGGTAGCAGTCATAAAATTAGTGGTAGCTTGGAAGGCAACGGTTTTTCTTCAATTGCTAAGCAGCTGAATGTCAATTTTGCTTCGCCCACCACACCTGCCGGTTCAGTGGCGTTGCAAGTGGCGAAAATTAACGGGCGTTTATTAGATTTGGAGTTAACTGCCTTGGAGCGGGAAAATAATGTGGAAATTATTGCTAGCCCGCGTTTGCTGACGACCAATAAAAAAAGTGCCAGTATTAAACAAGGGACAGAAATTCCCTATGTGATCACCAATGGCAATAACGATACACAATCGGTGGAATTTCGAGAAGCAGTGCTGGGTTTGGAAGTCACGCCGCATATTTCACAAGGTAATACGATTTTATTGGATTTGCTCGTTAGCCAAAACTCGCCAAGTGGTACGGTTACCTATGGGCAAAGCGAAGTGGTATCCATTGATAAACAAGAAATTAGCACACAAGTTTTTGCGCATGATGGTGAAACCATTGTGTTGGGTGGCGTTTTTCACGATACGGTTAGCAAAGGCGTGGACAAAGTGCCGCTGCTTGGCGATATTCCGGGGCTTAAACGTCTATTTAGTCGAGAAAGTGAACGCCATCAAAAACGGGAATTGGTGATTTTCGTGACACCACATATTTTGCAACAAGGAAAACCCGTAGAAAAGAACGCTCGCACAGCCTCTCCCAAAATAGCGGCGTCGAAAATTTCTGCATCTAAGAAAAAATAACGCTAAAAATCCACAAAAAATGACCGCACTTTATTGGATGATATTAAATAAATTCACCGAAATGTCCGCTAATCTTGAAAAATTGCAAGATTACATTGAGATCAGGGCTGTAAAATAGTAAAGTAGTTAGCTGTTCGTTCATTTCCTAAATCAATCAAAAGGTGGAATATATGGGAAAAAGTGTTGTTATCCTCGGAGCTCAATGGGGCGATGAAGGAAAGGGAAAAATTGTTGATTTATTAACCGATCGGGTGAAGTATGTCGTGCGCTATCAAGGTGGTCACAACGCCGGTCATACGTTGATTATTAACGGTGAAAAAACCGTACTTCGTTTAATTCCATCTGGTATTTTGCGCGATAATGTAACCTGTTTAATTGGGAACGGTGTAGTGCTTTCGCCTTCAGCATTGATGCAAGAAATGGGCGAGTTGGAAAGCCGCGGTATTAAGGTTCGCGAGCGTTTGTTGATTTCTGAAGCCTGTCCGTTAATTTTGCCTTACCACGTGGCGATGGACCATGCGCGTGAAGCGGCATTGGGCAAAAAAGCCATTGGTACGACCGGTCGCGGTATTGGTCCGGCGTATGAAGATAAAGTGGCGCGTCGCGGTTTACGTGTTGGCGATTTATTTAATCGCGCCGCCTTTGCGGAAAAATTAAAAAATATTTTAGAATACTATAATTTCCAATTGGTGCACTACTATAAAGTTGAACCGGTAGATTATCAAAAAACCTTGGATGATGTGTTGGCGGTTGCTGATGTGATCACCTCTATGGTAGCGGATGTCACCACAATTTTAGATACCGCTCGCAAAAACGGGGACAATATTTTATTTGAAGGTGCGCAAGGTACCATGTTGGATATCGACCAAGGAACTTACCCTTACGTAACCAGTTCCAACACTACTGCCGGCGGCGTTTCTACTGGCTCTGGATTCGGTCCGCGTCATATTAACTATGTGTTAGGGATTGTGAAAGCCTATTGTACACGCGTTGGTGGTGGTCCGTTCACCACGGAGCTTTTTGATGACGTTGGTGCAGAAATCGCGCGCAAAGGGAATGAATTCGGTGCGGTAACCGGTCGTCCGCGTCGGTGCGGTTGGTTTGATGCGGTGGCTATTCGTCGCGCCATTCAAGTGAACTCTATCTCCGGTTTTTGTATGACCAAATTGGACGTATTAGATGGTTTTGACGAAGTGAAAATTTGCGTTGGTTATAAAATGCCGAATGGTGATGTGGTAGAATATGCGCCATTAGCGGCGAAAGATTGGGAAGGCGTTGAGCCAATTTATGAAACCATGCCGGGGTGGAAAGAAAATACCTTTGGTGTAACCGATGTTAACCAACTTCCGTTAAATTGTCGTAATTATATTAAACGCATTGAAGAAGTCACCGGCGTACCGGTGGATATTCTTTCAACCGGTCCGGATCGCGTTGAAACCATGATTTTAAAAGATCCTTTTGCGGCATAAACTCGTTATATTTTGACCTCACTTTGTGTGGTCAATCATGTCTAAACATCAATGATATGGCGCTCGAAAGTTAGACAATCAGTCCGTTGAATGATTGTCTAACTTTTTGGGGCAGATCAAATCTTGTTACCAGTGATAACCTAGGGTTAATCCAGCATAGTGTTGATGTTTCATTTCATCCCCTTTCAATAAGCCGATATGTGTTGAGATTTCCCAATTTCTCATTTTTACGTCAAAGCCGATTTCATGTTTAAAATGACGGGCGAAACGTTGTTTTAGTTGAATATTATTCACTTTGAATACGTCAATACCAAATACTTTACGACGCGCATCAATGTATTCACTGGTAAAACGTGGTGTAATAGAAAATGCTTCAAAATCGAAGTGTTTTGCTACGTTTATTCCAGCTTGATATACGGGTAACCCAAAGGATTTAACGGAGATATTAGCGCCATTTAATTGATAATCTACACCAGATAAATGATAGTACTTAGCACCGATATAGGGTTGTGCCAACCAACCATTATTTTCCCAACGTTTACTTAATGTTACTCCCATCGATGTAATCCGACGATGAAATTTTTCGGTTTGGTTATCGATATTTAGGCGATTTCTGCTGGTTCCGTAACCTAATTCAAGTGCTGCAAGCCAGCCATCTTCTGATTGGTATTTTCCATAGACCGTTAGCATTGTGAGTTTGCTGTTACCGCTTGCTTGGTCAAAGTCATTGTTGGCATTGATATTTGATAGAATACCGCCAAAATGCAGGTAATTATTGACCGCACTTTCTAGCCCAATTTGAGTTAAGGTACTGTGTTGCCGGTAATCACGATAGTTATCAGAGCCAAATTTAGCTTGTTGATATGTCGTGCTTACCCAAACCGAGAAAGGATCATTACGATAGGTGGTGATAGCATGGTTATTGCTTCCGGTCATTTGCAGTAAATTATTTACTTGTGCGGAAATTTCAGATAATGCTGTGTTGGCATAGCGGCTTATACCCGCACGTTGCGCTATATCGGTTGTTGCTGCTCGTTCATCTTCAGCGGCAATCGCGTCAAGTACTTCTCGTCTGAATGCATCAAATTCCTCTTCGCTAAGATCTCCTGAAGCTGCTCTATAGGCTAGATTTTCTAACTCATTTACACCAAGGGTATTTACCACTGCTTGGCAAACTTGGCTGCTATTACTTTGCAGGCAAAGTGCTTCTGCCTGTTTTAAGATGCTACTTGTCGCTGCCATAGCGGTATAATGCTGCTGTGCTTCATTCACTTGGTAAGCGGTATCCACAAGTAAGCGATTTAGATCACTGATTGCAGTATTAACTTGTTGTGCTAATGTCGAATAATTAGCGACTTCCTGTTGTAGTTTTTGCAGTTGCGATTTAGCAATCGCCCGAGAAATAAAGCGAATCCAGTGTAATCGATTAATATAATCTTCTTTGGCGTAAACTTCTTGTTGTTTATTGACAAGATTTTTCTGCGCCTGTTGCTGTTCGATTTGTTTCTGACGTAAATCAGCCTGTAAATTATTTAATTCCGTTTGGTAACGTTGCGCTAATGCTTTAGCCTTATCAATTTCAGCTTGTTCAGCAGGGTTTTGTTGTTGTGCATCACGCAATGGGCTGTATAACCGGTAATCATTACGTTCATTTTTCAAAATATAACGATATGTCCCTAAATCCACATAACCATTTTTAAGTTGAACATTTAATTGTTGCAGATTTTGTTTTGGATTGGTTAAGGTTAATAGGCTAAGCGGGCTTACTGCATTTGGTTCACGCCCTGTATTTTCAATAGAAAATAAGAAGTTACCGCTAGCTAAACCGTTTACAGTAACATGATCGCCTTTTTGCTCTGCGACATTGGTTAAAGCATGGAAGTGTCCATTACCTGATAATTTACCGTTAATTACAAGATGGTTGTAGCGTGATACAGTGGATTTATCGGCGTTGTTTAAATAAACATCTGCACCACCGTCTAACGTTAGATTGCCCAGTGTGCTATCTCCGGTCATTGTCCAATTAGCGTTAAATGCTAAAGTTACTTGGCTTTGTGGCGTACCTTGTACTGTACCAAGAAAATGCGTTTTACCAATCACTAGTCGGCTATGATCATTTAAGATAGCATTACCTTTCGCTTGTAAAGTTGGCATACTGCGCCAAATTTTTTGTGAAAAAATAGGTTTACTGCAAGAGGTTTCGCCGGTGTAATCGGAACGTTGGCAAACCGGAGTATTGTTCACCGCCCCTAATTGAATTAGTGCGTGTTGGGAAGCAGTGAAATTACCGTTTATCGTTTCTACGTTACGGGAAACGTATAACTTCCCGTTGTTATGTACAGAAAAATTTTCTGCAGTAAAATGGCGATTTATCCATTCATCATCATGTACCACATCTTGTTTTTGGTTCATATCATAAGCGTGTGGCGTTGGTTTACCAGATAAAATAACGGTTCCGTTGTTTGTACTGAATGTTCCATTTAATGCCATTCCACCGGTTAATAATAATTGGGCGTTTTCACTTGTCGGTTTAAATACGACATTTAAACGACCATTGACTTTGCGAGGATCGGTTTCACCGAAAATACCGGCAAATGTACTTGTTTCGATTGTTTTGGCAATTTTGATTGCTTGCTCTTTATCGCTGCCGATAAATTGCCAATCATTAGAACTGGTTTGGTTCGTCGGATAATAACGACCTGGATTACCATTTGGTTTTAATAGGAAGTAATCAGTACGATTTTTTGCGTGTATATTGATGTATTCATAAATATCCGCCCCGTGTTGGCGCCAATTTCCCCAAGTTAAGTGTTTCTTTTCAGCGTCGATAGTAATCGTAGAGGCTTTATTAGCATTATGGTTGACAATTTGCGCACCCTCATCGGTATTGCGGATACGAGCAAAAGTTAAGTCGTTACCATTTACATCCAAACGCCCACCACGGAAACCAAAATAAAGATTATCGGGTTTCACTTGCTGGCTATCATTTAACACGACCGTTGGGCGCCCACTTACAATTCCTACTTGATTGAAGGCTTGTTTTCGACCTTGTTGATCTGCCTTTTGAGCAAAGATAACCGTACCGTCACCCACACTAATGTCACCGTGATTTTCACCAATCCCATTTACATAAAGCGTTCCCTCACCTATCTTAGATAGGCGATCACCTTGCGGGTTCTTCACTTGCCAGTCGACGCGTTTATCGCGAGCAATATTCACACCCGCACCTTCCCACGTAATCTCGTTATTACTGCCCTTGACCGTAAAATCGGTATTAAACGTTAATGCCCCCGCCCCTTGAGCAATATGATTTTGTAAGTTCAGCGTAGCCGCTTTTCCCGTAAAAGTGACATCTTGACCATGGTTTAACGAAACGGTTGTACTGCTAGTATCGTTACTTTTATCCGTATCCGCCAAGCCAACCGGTAACACATAATGGTCTTGACGAATCGTGCTTGAAATCCCGTTTGCTGACCAATCAAAAGTGGCATTTGCACTGCTATTGTTGATAGTTCCGGCATGATTACTTGCAATAGTTAGGTTGACAAAATCTTCACGCGGTAAAATATACCAAACTGATGATGAGGAAATGCCATGTAGTACACCGATCACTCCCCAACGCTGCTTAATTTTATCGTATGCAAACAGAGGAGAGCCACTATCTCCTCCCTCGGGCTCCACATTCATTGGTCCAAAAGTACTATCCGTTAAACCACGGTGAGTATAGACAAGACCTTTTGCAGTATGCCCCTGGTTAATTGCCGGCGTTGAACCCCCTGTTAAATAAGAATAAGCTCCACCGACCCTAGTTTTTTCGTTACTTGATAGCGGCATAGTATATTGTGTACCGCCACCTACACGTACATACATAGAAAAACGATTTGGGTCTTGATAAGGTTTAGTTTCCTCGCCTAGATAATTCATCTGCGTTGGCGCGACTTCAGTGACCAGTTTGTGCAAACGAGGAACATGGAAGTCAGCGTAAGCGCCCTTGCCAGTGGGCAAGGTATTACGAGAGACTAATTTATAGTGGAAGGTGCTTTGATCGGGGGCTTTCCCTGCTTCACCAAAATCTACCGAACCATAACCGCGATTGTGTGCCACGCTGATAACATATTGAGGATTAATTAAGGTTGCAACACCACTGCGGCTTAAAGCATGAAAATCCGGCATGGGCGTATTGACCATCATAGTACCAACGACATGCTCTTTTAAATTCTTAATGCTAATATTGCGAGCACCAGGGGTAAATTGTCCTTTGTTTTCCGCAAAATCACGGAAATATTGATAGTCAATATCGTTGCGTACTGTACCGGCAAGCGTTGGTAATGAGGTTGAAAGACAAAGTGTCAATAATGACAATTTGAAGCGAGGGGTTAACATCTTATGCCTCCAATATATGATAACAAACTTAAATTATATTTTTGTCATAAAATTCTTTTTAAATCATGAGATTAAAGAGAAAAATGATATAAAAGTGAAGTAGAATATTTTGCTATATTATTGTTGTTTTTATCAAAAATCGTATAACAAAAAATAGATAATATATTAAATGGTCCGACCAGATCGGAATGCCTACATTATGTGATAATTTTTATTGGAATACAAGTAAATAAAACGGCACTTCATAAAATGAAGTGGGAAAATTTGTTGCCTTTAATCTCGCTAAAGGCAACGGGTTTTGGGAGTGTGAAAAGATGATTACGTTTTATACGAAAATAATATAAAAAATATTACCGCACTTCTCGTTATTTACTACAGATTAATACAGTACACGAGTACGAACAGTACCGTCAATTTTTTTCAATTCCGCGAGGACTTCGGTGGTATCTTCCGATTCAACGTCAATTACCACGTAACCGATATTCGGATCGGTTTGCAAATATTGCGCGGCGATATTGATGTGTGCATTGACGAACACTTGGTTGATTTGGTTTAATACGCCCGGTTTGTTGTGGTGAATATGTAACAAACGTTTTGTTCCGCTGTGTTCCGGCAAGGAAACTTCAGGGAAGTTAACCGCGGAAAGGGTAGAACCGTTGTCGGAATATTTGACAAATTTACCGGATACTTCAGAACCGATATTTTCTTGCGCTTCCGCTGTAGAACCGCCGATGTGCGGTGTTAAAATCACATTGTCGAATTCACGTAACGGAGACAGGAATTCTTCGTCAATGGATGCGGGCTCGGTTGGGAACACATCAATTGCGGCGCCACGAATTTTACCTGCTTTTAAGGCGTCGGCAAGGGCATCAATATCCACCACGGTACCACGTGCCGCATTGATCAAAATGGAGCCTTCTTTCAGTTGCGCAATACGTTCAGCGCTCATTAAATTTTTGGTTGACGCGTTTTCCGGTACGTGCAGTGAGATCACATCACAACTGGATAATAATTCTTCCAAGGAACGGACTTGTTGTGCGTTACCTAATGGTAATTTATTTTCAATATCATAAAAATACACATGCATTCCTAGGGATTCAGCGATAATGCTTAATTGTGAACCAATATGACCGTAACCGATGATCCCCAATTTTTTGCTACGTGCTTCATGAGAACCCGCCGCAGATTTATTCCATAAGCCACGATGCACTTCCGCATTGGCTTGCGGGACATTGCGCATTAAGAGCAAAATTTCACCCAATACCAATTCGGCAACGGAACGAGTATTGGAAAATGGCGCGTTAAAGACAGGAATACCGCGTTCTTTTGCCGCTTTTAAATCCACTTGGTTGGTACCGATACAAAAACAACCAATTGCAATTAAACGTTCAGCGTGCGCCAACACATCTGCAGTTAAATGGGTTCTGGAACGCAAACCAATAAAGTGCGCATCTTTAATTGCCGCTTTTAATTCGTCAGCATCTAAGGCTTTTTTATGATATTCAATATTAGTATAACCGGCGGCTTTTAAGGTATCCAATGCACTTTGATGCACCCCTTCAAGCAATAAAAACTTAATCTTATCTTTACCCAGTGATACTTTATTTTCTGTTGTGTTTGGCATAATTGCTCTCCGTTTTATCATTATTCAATAATTTTGGCACCTTCCGGTGTACCGACAATGACGGTATCGGCGGCACGTAAGGCGAAAATACCATTGGTGACGACGCCGGCGACATTGTTTAATTCTTTTTCCATTTCAACCGGATTCATAATTTTAAAATGATAAACATCTAAAATCACGTTACCGTTATCCGTCACCACACCTTCACGGTATTCTGGCGAACCACCAAGTGCCACTAATTTACGCGCCACTTGCGAACGTGCCATAGGGATCACTTCAACCGGTAGGGCGAAAGTAGAGCCTAACACATCTACTTGCTTGCTGCTATCTACAATGCAGATGAAATTTTTTGCAAGTGCAGCCACAATTTTTTCACGTGTCAACGCCGCGCCACCACCTTTGATCATCATTTTTTGTGGATTAATTTCATCCGCACCGTCTACATAAATATCTAGGCTAGAGACTTCATTGGCGCTAAATACCTCAATACCTTGCTCACGTAGTAAGGCTTCGGAGTTTTTTGATGCGGCAACCGCACCTTTAATTTGATTTTTCAGCGCGCCCAAGGCTTCAATAAAACAGTTGACAGTCGAACCGCTCCCAACGCCCACGATGGTATCAGGTTTGACATAAGCTAAAGCCGCTTGCGCCGCTTGTTTTTTCATTGTTAATTGATCCATATTTTTCCTTTTTTTGTGACGTAATCGTTTGCGGATAAGCTCAATACTTTAATCCTATTCCTGTTTGGATACAAGTCTATTCCGGCAAAAACTCCGCTAATAATTCATTTAAAAATAACTTGCCTTGTTCACTAATTTGCCAGGCATCATTCGTTTCGGTGACATAGCCTTTTGCTAACGCCCAATTGATTGGTTTTTCTACCGTTTTGACTGATAAGCCCGTCAGTTGCTCAAATTCGCGTTTCGGCACTGCCTCTAACAGGCGAAAACGGTTCATAAAAAACTCAAAAGGGCGGTCGAAATTTGCCACGTTTTTTTGTTCATATAAATAATCACCACGCAAATAGCCTTTTGGGTGTTTCGTTTTAGAAAAACGGACAATTTCTCCATCATTTAAAGTCAATTTACCGTGAGCGCCGCAACCAATCGCCAAATAATCACCAAAGCGCCAATAATTGAGATTATGGCGACATTGATGGCCGGGTTTGGCGTAGGCGGAGGTTTCATATTGCACATAACCGGCATCGGTCAATAATTGATGTCCTTGCGCAAAAATATCCCATAATTCGTCGTCATCAGGTAAACGTGGCGGACGATAAGCGAACAGGGTATTCGGTTCAATTGTTAACTGATACCAAGATAAATGTGGCGGATTTAAGGCAATGGCTTGGCGTAAATCTGACAGCGCCTGTTCCAGTGTTTGGTCGGGTAATCCGTGCATTAAATCCAAATTAAAACTGCGCAAGCCGGAAACTTTCGCTAAATTGACCGCACTTTTTGCCTCTACTGCCGAATGAATGCGTCCTAAACGCTGTAATTTAGCATCATCAAAACTTTGAATGCCCATAGAGATACGATTTACGCCGGCATCGACATAACCGCGAAAACGTTCTGCTTCAACGGTACCCGGATTAGCTTCCAGCGTGATTTCAATCTCTTTGGCAAAGGGCAATTGTTGCGCTATTCCCTGTAATAAGGCGGAAATATTTTCCGCGGAAAACAGACTTGGCGTACCGCCGCCGATAAAAATTGAATGCAATGGACGCCAATCGGTTTGCACTTGAAAACGGTTTAAATCCTGTTGTAAATCGGCTAATAAATGTTGCACATAGTCTTGTTCAGGAATGATGCCTTTTTGCGCGTGTGAATTAAAATCACAATAAGGGCATTTTTGCACGCACCAAGGGATATGTACATACAAACTCAGCGGCGGTAAAGATTGTAAAGAAGATAGCATAAAACGCTCGTTATTTTAACCGCACTTTTAAGACGCTCAAGGCTTTGGCGCGGTGGGAAATTTTCTTTTTCTCCACAGTGGCAAGTTCGGCAAACGTACAATGTGTATCGTCGGAGATAAACAGGCTGTCATAGCCAAATCCATTTTCGCCTTTTTCAGCAAAACCGATTTGCCCGAAACATTCGCCTTCGGCAATGATTGGTGATGGATCGGTTGGATGCTGGAGCAACACAATGCAACTGACGAATTTCGCTTGACGTTGTTGTGGCGGAAGGTCAGCTAATTCTGCTAATAATTTTTGCCGGTTTTTAGCCTCTGCTTCATGACCATCCACTCCGGCGTAACGCGCGGAATATAAACCGGGGGCGCCGCCTAAAGCCGGCACCACCAATCCAGTATCATCAGCAATTGCTGGCAAGCCGGAAATGGTGGCGGCATGGCGCGCTTTGATTAAGGCATTTTCCACAAAGGTTAACCCCGTTTCTTCTGGGCTTTCGATACCTAAATCCGTTTGTGCTACCACATCAAAACCAAACTCCGCTAAGACATCTGCCATTTCTTTGACTTTGCCTTGGTTGCCGGTCGCCAATACGATTTTCTGTTTCATTTTCAATCTCCTGTGTTAAAGTGCGGTTAATTATACTCGCAAAATGCGAAAGATGTTATGTTTTGTCCGGCATAAAATTTATCCAAATTTGACAAAAATAAGGTTTACATCATAAAGATTACGCTGTAATATTTCGCTTCGAAATTTAAGGGTGAAAAATCTAATGAAACGAAACATTCAAGTCCGCAATACCCAGCAGCGTCGCCACGCGATTATGCAAGTGTTGCAAGAACAAGGAGAAGTCAGCGTTGAGCAATTAGTACAATTGTTTGAAACGTCCGAAGTGACCATTCGTAAAGATTTAACCGCGTTGGAAAGTAATGGCTTTTTATTGCGTCGCTATGGCGGGGCGGTGTTGATGCCGAAAGAATTAATTGATGAGTCGCAAGAAGAAAATCTTTCGAACCGAAAGTTAGCGATTGCGAAACTGGCGGCAGAACGGATTACTGATCACAATCGTATTATCGTAGATAGCGGTAGTACAACCGCCGCGCTGATTAAGCAGCTTAATCGTAAACAAGGGTTGGTCGTGATGACTAATTCGCTATCGGTGGCGACGGAGTTGCGTGCATTGGAAAATGAGCCGACCTTGTTGATGACTGGAGGTACTTGGGATACGCGTTCCGAGTCGTTTCAAGGCAAGGTCGCCGAGCAAGTGTTGCGATCTTACAATTTTGATCAATTATTTATCGGCGCAGATGGGATTGATTTGGTGCGGGGAAGTACGACCTTTAATGAATTGGTCGGGTTAAGCCAGGTGATGGCGGAGGTATCTCGTGAAGTTATTGTGATGGTGGAATCACAAAAAATCGGTAGAAAAATGCCGAATTTAGAATTAACGTGGCAGCAAATTGATGTGCTGGTGACAGATGATTTGTTGACCGAAGAAATCAAGCAGGCAATTCAGGCACAAGGCGTTGAAGTCCTTTGTGCAAGTGCGGTCTAAATTTTTACTTTTTTAATAAGGAAAAAACCATGTGTGGTATTGTTGGTGCGGTAGCGCAACGTGATGTCGCTGAAATTTTAATTAACGGTTTACACCGTTTAGAATATCGCGGTTATGATTCTGCCGGTGTGGCGGTTGTCAATGAACAAGGCGAATTACAACGTGTGCGTTGTTTGGGTAAAGTCAAAGCCTTAGATGAGGCGGTAGAAAAAAATCCGTTAATCGGGGGAACGGGGATTGCGCACACGCGTTGGGCAACCCATGGCGAGCCTTCCGAAGCGAATGCGCATCCGCATGTTTCCGGCAATTTCGCTGTAGTTCACAACGGAATTATCGAAAATCACGAAGAATTACGTGCAGAATTAAAAGCGCGCGGCTATGTTTTCTTATCCCAAACCGATACTGAAGTGATTGCGCACTTGGTGGAATGGGAAATGCGCAGCGCTTCAAGTTTGTTAGAAGCCGTGCAAAACGTGGTGAAACAATTGACCGGCGCTTATGGTATGGTCGTGATGGATCGTACCGATCCAAGTCATTTGGTTGCGGCGCGTTCTGGCAGCCCATTGGTTATTGGATTGGGAATTGGCGAAAACTTTTTAGCCTCTGACCAATTGGCGTTGTTAAGCGTAACCCGTCGTTTTATCTTTTTAGAAGAAGGCGATATCGCGGAAATTACACGTCGTAGCGTAGATATTTACAACAAACAAGGGCAGCAAGTTGAGCGTGAAACCCACGAATCTCACCTTGAAAATGATGCAGCGGAAAAAGGAAAATTCCGTCACTTTATGCAAAAAGAAATTTTTGAACAACCGACCGCACTTATCAACACCATGGAAGGACGCATCAGCCATCACAATGTGATTGTAGAAAGTATTGGTAACGGTGCCAAAGGCATTTTGGAAAAAGTGCAACACGTGCAAATTGTTGCTTGCGGGACGTCATACAATTCCGGTATGGCAGCGCGTTATTGGTTTGAAGCGCTTGCAGGTGTGAGTTGTGATGTGGAAATTGCTTCTGAATTCCGTTATCGTAAATTTGTTACTCGCCCGAACAGTTTATTGTTAACCTTGTCCCAATCTGGGGAAACGGCGGATACCTTAGCGGCACTTCGTTTGGCGAAAGAAAAAGGCTATATGGCGGCAATGACCATTTGTAACGTGGCGGGCTCTTCTTTAGTGCGAGAATCCGATTTAGCCTTTATGACCCGTGCTGGGGTAGAAATCGGGGTGGCGTCAACGAAAGCATTTACGACACAATTGGCTGCAATGTTAATCTTGGTGACTGCGATCGGTAAATTAAATGGCAATATTTCCGAAGAAAAAGAGCAAGAAATCGTGAAAGCCTTGCAATCTGTACCGGCTGAAATTGAAAAAGCGTTAACTTTCGAAGCGCAAATTGAAAAATTAGCGGAAGATTTTGCCGAGAAAAACCATGCGTTATTCTTAGGTCGTGGCGAATTTTATCCGATTGCGATGGAAGCCTCTTTGAAATTAAAAGAAATTTCCTATATTCATGCAGAAGCCTATGCCGCCGGTGAATTAAAACATGGGCCGCTTGCTTTAATTGATGCGGATATGCCGGTGATTGTGGTGGCGCCGACCAATGAATTATTGGAAAAAGTGAAATCCAATATTGAAGAAGTGCGCGCACGAGGCGGTCAATTATATGTGTTCGCCGACAAAGAAGCGGGCTTTACTGAAACAGCAGGCATGAAAATTGTGACCATGCCAACCGTACATGAATTAATCGCACCGATTTTCTATACGGTACCAATGCAATTATTGGCTTATCATGTGGCGCTAATTAAAGGGACTGACGTGGATCAACCGCGTAACTTAGCGAAAGCGGTAACGGTAGAATAAGTTTTTAATTTGCTGGAGATATCAAGCGTTAACTGCTTGATATCTCATGTCATATTAGGTGTAGTGATGGGTTTTGCCCATCACTTTTTTTGTAAGCTAAATTCGGTAGCGAAGATTTAAGGGCGGTTAATTTTTTGCGATTAATTGATATTCCAAATTTTCCGCGATCACACGCAATAATAAATCAATATTGGGATGTTTACCCGGGGTTTGCTTGGCATCTTCGGTATGTTCGGCAAAAAGTTGCAAGCCTTTTTCGGCACAAGTGCGGTCTAATTTTCCGTTAAATTGTTGTGCCAAGGCGTGATAAACGCGCAATGAGCCTAATTTGCCTTGAATAGCGGGAATGTGATGAATGACATTTCCGTTGGAAACAACGTCTAGTCCTTGCAGGTGATCAATCGCCGGTAGACTGTCTAAAATGGTTTTAAAATCCATAAAATATCCTTAAGTTGAAATTATAAGTTGAAATTAACTAATGGTTCGTTCGCTATCCACTTCGCCTTGCGCGCCGATAAAACGCACTTCCGGTTGCAGATAAACATCAAATTTAATTGCTACACATTGGCGAACATGATGCGCCAGTTCTACGACATCACTTGCACTGGCGTGATCTTTGTTAATCAATACAAGGGCTTGGTGTTGATGCACTGCTACGCCGCCGAGTTGATAGCCTTTTAACTGACATTGTTCAATCAACCAGCCAGCAGCGAGTTTTACCTGTCCGTCTGCTTGTGGATAATGTGGAATAGCGGGGTATTCTTGTTGTAAAAATGCAAAAGTTTGTGCCGAAATGACAGGGTTTTTAAAGAAACTGCCGGCATTGCCGAAAATTTTCGGATCGGGTAATTTACTTTTTCGAATGGCACAAACTTCATCAAAAATTTGTTGAGCGCTGACCGTTTTGGCATCAAAATTGGTTAATGAACCGTATTTCAGAACCGGCTTCCAGTCTTTGGCTAATTTTAAACCGATTGCAGTGACAATAAATCCGTCTTTATATTGATGTTTAAACACACTTTCGCGATACCCAAATTCACATTGGGCGCGGGTTAAGCGCAATTGTTCGTTGGTATTTAAATTAAGGATATCAACATAATCACAAACATCTTTAAATTCAACGCCATAAGCGCCGATATTTTGGATAGGCGCCGAACCGGCACAGCCCGGAATTAAGGCAAGATTTTCCAATCCGTAGATCTGTTGTTGCAATGACCAGGTGACAAGTTCATGCCAGTTTTCGCCACCTTGTACATGGAGAAAATGATATTCTTTATCTTCATGATGCGTAATGCCGCGCAATTCATTGAGTGCGACAATGCCGGCAAAATCCTCTAAAAACAAAACGTTACTGCCTTGCCCTAAAAATAGAAACGGGAGATGTTCGCTTTGTGCTTGTTGCCAGGCTTGTTTGAGTTCCTCGAGTGCGGTGATTTTTATCACGTTTTTTGCCTTTGCGGGAATGGCAAAGGTATGCAATGCTTGTAAATTTTCCATTTATTATCCTTGTGGTAACGTATTTGGCAAGGTGAGTTTGACTTCTGTTCCGCCTTGCGCTAAGCGTCGAATATGCAGTGTTGCATTAAGTTGATGGCTGCGTTCCGACATAATATTTAAGCCATAATGCCCGTTCGGTTCTTGTAAACTAGGAATACCAATACCGTTATCCCTAATCGTTAATTCATATTCCCCATCTTGATTCATATAAGCGGAGACATCAATTTGCGATCCCTTGGAATGTTTGATTGCATTTAAACAGGCTTCTCTTACAATTTGCAGCGCATGAACCAATTGTTGCGCATTGAATGTCGTCGAGGGTAGGGTACAGGAAACCGTCATGTTCATATCCGTTTGATTGCGCAGCGAATCAATCACTTGTTCCAACGCCAATTTTAAATTAGCTTCTTGGATGGTCAAGCGGAATGTCGCCAATAATTCGCGTAATTGCACATAACCTGCGCTGAGCGCTTGCTCAAAATCAGCAATGATCGCCAAACTTTTTGGCGTTGATTCCGTGGGCGATTGGTTTAAATTATGTTTAAGCAAGGTCAGCTGAATTTGTAAATAGGATAACACTTGCGCGAGGGAATCATGCAATTCCCGCGCAATAATCGAGCGCTCCTCCATTAATAACAATTGTTGCTGTTGACGTTGGGCGTGGTTGAAATACAAGGCGCGGCTGAGCATTTGCGCAAAATTTTGTATAGAACGTAAATCTGGGCAAGGCAGCCCCGCTTGCCAAGATAATTGCCCTAGAATTTCATTTTTAGCCGATAAGTCAATGTGTTGCAGCGTTTCCTGTGGTTTTTTCCCTAAGCAAATGTGCCATTCGGAATCATACACCTGTAATTCAAGATAACGTAAGTGCTCATTTATTTGAATGTGTTTCAACACTTGTTGTAATAATGTTGGGGTAAGATGGTTATTGCTCAACAATTGCGAGGCTTGATACAGCGCAGATAGTGCGCGGTTGAGTTGGCTAAGTTTTTGCGTTTTTTCGTTAACTTTATCTTCCAAGCGCGAATACAGTTTGCCTAATTCGCTTGCCATTTGGGTAAACACTAACGACAAACGCCCAATTTCATTATTTTTTTGTGTATCCAGCGGAATATGCTTGAACTGACCAAATTGCACTTGCGCGCTGGCGAGCGCAAGTTTTTCCAAGGGTTGAACCACTTGTTTACGCGTAAACCAAATCACATAAGAAACTAACCCGACAATCAGTAGCATTGAACAAAGAATAGTCAAGACCGCGATATTGAGTTTTTTCTCAGCAAACGTCTGAAGCGTATTGACGAAGCGATCCACTTGATCCACATAGCTGGTCACTTCTTGGCGATAGGACGCATAATCGCCTTGGCGTGCGTAGTTTTCCATACCTTGCCAACGTTTGATTAACTCTCGATAGGCTTGTTTCACATTCGCCGGCACAAAAGACTGATGATTGATTTCAATTAAGGGCGTGGAATGCAAACTTAAGCGATATTGCCTTAAATGAAAATCCACATTTTGCGGATGATGTTCAATGACATAGAGCAAACGATAGGTTTGCATACGCAGCGAACCGGAAACATTGATCAACTCCGCATCAGATCTATTGCTCAACATAATGCCCAGACTAAGCAGACTGATACAGGCGGCAAAAACGATAATGCTCAATAAATAATGGGCAATTTTTGTGGAGACAGACAGTTTTTTTTCAGCCAAAGGCAACCTCAACAAATTACATCATTTGGGGCATTCTAACAAAAAAAACACCGCGCTTTTAGTGTTTAGTGATGATTTCGCAGACAGCGGCGTCCTTGATAATGAGTAAAACTTGATCTAACGCAACAAACTTTCATTTCTGCAAAGGAATACTCATTTTAGGTGATTAAAAAATGGCGTATTCAATCGGAGAATAATAGGCTATGAAGCTGATTTTGCGATACAGGCAACGTGTTGCGCGAGCCTTAGCGCTTGTAGCGAAACCGCTATTACAAGTGCATCATTGCAATAGGGCGCTTGTATAACGTTGCCCAGTGAATGCGATAAAAATTTGTCATCAACAACATGAGGCGGAAAAATTAAAGGAACGACATCATGCAGGAACAAGAAATTAGTATGGAAAATGCAAAAGATTGGCATGTTTGTGGCTTAATCGTACAGGCAAAGCCGGAAAATATTGAGCAAATTCAAACCGCACTTTTGGCAATTCCACACACGGAAATTCCTGTCGCTGATCATGAAATTGGAAAATTAGTGGTGGTGATGCAATCTCATCACCATAGAGTGCTGTTAGAGCATATGGAAAATATTCGTCATATTGAGGGCGTGATAGATGTTTCATTAATTTATCACGAACAAGATGAGCAGCTTGCGTAAAGTAATTAATGACTTAAACGAGGGGGAACACAATGGAGTTAAGTCGTAGGGAGTTTATGAAAGCCAATGCCGCTATGGCAGCAGCGGCAGTCGCCGGATTAGCCATCCCAGTAAAAAATGTCATGGCGGCTGAAGATGCAATTAAATGGGATAAAACCGTTTGTCGTTTCTGCGGTACCGGTTGTGGCGTATTAGTCGGCGTTCGCGACGGTCGCATTGTCGCATCACAAGGGGATCCGGATGCCGAAGTTAATCGCGGATTAAACTGCATTAAAGGCTATTTTTTACCGAAAATTATGTACGGTCAAGACCGTTTGACGCAGCCAATGTTGCGCATGAAAGACGGTAAATACGATAAACACGGGGAATTTACGCCGGTCTCTTGGGATGTTGCATTTTCCACCATGGCGGAAAAATTTAAAAAAGCCTTAAAAGAACAAGGTCCGAACGGGGTAGGGATGTTTACCTCCGGTCAATCGACGATTTTTGAGGGCGTGGCAAAATCTAAATTATTTAAAGCCGGCTTGCGCTCTAACAATATCGATCCGAATGCGCGGCACTGTATGGCATCCGCGGCGGTTGCCTTTGCGCGCACGTTCGGAATGGATGAGCCTATGGGCTGTTACAATGATATTGAACATGCCGACGCGTTCGTGCTTTGGGGTTCCAATATGGCGGAAATGCACCCGATTTTGTGGTCACGTATTTCCGATCGTCGTCTCTCCAATCCGGATAAAGTAACGGTGAATGTGTTATCTACCTTTCAACACCGTTCATTTGAATTAGCGGATTTAGGGATTATTTTCACGCCACAAAGTGATTTGGCGATTTTAAACTATATTGCCAATTATTTGATTGAACATAATGCTATTAACCAAGATTTCATCAACAAACATACCAAATTTAAGCGGGGTGAAACCGATATTGGTTACGGATTGCGCCCAGATCATCCGTTGGAACAAGCGGCAAAAAATGTCAAAACTGCCGGCAAAATGTATGACAGTGATTTTGCGGAGTTCAAAAAATTAGTAGCGCCTTATACTTTGGATAAAGCCCATGAAATCTCCGGCGTGCCAAAAGATCAATTAGAGCGTTTAGCCAAACTTTATGCGGATCCGGAGAAAAAAATCGTTTCTTTCTGGACCATGGGTTTTAACCAACACACGCGCGGTGTCTGGGCGAACCATCTGATTTATAACATTCATTTATTAACCGGCAAGATCTCTTTACCGGGTTGCGGACCGTTCTCCTTAACTGGTCAACCGTCCGCTTGCGGTACAGCGCGCGAAGTCGGCACCTTTATTCACCGTTTGCCAGCGGATTTAGTAGTCACCAATCCGGAGCATGTCGCAACAGCTGAAAAATTGTGGAAATTGCCGAAAGGCGTCATCCAAACCAAATTGGGGTTACACGCAGTCGCGCAAGACCGCGCGTTAAAAGACGGTACCTTAAATGCCTATTGGGTTATGTGTAATAACAACATGCAAGCCGGTCCGAATATCAATCAAGAACGTTTACCGGGTTGGCGTGATGAGCGCAATTTCGTGGTGGTTTCTGACCCATACCCAACCGCTTCAGCGTTATCTGCTGATTTGATGTTGCCGACCGCAATGTGGGTGGAAAAAGAAGGGGCATACGGAAACGCGGAGCGACGTACCCAATTCTGGCGTCAACAAGTGCAAGCGCCGGGTAATGCAAAATCTGATTTGTGGCAATTAGTGGAGTTCTCTAAATATTTCACCACTGACGAAGTTTGGCCAGCAGAAATTCTTGCCGCAGCGCCTGAATATAAAGGTAAAACCCTGTTTGAGGTTTTATACAAAAACGGTCAAGTGGATAAATTCTCCGTGGATGAGTTGGAGCAACGCTTAAATGACGAGTCTTATCATTTCGGATTTTATTTACAGAAAGGTTTGTTTGAAGAATATGCCTCCTTTGGTCGTGGTCACGGACACGATTTAGCTCCATTTGACCTGTATCATAAAGCGCGTGGTTTGCGTTGGCCAGTCGTCGATAATAAAGAAACCCTATGGCGTTATCGTGAGGGTTACGATCCTTATGTAAAAGAAGGCGAAGGCGTGGCGTTCTACGGTTACCCAGATAAACGGGCAGTTATTTTGGCAGTGCCTTATGAACCGCCTGCAGAATCGCCAGATGCGGAATACGATTTATGGTTATCAACCGGACGGGTACTTGAACATTGGCATACTGGTACCATGACGCGTCGCGTACCTGAATTACACCGTTCGTTCCCGAACAACTTGGTGTGGATGCACCCAGAGGATGCGAAAAAACGCGGTTTACGTCATGGCGACAAAGTAAAAGTGATTTCGCGTCGTGGCGAAATGATTTCTAACTTGGATCTGCGCGGACGTAATAAAGTCCCGGTAGGGTTGATTTTTACCACCTTCTTTGATGCGGGACAGTTAGCCAATAAGTTAACGTTGGATGCAACCGATCCAATTTCCAAAGAAACCGACTTCAAAAAATGTGCGGTAAAAGTGGAAAAAGCCTAAAAAATAATGCAAAAAAGGACCGCACTTTTGCTGTTATGGCGGAAAAGTGCGGTGAAAAAATCATGAAAAAAACTGTTGTCACACCGGAACGTCGCCGCTTTTTAAAAGAAGCCACCCGAACCGCAGGCGGACTTGCCGGCGTTGGGTTGCTGCTTGGCTTACAGCAAAAACAAAGTCTCGCGCGCGAAGGCGTGGCGTTGCGCCCTCCCTTTGCGTTGGCAGATGACAACGATTTTGCTGCTGCGTGCATTCGTTGTGGGCAATGTGTGCAAGCCTGTCCTTATGACATGTTGCATTTGGCGTCGTTACTTTCGCCTTTGGAAGCTGGAACGCCTTATTTTGTGGCAAGGGACAAGCCTTGTGAAATGTGTGTGGATATTCCTTGTGCGCTAGCTTGTCCGAGCGGCGCATTGGATAACCAAGCCACGGACATTACGCAGGCAAAAATGGGCTTGGCGGTATTGCTGGATCATGAAACCTGTTTGAACTGGCAAGGGTTGCGTTGTGATGTGTGTTATCGAGTTTGTCCGGTGATTGACAAAGCGATAACCCTAGAAATACAACATAATTCTCGTACCGGCAAGCACGCGATGTTTATTCCGACGGTGCATTCTGAGCATTGTACCGGCTGTGGCAAATGCGAAGAGGCTTGCGTGTTGGATGAGGCGGCAATTAAGGTGTTACCGTTGGCATTAGCAAAAGGGATGTTGGGGCAACATTATCGTTTAGGCTGGAAAGAAAAGGCGAAAGCCGGACACTCCTTGGCACCAGACGACATTATTAGCCTCCCAACCCGTAAACCGGAAGGAGCGCAATAATGGCAAATGCACCGAAAAATGCCGGACGTGAAGCAAGAGAAAAATTGGGCTGGTGGCATGCCAATCGTTTTTTATTTTGGCGTCGGTTGACCCAATTGGCGATTTTAGCCATGTTTTTATCCGGTCCTTATTTTCAGGTTTGGATCTTAAAAGGCAACTATTCTGGTAGTTTGTTTTTGGATGTGATCCCGCTAAGTGATCCGTTAATTACTGCGGAAAGCCTCGCCACAGGTTATGTCCCAACGGGGACTACCTTGATTGGCGCGTTGATTATCGTGGTATGTTATGCCTTGGTCGGTAGCCGGATTTTTTGCGCTTGGGTGTGTCCATTGAACATTGTCACCGATTGTGCCGCTTGGTTAAGACGCAAATTAGGCATTCGCCAAAGCGCGAAATTGCCACGCGGATTGCGCTATGGTGTATTGCTGATGATTTTAGTTGGCAGCGCGGTGAGCGGGGTGTTGTTGTGGGAATGGATTAATCCGGTTTCCGCCTTAGGGCGCGGTTTAATTTATGGTTTTGGCGCGACTACATGGCTCGTGTTGGCAGTTTTTTTATTTGATTTATTTATCGTGGAACACGGTTGGTGTGGGCATCTTTGCCCGATTGGTGCCAGCTACGGAATTATCGGCGCGAAAGGGCTGCTGCGAATTAAAGTCACTGATCGCAGTAAATGTGACAATTGCATGGACTGTTACAATGTTTGCCCAGAAGCACAAGTGATTCGACCGGCGTTGCACGGTAAAAACAATGAAAGTTTATTTATCCTATCAAAAGATTGTATCAGCTGCGGGCGTTGTATTGATGTCTGTGCTGAAAAAGTATTTATATTGACGACTAGATTTAATCATTCGGGGGAGTGATAACATGATGAAAAATAAGGTATTTGCAATAATCGGCGTAATTTTGACCGCACTTTTTGCGACATCCGTTGTTGCACAAACACCAAAAGCGGTTCAACCCGTGGGGCAAAGTTTACAAGATTCTCCGGAAAATGTGGCGCCAGCCTTTCATGTTCCGGCAAAAGAAAGTGAATTAGCGGCGTTAAATTACGTCAATCAGCCGCCAATGGTGCCGCACAGCGTGAAAAACTATCAAGTGACCAAAAACGTGAACCAATGTTTAGCCTGTCACAGCGTAGAAAATTCGCGTGTTACCGGTGCGACTCGGATTAGCCCGACACACTTTGCCGATCGCGACGGAAATGTGAGCTCTTCAACCTCTCCGCGTCGTTATTTTTGCTTGCAGTGTCATGTATCGCAATCTGATGTGGATCCGATTGTGCCAAATGAATTTAAACCGGAACAAGGTTACGGAAAATAAGCAAAAGGATAGGTTATGACAAAGCAAGAAAAAAAGCTCAATATCATTAAACGCTTTTGGCATTGGTTTAAAAAACCAAGTCGCATGGCGGTGGGGGTTGTGATTATACTTTCGTTCATTGCTGGAATTGTGTTCTGGGGCGGATTAAATACCGCGTTGGAGCAAACCAGTACGGAAGAATTTTGTTCTAGCTGCCATATGAATGACGTGGTGCCGGAGTATCGGCATTCTGTGCATTATATTAACCGCAGCGGTGTGAAAGCGGCTTGTGCCGATTGCCACCTGCCACATGAATTTATCCCAAAATGGACGCGTAAAATCAAAGCCGCCGGTGAAGTGTATTCGCACTTAATGGGGCGTGTTGATACCAAAGAAAAATTCGAGGCAGCACGCCTTGAAATGGCAGAGCGTGAATGGGCAAGAATGAAAGCCAATAATTCGCAAGAATGTCGTAATTGCCATAATTTCACGGATATGGATTTTACCCAACAAAAAACGGTGGCGGCGAAAATGCACGCTTTAGCGGAAGCGCAGAATAAAACCTGTATTGACTGCCACAAAGGGATTGCACACCAATTACCGAATATGCGCAAAGTAAAATCTGGTTTTGCGACAGAATAGAGCGCTACAAAAGAAGAGAACAATAATTATCCAATAACAAAAATCTGCACATAACGCGCTGTGATAACAGCAAGGTAATGTGCAGATTTTTTTATTTCCTCACCACCATCTCAACCCGAAAGTCAAGATGTGCGGTGAAGTCGTTAAGTTATTTTACCAAAGATACCCCACGCCGACAGCGCCGCCAAGGTCGCCGGCGGAGTTGCTGGTGCCTTGTAAGCGGATGCTGATTTTGCCATTATCGCTCATTTTGGAATAGCCCAAGGCAATGGCGCTATGTCCCTTGAACGCTCCGGCAGAGGCGGCGAGCATGGATTTCCCCGGTATCGCCGAGCTCGGTAAGCTGGCGGCAGCCAAGGCGCCGGCAATTCCTGCGCGCATTTCGCGGTTGGTATTGCTCAATTGGGTGCGCAGTTCATTATTTTGGCTATCCACATAATTTTTATTCACTGCAACATAACCGCTCGCATCCGGTTTGACATTCGGCAGCAAGATTTCGCCGCGCTGACCATCAAGAGCAATATCGCCTTGCGCGCCTTTGACTACTAGCCCGTTTTTCGTTGCTATCAAGGAAGGTTCACCTGCTTGACCGGTTAAGCGTAAGCCTTGTTGTGCGGATAGGGTGGCGTGGTTGCCTGCGCTATCTTGCAAGCGGACGCCATCCAAGCGATAGCCCGCTGCTTTTCCGGCGTTGGCGCCTTTGCCCACAATCTCGGTTCCTTGCGCGCTCACGCGGGTTTCGCTATCCGCGCTGACAGTTTTTAGCCCGTTACTATTGAGCAATGATTTTTTACCATGGATTTCGCGGGTTTCCACCGAGGTCATGCCTTGCAATTTATCGGATAATTTCACGCTCAACCCTTGTCCATCTTGCGCAAGTTCTACTTTAATATTGCCCGCGGCTGAAGTATCGCTATTAAATTCCCCTTCGCCGGTAATGGACAAGGTTTCGCCGAGGTGTTTATGCACCGTCAGCCCATCATTGCCCACCACGTTCAAGCCAGCCCGTGCTACCGCTTGTAAATCCGCTACGGTAGCCGCATGAGTTAAGGCAGCGCGGCTGTCGGCGTTAACTAAATCGGCGATTTTATCGCTGGCACCCGTTAGCGCATTATAACGATTGTCATAGGCTTTATTGGCGTCAGATAATTGCGCTTTTGCGGTAGTTAACGCCGCTTTCGCAGTTTCTAACTCGGCTTTCGTTTGCGCTAATTTTGCTTTATTTTGTTGCAACATGACTTGGGCTTTTTCTTTAGTTTCACCTTCTGGCATTGCATCAACTGCTTGTTCCAAACTGCTTACTGCTAAAGTTAAATCGGTAAAGGTTTGTGCCTTATCCGCAAGGGTTTTAGCTCTTTCACCTACGATTTCCACTTTTTCATCCACCACTTTTGCCAAGGCATTCAGTTGGGCGTTTTCTTCAGCAGTTGGTGTCTTCACGCCCAACCCACTCGCCACGTTCCCCAAGAGGGCAGCCTTATCGGTGTTGCCTTGGGCATTAACTAAAGAAAGTTGTGGATTTTCCACCGCACTTTTTCCGCTTTTTGGCACACCGTTATTTTCAACATCTGTCGCATGGTAGTATTTGCCATCATTAGCTTTCACCAAGCGCTGACCGGCGTTGTCGGTATATACCACCGTGCCCGCTTCCCCGTTGCGTAGGGCGTTGGCTTTGTCGTTGGCATTGTGACCATTTAGCCCATCTTTCGCGGTTAACCCTTGATTTGCTGCCGCGCTCGGGTCTGTCGCCGCTTTGCCATCCCGCCCGTCAGCAAAGGTCATCTTGCCATCTTGCCCCGCCAGCGCGCCGGTCGCTGCCACCAATTGCGCTCCGTTTACTGCGTCCGTTGAATCCTCCTCCAGTTTCGCCGCTTTAATATTGCTCACAGTCATTGGCGAGCTTTGCGGTTCGGCTTTAATCACAACTTGGGCTTTTTCTTCCGCACTTAGCTCAACTTTTTGACTATTATTTTCTTTATAAAACTTGCCATCTTTGTCTTTGCTGACTTTGATGTCGTTTAAATAATAATCAAATGGACGGTTGCCGGCGACTTCTTCTAGGGCGCTGTTAAGTTGAGCGTCCACATAGTTTTTATTCGCTGCGCTAGATCCGTCGGCATTTGCCTCAAGATCTTTTAATCCGAGGATAGTACCAGTGCCAGCTTTACCGTCCTCACCTTTGGCAAATGCCAGAGTGGCAGCGTCTTTACCATTGGTATTTTTCGTGGTTAAACTGACCGCACTTTCACCGTCTTTGCCATGGATAGTTAGCCCATTTTTGCCATAGGTGGCATGGGTTTTATCGCCATTGCTGGCGTCTTTATCACCAACAGTTAAACCTTGACCATCTAATTTGGCAGTATTGCCCTCTTTATCTTTTAAGCTCACCCCATGGCGATCATAAGTCGCGCGGTTGCCTTGATTATCAGAGAGCGTGTTACCGGCAGCGGTTTGCTGGTTGGTTAAGGTCGCTGTCGGATCTTTAGCGTCTTTTGCCTGCAAGGTATTTTCCGTCGCGGTCGCCATATTTTTGCTGTCGCCCTGCGCTAAGGTGATACCGCCGGCGGTTTGAGTGTTGGTTTTTTCACCGTCCTTTACCGTGGAGCCAAGTAATCCGTAGTCGGCTTGTTTTCCTTGTCCATTCGTCGAGCCTTCTGCCGGTGTTAAATGTAACCCCGCCCCATCCAGCGTGCTGATAGCGGATAAGCCAGTATTACCGTCCACCGGTTTAGCTTGGGTGACTAAGGATTTAATCGCGGTTAACGTTTCGTTTAATGAAATCGACAATTTATCATTGTCTGTTTTCACCGCGATATTATTGTCGGTTCCTTTAAACGACGCGATATTAGTCACGCCCTGCCCCACAATCGCCAAGGTTTCGCCGAGGTTTTTGTGAATATCTTGGGCGTCATTGCCGGTGAAATTAAGTCCGGTGGTTGCCAACGCTTTAAGATCGCTAACATTGGCTGCTTTACGGGAATTGCTATCTAAATTTCCATCCACCAGTTTTTTCACTAAATCACGGGTTTTACCTTGTTTTATTGAGGCAATGCCTCCGTCGTTAATGTCGTCAATTCCCAACCCGGAGCGTAAATTGTCAATAACGACCGGCTGGTGTTTCGGGTCTTTGCCACCCAAGGTGATAGAATTTTTCAATTCATCATCATATTTCACCGCGGTTTTATCGGCGTCTTCTTTGGCTTTTTTCAGCTGGTTATCCACATAATTTTTATTAGTGGCGCTGGATCCGTCGGCGTTCGCATCAAGATCTTTTAATCCGGTAATCGCGCCGGTGCCGGCTTTACCGTCCTTATCTTTGGCAAATTCCAGAGTGGCAGCGTCTTTACCGTTTTCATTTTTTGTGGTTAAACTGACCGCATTTTTACCGTCTTTACCACTAATCGTCAGTCCGTCTTTTCCGTAAACCGTATGGGTTTTATCGGCGTCGGAATTTTTATCACCAACGGTTAACCCTTTACCATTTAATTGGGCGGTATTGCCATTTTCGTCTTTTAAGGTCGCGCTGTCGGCGGTGTAGGTGGCGCTGTTACCGTTGTCAGCCTTATCTTTTAAGACAAATTTATCGCCGGTAATTTCTACCGTTTTTTGATCTTTAGTAAAAGTAGCCGATTGCAATCCGGTTAATTGAGCGTTTAAGGCGACTTCTAATCTATCGTTTTGTGTTTTCACTACAATATTATTATCTGTGCCATTAAACGTCGCAACGTCCTCTTTTTTCACGCCTTTTCCTACAATTTGTAAGGTTTCGCCGAGGTTTTTGTGAACCAGATGATCACTGTCATTGCCGGCGAAATTAAGCCCCGCGGTGGCTACTGCTTTAAGATCGCTAATATTAACTGCTTTATGGGCTTTTTCATCTAATTTCCCATCCACAAGATCTTTTACCAATTCACGGGGTTTGCCTTGGGTCGCGGAAGTGATGCCGCTGTCTTTGAGCTCATCAATTCCCAATCCGGAGCGTAAATTATTGATTTCTACCGGTGAATGTGACGTGTCTTTTCCGCCTAACGTGATGGCATTTTTACTGTCATCATCATATTTCACCGCGGTTTTATCCGCTTCGGTTTTGGCAGTGGTTAACGCATTATCCACATAGTTTTTTACCGCGCCGGCGGTGGCGACTTTGTCGTTATCATCACCTTTAGGAGTATTGTCATCAATCGTTTTAACTTTGTTTAATACAAAGGTGGCTTTTCCATTACCATTTTCACTACTCACAGTAATGGTAATATCATTATTGCCGACAAGTTTAAACTCGCTATCGAGTTTGCTTTCATGTCTATTATTCGTACTGTCTGTAAAGGTCAGTTTTTTACCGCCGATAAATTCACTGACTTGTTTATCGGTGACCAGTTTAGGCGAATTTTCCGCTGGTTTGCTAATATTGGCGCCGGAACTTAAATTGGTAATCAACGTACTTTCATCTAAACCGACTTTAATGGTTTTTGATTTGCCATCTTCACTAGCTTTATCCTCGACAGTCAAGGCACTTGAATTTCCCTCTTTTGTTGTTGCATTAATTGCCTGAACCGCTTGTTTGGAAATAACATCTTTGCCATCTTGATCAAGATTATCCAATTTTCTATTGGCTTTCTCTTCAAGTTTTGAATGCAACTGTTTACCCGTTACCGCGTCTGTTGACTTCTCGCTAATATCGCCATCTTCTAAACCAGTGATTTTTTTATTAACGGTAATTTTGTCATTATCTAAAGTGATTTTTGCTCCATTACCGTTGTCATCTGTAGCATTAGTAATAGATTTAATCCCTTTTAAAGCAGTATTTAAACTATGAGTGATTTTACCATTAGCCTCTGCTTTAACCGCGATATTGGTATCGCCATTAAAGTCAAGTCCCTCGGATAGTTTCACTTTTTGTAGTTTTTGAGCGCCATTTGCTTTATAAGCGATCTCTTGGTTTTTAATATCTTCTGCATTTTTATCTGCTTTTGCATCTACCTCTTTAATTTTATTTTCATTTTGGGTTGCTTTATCAGTAACCGTTTTAATATCAGCTATATTTTTAGTGACTTTATCAGTCACAGTCTTAATATCAGAGGTATTTTTAGTTACGTTAGTTTCTATTGAGCTAACTTTAGTTTTAAACTTCTCGTCTAAGCTAATAGTGATAGTATTACTAGAAACAGAAGTTTTAATGTCTCCATCAGTACCTTTCACTTTTAATTTTTGCGTTTTAAGCGCAACTTCACCGTAAGTAGTATCTTTAGAGTTATCGGCTTCTAATCCTAAAGTTGAACTAATTCCTTGAATTTTATTATCCAAGTAAGTTTTAACTGCTTCGGTAGTTGGAACTTTTTTACTGCCTGTTTCAAGATTAGTTTCTTTTTCTAATTTAAACGAGATTTCTCCGCTAGTACTATTAGCTGTTGAAATTAAATCAGTTCCATCCCCTTTAATCTTCACTGTTGCACCAAGTTGTCGGGTAAATTCAGAACCTTTATCCCCCGCAAACTTCAAGCCTTTGTTGATGGTTTCGATATTTTTCTCAATAGCAGATTTGAACGTGGTTTGTTGTTCGCCCTCGCTTCCATTTTCAGTTTTTAGTTTAGTGAAACTGACAGATTTAAACCCATCTTGTCCATTATCCGCTTTTTCCAACCCTAAAATACCGGTTGCCATGGTACTAAACACGCTGGCTACGCCATAGAGTTGTCCGCCGTTGATGGCGTCAGTAGAAGTTTGAGTTACCTCACCGGCAGCGACATGGGTGATTACACGCTCGCTACCTTGAGCGCCTACGCTGACAACAGATTTTTGACCGTCTCCGTTAGTGTTAGTAGAGGTACCTGCACCGCTCCAACTAAATTTAATGCCGCCTTTTCCGTTTTCAGCCGGAATAGTGGCGTTAGAAAGTGCGGTCTTTTTCGCCTCTGCTTTTGAGCCTTTACCTAAAGCGACGGAGTCACCGGCGTTTTTCTCAACCACAGCAGTGTCGCCGATAGCCACTGCGCCCTCGGCTTTAGCTTCCGCTTTATAACCGATAGCGATTGCGTGTTCAGCTTTTTGGTCAGTATTCGCTTTAAAACCGAAAGCAATAGAATCTCGCCCTTTCGCGCGGTTGCTGTTGAAGTTAGATTGTTCGATTTCGTCTTTTGATAAATTAGTTAGTTTTGATTTTTTATCACTTGTGTTATCAGTCGTTACTGCACTATCAATTTTTTTCTGCCATTCGTCGAATTTTTTCTTTAACTCTGTACTATCTTTCTTCGAATTATCGCCATTCCCCTCTTTTTTTAAGTCTTCAATAATTTTTGTAATAGTATTCGCAGTGGTTGCAATATTGTTATTTTTTCCTAACTTAGTCACCTCAGTTCCAATCGTATCTAATGATTGCTGATTAAACGTCTCTTTCCCATTCGCCTTACGGTTTAGGAGGGTGGCGTATTGTTTTGCCAGTTCCACATAGCGCTCGTAGTTTTGTACCGCTTTTTGACCGTCGGTGATGCGTTTGGCTTCGCTGTTTGTGGAAGTTTGGTCGACGGCGAGGTATGGCGCGTTGATGCCGGCGCCACCGGAGGTGAGTAAGTTAACGCGTTCCTCTAATGATTTTAATTGCCCCACGTTGGCAGCGTCGGTGTCTAAATAACCGGACGCTACATTAACAACACGACGCTCGCTCCCTTTGGAACCTACAGAAATTACACCGGCTTGTGCGCTGGTCGGTAGAGTGATAGCGCCTTTCGGGGTATATGGTTTATGCAATAAATCCGCGTATAGATAGTCGGTTTGAGACTTATGCCCCAACGCCACGGAGTTATTTAAATAGGCAAGAGATTCAATCCCCAACGCGATTGAGTTTGTGCCTTTGTAACTATCTTGATTTTTATCAGCTGAAATACTTTTCAGAAATTCTGTATTTTTACTCTCATCCTGCACCCTAGCGCGGTAACCCAAAGCGATACTATTCACCCCCTCGGCATAAGAACGCACCCCGATTGCCATCGCATTTGTCGCGCGGTTCCCCGCATAAGCATAAGACCCAATCGCAAACCCGTTAGACGCATCCGCCAACGCCGAATACCCCAACGCTAAGCTATTCTCCCACAACGCAAATGAACGCCCACCAATAACAATCGCGTTTTTGCCCGCTCCAGTTTCACCGTGAGGTTTGATTTTTTTAATGTCTTTTCCACCAATGGTTAATATTATTTCACTATCGTAAGTTAAAGGCATAGTTTCACTACCGTTAGTGTTTCCATTTTTTAGAATTGTAGTAGCCTTTGTATCAAATTCATCATTACTATCTAAGTCAGTTGAGTTTTTATTAAAACTTTTATACAAATCAAGCCATTGTTGACCAGTAGTTGGATCAAATTTAGCTCCTGCTGCTACTATTGAACCAATTGCAATGGTATGCTCTCCTACTGCCTTGGCATTATAACCGTATGACATAGATCCATTACTAGTGGCTTCGTTAAAGTTACCGATAGCGAGAGAGTTTGGTGAAAATACTCGCGACGCCTGACCGACTGCAACACCGCCCTTAGCACTTCTTGCCACAAATGAACGCATACCCAAGGTAGTGGAATAATCCGCTAATGCAAAAGATAACGCACCAACAGAAGTAGATAAGTCACCGGCAGCGACTGTTCGCGAACCGATAGCAATTGCCCCTACACCAGCAGCATAGGTCGGGCTATATTTTCGATTATCAACCTGTTTACCATTTGAACTACCTGTTACATACAGTTGTTCAAAGCGATTGTTATATGTACCAAAATAAGAATTGTCGTCTTTCAGTTTTTTAAAAATAGTATTAATTTCGTTTATCGGAAGTTTATCGTCAAAACGACTATCATCAATATCATCATTACCAATAGCAACGGAGGATTTTCCAAGTGCATAGACGTCAGCTCCTAAAGCTACTGATTGACTGTTGGCGCCCGCATTATTCCCGATAGCGATAGCTTGCCCAGCACCTTCTTCAGTTTTTGCTAACATACCTAGTGCAATCGCTTTAGCTCCTAATGCGTTACTATTAGATCCAATCGCAACCATGCCACTTTTTTCATCATTTTTTAGTGAAACAACACCTACAGTCGCGTTTTTACCTATGGCAACATAGTCGCTGTTACTGCAATCATTCCAGTTATCAGATAATTGAACAGAGTTTGAACCACCACATTTGTTCCACTCACCAATTTTAAATTGATTATCCGTCCAACTATACACATTTTGATTAGCACCCCCCTCATTCATCATACCTAAGCCTAATACTAACAGGGTAAAACGGAATGGAAGTGAGAAAGACGAGGAGATTGAGGACGATGCCTGACATTGCGATGTAAGTTGTTGATTATTAGCTAATTCAGAAACGACTTTGGTTACCCCGGAGGTAATATCATATTTACATTTAAAGACTCTATTCATCTCAAGTTCCTTAATTAAGATATTGTGGAAATAATTCGATTATGTGGAAGTTGGCGGGAAATCCGCACAAATGTGAGGGGAATTAGTATATATATATACAAGCAGAAAAAGCACAAATTTTGTACTTTTTTTGAAAAAACTTTGAGATATTTAAGGGGAGCGCGTTGTTTTAGCGGATATAAAATGGACTTTCGTAGTTTAATTGGCGAACTTTCAAGCTAATTGAAAGGAGGCAACGCGCTTGATATGGCAATAGTCTTGTAACGAATTTTTGCCAATGTGAATTAGTTAAATGTGGTAAATAACCATAGAGGAAGCCCTAAACCAAATACGTCAAAAAAACTGTGCGCCAGCATAAACGGGACTACATTGCGAATTTTAAAGCGTAATAGCATGAACAATACGCCGAAAAGGGATACCACAATGGCGCCAAATATCCCTTGATAGGTATGGAAAGCAAAGCGTACAATAAAAGCGAAAATCAGCGCGTAGGGGAGCCATTTTTTTTCGACGCAGAAGACGAGCCCAAGGAAAAAGATTTCTTCATAAAACCCGTTTAGCAAAGCAAATAATATCAGGGATAAGGAAAAATAATCCCAGAGGTTTTCGCTTTCTGTCGGCGCGGGCGCGGCGCTTTCCATCAATGTGCTGTCGGCAAGTGTTGGTTCGGTGAGAACTTCTGGCGAGAAAGTATTGGCGAAAAGATGGCAAATGGCGCCCGTGAATAAGATTAAAGCGAGGGCGAGGGGCAGCGTATTTTTGTTAAACGCGAAAGGAAGTTGGGCAAATTGAAATTTGCCCAACATGAGATAAAGCCATGCTACTCCTAATGAAACAAGCTCCATGCCAATGGATGAATAATTATCGGCTTCGCTAAATTCTAGATTTTCTGGCGCGGCAAGTCCGGCTTGTTGGAGCTCGGTAAAATAATAAAACGAGGTGATAATCGGCGAATAAAAAAAGATCGCGGCTAAGATCACAAGATCGATTGGATGCAAGGCGTTGTATTTTGTTGATTGCATTTGGGTTATCCTAATAAATTGGTTGTAAATACATTAGTTAGAAAGTGGGTAAATTCAATTAGGATAGGTACTGAAATGGCGCACCCGAGAGGATTCGAACCTCTGACCGCTCGGTTCGTAGCCGAGTACTCTATCCAGCTGAGCTACGGGTGCGTTTTGAAATCACCTTTCATTTAATCATGTTAATTTTATTGTAGAGTTCAATAAAATGGCGCACCCGAGAGGATTCGAACCTCTGACCGCTCGGTTCGTAGCCGAGTACTCTATCCAGCTGAGCTACGGGTGCCCTGAGTAAATGGCGGTGAGAGAGGGATTCGAACCCTCGATACAGTTTCCCATATACACCCTTAGCAGGGGTGCGCCTTCAGCCTCTCGGCCATCTCACCGCAATCGGTTTGTGGGCGGTATGATACGGATTGCCCTGCAATAAGTCAAATTCTTTTTTTGAAAATTTGGGTTGTTTGCGTGAATTATCTACAAAATCCGTTGAAAATCATCTAACCGCGTAAAATAGCGCGTAAATTGGCAATATGATTTTTGGTTTTTTGCTGTTGTTCTTGTTCGGTTAATGGCGGTTTATCTTTTTCCCATAACAGATCGTCTGGCGGCAATTCGGCTAAAAAACGACTGGGTTGGGGACGATAACTCTCGCCAAATTGTCGCCGCTCTTTGCACAAGGAAAAGACCAAACTTTTTTGCGCGCGCGTAATGCCCACGTAAGCTAATCGACGTTCTTCTTCTATGTTGTTTTCATCAATGCTGGTCTGATGTGGCAAAAGATTTTCTTCCATGCCGATTAAAAAGACATGGGGGAATTCGAGCCCTTTTGAGGCGTGTAAGGTCATTAGTTGTACTTGATCGCTGGCTTCGTCGTCTTCGTTACGCTCCAACATATCGCGCAAGGTCAAACGCGTGACTACCTGATTTAAGGTCATTGGCTGATTAAACTCATCCCCTTTGAGCATCTCGGCGACCCAGCCGAACAAGGTGGCGACGTTTTTACTTTGAAATTCTGCCATTTTGGGGCTGGCGGCTTGTTCGTACAAATATTCTGCATAATGTAATTGTGCTAACATGCGACGAACCGCATTTTCCGGTTCCGCACGCAGGCTTTCATCATGTAACTCCACAATCCAACGGGCAAAACCTTGTAACGCGTTGTAGGCTTTCGGCGTAACCCGTTGTATTAATTCAAAATCGAAAATCGCCTCGAATAAACTCATGTGTTTTTCTTGCGCCAAGGCGCCCAATTTTTCCAAGGTTGCGGCGCCGATTTCTCGCTTCGGCGTGTTCACAATGCGTAAAAATGCCGCGTCGTCATCTTGATTAACCAATAAACGCAAATACGCCATCATGTCCTTAATTTCCACACGCGAGAAAAACGAGGTTCCGCCGGAAATGCGATAGGGAATGCGGTTTTGCATCAAGACTTTTTCTAACAAACGGGATTGGTGATTGCCGCGATATAAAATGGCATAATCTTGATAGCGGGTTTTGCGAGTAAAACGATGGGCAATGAGTTCCCCGACCACACGCTCCGCCTCATGTTCCTCATTTTGGGCTTCAATCACCAATAATTTTTCCCCTTGATCTAAGGTAGAAAATAATTTTTTATCAAATACATGATCATTATTGGCAATTAAAATATTGGCGCAATGTAAAATACGTTGCGTCGAACGATAATTTTGTTCCAATTTCATCACTTGCAGCGACGGAAAATCATTTTTCAAGCGCACCATATTTTGCGGTCTTGCGCCGCGCCATGAATAAATGGATTGATCATCATCGCCTACCACGGTGAAACAAGCGCGTTCGCCGACCAATAATTTAATTAATTCATATTGGCTGGTGTTGGTATCTTGATATTCGTCCACCAATAAATAGCGAATTTTCGCTTGCCATTGCGACCGTACTTCGGCGTTTTGTTTAAATAGCAAGGTCGGCAACATGATCAAATCGTCAAAATCCAAGGCGTTGTAGGCGCGAATTTGTTTGGCGTAACGCTCGTAACAAGCGGCGAAGGTGCGTTGTTTGGGATCCTTTGCTATGGCGGCGGCATGGTGTGGCATGATTAGATCATTTTTCCAATTGGAAATCGTGGCAGCCAGCTCGCGCAATAATGCTTTGTCTTCTTGCAACAAGTCAGAGGTTAATTCTTTAAGCAAAGCAAACTGGTCATGCTCATCAAATAGGGTCAAATTGCGTTTAAAACCTAAATGTTGATATTCCTGTTTGATAATATCAAACCCTAGGGTATGGAAGGTGGAAACGGTTAGTCCGCGACTTTGTTCTTTGCCAATGGAATGGGCTACTCGTTCTTTCATCTCGCGCGCGGCTTTATTGGTAAAGGTGACTGCGGCAATTTGTTGCGGAAAATAACCGCACTTTTCAATTAAATAGGCGATTTTATTGATGATCACGCGGGTTTTGCCCGAGCCTGCGCCGGCAAGGACTAAACAAGGTCCTTGCACATATTCGACAGCTTGTTGTTGTTGGGGATTGAGTTTCATAAGTTAATTATCGTTTGACTAGGGTTCTATAACTGGATAGTGCAAAAGTGCGGTTAGCCTTAAGCCTATTTTCTTTATGGCGGCATTATAGAACAAGACTTTTCTGTTTTGGGTATTTTTTGTTGTTTTGGGCACAGATTTTACTATGACGACGTGAGAAAAAGGATGTTGACTTATGGTTTGTTTTTTTGTGATGTAGATCACGTTTTTTGGTATGTAATTGTATTTTTGTGATGTATGTCACATTTATTGAGTGGTGCGAAGGAAAATATATTGTGATGTTTGTCACAAATTTAACTTTAAAAATTTCAAGTTTGATGTTGACTATGTTATTTTCTTGCATAAATAATGGTCACATCTTCAACGAGGGTTATATGCTGTCAGCAAATACAAAATTGAAAATTCAAAGTTTTGGGCGATTTTTGTCAAATATGGTGATGCCGAATATTGGGGCATTTATTGCTTGGGGATTTATTACCGCCCTTTTTATTCCAACAGGTTGGTTTCCGAATGAAACATTAGGAAAACTTGTCGGTCCTATGATTACTTATTTACTGCCGTTATTGATTGGTTATAGCGGCGGTAAATTGGTCGGTGGCGAGCGCGGCGCGGTGGTGGGCGCGATTACTACTGCGGGCGTGATTGTGGGGACGGATATTCCTATGTTTTTAGGTGCCATGATCGCGGGTCCTTGTGGCGGTTGGGCGATTAAACATTTTGACAACTGGGCAGAGGGTAAAATCAAAAGCGGTTTTGAGATGTTAGTCAATAACTTCTCATCTGGGATTATTGGGATGATTTTAGCCATTGTGTTTTTCTGGGTGGTCGGTCCTGCGGTGAAAGTGGTTTCCGGTTGGTTAGCCGCGGGAGTGGATGTGTTAGTTAATGCAGGTTTATTACCATTGACTTCTATTTTTGTGGAACCGGCAAAAATCTTGTTCTTAAACAATGCAATTAACCACGGGATTTTCTCGCCACTTGGAATTCAACAAGCGCAAGAATTTGGTCAATCTGTGTTTTTCTTAATTGAAGCGAACCCTGGTCCGGGTTTAGGCGTGTTGCTGGCTTATATGTTATTTGGCAAAGGTTCGGCAAAACAAACGTCAGGCGGTGCGGCGATTATCCATTTCTTCGGCGGTATTCACGAAATTTACTTCCCGTATGTGTTAATGAACCCGCGTTTAATCCTCGCGGTTATCGCCGGTGGTGCCACTGGCGTGTTTACCTTGGTGTTATTTAATGCGGGTTTGCAAGCGCCAGCGTCGCCGGGTTCGATCATTGCGGTATTAGCCATGACACCTAAAGCGTCATTTTTGGGCGTGATTACCTCTGTTGTGGCTGCTTGTGTCGTGTCTTTCGTCGTTGCGTCATTTTTTGTGAAATTACAAAAAGAAGAGGGGGCGGATAAATTGGCAGCCGCACAAGCCGCGTCAAAAGCAATGAAATCTGGCGAAATGGTAGATCATCATGGCGTGGCGGATTATCAAGGGGTAAAGACTATTTTTGTTGCCTGTGATGCCGGTATGGGGTCTAGCGCAATGGGCGCGAGTATGTTACGTAAAAAAGTCAATGAGGAGGGGCTTTCCATTGAGGTGGCTAACTGTGCTATTAATAATTTGCCAGGAGAGGCGCGTTTAGTGATTACGCATCAAGATTTAACCTTGCGTGCGAAAAAACAAGTACCAAATGCCATGCATTTATCCTTAACTAACTTTTTAGATAACAAATTCTATGACAGTTTAGTGAATGATTTAAAAGCAAATTTTGATGAAAACGCTGTCGTAACCGCACCAAAAGAAGATGAAGTTTCAGTCAATGGTGCAACATTTCGCTTAACACCCGAGCAAATTTTCTTAGGTTTAGAAGCAAATGATAAGTTTGATGCGATCCGTTTTGCCGGTGAAAAATTAGTGAAAGCGGGCTTTGTGCAGCCAAGTTATGTGGATGCTATGTTGGAACGTGAAAAACTGGTTTCAACGTATTTAGGCGAAGGGGTGGCGGTGCCACATGGTACGATAGAAGCGAAAGATGCCGTGTTGAAAACCGGTATCGTGGTTTGCCAATATCCGAAAGGGGTACGTTTTAGCGACGAAGAAGATGGCATTGCAAAATTGGTGATTGGTATTGCGGCGCGGAATAATGAACATATACAGGTACTCACTGCCATTACAAATGCGTTAGATAGCGAAGAAGCAATAGCGTTGCTGACTTCAACTAATGATGTGAATAACGTACTTGAATTGTTAAAAGCATAAAATGTAGGGGGGCTTGGCTGCCCACTATTTTACTACTCGACATTATTTGGTGGGCGAGTGCGCCTACCTTACTCAAAAGGACAATAAAATGAAAGCATTACATTTCGGCGCGGGCAATATTGGGCGCGGTTTTATCGGGAAATTATTGGCAGATAGTAATATTGAGGTGATTTTCGCGGACGTGAATGAGAGCGTGATAAACTTGCTTAAAACTCACCGCACTTATGGCGTGAAAATCGTGGGCGATAGCGTGAATAAGGTTGAACAAGTGAACAAGGTATCCGCGCTGAATTCAACTGATGAAGCGGCGATTATTGCGTTATTTAATGAAGTGGATTTAGTGACTACAGCGGTTGGTCCAAACGTGTTAAAAATTATCGCAAGTACGCTTGCAAAAGCCTTAGAAGCGCGTTTGGCAAACGGTAATACTAAACCATTAAATATTATTGCTTGTGAAAATATGGTGCGCGGAACTACTTTTTTAAAAGAGCAAGTATTTACTCATTTAAATCCGGCAGTTAGAGAGCAGGTGGAAAATGTAATCGGCTTTGTAGATAGCGCGGTTGACCGTATTGTGCCGCCGGTAAAACCGGATGAAACGGATCCGTTGCTGGTTACGGTGGAAGAATTTAGCGAATGGATTGTGGATAAAACCCAATTTAAAGGCGATATTCCACAAATCAAAGGCATGGAGTTAACGGATAACTTAATGGCGTTTGTGGAACGTAAATTATTTACGCTGAATACTGGTCATGCGGTAACCGCGTATTATGGTAAATACAAAGGGTATCAATTTGTTAAAGAAAGTATTGATGATCCGCAAGTTAAAGCCTTTGTTAAATCGGTGATGCAAGAAAGTGGCGCGGTATTAATTAAGCGTTATGGTTTCGATCCGCAGGCGCATGCGGCTTATATCGAAAAGATTTTGCAACGTTTTGCTAATCCGTATTTGGTGGATGATGTGGATCGTGTTGGGCGGGAGCCATTGCGTAAACTAGGCTATAATGATCGCCTTATCAAACCGTTGCGCGGGACATTGGAATATGGGTTACCAAATAAACAATTACTTCGTGCCATTTCGACCGCACTTTTGTATCGTAATGAAAAGGATCCTCAAGCCATTGAGCTTCAACAATCGTTGGCTGAAAGTGGTGTGGTTTCAACATTGAAAAAATATACCGAATTACAAGATCATGATGTGATTGCGCAAATTGCAAAAGTCTATCAAGATTTTATTAATTAATTCGATAAAAATCCCTTTCGGAGTGCGCTTGAAAGGGATTTATTCTGATAGGGATAGTTTGTGTTATCGTCCGACCAAATTTATGAAAAACTCAATGAAGCCACTTCAATTCGTGGTTTTATTACTGCTTCGGTGGCTATTTTTGACGAAGCGGTCGATCAGCTTATTCAGCGCGTTTTTCGCAAAACGGATTTTGCGGTCAAATCGGTTGTTGATTCTTTGTTTATGACCAGCGGACCTTTATTTGATTTATCGGTTCGCTTAAAGGTGCTTTTGGGGTTAGGCGTCATCACTCATGCACTTTTTGAGGATATGTATGCTTTTATTGAGTTAAAAGAAAAATTAAGTAATGATGAAAAAGATTACCTTTTTTTTGATCAACTGATTATTGATTTTATCCGACTGCTCCATGTAGCGACCGAAAACGCTTTGCTGCATTTTCCGGATGAAAAAGAAGATATGCCAAATTCTTTGTGTTATCAAATTAAGGTGCAACGCAAAGAAAAACTCATTCGTTCTTGTTTAACCCTGACAATCATTGAAATTTACGAACAACTTCAAATTGAAAGTCCGTTGTAACCCTATTTTATGTATTGGCGTTGCGCGGCGAAGTTGTGGTCAATGCGCTTTTGTACTTTATCTAAAAATTAGACTTTTCATAAAATTATTATATAAAATTTACAAAAATTTAATTTTTATAATAAAAAATATTTACAAGTTGCCAAAAGTGTAAAAAACAATATAATGCGAGAACCGTTAATTTTTAACATGAGGCATTGTATGGAAAGTGTTATTTCTTTTGTTAGGTATATTGTTTCAACGTTTGAATCGCTTCTTCGTTGGATTGTCAATACATTTGACGGTCCGCTTTGGGATCTTACCGTTGTTACCCTTTTGCTTGTAGGTTTCTTCTTTACTATCACTACCGGTTTAGTGCAGTTGCGGTTATTGCCACGTAGTCTTCGGGAAATGTGGTCCGGTCGGGCGGCGGACGGTGAATCTTTAACGCCTTTCCAAGCCTTTACGACCGGTTTGGCAAGTCGGGTCGGTGTGGGTAATATTGGCGGTGTGGCGACTGCGATTGCGCTAGGCGGACCGGGCGCGGTATTTTGGATGTGGATTACAGCGATTATCGGTATGAGTAGTGCATTTGCGGAGTCTTCTTTGGCGCAAGCCTATAAGGTTAAAGATCCGAATGGGATGTTTCGTGGCGGTCCGGCGTATTATATTAAACGTGGGTTGAAGGCGCCTGTATTGGCAATTATTTTTGCATTAACGCTAATTTTTTCCTTCGGCTTTGCCTTTAATGCGGTTCAGGCGAATTCTATTGTAGAAGCGACGCATAATGCGTGGGGATGGAACGCGGAATATATTGGTGTGATTTTGGTTGTGATAACCGCGGGGATCATTTTCGGCGGAGTGAAACGTATCGGTCAAATTTCTGCTAAAGTGGTGCCAATGATGGCGTTATTTTATCTTATCATGGCTGTCATTATCCTTGGGATGAATATTGATCGGGTGCCAGAAGTATTACACCGTATCATCACCAGTGCATTTGATTTTTCCGCTATGGCTGGCGGAATATTCGGTATGATCTTTTCTCAAGCCATGTTATTAGGGATCAAACGGGGTTTATTTTCCAATGAAGCCGGAATGGGCTCTGCGCCGAATTCCGCGGCTACTTCAGATGCTAAACATCCAGCAAGTCAAGGGCTTATCCAAATGTTGGGGGTTTTTGTCGATACGATCGTGGTGTGTACCTGTACCGCAATTATTATCTTGATGTCAGATGATTATGGCAGCGAGGCATTACGTGGCGTCTCTTTAACGCAAAAGGCGCTTGAGTTTCATGTGGGCGAATTCGGTTTACATTTCTTGGCGTTTGTGATTTTGCTGTTTTGTTATACGTCTATTATCGGTAATTATGCTTATGCAGAAAATAATGTCCGCTATGTGCGGAATAAACCCGGCTTTATTTTGGCTTTTCGCTTAGTAGTGCTATTTTTTGTTTATTTTGGTGCGGTACGTGAAGGCGGAATTGTATGGGCATTTGCGGATACGGTTATGGCATCCATGGCGTTAATCAATTTAGTTTCTATTGTATTGCTTTCGCCGATCGTTTGGATCATCCTCAAAGATTATAAAAAACAAATTAAAGCGGGCGTCATGCAGCCAGTCTTTAAAATTGAAGACCATCCGGATCTCGTTCGCCGCGGGGTGGATCCGTTAATTTGGAAATCAAAAGAGTAAAACGATTGAGAGGTATTAGGGCAGGGCGATAAGTTCTGCCCTTTTCTTTTGTTTTTGTCTTTTATCCTTTCGTGCTGTAAAACACCGTTCTTCAGGGCGGAGATATAAGGCACAAGCGACGAAGTCGCTTCAACGCTAACTAATCGGGCGTTTGTTGTTGCTCGATGTATTGGTGAATAATTGAATTTCTTTTTTTCATAGATGAGCATAGAATAAGCTCAATTTTCTGTCTATGAGTTCACAATGTTGCTACGCAAAGCCTTTAAGTTCGAAATAATGCCAAATGGCGAGCAAATTCGTAGAATTAAACAGTTCTGCGGTTGTTCTCGTTTTGTGTTTAACCGTGCGTTGGCTTGGCAAAATGAAAAATATGAGCAAGACAATGCGTTTAAATTTAGCTATACCAAAATCGCTAATCTTCTTCCGCAATGGAAAAAAGAGCTGGTTTGGCTCAAAGAGTGCCATTCTCAAGTGCTTCAACAGTTGCTAAAAGACTTAGAAAGTGCCTTTAAAAATTTCTTTCAGAAACGTGCCGATTTTCCCAAATTTAAGAAAAAAGGGTTGAAAGAGCGTTTTCGTTTTCCGCAAGGTTGCAAATTAGAGCAACAAAATAACCGCTTGTACTTGCCGAAAATTGGTTGGGTTCGTTACCGCAATAGTCGTGATGTGATAGGCGAAATTAAAAATGTCACCGTTAGCCAAAAGTGTGGTCGATTTTTTGTGAGTATTCAAACGGAATTTGAATGTGAAATCCCAACGCATAAGGGCGGAGAGATTGGGATTGATATGGGCGTGGCTCGTTTTGCGACACTTTCCAATGGCGCATTTTTTGCGCCACTGAATGCGTTTAAAACCTATAAAGGCAAACTGGCAAAACTGCAAAAACAGCTTAAAAACAAGGTTAAATTTAGCCAAAATTGGCAAAAGTTAAAGGCGAAAATCGTTAAATTACATCACAAAATCGCCAACTGCCGCAAAGACTTTTTACACCAAACTTCAAGTAAAATCAGCAAAAACCACGCAATGCTCTACATTGAGGATTTGCAAGTGCAAAATATGTCGGCTTCCGCAAAAGGGACGGTGGAAGAACACGGAAAAAACGTGAAGCAGAAATCGGGTTTGAATAGGGCGATATTAGACCAGTCTTGGTTTGAGTTTAGACGACAGTTGGACTACAAAACGCAATGGCTAGGCGGATTTTTGGTTGCAGTTCCACCGCAAAATACCAGCCGAACTTGCCCTTGTTGCGGACATACCGCCAAAGAAAACCGACAAACGCAGGCGAATTTTGAGTGCATAGAATGTGGTTACGCGGAAAATGCGGATGTGGTTGGGGCAATCAATGTGTTAGAGCGTGGTCGAGCTATCGTCCAAGCATAACGAAAATCAGGGCGGGACACGCCCGTAGAGCTTGTGACGTGAACTGCAATAGTGGTCAGCAGCAAGAACCCACCGAGAGTAGCCCACAGCTTGCTGGGGGAGCTAGTAGGAATCCCCAGCCTTAGGCAGGGGAGGATGTCAAGTCTTTTGAATGCGGCTTAATCGTTAGGTATTAGGCTAATTTTCTGCTTTAGTCTATAATGGCGTCATTGTTTTAATTACGCAATGAGAAAATTATGGCACAAATCGCTGAAAACCCGCTCGTCTTGGTGGACGGTTCTTCCTATTTATATCGCGCGTTTCATGCCTTCCCGCCGCTGACCAATTCCCTTGGTGAGCCGACGGGCGCAATGTATGGCGTATTAAATATGCTGAAAAGTTTAATTTCGCAAGTTCAGCCGACGCATATTGCAGTCGTGTTTGATGCGAAAGGCAAAACCTTTCGTGATGAGATGTTTGAGCAATATAAATCTCATCGCCCGCCAATGCCGGATGAATTGCGGTCGCAAATTTTACCGTTACATAATATTATCAAAGCCTTGGGAATTCCTTTGTTGGTGGTGGAAGGTGTGGAGGCTGATGATGTTATCGGCACCTTGGCGCTACAGGCATCCAAAAATGGGCAAAAAGTCCTGATCAGTACCGGCGATAAAGATATGGCGCAATTGGTGGACGATAATATTATGTTGATCAATACCATGAATAATACGTTGCTGGATCGTGCCGGAGTAATTGAAAAATATGGCATTCCGCCGGAATTAATTATTGATTATTTAGCCTTGATGGGCGATAGCTCGGATAATATTCCGGGGGTTGCCGGCGTGGGCGAGAAAACCGCCTTAGGTTTATTACAAGGGATCGGCAGCATGGCAGAAATTTATGCCAATTTGGATAAAGTTGCGGATTTGCCTATTCGTGGTGCGAAAAAATTAGGCGAAAAATTACAAGCGGCTAAAGCAGATGCGGATTTATCCTATTTGCTGGCGACCATCAAAACTGATGTAGCCTTAGCACTAACGCCAGATCAATTGACCTTGGGGCAAAATGATAATGACCAATTGATTGAATATTTTGCGCGTTATGAATTTAAACGTTGGCTAAATGAGGTGATGAGCGGGGAAAGTTCGCTGACCAATGGCGCTGAACCACGGGGGATCTCTACCGCTTATCAAGCAACAGCGAGCTTGCCGCAAGCGGAAAAAACGGAGAAAAGTGCGGTCAAAAATGTGATAAAAATTGACCGCACTTTATACCAACAAATTGATACACAAGAAAAACTTACCGCGTGGATTGCTAAAATTAACGCGGCGAAATTGATCGCCATTGATACGGAAACGGATTGTTTGGACGCTATGTCGGCGAATTTGGTAGGGATTTCCATTGCTTTAGCGCATGGTGAGGCTTGTTATATTCCGCTGGCACACGTGCGTGAAGTAAGTGTTGCGCCGCCGCAAGGCGATTTATTTAGCGAAGATAAGGTTGCGGGAGAAGCCCGTTTTGAGCGGGTTTTGCCGCAGCTTTCTTTGGAGGATTGTTTAGCGCAATTAAAACCATTATTGGAAGATCCGCAGATTAGAAAAGTTGGGCAAAATTTGAAATATGATTTAATTGTGCTGGCTAATCATGATGTGCAACTTGCTGGGGTAGAGTTTGATACCATGCTGGAATCTTACGTGTTGAATAGTACGGGGCGGCATAATATGGACGATTTAGCCGAACGCTATTTGGGATATCAAACCATCGCATTTGAAACCCTCGCTGGCAAAGGGAAAAATCAGCTGACCTTTGATAAAATTGATCTTGCTCAAGCGACGGAATATGCGGCGGAAGATGCGGATGTGACCATGAAATTGCATCAAACCTTGTGGCAAGAATTGTCGCAAACGCCAGAATTAGTGAATTTATTCAATGAGATAGAATTGCCTTTGGTGAACGTTTTATCGCGCATTGAGCGCCATGGCGTGCTAATTGATCGCCAAACCTTATTGGCACAATCGGAAGAAATTGCGCAAAGATTGACCGCACTTGAGCAAGCGGTGCATCAAGAAGCAGGCGAAGTCTTTAATTTGGCGTCCACGAAACAATTGCAGGAAATGTTGTTTGAGAAATTAGGCTTGCCGGTGATTGCTAAAACACCGAAAGGGGCGCCTTCTACGAATGAGGAAGTCTTGGAGGAGTTGGCGCAGCAAGGGCATTTGGTACCGAAATTGTTAATAGAACACCGCGGGCTTGCCAAATTAAAATCCACGTACACCGATAAATTACCACAGATGATTAACCCGCGAACTGGGCGGGTGCATACCTCTTATCACCAAGCGGTAACCATTACGGGCCGCCTGTCTTCCAGCGATCCGAATTTACAAAATATCCCCATTCGTAACGAAGAAGGGCGACGTATTCGCCAAGCCTTTGTTGCGCCTCAAGATTTTTCCATTGTCGCCGCCGACTATTCGCAAATTGAGCTGCGACTTATGGCGCATTTATCACAAGATCCGAACTTGATTAAGGCTTTCGTGGAAGGAAAAGATGTCCATCGTTCTACCGCGGCAGAAATTTTTGGCTTGCCAATGGACAGTGTTACTAATGAACAACGACGTCGAGCAAAAGCAATTAATTTTGGTTTAATTTATGGTATGAGTGCTTTCGGGTTGGCTCGTCAATTGGGAATTGGGCGCAATGAAGCGCAACAATATATCAATTTATATTTTCAACGTTATCCCTGTGTACAAACCTTTATGACCGAGATCCGAGAAAAAGCCAAGGCGCAGGGGTATGTGGAAACCTTGTTTGGACGTCGTTTATATTTGCCGGAAATTCATTCCTCAAACGCTATGCGGCGCAAAGGCGCGGAGCGGGTGGCGATTAATGCGCCAATGCAAGGGACTGCTGCTGATATTATTAAGCGTGCAATGATTGCGTTGGATCGTGAAATTGCACAGGATCCGGATATTCGCATGATTATGCAAGTCCATGATGAATTGGTGTTTGAAGTGCGGTCAAAAAAGGTCGAGAAATACCGCCAATTGATCAAGAAAACTATGGAAAACGCCGCGAAGTTGGCGGTTCCGTTAATTGTTGATGTTGGCGTTGGGGTTAATTGGGATGAGGCGCATTAGGTATCATCTTCTTGAAAAATAGCGAAAAAAATCACCGCACTTTCCTTGCCTAACGGTGGGCGACGTGCTGAATTTACGCTATAATAGCTCACTTTTTATTTAACTTTTTAAGAATGAAGAATATGACAGCGAAATTTAATGTAAAAACCTTTCAAGGGATGATTTTGGCGCTTCAAGATTATTGGGCAACGCAAGGTTGTACCGTGGTACAACCCTTTGATATGGAGGTGGGCGCGGGCACATCACATCCAATGACCTGCTTGCGTGCACTTGGTCCGGAGCCTATGGCATTTGCTTATGTGCAGCCATCACGTCGCCCAACGGACGGTCGTTATGGCGAAAACCCAAACCGTTTGCAGCATTATTACCAATTCCAAGTGGTGATCAAACCATCACCAGATAATATTCAAGAACTTTATCTTGATAGCCTTAAAATGTTAGGTTTCGACCCAACCCAAAACGATATTCGTTTCGTGGAAGATAACTGGGAAAACCCAACTTTAGGTGCGTGGGGTTTAGGCTGGGAAGTGTGGTTAAATGGAATGGAAGTTACTCAATTCACCTATTTCCAACAAGTGGGCGGTTTAGAATGTAAACCAGTCACCGGCGAGATCACCTATGGTTTAGAGCGTTTAGCAATGTACATTCAAGGCGTGGACAGTGTGTATGATCTCATTTGGTCTGACGGTCCACTTGGTAAAACCACTTATGGCGACGTGTTCCATCAAAATGAAGTGGAACAATCCACCTATAACTTTGAATATGCCAACACCGATTTCTTATTTTACTGCTTTGACCAATATGAAAAAGAAGCCCAAACGTTATTGACATTAGAAAAACCGTTACCGCTTCCAGCTTATGAACGTATCTTAAAAGCCGCTCACAGCTTCAACTTATTAGACGCCCGCAAAGCGATTTCGGTCACCGAACGCCAACGCTATATTTTACGCATTCGCGCCTTAACCAAAGGCGTTGCCGAAGCGTACTACGCCAGTCGCGAAGCGTTAGGTTTCCCAGGTTGTAAGAAATAATTTTAACTTTCTCTTTTTAATTTTAAATCTCCCCCTAACCCCTCTTTATAAAAGAGGGGGAATGATGAGGTAAATGTGATGAAACCTATTTTATATTTTGCTCACTGGTGTCCGGATACTCCGCCTTTTGTTGCTGAATTAAAGCGGCTTGGTATTGATTATGAAGAACGCGAAATGACCACAGGTGGCGCGAACTTAAAAGCCTTTTTGAAACTGCGTGATAGCCACCCTACTTTTCAATCAGTCAAAGCAAATGGGGCTATTGGCGTGCCTGCGTTGGTTGATGGGGATAAGGTGGTGTTGGATTTGGCGAAATTGGAAGATATTTTAGAGAAATAATGCAACCCTATTCGCGAGATCTTAAAATACTTTCGCAAAAACTACGTTCAACACAAACCGATGCAGAGCGTAAGTTATGGCAAAGAATAAACCGAGATCAGTTGTTAGGTTTTCGGTTTAATCGACAAAAACCATTGTTAAATTACATTGTCGATTTCTATTGCCCAAAGGCAAAGTTAATTATTGAGCTAGATGGTAGTCAGCATTACGAACCTGATTATCAAGAAAAAGACCGCTTGCGAGATGCGGAATTAAATTCACTTGGGTTTACGGTAATGCGGTTTGATAATTATAGTGTGATGACAAATATTGATGGCGTGGTAGAAGCGATTTATCAGTATTTGAGTGGGGTAAAGACGGAAGAATAGTGTATTTTCTTCGTAAATGGCTTTTGCCAAATCTCCCCTAACCCCTCTTTGCTAAAAGGGGGATCAGATCGAAGATAATTATATATTCATCTGAAAAATTAACATTTAAAGAATTAACGTTGTTTGGAAGAACTTCAATCTAAAAATTGCCACCAAACCAGTTCCCCTCTTTAGCAAAGAGGAGTTAGGGGAGATTTGGCAGAGGTGAAAACGGAGTGATAGAGTTAATATCCTAGCACTATGCTTAATCCTATAGGTAAGGGAGTAGCAAGTGGTCAAATTTTGAAGGGTTTTGCAAATATGTAGAGGGGGCAAAATGAGTATTTTCAAAAAATTATCTTTAACAGCAATAGTTATATTGTCTGGTTGTGCAGATTTTTCAACTACACCAGAGTTTAAATGGCGACCTTATTTAGACATTGATAATACAACACAATATATGGATTTCTTCCAAAGGGTTGTGTCTGATAAAGATCAAGGTAGATTAGATATTCCTTATGCATCAGCTATTAAGAAATCAAAATTTGGGGATCTGGATACATATAAGGAAATTGGTGATGCCTATCCTTTAGTAGATGAAAACAAATATGCGATGGGGGCTATTTTTCTTATTGATGATAAATCATTTAATCCTTATTCAAAATCAGATGCGGAACAATTAACGAAAACAAAAAGTTTAGATTATTACGAGTTTGGAAAAGGACGTATTGCTCGAGCAAAATTTCTATCTTCAGCTGCGTTGTGTAAGGATTTTAACTCTTCAAAAGGTGTGAAGATAAACATCGCAACAACCTACTATGAGGATTATCAGAATTATTATGCTAGTCAAATTAGTGCTAATTTAAATGTAAAAGGAATTAAAGATTTAAATTATACTCCGCACTTTAACTTTGCAGATAAAGTATTAGAGCAAAAAGCGCAAATAGAAGAGAAAAAAGTTGGAAAAGACATAGCAGAAAGAAATTTAAAAGAACGAATTGCATTATTGCATTTTATTTGTGAATAAATATTTAAATTAGATATAGAGACAACTAATGACAACACAAAACTTCCTCGCCGAGATCGGCACTGAAGAGTTGCCACCGAAGGCACTCAAAAAATTAGCGACCGCGTTTGCGGAGAATGTTGAAGCGGAATTAAACCAAGCGGGTTTGAGCTTTGACAAAGTAGAATGGTTTGCAGCACCTCGTCGTTTAGCGGTGAAAGTGTTGGGGCTTGCGACAAGCCAACCAAGCAAAGAAGTGGAAAAACGTGGACCAGCAGTATCGGCGGCGTTTGATGCGGACGGTAAGCCGACCAAAGCGGCGGAAGGCTGGGCGAGAGGCTGTGGCATTTCTGTTGAGCAGGCGGAACGTATTGCAACTGATAAAGGCGAATGGCTGGTTCACCGTGCAGTGATCGAAGGTCAGCCGACCAAAAACTTGTTGCTGGGGATGATTAGCAATGCGCTTGCGAAATTACCAATCCCGAAAACTATGCGGTGGGGCGATAAAACCGAGCAATTCGTGCGTCCTGTTCACACCGTGACCTTATTGTTAGGTGGCGAGCTTATCGAAGGCGAGATTTTAGGCGTGAAAAGCGGTACAACCATTCGTGGACACCGTTTCTTAGGCGAGCGTGAATTCCAAATTTCGCACGCCGATCAATACCCTGCGTTATTGAAAGAAAAAGGCTCTGTGGTTGCTGATTTCAACGAGCGTAAAGCGTTAATTCTTGCAAAATCGCAAGAAAAAGCGACCGCTCTTGGCGGTGTGGCAGATATTGAGGAAGATTTGCTTGATGAAGTCACTTCATTGGTGGAATATCCGAATGTATTAGCGGCGAAATTTGAGGAACGTTTTCTTGCTGTACCTGCGGAAGCCTTGGTTTACACAATGAAAGGCGACCAAAAATACTTCCCGATTTATGATAAAGAGGGCAAATTACTACCGCACTTTATCTTTGTGTCGAACATCAACCCTGAAGATCCCAGCAAAATCATCGAGGGGAACGAAAAAGTGGTTCGTCCACGTTTGACGGACGCAGAGTTCTTCTTCAAAACCGACTTAAAACAGCGTTTAGAAGACCAGTTGCCACGCCTTGAAACCGTGTTGTTCCAACAACAATTAGGCACATTGTTAGACAAAACCAAACGTATTCAGGCGTTAGCAGGCGAAATCGCCAGCCAAATCGGTGCGGACAAAGCGAAAGCAGAACGCGCAGGCTTACTGTCAAAATGTGATTTAATGACCAATATGGTGTTTGAGTTCACTGATACGCAAGGCGTGATGGGTATGCACTATGCACGCTATGATGGCGAAGATGAAGAAGTGGCAGTGGCGTTGAACGAGCAATATATGCCTCGTTTTGCAGGCGATAAATTGCCGCAATCATTGGTGGCGAGTAGCGTAGCCTTAGCGGATAAATTTGACACACTGACGGGGATTTTCGGTATCGGTCAAGCGCCAAAAGGCAGTGCGGATCCCTTCGCGTTACGTCGTGCGGCATTAGGTGCGTTGCGTATTATGGTGGAGAAAAACTTACCGCTTGATTTGGCAGAAATCGTGAAAAAATCGACCGCTCTTTTCGGCGATAAATTGACCAATGCCAATGTTGTTGACGATGTGGTGGACTTTATGCTCGGTCGTTTCCGCGCATGGTATCAAGATGAAGGCATTGCGGTGGACGTAATTCAAGCGGTGCTTGCACGTCGCCCAACTAAACCGGCGGACTTTGATGCGCGTGTGCGTGCGGTGTCGCATTTCCGTACTTTAGACAGCGCGGAAGCGTTGGCGGCGACAAATAAACGGGTGGGTAATATTCTTGCTAAAGTAGAGGACGACATTTCATCAGAAATCGACCGCACTTTACTCATAGAACCGGAAGAAAAAGCCCTTGCCGAACAAGTGATTGCGTTACAAACAGCGCTTGCTCCATTATTTGCAAAAGGGGATTATCAAACGGCGTTAGTTCGTTTGGCGGATTTGCGAGAAGTGATTGATCATTTCTTTGATAAAGTCATGGTGAATGCGGAGGATCCGAAATTGCGCTTAAATCGTTTAGCGATTTTAAGTCGCTTACAAAACTTGTTCTTACAAGTAGCGGATATTTCGCTGTTGCAATAAGCGGATGAAAAATAGAGGCGGGCTAAGCTCGCCTTTGTTTTTTCAGCTGCTAATAAAAATCCCCTTGTGAAATATATTTCCACAAGGGGATTTTATCATAGGAAGGATTATTTAAATAAACTGCGGTTTGTGACGGTACGTTTGAATTGGCTGATTAACAATAATGCAAAAAGTACTACATAAAAAGCAAAAATCACCACGATCCATTGCACCATTGACACCCCTAAAAATTCCCATACGTTATCGCTGCAAGAACCATAAGGTTGGAACAGGGATGGGAACCATTGATCTAATGGTAATGTTTGCGGGAATTCCGCAACCGTAGAGCATTGGTTCCAAGGGCCTGGGTTTAGTTGGTAATCCAAATGTTTTAATACCAATAGTAGCCCTTTTACCGAACTTCCTAAACCGATTAATAATGCGAGTATTCTGGTAACGTTAAAACGCGGGAACAACGTTCCGAGAAAACCGGAAAAGCCGATACCCATTAACGCGACACGCTCATAAATGCACATGACGCAAGGTGCTAAAGCCATACCGTGCTGAAAGTAAAGTGCGGTGCCTTCCAAAGCGATTACTGATAACAGCAGTAGTATCCATCCTGTTCTTTTTGTTGATAGCGTTTTTAAATAACTCAGCATCATTTCTCCTTTTAATTGATGTTATTTTATATTGGCATTATCAATCCTAACGAGGCTAGGATCTCCGTTGCAAATGGTAAAATAAATTCAACAGAAAGCAAACCAATAATTGATAATACGAGGGTATATGGTAATGCCATGTACACCATTCTACCATAAGATAATCGGATGAGCGGTGCTAAAGATGAAGTAAGCAAGAATAAAAACGCCGCTTGTCCGTTCGGGGTGGCAACGGATGGTAAGTTGGTACCTGTGTTAATCGCAACAGCCAACAATTCAAATTGATGGGCGGAGATCGCACCGGCTGTCAACGCCGCTTTTGCTTCGTTAATATAAACAGTGGCAACGAAAACATTATCTGAAATTGCCGATAACACACCGTTAAAGATGTAAAATAACAGTAATTGTACGTTTTCTGCGGCGGAAAGCACGAAGTGGATAATTGGAGCAAATAAATGTTGATCGATAATCACCGCCACCACGGAGAAAAAGACCACTAAAAGCGCGGTGAAAGGTAAGGATTCTTGGAATGCTTTACCCAACGCGTGTTCGCTGGTGACGCCGCATAATGAGGTACAGAAAATGATAATGGTTAATCCGATTAAACCAACTGCCGCTAAATGGAACGCTAAACCGATAATTAACCAAATACCGACTAGCGCCTGAATGATTAATTTTAAACGTTCTTGTTTATTCATTTTTTCTTCGCGGCTACGGTCAAATTTTGCCAACACGCCCCACACTCGACGCGGCAATTTCGCACCATAACCGAATAAGTGGAATTTTTCTACCAATGCACAAGTCAATACGCCACAAATTAGCACAGGAACCGTTACTGGCGACATTCTAAAGAAGAACTCTGCGAACCCCCATTTTGCTTGTTCGGCAATAATTAAGTTTTGCGGTTCACCCACCATGGTCATCACCCCGCCCAAGGCAGTCCCAACCGCGGCGTGCATCATCAAACTACGTAAAAAGGCACGGAATTCTTCAAGGGTTTCCTTGCGATTAATGATGTGTTTATCGTCATTAATATCATCAGAATCCTCAAAGTTTTTACCGGAGGCAACTTTGTGATAAACCCCGTAAAAGCCCATTCCAACACTGATAATGACCGCCACAACAGTTAACGCGTCTAAAAAGGCAGATAAAAAGGCTGCACTTAAACAGAAAGAAAGGGACAATACAATTTTGGAGCGAATTTGTAAGAGTAATTTGGTAAATACAAATAGCAATAATTGCTTCATAAAGTAAATACCGGCAACCATGAACATCAATAATAAAATAACTTCAAAGTTTGCCATGATTTCCGCTTTAACATGCTCTGGGTGGGTCATGCCGATAGCAACTGCTTCCAATGCCAACAATCCACCGGGTTGCAGCGGATAACATTTTAACGCCATTGCCAGTGTAAAAATAAATTCGGCAACTAACACCCAACCCGCCACAAAAGGGCTAATTGCAAAGAACAAGATAGGGTTAATAACCAAAAAAGCGACAATAGATAATTTATACCAATCTGGGCTTGAGCCGAGAAAATTTTTTAAAAATGCCTGAGTATAATTCATAATTTACAACCTTACAGCCTTAATCTAAAAAAATATGACGGTTTAATTGTAATATATATCACTTTCAAGGATAATGAGAAATATCAAATTTGTTATACATTATCAAAAAATTTTTGACCAATTATAAGAAGAAAAACAGCATGAATGATCATCAATCCCTTCTCAAAGCGCAAAGTCCGGCGGGGTTAGCGGAAGAATATATTGTAAAAAGCATCTGGCATAACCATTTTCCACCAGGTTCCGATTTGCCGGCAGAGCGTGAATTGGCGGAAAAAATTGGGGTCACTCGCACCACCTTACGAGAAGTCTTGCAACGTTTAGCACGCGACGGATGGCTAAATATTCAGCACGGAAAAGCGACACGCGTGAATAATATTTGGGAAACTGCCGGTCCCAATATTATCAAAACCCTCATTCAATTGGATAAATCGATTACGCCAGTGATTATTTCCAATGTCGTGTCTTTGCGGACGAAAATGGCGGAATTTTATATTCCCGAAGCCATTCAAAATGATGCCACGCAATCGCTAAAACTGTTTGAAAATCTACCGCACTTAAAAGATACTGCCAAAGATTACGCAGCATTTGATTACGCGCTGTATCGCAGTTTTACTTTTATTGCGGATAAACCGGTTTACGGATTGATTTTAAACAGCTTTAAAGAATTATATTTGCAAGTCGCGTCGTTGTTTTTTTCCTCGCCACAAGCGCGCCATTTGACGCTAAGTTTTTATCAAAAATTACAGCAAAGTTGTGAACATAATGATGCTCAGCAAGCTATTGCGTATATGCAAGAAAACCGCGAAAACAGCATCTCTATTTGGAAAGAATTGCTGCATCATTTGCCGGATAATTTTGGTGAACTATAAAATCAGCATGAAGAAACCCCGCAAGTAAAATCGCGGGGAGGGGGTATTTTTTATTGATGATAATGTTGTAAGAATTTGGCAAATTTTCCTAGGGCATCTTCAATTTGATGCACATAAGGTAGCGTGACGATACGGAAATGATCCGGCGCTTGCCAGTTAAACCCGCGTCCGTGTACCAGTAACACTTTCTCTTGTCTTAACAAATCCAATACCATTTTTTCATCGTCATAAATATTAAATTTCTTAATATCAATTTTCGGGAACATATACAATGCGCCCATTGGTTTAGTACAACTGACCCCCGGAATTTGGTTAACCAGCTCGTAGGCTTTATTGCGTTGTTCTAGCAAGCGCCCACCTGGTAAAATAAATTCATTGATACTTTGATAGCCACCTAATGCGGTTTGAATAGCGTGCTGCATTGGATGGTTAGCACACAAACGCATGGATGCCAACATATCCAATCCTTCAATATAGCCTTTTGCTGCCTTTTTCGGTCCGTTTAAAATCATCCAACCTTGACGAAAACCTGCTACCCGATAAGCTTTAGACAGTCCGTTAAAGGTTACAGTTAACAAATCCGGCGCCAATGCCGCAATATGATGATGTACCGCGTTATCATACAAAATTTTGTCGTAAATTTCGTCGGCAAAAATAATCAAACCGTGCTGACGGGCAATTTCTACAATCTCCAGCAACACTTCTTTATTATATACCGCACCGGTTGGATTGTTTGGATTGATAATCACGATCGCTTTCGTCCGCGCGGTCACTTTGCTTTTAATATCCTCAATTGCCGGGAACCAATCCGCTTGCTCGTCACATAAATAATGCACTGCTTTTCCGCCGGCAAGTGTCGCCGCTGCGGTCCACAACGGATAATCCGGCATCGGAATTAACACTTCATCACCATCATTAAGCAACGCTTGCATGGACATCATAATCAATTCCGATACGCCATTGCCGATATACACGTCGTTGACCGTTGCGCCTAAAATATTTTTCGATTGATAATATTGCACAATAGCTTTACGCGCGGAATATAACCCTTTTGAATCGCAATAGCCTTGCGCCGCCGGTAAATTGCGCAAAATGTCCACCAAGATTTCATCCGGTGCTTCGAAACCAAATGGCGCGGGATTTCCGATATTCAGTTTTAAAATTTTATTACCTTCTTCCTCTAGACGCAGCGCTTCTTTGTGCACTGGTCCGCGAATGTCATAACAAACATGTTCTAATTTGTCTGATTTCGGAAAAACTTTCATCATGATGATCCTTGTATTACTTGCTATGCTTGAAAATCGGGGAAATATTAACCGCACTTTACGCTTATTTTTCAAACTTGGAAAGATTTTATAAAAAAATTTCTCAAAGTGCGGTAGAATTGACGTTTATTTTTAACTTATTTTACTGTTAAAGACAACGTTTTTCTCAATGGATAGTTTTCATTTTCTAAAAAAACAATTAATTGAAAAAATTAATACGTATCAACCACAGCGCGAAGAAATTACCGTTTTGCAAAGCCAGTCGGTGGTTGAAGTCAATCTATTGTCGTGGTTAAAAGCGCAGAATGCATATCCGCAATTTTATTTAAAACGACGCGACGAGGCGCAAATTTTCGTGGCGTTGGGCAAAGTGCGGTCGTTTTCGGACACAAATTCGGCGCAACAATTTATTGAAACCCATGATTTCACCTTAATTGGCGGTTTAACCTTTGATGGCGAAACCTTGCTTTATTTGCCGCGATTATTGTTGTTACAAGAAAAAGATCAATTAACCGCGCATTTATTTATTGATAACCGCATTGATTGGGCAACGGAAAAAGCGCAGTTATTACCATTATTAGAAAATCTTGAAAAAACTACCGCACTTTTACCGATTCAGCAATCCATTTATCAACATTCGCCAACCGCTTCGCAAGTGCAATGGTGCCAATGGGTAGAAAACGCGTTACAACATATTCAACAAGGACACGCCGGTAAAATCGTATTGGCAAATGAAACCCTTTTTCATACTGAACAACCGCTGTGCGCGAAAGAGGTGTTAGCGGAAAGTGAACAGTATAATGTCGGTTGCTATCATTTTTTACTGGCGTGGGATGCGGAATGTAGCTTTATCGGCTCGACGCCAGAGCGTTTGTATCAGCGCGATGGCGATCAATTGCAAACGGAAGCCTTGGCGGGAACGGCGTTTATGAGCGAAGATGAACAGTTAAACCGCCAGCAAGCCACTTGGTTGTTGCATGATCCCAAAAATATTTATGAAAATAGCCTCGTGGTAGAAGATATTCAGCAAAATTTACATCCGTTTAGCACGCAAATTGATGTATCGGAATTAGGCATCAAACAGTTGCGCCAAGTGCAACATTTAAGACGACCAATTTCGGCTAAATTAGCGAAAAATTGTGGCGATAGTGTTTGTTTGCAAGCCATACATCCGACCGCCGCGGTCGCCGGATTACCACGCCAAGCGGCGAAACAATTTTTACAGCAAACCGAAACTTTTCAACGCAGTTGGTATGCGGGAACCCTAGGATTTATGCGCCAACAGCAAGCTGAATTTTGTGTGACAATCCGTTCCGCTTTTATTGAGCAAAATAAAATTCGCGTTTTTGCCGGTGCGGGTATTGTTGAGGGTTCAATTCCCTTGTTAGAATGGCAGGAAATTGAACGTAAAGCATTAGGATTAATATCATTATTACAAGAATAAACGGAGAATAGTATGTCAGTTAGCGTATTTAATCGTTGTTGGTCAAAAGTGATTTTAGAAACCCTAGTTCATCGAGGTGTTCACCACTTTTGTATTGCTCCGGGATCGCGCTCGACTCCGTTGACCCTTGAAGCCGGACGCTTGCAAGAGGCGGGACGAGCAATTTGCCACACCCATTTTGATGAACGAGGTCTTGGTTTTTTTGCCCTTGGATTGGCAAAATCGACGCGAACTACTGTGGCTGTGATTGTAACTTCTGGTAGTGCTGCTGCTAATTTATATCCGGCGGTGGTAGAAGCTCGACAAACCGGCGTAAATTTAGTTATTTTAACCGCCGATCGCCCGCCTGAATTATGGGAGTGCGGTGCTAATCAAGCGATTTTGCAGCAAAATATGTTTGCTGATTATCCGATTGCGAATGTCAACTTGCCTCGTCCGAGCGTGGATTTTTCCACTAATTGGTTGATTTCTGTGTTGGATCAAGCCTGTTATCAGCAGCAATGTCGGGCGGGTGTGGTGCATATTAATGTACCTTTTGCTGAACCGTTGTATGAAGCCAAAGCGGAGGAAATTGATTTGCATCCTTGGCTTGCCAATATTCAGCGTTGGTTTACGCAACATAAAACCTGGGTGGATCATCAAGTATTGCAGCGCGAAGTGTTAATGCATGAAAATTGGGATTACTGGCGTACCAAAAAAGGTGTGGTGGTCGTTGGTAAATTACCACTGGAACAAGCTATGGGCATTCATGCTTGGGCGGAAACCATGGGCTGGATTTTGATGACTGATATCCAATCCATGGTCGAGCCAATTTTGCCTTATGCAGATGTTTGGTTGGCAAATCAAACCGTAAAACAAAAATTGTTGCAGGCAGATATCGTTATTCAATTGGGATCGCGGTTTATCAGTAAACGCATTAATCAATTCTTGAGCGAGTTTAAAAATGAATATTGGATTGTGGAAGAAAGTCAAAATGCGGTGGATCCGTATCATCATTCACATACACGATTTAATGCCAAAGTGCATCATTGGCTGCGCGCCCATCCGCCACTTCGTCAAAAACCTTGGTTGTTAGAGCCTCTAGCCTTATCTGGTTTTTGCGCTACATTTATCGAAGATCAAGTAGGATCGAATTTAAACGAAGCGTCTTTGGCACATCAAGTGGGGCGCTTAATGCAGCATGGTGGTAATTTATTTTTAGGCAACAGTTTATTTGTGCGCTTAGTGGATGCGTTAACCAAATTGCCAGAGGGCACACAAGTTTATACTAATCGCGGTGCCAGCGGAATTGACGGATTATTAGCGACTGCCGCGGGGATAAGCGTAGGTTCGACGCAACCCTTAATTGCAATGATTGGCGATACTTCCGCGCTGTATGATTTGAACTCTTTGGCATTATTGAAAAAAGTCAGCCAGCCTATGATCCTATTTGTTATTAATAATAATGGTGGCGCGATTTTCGATATTTTACCAGTGGATAGCGAAGTGAAAGAGAGATTCTACCGTATGCCACACAATATGGAATTTTCCCACGTTGCCTCCATGTTTGACCTCAAATATGCACGTCCTTATACCTGGGCAGATTTGAGTTCGGTGTTTAAACAAGCCTTATTGCGTAAAGAAGCGACTATTATTGAAATTAAAGTCAATAATAGTGATGGAAGCAGTACTTATAAACGCTTGATTGAGCAAATTAGTTATGCTGTGATCGGCGGTTAGTGCGTAAAAATTCAGGTTTAATGATGAGGGGAAGTGGAAGAAATCCGCAAAATGGGCTCTCTAAAACTTCCCTATCATATCAATTTCACCATAAAAGAAAAGCAACTTTTTCCAAATTTACTACTTTGATCATATTTTCAAACATTTCTTATTAATTTCCCCAATCTCCTCTTGAAAACTTTATCCAAGAAGTCTATCTTGTCATTAAGGATTTTCACTAGAGTAGAAATACTCATCATAAACAAAGAGGTAAATGCTATGACTCTAAACATTACAAGTAAACAAATGGAAATCACCCCAGCAATCCGCGCTCATATTGAAGAAAGACTTGCTAAATTAGGTAAATGGCAAACTCAACTGATTAATCCACACTTCATTTTAAATAAAATTCCAAAAGGATTTTCCGTTGAAGCGTCTATTGGTACGCCGGTTGGCGATTTATTTGCCAGCAGTGAGTCTGAAGATATGTATAAAGCGATTAATGAAGTAGAAGAAAAATTGGAAAAACAATTAAATAAATTACAACACAAAGGAGAATCTCGGCGCGCTGACGCACGTTTAAAAGACTCTTTCCAAGAATAATTTAATCTTTTATATGAAAAACTTAACTGCATCTCATCTGGGATGCAGTTTTTGTTTAACCGTCTTTCATTGCATCAACGGTTTGCAAAAGAGATAAAAAAACCGCACTCAAGTGCGGTTTAATTTTGCTAAGTTTTCAAAAAATTAAGCTAATTTTTTGATTTGAGCAGATAATTTAGATTTGTGGTTAGCGGCTTTATTGGCGTGGATTAAGCCTTTCGACGCCATACGGTCCACAACTTTTTGCATTTCTACAAATGCGCTTTCTGCTACAGATTTATCTCCAGCGCTCACTGCTGCATATACTTTTTTGATGTAAGTACGCATCATAGAACGTTGACTTGCGTTATGCTGACGGCGTTTTTCAGATTGAATCGCACGTTTTTTAGCTGACTTGATATTAGCCAAGGTCAAACTCCTAAAAATTTCTGTTGGTTTATTAAATAAAATTAAAGGCGTAAAATATGCCTTTTTTCTATACTATTGTCAATCAATAATTGCAACTAAATTAGTTTGAGGATTTCGGTGAGACACAACCGAAAGTCAGCATCGTTTTAAAAATGCGCTTTCTTTAGCCCACCCGAACGATGTGGGCAAGATTTTAACAGTTTTTTGGCTTAGAATATAGCGTAAAAACAAAATTTCTATACAATTAGAGCAATTTTTTCTGCATGAGAATATTATTTTGAGTACAAGATTATTACGCTCCGGTATTGTTGTCAGCGCCATGACCTTACTTTCTCGTATGTTAGGTTTAGCGCGTGATGTGATTACTGCGCAATTAATCGGCGCTGGTGTGGCGGCGGATGTTTTTCTTTTTGCTAACCGAATTCCGAATTTTTTGCGGCGCTTATTTGCCGAGGGCGCCTTTTCTCAAGCCTTTGTGCCGGTATTAGCGGAATACCAAAAAGCCGGTGATTTAAGTAAAACGCAAGCCTTTATTGGCAAGGTGTCTGGTACTTTGGGCGGCTTGGTAACCATTGTTACTGCGTTTGCCATGATTTTCTCGCCGGTGGTTGCCGCTATTTTTGGTACTGGCTGGTTTATGGATTGGTTGAACGACGGTCCCAACGCGGTAAAATTTGAACAAGCGTCGCTGTTGTTAAAAATTACCTTTCCATATTTATGGTTTATTACTTTCGTGGCGCTATCCGGTGCAATTTTAAATACGCTGGGAAAATTCGGTGTGATGTCATTTTCGCCCGTGTTGCTCAATATTGCGATGATTGCCACCGCACTTTTTCTCGCGCCACACGTCAGCAGCCCAGATTTAGCTTTGGCAATCGGGATTTTTCTTGGCGGATTGTTGCAATTTTTGTTCCAAATTCCATTTTTAAAGCAAGCCGGATTATTGGTCAAACCCAAGTGGGCATGGAATGATGCGGGCGTGAAAAAAATTCGTACCCTCATGATTCCTGCTTTATTCGGCGTATCCGTTAGCCAAATTAATTTGTTGCTCGATACCTTTATTGCCAGTTTTTTGATGACCGGTTCCATCAGTTGGCTGTATTATTCTGACCGCTTGTTGGAATTTCCGCTCGGGTTATTTGGGATTGCGATTTCCACTGTGATTTTGCCGACACTCGCCCGACATCACGTCAATCGTAGCGACAATAAAGCGCAAAGTGCGCTAGATTTTCGCAATACAATGGATTGGGGCGTGCGCATGATTTTATTGCTTGGCGTGCCGGCAATGGTAGGCATTGCTATTTTGGCGCAACCTATGTTGCTCGTACTTTTTATGCGTGGTGAATTTTTATTTTCTGATGTACAAGCGGCATCTTATTCACTGTGGGCATTTAACGGCGGGCTATTAAGTTTTATGTTGATTAAAATTTTAGCCAATGGTTATTACGCGCGACAAGATACCAAAACGCCGGTAAAAATTGGGATTATCGCCATGATTAGCAATATGGGCTTTAATTTACTTGCCATCCCGTTTAGCTATGTCGGCTTGGCGATTGCCTCGGCAATGTCGGCGACACTCAATGCCTATTTGCTGTATCGCGGTTTAGTCAAAGCGGATGTTTATCATTTCAGTAAACAAAGTGCGGTCTTTTTTCTGAAAGTTTTATGTGCTGCCTTGGTCATGGGCACAGTAGTGTGGCACTATACGCCGGCAATTGAAAATTGGCAGCACATGAGTTTTTTGACTCGTACACATTGGTTAGGTTGGCTGATTGGGCTTGCCACCATGGTTTATGTGGGCGCACTATTGTTATTGGGGATCCGTAAACATCACCTGATTTATAAATAACAATTGTTAATAAATTGTTAGAAATGTATTTGCTATTTTGCCTATTGTTCTTTTAGTGTTAGCGAATATAATAAACAATGTCACTCGGTGTTCAAAGTGATATGGTTGGCGATGAAAGAGGCGTCAAAAAAATGGACAATGCCGATTCAAAACTGGAAACAAGCAATGAATCGATTTATGATTGATTTTGGTGATCGTCTAAACGGTCACCATTAAGTTGAAATGGGTGTTTACACAGAATTTGGGATAGGCTCGATTAAGTCTGATCTTCTACACATAATATTTCCTATATATCCCTCTAAAAAGTTAAAAACACCTATTTTAATAATTAAAATAGGTGTTTTATACAAATTACTTCAAGTGTTCTAAGGTTTCAAATGCAATTAAATAATTACATCCTTCTTCTAAGGCTTTAGAACCATGTAGTATATTTTTAGGTAAGAAAATAACATCACCAGGAAAACATATTCTACTATGACCTTCATAGTAAAACTCCATTTTACCATCTAGTATTATCAAAGTTTCATTGTTTTCATGTCTATGCCAAGGATGTTCTTTCATTGGCATATCTCTTTGTAGCTCAACACATCCTTGAAGTGGTAAACAACTAATTAAAAAATCATATTTTTTAAATGCATCTATTTTTTTAAATTGAATATTCATAATATTACCTATTTAAGTTTATGGAAGGGACATTGTTGAAGACTTCTGTTATCATCATCTAGGAAATATTGTTTCCATTCTCTATTATCACTATTCCCATATTTGCCAAGATTAGGAGATAAATCTATAAAATCATATTTTTTTAATCTTCCTCTTACTGACTTAAAAGATACATTTGCTTTTTCTTCAGTTCCTAATATATCATCGAATACCCATCTAGGTTGAAGTGTAAGCATAAAACTAGAGCTTCTTCTACTTTGTCTTAGTGTATGTGCCGGATTTGTACACACAACAAATATAGGTTCGCCATGAAAACAAAACTCCCACATAGGATTATCCAATTCAGTAGGAATATCTTGAGGCCATTCTAGTTCATCAATTTCAGATAATCCTTTTAAAATATTCCAAAACTTTTCTTCATAAACTTGCAAGGTTTCTATTTTATCTGGCTTCTCAAATATAACTAAAGAAGTGTATTTCCCATATTGTCTACTGTTATTTACAAACTTTTTTAAATACGGAGCTATATTTTTTGGCGTAGCTTCCTCCATAAAAACATACCTTAACTGATCCTTTAGAAAACCTTTCACTCCAAATATGCATGGAAAGAGCCTTATTTTATTCGTAATTGAAGACTCAAATTCATTAAAACAAACCTCCATCCATTTTTCCAAATGAGAGGCTTGTATATCTTTTCTAGACAATAATTTCATAGGTAACTCCTGTTGTGTTTTAGTAAATATTTATCAAATAAAGAACGAATAAAGAATTCATCACGTTCTATTTGTTTTTTATCATAATGAGATAACCATACAATTCCCGGTATATTAGTAAGATCAGTTGTTAATGGTAATATTTCATTATTCCCAAAGAAGATTTTTGCCCCAACAAAACTGTCTAATTTAGATAATTTTGGCTTAAAAGATTCTACATCTAATAATGAGTTCTCATCAGAATTAATTAAGAAAATTATTTTTCCATTTTTATTTAGCTTAGCTTTTTTATTTTTAGGAAGTTTATTTTCAATAAAATAAGTAACGGTTGTATCTAATAGATTATCTTCATAACATTCTTTAAATAGTAAAGGAGCAATTCCACCATGTAATCTAGCACCAACTTCAATCATTATTGGTTTATTTTCTGTGGTATAAAATAGTTCCATATGAGCTGGGCCATGCTTTATTTTTAGCGCTTTTGCACATTGTTTCGCATAATCAATTAATGGCTCAAATCTATTATCATTTGGATCTAATGTTATAAGAGATTTATAAACAAACTTACTATTATTAATATAACACTTTTCATATTTACATAATGAAGCAATAAATATATCATCATTATTAACAACCATATCTACAACAAACTCTTTTCCTGATATATACTCCTGAATCAAATAAGTATTATTAACATTTCCAAAAAGATCTGTCTTTTTCCATATATCATCATGGATAAATTTTAATAATATTTCCTTATTCTTAAAATATAAAACACCATCTGTTCCTGCCGAACTTTTAGGTTTTAACACATACTCTTTATTAATATCTAACATATTAATAATAGATATATAATTATTAATATTTATTTCATAAGATTTTATATAATTTAATCCATTCTCCTTTAATGTTTTTTGCATTAGTGACTTATCTCGTCTTAATTGACTCGAATCACTTGAATTACCTTTAACATTAAAATATTCGGCTAGTAAGTCCCCTGCAAAAACACCAGACTCTGTGCCTACAATAACGCCATCAATAGACTTTAATTTTTTTTTCGCTTTATCTATAGCCATTATCGATGAATTACAAAAACCCTCTCCAGTATAAGAAGATTTATAAAAATCTGGTATATGATTATTAGATAATACACTATATACATAGTGCCCTTTCTTGCTTATTTCTGGAGCTAACAATGCACCAGTTGAAAAAGGATCTACAATGATAAAATTTTTCATAATTTTTTCCTTGGTTGTTAAAATACTGATATAAGATGATAAAAAGATCATTATTCCTATTATTGGCAATAATACTCTAGAGAACGCTTCTCCTGCTAAATTATCCGATATTATTATTCCTATAATTATCGAGCCAATAGATTGAAAAAATACATAAGAAGATGCAGATAGCTCTCCCATTTTTTGAGATAGTAACGGAGAGTTTGCTATATCTAACATATGTTTTCTAATACTAATTCTTATAGTATTAATAGAAAAACCAATAAAAAAGCACGATAATATTGCAACTAAAGGAAAATTAGTATTGCTATAAACAATATCAAATAATATAAGAATAAATGTGTAAACTATAAAATGTACTTTTTTAAAGGATACAATTGAAGCTAAAAATGCACCTATTCCTGCTAATCCGCTTGCATAGCCAAATAATGTAGAATCCCAATTGTTTATGTTTTGAAAAATAAAAGTTGATAGTATATTAAAAGATGATATATGTATACCTATAATTCCTAATGGCAAACATAAAATATAGATAAACTTTATTTCTTGATTGGTTGATATATTATCAATAATAAAGCTTGATTTACTATAAGTAAATTTTTTTCGAGAAGATTCTATAGATTTATTAAAGAAATAAAATAATATATTTAATATTATCTCATATATGGCGATAATCTTTATTACAGTTTCATATCCTACTTTATCAATCAATACTCCTGCAATAATTGCTCCCAAAAATGCTCCTGATTGCAGTACTGTTTGCATTATTCTTGATGCTAATTCAGAAGATATATATGAATTATTAACCATATATGAATTATATGTTTCATATACACTTAAAGTTAAAATATTTACTACGCCAAATAATAAAATCGTTATAATAAACCCAGAGTATTCTGTTGCTATTCCTAGGAGCGTGATAATCAAGATAGTCACATAAAAAAAAGCTCTTAATACATAAAGATTAGAAATAGATAACGATTCTCCTGTATATATTTTTTTTATAACATATGGAACTAAAGTTGAAATACATAGCATAGAACCAAGGAAAATAGTGTTTCCTGTTAGTTCTAATGATGCCCAAATAATACTAATCATTGCCCCCATATCACTAATATAAAGAAAAATGAGAGAACTATAAAATTGATAGATTAAAAAATTTTTATTCATACTATACCCTCCAATATTAACATTTTTTTAACATTACAGCATATGTTCAAAAAACATGCAAGAAAATTAAGCAAAATAGTGGCAAGATAAAAAACATTTTAAATACAATTAGTTACATATTAATCAATATGTATCTACAAGTAATTCCTTACATTATTATCATACTTAAACTCATTGTTTATGTAGATAGAGCATAATAAATACCTAACTGTATGAGCAGTCCATTCTGCATTGCCCGAATTTGAAGTTGATATGCTTAGAGAAAGAACTCACGCAGGTTTAGCAACAGCTCGTGCACGTGGGCATTTAGGAGGAAGACCGAAATCTTTTAGTGAAAATCAAAAATAGCGAGCTCTTGATTTGTATTACAGCAAAAAACATTTCGTGCAGAACAGCTTGAAGTATGTCTCGTGGAAAGATTACAAGGCGGTAATGGCAGATTTGAAACAGGTTTATCAAACCCCATGAGGTGCAAGCACGAGAAAATCTGACCGCACTTTCGCAAAAATGGCAGGGAAAGTAGCCACTTGTCTAAAAATCGCCCGTTTACGGGCGGATTGTTATTTGTTTCTTCGTACTAAAATAAAAAAGTGGCAGGCATAAGGATTATCGGCATCCGCGGGGCGATATTCTTCAAATTCAATGTCCCAGTCTTGCCAATCAATGGAGGGAAAAAAGGTGTCGCCCTCTAGCTGCGTTTGAATTTCCGTGAGATACAAACGATCCGCTTGTGGCAAATATTGTTTAAATAATTCGCCACCGCCAATCAGCATAATTTCTGCATGATCTTTTAAAAAATCTACCGCACTTTCGAGGCTGTCTTTCCAAATGACCCCTTCTTTCGCATAGGGGTGGCGTGAAAGCACGATATTGATACGTTTGGGCAACGCGCGACCGATACTTTCAAAGGTTTTGCGCCCCATAATCACGGGTTTTCCCAACGTATTTTTACGAAACCACGCCAGATCCGCCGGCAAATGCCAAGGCATTTGGTTATCTTTGCCGATCATATGATTTTGCGTCATTGCCACAATTAAACTTAATTTCATTTTTTCATCCTCTGTTACAGGCTTCACTATACCACAGGACGTTGGCGATAGAATAGTAGCCCAGGTAATGACAACCCGAACGCCAGTGCGCCTAAAATAAATCCTGCGTTGAGAAATTGTTCAATCATTTGGGCATAACGTGCTTCGGAAAAACCAAAATGCTGAATTTGTACCATTGCGATCATGGCTCTATAGGCATACACCCCAGGGATCATGGGAATAATCGCCGCTACAGTAAACACTTTGGGATGTGCCAAATAACGTTGTGACAAACGAACACCAATGAAGCCCACTACACTGGCAGCAATGAAAGTGGCAAAAATCAGAGGCACGTCAAAATGCACCAAAAACGTGCGTAAACCATGTCCTAATGCGCCTAAAAACGCGCAATATTTTAATGCCTTAGGCGGAACATTAAACACCAAGGCAAACCCTACCGCCGGAATCGCGGCAAAAAACATGTCGTCGATCAATGATATTAATAACGCTAACATTTAATTCTCCCAACCGGTAATATTAAGCAAACTGAGCGCTAAAACAATGCCTAAACAGGCGCCAAAGGTCAGCACCGTTGCAATTGTCCAGCGGCTTAACCCCATATTGATGTGACCTTTTAAAATATCCGCTAAGGAATTGATCAACGGAAATCCGGGAACCAACAATAGGACGCTGGATGCCAGCGCAATTTGCGGATCGTTGCCCAGCTGATATTTCCACGCCATTCCAGCAATTAACGTCGCAACAAAGGCGGTTACGGAAAAAACAATCAGCGGATTATAATGTCGGTATGCCAGCGATTGGCGCACGAACATTGCGATAACCGCGGCAAAAAAGGTGATGATTGAGGTGACTAAATCGCCGCCGGATAAATGAGCGAAACTGGCGCAAGATAAGCCGATCATCAATACCACCGCATAACGGTTATAGCGTAATGGCTTGATTTTATTTAACTTATCTTTAACTTGTCGCAAGTCATAAATTTTATGTTCGGCGGTGATAACCAAACGTTGTACTTCAGTCACCACCTGCATATTAATCCCTTTATCTTGGTTTTTACGCGTCGTGGTGATGCAGTGATCATTTTTGATCGTACTTAAAATCACCGCATTGGGAGTCAAGGCGCATTCTACGCTGTCCATGCCTAAGGCGGTGCCTAGCCGAGTTGCCATTTGCGCCACTATTGTACTTTCAGCGCCATGTTGTAATAATAACAGGGCAACCTGAATACAAAGGCGTGTGACTTCTCGTTGATTATCTAAGGTTGATATTTGCTGTGTTGTCATACTATTACCCATAAAAATAAACTAGGCTTATTATATGCCAGCTTTGCGCAAAATATTTAATTAAAATCATAAAAAGTGCGGTGAAAATGGGATGATTTTTTACGGATTTAATGCTACTTTATGTCAATTTATTGCACAAGATATTGGAATATGGAAATATCAAAACTCGAAAAAACAATTGTGGTTAAATTTGGGACCAGCACCCTCACGCAAGGTTCGCCAAAACTTAATCACCCGCATATGATGGAAATCGTGCGCCAAATTACGCAGTTACACCAAGCCGGATTTCGTATCATTATCGTTACCTCCGGCGCAATGGCAGCAGGACGGCATTATTTAAACCATCCGGCATTGCCGCCGACGATTGCTTCTAAGCAATTGCTTGCAGCGGTCGGACAGAGCCAGTTAATTCAAACTTGGGAGCAATTATTTGCCATTTATGATATTCATATTGGGCAAATTTTACTCACCCGCGCTGATATTGAGGATCGCGAGCGCTTTCTTAACGCGAGAGACACACTACAAGCGTTATTGGATAATCGCATTATTCCGGTGATTAATGAAAATGATGCGGTGGCAACTTCGGAAATTAAAGTGGGCGATAATGACAATTTATCCGCCTTGGTCGCTATTTTGGCACAAGCAGAGCAGCTTTATTTGCTTACCGATCAACAAGGCTTGTTTGACAGCGATCCGCGCAAAAATCCGGAGGCTAAATTGATCTCGGTGGTGGATAAGATTACAGATCATATTCGTTCTATCGCCGGAGGCAGTGGTACCAATTTAGGAACCGGCGGAATGTCCACCAAAATTACCGCCGCGGATGTTGCCACCCGTTCCGGTATTGAAACCATTATCGCGCCGGGCAATCGCGCCAACGTGATTGTGGATTTGGCATACGGAAAATCCATTGGTACCAAATTTTGCGTACAAACCGATCGTTTGGAGGGGCGTAAACAATGGCTTTTTGCCGCGCCATCCGCTGGTACCCTGGTGATTGATGATGGAGCGGAAAGTGCGGTGTTAATTCAGCATAAATCGCTACTTCCTGCGGGCATTGTTGCGGTAGAGGGGCGTTTTTCGCGTGGTGAAATGGTGAAAATCCGTACTCGCAGCGGTAAAGAGATTGCCTTGGGGGTACCGCGTTATAATAGTGATGCCTTGCTGCTGATCAAAGGGAAAAAATCACAAGAAATTGAGCAAATCTTGGGCTATGAATATGGCTCGGTTGCTATTCACCGTGATGATATGATCGTGCTGTAATGACTTAAGGTTGACGAATTTTAAAACTTGCCAGCAATTCGTTGACCTTAACGCGTTTTTCCGCGGATTGACTGATAGAACGCTGCACTTTAATCCGTTTAAATTTAGCACCTTGATAAATTTCGCGGGTAAATTTTGTGTCATGATTCGAAATGATCACGGGAATTGCGCGCTCAAAGGCGGCTTGTTTTGCCAATTCAGCTAATTCACGTTGATGAATATGATTAAAATCATTGCCGGCGTAATGGGTGAAATTGCTTTCTTGTACCAGCGGTGCATAAGGTGGATCGCAATAAATCACCGAATTTTCATCTGCTAATTCAAAGGCTTGCTTAAAATCAGCGCAAATAAAGACCGCACTTTGTGCTTTTTGTGCAAAATGACGCAATTCTTTTTCTGGAAAATAATGGGTTTTGTAGGCACCGAAAGGCACGTTAAACTCATTTTTTGAGTTATAGCGGCATAACCCGTTAAAGCCAAAACGATTTAAATATAAAAATAATACCGAACGCTTAAACACATTTTGGGATTGGTTGAATTGGTGGCGTTGGGCGTAATAATAATCGGCGGTATTGGCGGCAGGATGAAAAAAAACGGTTTTACACGCCTCAATATAATGTTCCACATCTTGCTTGACGGTATTAAACAAATTGATTAAATCCGGATTAATATCCAGCAAAATATAGCGCTCAAAATAGCTGTTTAAAAAAATTGATCCCGCACCCACAAAAGGCTCAATCAGGCATTGTTTTTGCTTTGGGAATTGTTTGTTGATTTCTTCAGCAAGACGAAATTTACCGCCCGCCCATTTCAGAAACGGGCGGTGTTTTGCGGTTTTTTTTGTAGAAAAGTGCGGTCGCATTTTAGTTGGTTTGCGTACAGCGTTCAATCGCTTTTAGCACGAGATCCTTGTCAGTATCAGTAACAACATACGCTTGACCTAGGGATTTTAACAAGACCAAACGTAATTTACCGGCTAAGACTTTTTTGTCGCGCATCATGTGCGGTAGGTAATCTTCCGGCTGCATTCCATCCGGCGATACTGTTGGTAAATTGGCGCGTGCTAACAATTTTTCCAAACGAGCAACATCGGCAAGGGAAATGTCGCCTAATTGTTCGGATAACGCTGCCGCCATCATCATGCCGGCTGCCACAGCTTCTCCGTGTAACCAATTGCCATAACCTAAATGAGTTTCAATGGCATGACCGAAGGTATGCCCCAAATTTAATAAGGCACGATCGCCTTTTTCCGTTTCATCGCGCGCAACCACGTCGGCTTTAATTTGGCAACAACGCGCGATACACTGTTGCAATGTTGCTTGATCAAGAGCGACTAATTTGTCCATCTGTTGTTCCAGCCACGCAAAAAACGGATAGTCTAAAATTGCCCCGTATTTGATCACTTCTGCCAAGCCGGCATTCACTTCTCGATGCGGCAAGGTTTCGAGGGTTAAGGTATCAATAATCACCGCGCATGGTTGATAAAAAGCGCCGATCATATTTTTGCCTAATTCATGATTAACCGCGGTTTTGCCACCAACCGAAGAATCTACTTGCGCTAAAAGTGTCGTAGGAATTTGGATAAAACGCACGCCGCGTTGATAACTTGCCGCCGCATATCCCGCAATATCACCGATCACACCGCCACCTAAGGCGATAATGGTGGTATCACGCCCGTGATTTTCACTTAGTAGCGCAGTGAAAATTAAATTTAGCGATTCTAGGGTTTTATATTGTTCGCCATCCGGCAACAAGACAGACGCCACTTGGCATCCGATAGTTTCCAAAGTTTGAGTCAGTTGGGATAAATAATGCGGTGCAATCGTCGGATTGGTCACTACCATCACCTTATCCCCTTGTTTTAATGGGTAAACATTGGGATCCGATAGCAAATTCGTACCGATATAAATAGGATAACGACGTTCTTTTAATTCAACATTGACACACAGCATAAATTATCCTTATTAGTTGGCTAACCGCTAAAATTTTCGATTAAATCAATGAGTTGAGATGCCATCACTTTAGCGCTTTGCTCATCCGTTGATAACGTAATATCCGCTACTTCGGCATATAGCGGATTACGAATTTTAGCTAAATCTTCTAATACTTGACGAGGGTCTTCAACTTCTTGTAATAAAGGACGTTTTTTATCCCGTTGGGTACGTTGAAATTGTTTTTCAACTGTTGTTTCTAAATAAATCACGATACCGCGGGCGGAAAGATGGTTACGGTTTTCTTTGGATAACACCGCGCCACCGCCGGTGGATAAAACGATACCTTGTTTTTGCGTTAATTCATTAATAATACGTTCTTCGCGTTTACGGAAACCCTCTTCCCCTTCCACATCAAAAATCCAGCTAATATCCGCGCCGGCACGCTGTTCGATTTCTGCGTCGCTATCGATAAATTCCATACCAAGCAATTGTGCGAGTTGACGTCCGACAGTGCTTTTACCCGCGCCCATTGGTCCTACTAAGAAAATATTACGTTTTTCTGCCATTTTCGATTTATTCTTCTTAAAAATTAATTAATACATATTGATCTTCTAATAAAATAAGTGATCACAAAATACAAAGTGTGACCGGAAAAGATCGCCCAAAAATAATCTAGATTATCTCAATAAACCCCTACCTTTTTCAATATAAAGATAGTATTTATTTAAAAATTTGTAAATTTTTGACCGCACTTGGGTGAAAAATAGACGCCTTTTAAGCAAATAAGACAACATCAAAAAAAGCGTTAACCTGCTTACGGTTTTCCCCTTTTGTGAGAAAAAAATTTGATCTTGTTCACAAATTTAAACATCCGAAATTTCTTTTTGTTGGAATTTCTTTTATAGTGCAACCAATTTCTCATCGAAACGTTTCGATGAAGTGGTAAGAAAGCAATTTAGCCTCTCAAATCAGTATAAAAATAAATCAATAATCAAGGAGATACTATGAAAAAGACAGCTATTTTAAATGCTCAATTATCTCATTGCATTGCGACACTCGGACATACCGATAGTATCACAGTTTGCGATGCCGGCTTGCCCATTCCCGACAATGTGGAACGTATTGATTTAGCTTTAACACCGAATGTACCGACATTTTTACAAACCTTAAATGCAGTGCTGGAGGAAATGTATGTGGAAAAAGTGGTGATTGCGGAGGAGATAAAAGAAAAAAATCCACCAATTTACACCGCACTTTTAACCCGCTTAGATGCCTTAACTCGACAACAAGGTAATAAAATTCATATTGAATCTGTGACACACGAGCAATTTAAACAATTAACCCATGCCAACAAAGCGATTGTTCGCAGCGGTGAATGTTCACCTTACGCTAATATTATTTTATATTCCGGCGTACCTTTTTAAGGGGAAATCGGGCAAATGCAAAAACAACATTTATTAAAAATCAGCGGCGTGGATAAAGCATTTCCGGGCGTTAAAGCTTTGAATAATGCTTGTTTATCGGTTTATGCTGGTCGGGTGATGGCGCTGATGGGGGAAAATGGCGCGGGTAAATCCACGCTCATGAAAGTATTGACCGGGATTTATAGCAAAGATCGCGGCACCATTGAATATTTAGGGCGCGAGGTAAGTTTTAAAGGTCCGAAACATTCGCAGGAAGCCGGCATCAGCATCATTCACCAAGAACTTAACTTAGTCGGTAATCTTACAATTGCGGAAAATATTTTTCTCGGACGAGAATTTACCACGCCTTGGGGCGCGATTAACTGGCACAAAATGTATGCTGAAGCGGACAAATTGCTTGCGCGTTTAGGCGTTTCGCACAGCAGTCATCAATTATGTTCCGAATTATCCATCGGCGAACAGCAAATGGTGGAAATTGCCAAAGCCTTGAGCTTTGAATCCAAAGTTATCATTATGGATGAGCCGACAGATGCATTGACCGATAAAGAAACTGATGCGTTATTTGAAGTCATCCGCGAATTAAAAGCGGATGGGCGCGGGATTGTTTATATTTCCCATCGGATCAAAGAGATTTTTGAAATTTGTGATGATGTGACCGTGTTGCGCGATGGACAATTTATCGGCGAAAGCGAAGTTCAAGAATTAAGTGAAGATCGCTTGATTGAAATGATGGTAGGGCGTCGCCTTGATGAACAATATCCGCATATCGAACAGCCGGTTGGTGATATTCGTTTAGAGGTTCGCCATCTTTCCGGCAGCGGCGTGCATGATGTGAGTTTTACTTTACACAGCGGTGAAATTTTAGGTATTTCCGGCTTAATGGGCGCGGGGCGTACGGAGTTGATGAAGGTATTATACGGGGCATTACCAAAAAACGGCGGTGAAGTGCGGTTAAAAAATCAACTGATTTCTACTACTTGTCCACAAGACGGGCTGCAACACGGGATTGTATATATTTCCGAAGATCGCAAAGGTGATGGATTAATTTTAGGAATGTCGGTGAAAGAAAATATGTCTTTGCCAGCGTTATCCCATTTTTCTTCCATGGGAAAAATTAATCATCAAAGTGAACGCATGGTGGTGGATGATTTTATTGAATTGTTCAATATCAAAACGCCAAGTCGGGAGCAGCAAATCGGCTTACTTTCCGGCGGTAATCAACAAAAAGTGGCAATTGCCAAAGGGCTATTAACACGTCCGGATGTATTGATTTTAGATGAGCCGACGCGCGGGGTTGATGTTGGAGCAAAAAAAGAAATTTACCAATTGATCAACAAATTTAAGCAAGAAGGGTTAAGCATTATTTTGGTTTCCTCGGAAATGCCGGAGGTTTTAGGCATGAGCGATCGGATTTTAGTGATGCGCGAGGGGCGAATTAGCGCCGAATTTCGTCGAGAGGAAGCGACGCAAGAAAAATTATTGGCAGCCGCTATTGGTAAAACAGCAGAATAAAATAAGGTAATCACATGAGTTCAACACAAAAAAACACATCGTTTCAACTCGGCAAATTGTTAATTGAACAGCGTTCAATTATTGCCCTTTTGGTGTTAATTGCTATTGTATCCAGTATTAACCCTGATTTTTTCAGCGTGGATAATATTTTAAATATCCTACGTCAAACCTCCGTTAATGCGGTGATTGCGGTGGGGATGACGTTTGTGATTTTAATTGCCGGGATTGATTTGTCCGTCGGTTCCGTTTTAGCGCTCACCGGCGCTATCGCCGCATCCATGGTTGGTGCCGAGTTGCCGATTATTTTGGTGATTGTGGCGACCTTGCTTTTGGGAACGCTCTTGGGCGGCGTCAGCGGAATTATTGTGGCGAAAGGCAAGGTGCAAGCCTTTATTGCCACCTTGGTGACCATGACATTATTACGTGGTGTGACTATGGTTTATACCGACGGTCGTCCGATCAGCACGGGATTTTCCGACGCAGCAGACAGCTTTGCTTATTTAGGCACTGGTTATTTATTCGGCATCCCTGTACCTATTTGGTTAATGGCGATTGTCTTTGCTGTGGCATGGTACATCTTGAAACATACTCAAATCGGACGTTATATTTATGCTTTAGGTGGTAACGAAGCGGCAACGCAATTATCCGGGATTAACGTAACCAAAGTGAAAATCTTTGTCTTTGCGGTCAGTGGCTTTTTATCCGCTTTAGCCGGGCTAATTGTCACCGCTCGTCTTTCTTCGGCACAGCCGACTGCCGGCGTGTCCTATGAGTTGGATGCGATCGCGGCGGTAGTGGTTGGCGGTACCAGCTTAATGGGCGGTAAAGGTCGCGTAATGGGAACCTTAATCGGGGCATTAATCATCGGCTTCTTAAATAACGCCTTAAATTTATTAGATATTTCTTCTTACTATCAAATGATAGCAAAAGCATTGGTTATCCTTGTCGCCGTATTGTCAGATAACTATTTAGGCAGTAAAAAAGCGTAAACCCTCAATTTAGGAGATGAAATTATGAAAAAACTCACTACATTAGCTTCCGCCATGATGTTAAGTTTTGCGATTAGTGGCGTTGCCCTAGCGCAAGATACCATTGCCTTGGCAATTTCTACCTTGGATAATCCATTCTTTGTTTCATTAAAAGATGGCGCACAGAAAAAAGCGGATGAATTAGGTTATAAATTAGTGGTCTTGGATTCGCAAAACGATCCTGCTAAAGAATTAGCCAATGTGGAAGATTTAATGGTGCGTGGTGCCAAAGTCTTATTGATTAACCCCACGGACAGCGAAGCGGTGGTCAATGCAGTAGCAATGGCAAACCGCAACAAGGTTCCGGTGATCACCCTTGACCGCGGTGCGGCGAAAGGCAATGTGGTCACACATATTGCTTCCGATAACGTTGCTGGCGGCAAAATGGCAGGGGATTTCATTGCTCAAAAATTTGGGGATAACGCCAAAGTGATTCAATTGGAAGGGATTGCCGGAACCTCTGCCGCTCGTGAGCGTGGGGAAGGCTTTAAACAAGCTATTGAAGCGCATAAATTTGAGGTACTTGCTAGCCAACCGGCAGATTTTGACCGCACCAAAGGGCTAAACGTGATGGAAAACCTGTTGGCAAGTAAAGGTTCGGTACAAGCAGTTTTCGCGCAAAATGACGAAATGGCGCTAGGAGCGTTACGGGCTATCAATGCGGCAAATAAAAAAGTTTTAGTTGTTGGATTTGATGGTACAGATGATGGCGTGAAAGCAGTAAAAAGTGGTAAAATGGCAGCGACTATCGCACAACAACCTGAGTTGATCGGTAGCCTTGGCGTAGAAAATGCAGATAAAGTGATTAAAGGTCAAGCGGTTGAGGCTAAAATTCCAGTGCCACTAAAAGTGGTTACTGAATAGCTTATCAGCGTTAAGGGGCGGCTTGTTCGTCCCTTAATTCAACCTGTTATATTAACTGTAAAACATATTGAAAAGTGCGGTCATTTTTTGACGCATTTTATGCCAGTTTTGAAAATTCATTGCTAATCGGATATCTTATTATGAACAAAAAACTCACGGTCCTCGGCAGTATTAATGCCGATCATGTTATTTCCGTTGCGCATTTTGTTAAACCGGGAGAAACGCTGACCGGTCGCGATTATCATATCGCTTTCGGCGGAAAGGGCGCAAATCAAGCGGTGGCAGCCGCGCGGTTGGGGGCGGTAGTTAGTTTTATTGCTTGTATTGGTGCGGATGATATTGGGCGCAATATGAAACAAGCGTTTGCGCAAGATGGGATTGCGGTACATTCGGTCGTTGAAATTGCGGATGAAACCACGGGGATTGCCATGATCCAAGTGGCAGACAGTGGCGAAAACAGTATTGTGATTTCCGCTGGCGCCAATGCGGCGTTGGATGCGCAGATCGTGGCGCAATTTCGCGATGACATTACGCAAGCGGATTATTTGTTGATGCAATTAGAAACGCCGCTAAGTGCGGTGCAAAACGCCGCAGAATTGGCGAAAGCGCAGGGCACTTTCGTGATCCTCAATCCGGCGCCGGCGCGCCCGTTATCTGATGAAATGTTGGCGTTGGTGGATATGATTACCCCAAATGAAACGGAAGCGGAAATCTTAACCGGTATTGCGGTGACTGATGAGCAAAGTGCGGCGAAAGCGGCGCAGGTTTTTCATCAAAAAGGCATTCATACCGTGTTAATTACGCTGGGTTCCAAAGGCGTTTATGTCAGCCAAAAAGAAACAGGGCAAGGGAAAATTGTGGCAGGATTTCGTGTGCAAGCGGTGGATACTACCGCAGCCGGCGATACGTTCAATGGCGCTTTAGTGACCGCTTTGGCAGAGGGAAAAACCTTAGAAGATGCCATTCGTTTTGCCCACGCGGCAGCGGCGATTAGCGTGACGCGTAAAGGCGCGCAACCGTCCATTCCTTATCGTCAAGAAACCTTGGATTTTTTGACCGCTCTTTAATGTTTCGGAGGTAGAACGATGGCAACCATGAAGGATATTGCGCGTATTGCGCAAGTTTCTACCTCGACCGTTTCCCATGTGATCAATAATTCCCGTTTTGTTAGCGAAGAAATTCGGCAAAAAGTGCTCGGCGTAGTGGAGCAGTTGGATTATACGCCCTCTGCCTTGGCGCGCAGTTTGAAGGTCAAAGAAACCAAAACGATCGGGATGTTAGTCACGACTAGCGATAATCCATTTTTCGCCGAAGTGGTTGCTAGCGTAGAACGTTATTGCAGCCAACATCAATACAATTTGATTTTGTGTAATACCGAAGATGATGAAAACCGTTTAACCAAAAATTTGCAAATTTTGCTGCAAAAACAAGTAGATGGCTTGTTGTTGATGTGTACGGAAAGCCGCCTAGATGCCAAACCGTTGAATTTATCTGTGCCGGCGGTGGTGATGGATTGGTGGCCGGATGAATTGCGTGCAGACAGAATTCATGGAGATGCGTTTTTAGGCGGTTATTTAGCAACGAAAACCCTGATTGAGCATCAGCACAAAAACATTGCGATCATTACCGGTAATTTGCAAAAACGACTCGCTTACGATCGATTATTGGGCTATCAAAAAGCCATGGCAGAGCATCAATTGCCGATCCAAGAGGATTGGATTGTGGAAAGTCAATTCAGTTTTGAGGGTGGCACGCTGGGGATGGAAAAATTGTTGCAGCTTAAGGCGCGTCCGAGCGCGGTTTTTGCTTGTAGCGACAGTATCGCAGTGGGCGCCTATCAAGTGGTCTGGCGGCAAGGATTGTCCATTCCGCGGGATATTTCAATTATTGGCTATGATGATATTGCCTTGGCGAGCTATCTTTCGCCACCGCTTAGCACGATACATCAATCAAAAGAGGAATTAGCCCAACAAGCAGTTATCCATTTATTGCAGCGGATTAAAAACCCACAAGAAACTGACCGCACTTTTATCTTAGAACCGCGCGTGATCTTGCGTGAATCTATTCGTTGTTTAGGTTGATGAAGACTTCGCTGAAATTTAAACGTAATGTTTCTCTTCCCCTCTAAATCACATCATTATCGGTGTCATCCTGCTGTTAAATTGCGTTAACTGTTTATTTGGCGCTTTCATCTCGGCGATTTTTGACATACATATTTCAAATATTGATAAATTTAAAAGGTTTATTAAGCAACTTAATGAAAATATAAACTGGTATGACCAGTTTTAATATATTGATTTGTATATGATTTTTGAGTGTTTTGATAACTAAATTATTGGGGCTTGTTGTTTTTTTTTTTTTTTTAGAATGGGAAAGTTTATTGATGTATTGGCAGCTATAAACAAAAATTAAGCAATATTTATCATTCTAAAGTTAATTTTAAGGAATTTATCATGAAAAAAAACATAGCATTTATTTTGTTTGCCGCATTAGCAACCGGAACTGCTTTTGCTGCTCCAGCGGCTGATGCTGGTTCCACGGGGTCACAAAATCAAGACCCAAAAATGCAAGATTTAATTGAAAGTGTTGATGAGCTTTTAAGAGAAGCTGTTAATGGTGATTATGTCAAAAGAGAAATTAAAGTTGCGATTGAAAATAAAGCTGATAAAGAAGCTGTCGAACAGAATACTTCCGATATTGCAATGAACAGTCAAGATATTGAAACCAATATTAACAATATTCACAAAAATGCGCAGGATATTGCCAAAAATCGTGAAGATATTGTAGCAAACCAAATGGATATTGAGCTTCATGATGACGCGATTAAAGCGAATGAAGGTGCGATTGCAGCGAATAAAACGGATATTGAGACCAATAAAGGAGCGATTGCAGCGAATAAAGCAGGTATTGAAGCTAACAAAGGCGCGATTGCAGCGAATAAAGCAGGTGTTGAAGCTAACAAAGGTGCGATTGCAACGAATAAAGCGGATATTGCAACTAACAAAGGCGCAATTGCAGCAAATAAAGTCGCTATTGAAGCCAGTCAAGGTACGGTTACAGCCAATAAAGCAGCGATTGCAGCAAATCAAACCAGAATTAATCAATTAGATCAACGTATCAATAAACTTGATCGAAAAGTAGAGCGTGGTTTAGCAGCACAAGCTGCATTATCTGGTTTGTTCCAACCTTACAACGTCGGAAAATTTAATGTGTCTGCGGCTGTCGGCGGGTATAATGCTAAACAAGCTGTTGCAGTTGGTTCAGGTTATCGTTTCAATGACAAAGTGGCGGCTAAAGCAGGCGTGGCATTCGCCTCAGGCGGAGATGTCAGCTACAATGCCGGCGTAAACTTTGAGTTTTAATATAGGCTGATTTTTCGTTAGTATAAATTCACGAAAAATACCGCACTTTTAAAATTGCGGTCAAGTCAATGAAAACCTCCAGACATTCATCTGGAGGTTTTATTTTATCAAAATCAGGGAAGTATCAATGTGGGGTTGTGCGAGCTTCATGAGATGCCAGCGGAAAGCACTTTTGAGCCTCCTATGGCTTTTGCGTGCGTTTAGGCGGGGAGATTAAGAAATCCAAAGTGGAAGTTTAAAGGTGACGTTTAATCCACCTAAATGGCTTTTAGTGGCGCTTAATTGTCCTTGGTGTCCTTTAACAATACTTACCGCAATCGCTAATCCTAGACCCGCACCGCCGGTTTCGCGTGTGCGCGCTTCGTCAATGCGATAAAAGGGTTTGAAAATATTTTTATATTCCGTCTCTGGAATGCCTTCGCCATCATCATCAATGGCGATAAAAAGTTGTTCGCGATCTAAATGTAGGGTGACTTCAATGTGTGATTTAGTGTATTTCAATGCGTTACGAATGACGTTTTCTAGGGCGCTGGCGAGTAGCCCTTGGTTTCCGTTAATTAAATAATTCCCTGGCGAATAAATAAGTTGTTTAACGACAAAGGAAATGTGGCGTTGTTCCGCTTCAAAAGCGGCATCATTTAAGACATCTCGCCATAATTCATCAAGCGGGAATATATCGCGTAAGGTATGGCTGTGTAATTGTTGGCGCGACACTAATAAGAGATCATTAATCATGATCTCCAAACGTTTCGCTTCTTTCTCAATTCGGGCAGTTTCGCTGCTTTCTCCATTTTTGCGACGCAACAATGCCAATGCTAATTGTAGGCGGGTGAGCGGGGTTCTTAATTCGTGCGAAATGGATGACAAGAGGGACTGGTGATTGGAAATAATATTGTCTAAAGCTTCGGTCATCCGATTAAAACTGCGTCCAACTTGACGCAATTCTCGGGTCCCATTGGTTTCTAATGTTTTATCTGATTTAAAATTTCCTAGTGCGATTGCATTTGCTGCACTTTGTAGGTGTTTTAGCGGTTGCCCGATACTGTGAGATAATACCCATAAGATGGGGGTAGAAATTAGCATGATGACAAAGATTAAAATATGCGGACGGTCGAAAATAAATGAAATAATTTCTTTTTGCGCATTAACACGGGCTAGAAAATAGACATGATAAGGGATATCTTCATCACCAGCGGATAAATAGACCATAAAAGGTCCCGCAACTTGAATGTCATAGAAGGTTTTCTTTAAGGGGGTGAGTGGATTTGTTGAGCGGTTCATAAAGGTTTTTATTGGCTCGATTTCATCCGGTAAGGCGCCCATGATATCATTTTCATACACGACAACAGGGTGCATACCGTCAAATTTATCCAAAGGCAATACCGCTGCACCAGATACAATTTGGCTAATTTTATTATTCCGGATAGATCGTGTCAGTGCTTTACGATATGAGGACAATTCGTTGGTTTGAATATTCGAATAAATCCGCGCATCCCAATAAGGCAAGGAAAAGATAATCGCTAACAGCAAGAAAAAAGAAAGCCAGAAAAAGGCGAAAATACGAATAGAAAGGGTGTTAAATAAAGTAAATTTGGTCATTGGCTTTAATTAGTCTTAGTGTTGTTCAGAAATGAATAAATAGCCTCGACCGCGTAACGTTTTAAACCAAGGGGAACCATCCGCTTTTGGCGGCAATTTTTTACGTAAATTCGACATGTGCATATCAATAGCGCGATCAAAAGGCGTTAAGGTTTTGTTTAATACTTTCATGTTTAGATATTCGCGTGACAAAATTTGTCCTCGGTGGGTGATGAGAATTTGCAAGAGGGCGAATTCAGTACCGGTCAAATAGAGATTTTGACCTGCAAAAAAGGCTTGCTGTGAGCCTGTTTGTAAAGTAATTCCGGCATACTCAATCATGCCGCTATCTTTAACGTTAGATTTCGGGATTTCTGCGCTATTTTTAACTGTTCGGCGTAAGATGGATTTGATGCGTGCAACTAATTCACGATCATTAAAAGGTTTTGATAAATAATCATCCGCCCCTAACTCTAATCCTAATACGCGATCGATTTCGTTACCGCGCGCAGTGAGCATCATCACCGGAGTATCAAAACGCTGTCTTAACTGCTTTAATGTTTCGACGCCATTAAGTACCGGCATCATAATATCAAGTAAAACTAAATCATAACTGGAATTAAGTTTCTCTAGCGCTTGCTGACCGTTATGGGCGATTTCTACTTGAAATCCTTCTAGGCGGAGTAATTCGGCAAGTAATTCCACTAATTCTATATCATCATCCACTAATAATAATTTAGCCATACTCATCTCTTTTCGTTTATTTAAAATAACCTAAAACCCGCCTTATTCAGCAGGTTTTAGGCAAATTAAATCAATAGGTTACCAAAACTTCCACCAGCTTTTTTCGCGTTTTTGACTGTCTTGCGCTTCAATAATGGTATTATTTTCTGCTTGGGATGCCACTTCCGGTAATGGTTTGTCCAATTCAACGTTGGTTACGATACCACGTTGGTCAAAATTGACCGTTAGGGTATGCTGTTCCGGCATTTCATAACTGCGTTGTTGTAAATAAACGTAGTACCAGGTATTTCGACTAAACGGATCAATTAATACGGGTGTGCCTAATAAATATTGGACTTGGGTTGTCGTCATGCCAGCTTGAACTTGCGATACGGTTGCCGCTTCTAAATAGTTTCCTTGAGGAACATCAATACGATAAACGACTTTTTGCACTGTCGAACAAGCCGCGACACTCAAAACAAGTACGCTGGCGACGATAATAGGTTTTAATTGCATATCTTGACCTTTTATAGTTTGCAAATGATGGTTGATAATACCGAAAGTTAGCTTAATTGCCAAATTAATTCTGATCTTTTAAGCGACGTTCTAATTGATCGCGTAAATTTGGCGGCAACCCCTTGATTGTTAAGGTATCCGTCGCTTCATCCCACATAATACGTTGGTTTAATAATTCCGCATCAAAACTAATGGTAATGCCTTTGCCCGAACCGGATAATTTGGTTAAGGATTTTAGCGTGGAACGCAATGGCGGAATGCTGTCTTCCAAACCGTAATCTTGTTGTTGGGTAAACTCGACAAAAGGCTGTTGGTTTAGAGTCGGAAGTGCGGTCGAAAGTTCCGCGATTTCAATTTCTTCGCCGGCATTGATTTGCCCTTTGCAATATTCAAAGGCTTGTTTTTTTACAGCTTGCGTTTGTTCTTGCGTTAATTCACCTTGCGCACAATAATCGCTCACTGCTTGTAATAAACATTGGTTTTGTACTTGCGGATTTAAACCTTCTTCCGCGCCTAAAAAATCCATGAAAAAATCGCTAATTTTGCGTCCGACACGCCCTTTAATAAAGGTTAAATAGCGGTTGGAACTGGCGTTAAGGCGTAAATCCGTCAAATTAATCCGCGCGGCAATATCAAATTGTGTCATATCCAAATATTCGGTGCGGTGAATTTCCAAGTGTTCATCCACTAACATGGAAATGCGACTATCTAATAAGGCAATAAATAAGTAATCGGTGGCAAGGAAATTATAATGACACAACACAAACGTCCCGCCGCTAGCAAAATGATATTTACCTAATTCTGTGGCTAATAATTGGGCGGCTTGTTGGCTGAAAGGGACAAAATCAATGTCTTCTTCCAAAAAACGATTTAATTGTTGCGCAAAATGAGAGGCTTGTTGAAAAATGCCATAACTTTTGGCTTTATTTTGATAACCTTGATGCAATTGCAGCATCATTTGTTCTACTTCAGCGTTAATATTCAGCGGCTGATCGCGCAGCTGTGTGACGAGGCTTAAGTTTTCTCCCTCTTCTTGTTTTATCAATTGGTGCAAGACAATTTTGCTTACCGTGATGCTCATTTTTTCTTCCGACTTGGTTAAAATTAAAATTTGTGCGATATTATAACCGCACTTTTACGAAAAATATGCTAGGATCTGCAAAATTATCCGTTTTATAATGGCACGTAATTTTGTGCAACGTAATGTTAGGTCAATAATGGCAATAAATTCTAAATATTCAAATCAACAAGTTAATGCAATGCTCAATGATATGATTGCAGTCATTGAAAAACACCAAGCCTCCGTCGATTTATCGTTGATTGTATTAGGTAATATGGTGACTAACTTATTAGTCAGCAGCGTCGGTACGCAACAACGCGAAGCTTTAGCGAAGGCATTTTCTGAGGCGTTAATGAATTCCGTTAAAGAGAACAACTAGCGTAATTTATTATGTTGAATATTAAAAACCGTAAACAATACTTGGAAGAAACCTCGCGAAAAATTTCTTGGGGGCATTGGTTTACTTTTTTTAATATTTTGTGGGCAATTATGCTTGGTACGCGCTATGCGTTTATTATTGATTGGCCCGATACCCTGTTTGGCAAACTTTACTTTTTTATTAGTTTGCTCGGGCATTTTAGCTTTGTTGTCTTTGTCTTTTACCTACTGCTTATTTTCCCACTGAGTTTTTTAGTCAAAAATCAGCGCACGTTTCGTGGATTAACCGTGATCATCTCGACCCTCGGCGTCACTTTATTACTGGTAGATACCGAAGTGTTTTCGCGTTTTAATTTTCATTTATCCTCACTGGTGTGGAATTTATTGGTCAACCCAGAAAATGGGGAGTTGTCGCGTAACTGGCAGCTTTTCTTTGTTCCTATGCCATTGATTTTATTAGCGCAAATGGTATTTTCGCGCTGGTCTTGGGAAAAATTACGCAGTCTTGAACGCCAAAAATGGTTAAAAGCGGTGGGGGTTTTCTTTGTTTGTACTTTTACCGCGACGCATTTAATCTATGCTTGGGCGGACGCTTACATTTATCGCCCGATTACCATGCAAAAATCCAATTTCCCGCTTTCCTACCCAATGACCGCGCGGTCTTTTTTGGAAAAACACGGTTTCTTGGATAAAACCCAATATCGCCAAACCTTGGAACAAGAAGGGCGTTTGGATGCCTTGGAAATTCATTATCCGAAAGCGGCGTTACACTTTGTACAACCGCCACAAAGCCAAGCCAAAACAAACCTAGTGATTATCACGGTTTCCGGTCTTCGCCAAGATGCGATTAAGGCGGAAACTATGCCGGCATTACAGCATTTTGCTGAAAACTCTACCCAGTATACTAATCATTACAGCACTGGCAATAATGATAATACGGGGACGACAGGGATTTTTTATGGTATTAGTGCAGAATATACTGATAGCTTGTTGAGCAATAAAACGCCTTCGATTTTTTTCCAATATGTACAACAACGAAAAGCACAATACGACCTTGGACTGTTTTCTAGCACGAATTTTAGCGCGCCATTGGTGCGTCAAGCCTTGAGCATGAATAAGGTGAAAAAAGGTAGTACTGATAATCAAACAGAAATTCAAAGGTTCCAACGTTGGTATGAGAAAGCATTACAGCAAGATAAACCCGTTGTGGCATATTTAAGTCTCAATATCGCGGAGGGATTGAATGAGGGGGCGTATAACCAAGCGTTGCACAGGTTAGATCAACAATTGGCGCCGGTGTTAGCACAATTGGAAAATTCAGATGCGGTGGTGATTTTAACGTCTGAACATGGCTATCATTTTGCGCCTTTAGAGGAAAAAGAGGCAATCAATTATTTTGCACCCGAGCAAATTCAAGTACCGCTCATTATCCATTGGGATAAATTACCTGTGGGAGAAATTGATCAATTGACTAGCCATACTGATATTTTGCCGACCTTGATGAAACATCTGTTCGGGTTACAAAATACAATAGCCGATTATGCTCAAGGTGTGGATTTGTTAAATGTCTCAAATAAACGTCAATGGGTATTAGCGGGTAATTATCGTTGGAATGTGATCATTGCGCCTGACGGGGAACAATATCATATTGATGATCGCGGAAGCTATCAAAAATATGACCGCACTTATCAAAAAATCTCATCAGATAGACCGCCTCTTGGTCTGTTTTTGGATGTTTTCAATCAAGAAAGCTCGTTCATGGAAAAATAACCCAATTTTTCGCTAAACTGATAGTTAAAACCAATTTTGTTTTTATTAACCAACCTTTTATACTACGCTTCTAGTACCAACAGGACTAGATATAATGTTATTAATCAAAAATCAGAGAATTTTTCATAACATTGCTAACAAACATCTCAATGTGCTTTCTCAGACATTGAATATTCGTCTTTTTTTTATTAATAGCTCCTCCTCTTCTCCGAGGGATTTTATATCTACAACACCAATTCCCCCTTCCTCGTTTAATTCATCACGGAGCCATTATGCGTAACCATGTTCGTAGTTTTAAAACTTATATTAGAGACGAAATTATCAAGAAAGGTGGCTGGGTAAATTCTCATGCCCATGCTGACCGCGCGTTTACCATGACGCCGGAAAAAATCGGTATTTACCACAGCAGCAATTTGCAACAAAAGTGGGATTTGGTGGATGAGGTGAAACGAACCTCCAGCGTAGAGGATTATTATGCTCGTTTTTGCCAAGCCATTGAACTTATGATTTCTCAAGGTGTGACGGCATTTGGGAGTTTTGTGGACATTGATCCCATTTGCGAAGACCGTGCGATTATCGCCGCCCACAAAGCTCGAGAAGTATATAAACACGATATCACCTTAAAATTCGCCAACCAAACCCTAAAAGGGGTCATTGAACCTACCGCGCGCCAATGGTTTGATATTGGTTCGGAAATGGTTGATATGATAGGTGGCTTGCCATATCGTGATGAATTGGATTATGGACGCGGATTGGAAGCAATGGATATTTTGCTGGATAAAGCCAAATCCTTAGGCATTATGTGCCATGTCCATGTGGATCAATTTAATACGCCGCGCGAAAAAGAAACTGAGCAGCTTTGTGATAAAACCATTGAACATGGGATGCAAGGGCGCGTGGTAGCTATTCACGGAATTTCTATCGGCGCCCATTCTAAAGAATATCGCTATAAACTGTATGAAAAAATGCGACAGGCACAAATGATGATAATTGCCTGCCCAATGGCATGGATCGACAGTAACCGCAAAGAAGATTTAATGCCTTTCCATAATGCCTTAACGCCGGCGGATGAAATGATTCCGGAGGGAATTACGGTGGCAATCGGTACCGATAATATTTGTGATTACATGGTACCGCTGTGCGAAGGGGATATGTGGCAAGAGTTGAGTTTATTGGCGGCGGGATGTCGTTTCCCAGATCTTGATGCCATGGTCAATATCGCCAGCATTAACGGACGCAAAGTCTTAGGATTGGATGTGTAACTAAGGCAAAGCGTCCAATTTCTCGCGTAATTCGACCGCACTTTGGCAAGTTTTAATTTGTTCAAACAGGGCGGTCGCTTCAAGGTAATTTTTCTTTAAATAGTGTAACCATTGTTTAACGCGTGCCACATGATAGAAACCGCTGTCTAGAAGATTCTCTACCCGTGCATATTTTTGCAAAATCGGCACAATTTCTGTCCAATCAAGCGGTGCTTGATTGTGTTTTAGCACAAGGCTTAAATTCGGAATATTTAGCGCGCCACGCCCCACCATCAAATCCTGGCAGCCAGTCACCGCCAGACAATTTTGCCCATCTTGCCAATGAAAAATTTCTCCGTTAGCAATCACAGGAATGGTTAATTTTTGCCGCAATTCGCCAATTTTCGCCCAATTGATCCGATCTGCGCGATAACCGTCGATTTTGGTACGCCCATGAATTGCGATTTCATCTGCGCCACCTTGTTGAACCGCATCCGCAATTTCCCAGGCAAATTGATCGCTATCCCAGCCCAAACGTATCTTCACGCTGACCGGCAAAGAGGCTGGTACCGCTTGGCGCAAGGCTTTTGTAGCTTGATAAATTAATTCGGGCTGTTTTAATAACGACGCACCACCATGGCTACCATTGACGGTTTTAGACGGGCAACCGCAATTTAAATCAATGCCGGGCGAGCCGAGCGAGATTGCGCGTTGCGCATTTTCCGCCAGCCATTGCGGATGTTGCCCCAATAATTGCACCCTGACTGGCGTACCGGCAAGGGTTTTTCCATCAGTGAGCAATTCGGGACAAAGACGATAAAAGGTTTTTGCCGGCAGCAGTTGATCTACCACGCGCACAAATTCTGACACACACAGATCGTAGTCATTAATTTCCGTTAATAATTGGCGCACAAAGGGATCTAACACCCCTTGCATTGGCGCTAATATCACACGCATGAAAGCCTATTTCCACCCTTTAGCTTTACAAATTAAGTCGTAAGCCGCTTGAATTTGCTGCGTTTTTTCTTTTGCCATTTCCAACATTTCTTTCGGCAATCCTTTAGCGACCAATTTATCCGGATGATTTTCATTCATTAAACGACGATAGGCACGTTTCACTGTATCGCGATCGTCGCTGGCAGAGACGCCCAGCACTTTATATGCATCCTCGACCGTCGGACCAGAGGATTGATAGCCTTGCGATTGACGTTGACGATATTGATAATTTCCTTGCGTATAACTGCCTTGTTGAGAATAGCTGCCTTGTTGTTGCGCGTGTTGTGAAAATTGGCGCGAGGCAAATTCCATTGCTAAAATCTGCTCCAACTGAAAACGGGATAAGCCGAGTTCTTCCACCACCACATACAACACCTCTTTTTCGTTTTCGTGTAAATGCGTATCGGCAAATGCGGCTTGAATTTGAATATGTAAAAACATCCGCAACAAATCAGCACGTTGTCCACAACCTAAACGGAATTCACGGATCACTTGACGAATAGGAAAATCCGCCTGTTTGCCACGGGTAAAGGCGTCTTGTGCCAAACGACGGTTGGCATCATCCAATTGCATTTGTTGCATCAAATTTGTAGCAAGGGCGATATCGCTTTCGGTCACGCGCCCTTTGGCTTTACTCAAATTACCCAATACCGCAAAGGTCGTCTGCATAAACAAGGATTGACGGGTAATTTTGCTTTTGAAAAAGCTGGAATTGACGCTGCCAAGTTCGTAGAGTTTTTTGTCTGCTAAATGCCCTAACAACATCCCGATAACAGCACCAAAAAAGCCGCCTGCCTTATAGCCGACAAAAAGTCCAAGCAGTTTTCCGATAAAATTCATTGCGTTCTCCAAACATAATAAAAGTGCGGTTGATTTTGCATAAATTTGGGCAATGCACAAACTATCAAGATTTCCACCGCACTTTTTGTTATTTTACACCGTATTTTTCGCGATAATCGCGCATCGCCGGTAAATATTGACGATATTGTTCATCTTGTTCAATAAAATGCATCAAATCGTCTAAATCAATAATGGATAAAACCTGACATTGATAATCTCTTTCGACTTCTTGAATTGCCGAGAGTTCCCCTTTGCCGCGTTCTTTGCGGTTTAATGCAATGACCACCGCGCTTAATTTTGCCTGATTGGCAGCGATCAAATCCATGGCTTCGCGAATGGCGGTACCGGCGGTGATCACATCATCAACCAGCAAGACCTTACCTTGCAACGGGCAGCCGATCAAATTGCCGCCCTCACCGTGATCTTTGGCTTCTTTACGGTTAAAACACACTGGAATATCACGTTGATAACGATTAAACAACGCTACCGCCACTGTCGTGCCGATCGGAATACCTTTATATGCCGGTCCGAAAATCATGTCATAATTCAATTGGCTATCTTCAATCGCTGAAGCGTAAAACTCCCCTAAACGGGCTAAATCCGCACTGGTATTAAATAAGCCGGCATTAAAAAAATACGGACTGACGCGACCGGATTTTAATGTGAATTCGCCAAAACGCAATACATGACGACTTAAGGCGAATTTGATAAATTCGATTTTATAATTTTGCATATTCTTAAATAATCTTCCTTTTTACATTTCAATGTCTTATTGACATAATTTTCTTGTATAAATCATCAAAGGCTTTAATGTTTTCTGGGCTTTCTGAAAGATTTCTCATATACGAGTCTACATCTTCATACTTAATTCTCAAAAACTCCTCAAAAAATGCTTTTCCACGTCTTATATTTGTTAGTTCAGGAATATAAATATTACCCTTCATTTTCTTGTTATTGAAGAAAAACAAAATAGGTTTAATTTTGTTTTTTGGAAATTCACGAACCAAGTAGGCATAAGTTTTGATAAATTTACGGTTAATATCAACAAACTTTCCTGTATCGTGGTCATCATTGTACTTTACTTCAAGGAAGTAAATGTCACCCGTTTGCTTGTTTTGGAAAAGAATATCAATATCATGCTTAATTGATGAAAGATTGGGATCGTCATCATTTGCAATGGCTTGTAGTAATTTGGGAAATTCTTCATCAATGTTTATATCATTGTACTGACAAGAACTAATAAAATTATCTATTCTTGTATCGTTTTGCGTTGATAATTGAAAACTATTACTTTTCTTACCACTATAATCTTCCAAAATAGTATATCTGCCGTCAGATTTTATTAAAAGAGTCATGAATGCTTCTAAAAAGTTACCAAATTGAATGTTCATACTTTGTAAAATGCCACCAAAAATACGGTAGTTCCTAGGTACAAAGTGAATTTTTACATCGTGTTTATCAATTAAATTTTTAAGTTTTTTTTCGCTACTGCTGTTTTTAAGAATATTTAAAACAGCTTCGTTTATTAATGCTTGAATCTCATTGTTCATATTATTTTCCTTGAGCGAGAGTGTATTCATATCGTAAGCTATCAAGAGACACAAAATTATTATTATTAAAAATATAGAAATAATCCCAACCATTATTATTGGTTTTATTTAAACTTTTTGCGCTCATTTTATGTATGGACAATTCTTCTTGATTATCTGTTACATTTCCGTTCTGTAGAACAGTGCAAATTGGTTTTTGGTTTTTATCAAATAAGGTTTGCCCTACCGTTAAGTAGTTGTATTCAATTAATGTCTTCATTGGTACTCTCGGGGGTTTTGTTTCCAAGGAAAGTAACTCAATATCGCTAGGGCTTGGATTAATTTCTGCAATCCTTTTTTCTGCTATTTCAATGTATTTAGGTTCACGCTCTAACCCGATGTAATTACGTCCTAAAACCTTTGCAACCGCTCCAGTCGTACCAGTCCCAAAAAATGGGTCAAGGATCACATCGTTTGGTTTTGATGATGATAAAATCACCTTATAAAGCAAAGCTTCAGGTTTTTGTGTAGAATGAGCTTTCTTACCGTCTTCACCCTTAATTCTCTCACTTCCTGTGCATAATGGTATTTGCCAAATACTCCGCTCTTGTTTGTTATTATTTAAATGCTTCATTGTTTTATAATTAAAAATAAATTTGCTATTTTTACTTTTTGCACACCAAAGCATTGTTTCGTGGGCATTACAAAACCTCGTACCACCAAAATTGGGTACTGGGTTTGTTTTATTCCAAATAACATCATTTAAAATCCAAAATCCCAAATTTTGCATAATGTAGCCAATTCTATAGATATTTTGAAAAGAGCCAATCACCCAAATTGAACCTGTTGGCTTTAAAATTCTTTTACATTCTGTTAGCCATTCTTTACAAAAAGAATCATATTGGTCAAAGTCGTTAAACTTATCCCAATCATCTTCTACACCTGAAAATTTTTCGCCATTAGAGCGTAATAATTCCCCCTCGGTTTGCATAAAATATGGAGGGTCAGCAAAAATTAAATCAACGCTATTGCTTGGCATTATTCTTAAATTTTCTACACAATCGCCTTTTAGAATTGTGTTAATAAACTGATTTATATTATCTTTCATCATATCTTTGAAATGCTAATTACATACTTAAAAAGTAATACAAGTATCTTAATCCACTAATACTGCTCGTTGTGCGACAAAAATGTGTTCGCATCCTTGTTTTGCTAAACTTAATAAATTCAACAATTCTTCATGGCTAAAGGGTTCGCCCTCCGCTGTGCCTTGCACTTCAATCATGCGTCCATCTTCCATCATCACTACATTCATATCGGTTTCAGCAGCGCTATCTTCCACATATTCTAAATCGCATACCGCTTCGCCATTGACAATACCAACCGAAATCGCTGCCACTAATCCTTTTAATGGATTAGTTTTTAAGGTACCGTTTGCGAGCAAGCCATTGATGGCATCAATTAACGCGACGCAAGCGCCACTGATTGACGCGGTGCGCGTACCGCCATCTGCTTGGATGACATCACAATCTAAAGTAATACTGCGTTCGCCTAGCGCTTCCAAATCGACCATGGCTCTCAATGAACGGGCAATTAAACGCTGGATTTCCATGGTACGCCCGCCTTGTTTGCCTTTTGCCGCTTCGCGTTGCATCCGGCTATGGGTTGAACGTGGTAACATCCCGTATTCAGCAGTTACCCAACCTTGCCCTTGACCTTTAAGAAAGCGCGGGACACTTTCTTCAACACTGGCGGTACACAATACTTTGGTATCGCCAAACTCCACTAACACCGAGCCTTCGGCGTGTTTGGTGTAATGGCGGGTAATTTTAATGGTTCTTGGTTGATGATTTGCTCGTTCGTTTGGACGCATTGCTTGTTCCTTTGTTCAAAATTAAAAGTGCGGTTATTTTAACATGCAAACAAGGAGATCAAAAAAATTTCCCCAAAAATACGGTATTTTTCTTTTATGTTATTATTTGTATTAATGTAATCTGCTTGGGCAATTTGTCACTTCGTGCTAACAGTTGCTCTGGTATAGTGGGGGATTGAGAACGGTGAAAACAAGCTAAATTATAGTCACAACCGCCGAGAGTTTCAGGTTGTTGAAAGTGGTTATTTGGTTGGTAACGAGCGGAACAAAACCAATAACAATCATAATTAAGGCTATTGATGTATTCAATGAGTGCTAAAGTTTCATTTTGTAGATGCGCTTCTACAAAAATGACAGGCTGAAACGTTTTGATGGTTTCTTCTGCACCACGCAATACATTCATTTCAAACCCTTCCGCATCAATTTTTAACAATTTTAATGACGACAGTTTTTGAATTTCAGTGTGCGTATCAAGACTGATAATTTGAATGGTTTCAATATGCGTTTCGCCATGAAAATTTCCTTCGCTATTAAACCCTTTATCTAATGAATAACTGCCATAATTCCAAGCAGTATCGTAATTAGAGCCTACAATTTCCATCTCTTGAGATTGATAGCTAACACCTTGATTATAACTATAAACATTGGTTAGCTGATTTAATGAGAGGTTACAACATAAAGCCTGAAAAAGAACACGTTGTGGTTCGAAGCAAAATAACCTGCCTTGTGGAATTTTTTTTGCAATAGGGATGGTATGCATTCCAATATTGGCACCTACTTCAATGACATTATCTTGAGCATTTAGCAGAGAATGGAAAAAAAATACTTCGACTTCCGACCATTCCCCATAGGTTTTCGCATAATTAGCAATAAAGTCCCCCTCAATTAAATTGAATAGTCCCCATTTTAATTGATGTAATGATGTACGCATAAAGATCTCAATTGGTTATATTAACAGTAAGAGGAATTATAGAGTTGTTTTTTTTTTGTGCAATTTGGTATTATTTTTTAATCAATCTCTTTTTTATGATCTGACAGAAAATTGATTTATCGTTACAATAATCCGCGTAAATTGATATAGATATTTAGGAGAACAATATGATTTACAGTATGACCGCTTTTGCACGCTACGAAATTAAAAAAGAATGGGGTGATGCAGTATGGGAAATTCGTTCGGTGAACCAGCGTTATTTGGAAACCTTTTTTCGAGTGCCGGAACAATTTCGTGCCTTGGAAAATCCGTTGCGGGAAAAGCTGCGCCAAGGTTTAACGCGCGGTAAAATTGAATGTAGTTTGCGTATTGATCAACGAAAACAACATGCACAAAATTTACAATTAAATCAAGAACTCGCACAGCAAGTTATCCAATCGTTACAATGGTTACAACAACAGGCAGGTGGCGGCGAAATTAATTTAACTGATGTATTGCGCTATCCCGGCGTAGTGGAAACACCGGAGCAGGATTTGGATATGATCAGCCGAGATTTACTGAGCGCTTTTGATACGTTATTGCAAGATTTTATTGCAATGCGCGCGCGCGAGGGGGAAAAATTGTTGGATGTATTGGAGCAACGATTGACTTCCGTGACGCAAGAAGCGCAAAAAGTGCGGTCAAAAATGCCGATGATTTTGCAATGGCAACGGGAGCGTTTATTGCAACGATTTGCCGAAATTCAATTGCAAGCAGATCCGCAACGTTTAGAACAAGAAATGGTATTGCTGGCACAGCGCGTGGATGTGGCGGAAGAATTGGATCGTTTGCAAATGCACGTGAAAGAAACGCGTAATATTTTGCAAAAAGGCGGCGCGGTTGGACGCAAATTGGACTTTATGATGCAAGAGCTTAATCGTGAAAGCAATACTTTGGCATCAAAATCTATTGATGCCGAGGTGACAGCGACGGCGGTTGAACTAAAAGTGTTGATTGAACAAATGCGCGAGCAAATTCAGAATTTGGAATAAATGATGATGAGTGAAATTATCCTACTTCAACAATATCAATTGATCGAATTAATGGGTGTTGATGCCGAAAAATTTTTGCAAGGGCAGCTGACTTGTGATGTGACTGCGTTATCGCTTGGTGCATCAACTTTAGCTGCGCATTGTGACCCGAAAGGCAAGATGAGTTCAATTTTCCGCTTGCTGCGTATGGGAGAACAACATTTTGGTTTGATTATCCGCAAAGCCTTATTGCCGAGTGCGTTAGACCAGTTAAAAAAATATGCGGTCTTTTCTAAAGTGGAATTTCGTCTGCCGGATGTGGCAATTTTGGGTATTTTAGGTGAATTACCGAAAATTGAAGCGCAATATGTTTTATCTCTCGCACCGAGCGCACATCTGCTGATTAATCCGCAAGGCGAATGGCAAGCGACACAGGCGGAAAACGCGTGGGATCGTTGGGAAATTCAACAAGGTTACCCGATTTTAAATGCGCCGGCGCAATTTGAATTTTTACCACAAGCGTTGAATTTACAAGCGATAGAACAAGCCATCTCTTTTCGTAAAGGTTGTTATATTGGGCAGGAAACCGTCGCACGCGCCAAATATCGCGGCACGAATAAACGCGCAATGTTTACGTTTTCCTCGCAAACAGAAAGTGCGGTGGAAATTTTGAGCGAAATTGAAATGCAGTTAGAAAACGGATGGCGCAAAACCGGCAGTGTATTAAGTGCGGTCAATTTAGACGGCGTTTTATGGTTACAAGTTGTGATGAATAATCAATCCGACGCCAACGTCTTCCGATTGCCAAGTGGCGAAACCTTACAATCGGTTCCATTACCTTATTCGTTGGAAGATTAATATCGCTCGGATTTAAAAGTAAAACCCCATCATAAGATGGGGTTTTTGCGTTTTATTTAAATTTATCTGCGTATTCTTGGGTGTTGATCCATTGATGATCTTTTTCCCAAGTGAAACGCCATTTACGTACAGGACCTGCCATCACATTGAGGTAATAGTTGTTGTAACCAGCAATGGTCGCCACCGGATGGTAGCCTTTTGGTACTTGTACGACATCACCATCATAAACCGCCATGCATTCATCCAAAGAGCGATCGTCGGTATAAACCCGTTGTAAACAAAAGCCTTGAGCTGGCTCGAAACGGTGATAGTAGGTTTCTTCTAAATAGGTTTCATTTTCGCTATTTTTTTGGTCATGTTTATGGCTTGGGAAAGAACTGGTACATCCTTCATCTGTGAACACTTCCACGACTAATAGCGCATCGGCACTTTCCGTTTCCGGTAAAATATTATGTACCAAACGTTTGTTATTACCGTAACCGCGCTTTTCTACTCCGACTTCTTCCGGCGTAATTAAGCGTACTGGTAAGGTGCCTTGTGGGCTTGGCGCACGACATACCGCTAATTCAAGATAAGTGTCAGCTTTGATATTGACATCGTGATCATGTGGGACATAAACAGAATAAGGCGGAATTCGTTCAAATGGGGTAGCACGGTTTCCGATATGCTCAAATGTTTGATCTGCGGTTGAAATATTGGCTTTACCAGCAACTAAAACAAAACAAACCTCCGTACCTTCGGTGTTAAATTTTAGCTCTTGTCCCGCTTGTAAATGGTACATTTCAAAGCCAACATATTCCCAGTTGGCACTTTGTGGAGTAATTTTTTGGACTTCGCCATTGGCTTTTGGGTGACTTTTGTTTGATTTTGATAATAAATAGCTCACATTAACCTCCAGTATTGATAGTTTCAAGGCAACATTGAATTGGTATTGAAATCATACCGCACTGATAAATTTTAGCCATTAAAAATTTGCTAAAATCCAACCTAGATCACAAAAATGGAATAATTATTTCATTATTTAGATAAATGGATTGAAAAATTTATTTCATTGTTCTAATCTAAGCGTACAGATAGCTTATCGCTTGTTATTCCACTTAAATTAAGAAGGAGCAAAGAATGGAAACCGTTTTAAATTTTATCAATGGTAAAAAAGTTGAAAGTAAAGGGGAAAATATTTGGCCTATATTCAATCCGGCAACGGGAGAACAAATTCGTCAAGTTCGGATGAGTACGGTGGATGAGGCTTTGCAAGCGGCAGAAGCAGCGCAAAAAGCATTTCCGGCTTGGGCTTCGACTTCTCCGTTACGTCGCGCTCGTATTTTATTTAAGTTTAAAGAATTATTGCAACGCGATTGGGATGAATTAGCGGCGTTGATTACTCAGGAGCATGGTAAAACTTTTTCTGATGCGCAAGGTGAATTAACGCGCGGTTTGGAAGTTGTGGAATTTGCTTGTGGTATTCCACATTTGTTAAAAGGGGAATTTTCTGAACAAGCCGGTCGTGGTATTGATATTCATTCGACCATGCAACCGTTAGGGGTTTGTTTGGGGATTACGCCATTTAACTTTCCGGCGATGGTACCGATGTGGATGTTCCCGGTTGCCTTAGCTTGCGGTAATACCTTCATTTTAAAACCGTCTAAACTTGATCCGTCAGCCAGTGTGCGTTTAGCGGAATTATTAACAGAAGCCGGATTACCTGATGGCGTATTTAACGTGGTACATGGTGATCGCGAAGATAATGAAGCGTTAATTCGTGATCCTCGCATTAAAGCAGTGAGCTTTGTAGGATCGAGTGTGGCAGCAAGTTCTGTGTATAAATTAGGTTCTGAATACGGTAAACGTGTTCAAGCATTGGGCGCGGCGAAAAACCATGGTTTAGTAATGCCGGATGCGGATATTAATACGACAGTAAATGCGTTATTGGGTTCGGCTTTTGGAGCTGCAGGCGAGCGTTGTATGGCGCTTCCGATTGCGGTAACTATTGATGATGCAACCGCGGATAAATTAGTCGAAGCATTGGTTCCTCGAGTGAAAGCATTGCGTTATGGTGATGGAATGCCGAAAGATGGCGAAAAAGAAATGGATTTCGGACCGCTCATTAGCGAGCGCCATTTAAATAATGTAACGGGTTATGTGAATAAAGGTGTTGAAGAAGGGGCAACCTTATTAGTGGATGGTCGCGGTCAAAAACCGGCAGGTTATGAAGGCGGTTACTTCATTGGCCCTTGCTTATTTGACCACGTTACACCAGATATGACGATTTACAAAGAAGAAATTTTTGGTCCAGTATTAGGGATTGTTCGGGCGAAAAATTTTGAAGAGGCGATGAAGTTAATTAATGAGCATCGTTTTGGTAACGGTTCTGCGATCTTCACGAATAATGGCGCTGCAGCACGCGAATTCGCATATCAAGTTCAAGCCGGTATGGTGGGGGTAAATGTACCAATTCCGGTACCGATGGCGTTCCATTGTTTCGGTGGTTGGAAAGAGTCTGTTTATGGCGCGTTGAATATTTATGGTCCAGATGGTGTGCGTTTCTACACCAAAATGAAAACCGTGACAACACGTTGGCCAGAATTCGATCCGCACGCGACTTCCGCTTCATTTGCGATGCCAACATTATAATGACGTAGGTGTTTATTTCGATTAGGTTGAGTAAGGATAAGAAGATGGCAAATGCTGTCTTCTTTTTTTAGGGTTAAACAAAGGAATTCAAAATGAAAAAAGTCAGAGTAGGATTAATCGGTACGGGGTATATTGGACGTTGTCATGCTATTGCTTATGCGCAAGCACCGACGGTGTTTCCGCTGGAAGCAGAATTAGTGTTGGAATACTTAGCGGAAATTACGCCAGAATTAGCTGCACAAAAAGCGAAAGAATTTGGTTTTAATCGTTCTACCGGTGATTGGAAAGAGGTAGTATCTGATCCTAATGTAGATGTGGTGGATATTTGTACGCCAAATTTTTTGCATAAAGAGATTGCGCTCGCCGCGATAGCGAATGGCAAGCATGTCTATTCAGAGAAACCATTGGCATTAAGTGCGGCGGATGCGAAGATTATGTACGAAGCGGCAGAAAAAGCTGGTGTGAAAACCTTGGTGGGATTTAATTATATTAAAAATCCGACCACGCAATTAGCACGTGAAATTATTGCGCGGGGAGAAATCGGTAAACTGATTCATTTTTATGGTACTCATAATGAAGATTATTTAGCCAATGAAAATACGCCGTTAGATTGGCATTGCGTGAAAGAAAAAGCGGGTTTAGGTGCATTAGGTGACTTAGCAGCGCATATTGTACAAATGTCGCAATATTTAGTGGGGAGCGATATTGAAAAGGTGATTGGGGATATGGAAACCGTGATTAAGGATCGTCCAAACCCGAAAAATTTAGCCGAACGTTTGCCGGTAGAAAATGAAGATCAAGCGACCGCACTTGTTCGTTTTGCCAATGGTTGTATGGGAACGATTGAAACGTCTCGTATTGCTTGTGGGCGTAAGATGGGATTAAGTTATGTCATTACTGGAACCAAAGGTACGATTACTTATACGCAAGAACGGATGGCAGAATTAAAACTTTATCTTCATGATGAAGATCCGGCTAGACAAGGGTTTAAAACCATTTTAACCGGTCCATTACATCCGGATTATAAAAATTTCTGTGTGAGTGCAGGACATGGTATTGGTTTTAATGATCAAAAAACGGTTGAAATTCGTGACTTAGTCAATGGATTAGCAAATAATCAAACGATGTATCCGGCGTTTGAGGAAGGCTTTAAAGTATCTCGAGTGCTAGATGCTATTGCGCAATCTTGTGAACAAAAACGTTGGGTTAAAGTGGATGAAATTGCCTAATTTTTTGTGTTGATACAGTAATGTAACACGGATAAAGAGTGTTAAGTAGAACGCTCTTTTTTCGTTTTATGCGATTGAAAAAATGATCAAAAAATTGACCGCGCTTTACGGTTTTTTATTATTAAGCAATATCATTAAGTTATCTTTTTTATTTCGCTATTTTTTTACCATAAAATGGCACTATTTTTATCCTAAAATAGGAGGTTAAATCCCAATAAAAATTTGATCTTTTCAACAAAAGCTAAGTGTCAAAAAATTTTTTTATTTAAAAACAAGATCTATTTCACAAAATCTTAACTTCCTATTTGCTATGCCATTTCCTTAATGATATACATACCTTTAGACAATTTGTTTCAAATTGTTCTATTTTGAAATTTATATTCACAAGTCAAACAGGTTGTGCAATATAGTGGTATTTCAGGATGTAGTCATTCACTCAACCTTTAAGGAGTAGCATTATGAAGAAAGCACTATTAGCGGCGTTATGCGGTGGTTTACTTTTAACGTCTCAAGCAGTAACTGCAAAAAATATTGTGATTGGGGCCCCGATGGTTTCTTTTGCAGATAAATGGCAAACTTATTTACAAGATGCCATTCGTGATTTTGATGCACAGCATGATGACGTTGAAATTAAACTTTCTGATGCTAATGCAGATCCCGCACGTCAATTAAATGACGTAGAAACTTTTATTGATCAAAAAGTTGATGCTTTATTAGTGGTTCCTACTGATCCGAATATCGTTAAAGTAATCGGGCGTAAAGCAAAAAAAGCAGGGATTCCTCTTATTGTAGTGAACCGCAAACCGAACGATGAAGATATGCAATATGTCACCAGCTATGTCGGTTCCGATGAAATTGAAGCAGGACGTATTCAAGGAGATTATCTTGTTAATGCCCTTGATGGTAAGCCGGCGGAAACCTTAATTTTGATGGGGGTTTTAGGTTTGGATGCGGTCGCTAAACGTACCGAAGGGGCAAAAGAAATTTTTGCACAACATTCAAATATCAAAGTCGTTTCTGAGCAAGAGGGTAAATGGGAACGTGATAGAGGGTTGACTATTGCAGAAAACGTACTCGCAGCAAATAAAAATATCAATGTTATTGTGAGTAACAATGATGAAATGGCGATTGGTGCATTACTCGCAACACGTAAATTGGGCGTGAAAGATGAAGATATTTTTATTGTGGGCGTTGACGCGACTCCAGATGCGTTAGAGTATTTGGGGAAAGGCTTGGATGCAACGGTTTTCCAATCTGCTCAAGGTCAGGGTTACGCTGGTGCGGAAACGGCTTATAAAATTGCTAAAGGCGAAAAAGTTGAAAAAGTCAACTGGGTACCGTTTGAATTAGTTACTCCGGATAAAAAAGAAGAATACCAAGCTAAATATAAAAAATAATTATTGATTGGTATTTAGGGCAATGCATTGCATTGCCCATTTCCAAGAAGTTAATTTGATGATAATGGGGAGGAAATGCGATGTTAAACAAAATATCTGTATTGATACTCGGTTTTCTGTTCGTACCGGTTGTACTGGCGAAAGAGATTAATATTGGTGTGGTGATGTATAGTTTGGCAGATAAGTATCCAACGTATTTGCAAGATGCGATGCAGAATTATGCAAAAGATCATCCAGATATTAAATTACGTTTTGCTGATGCAAGTGGTGATCCTGCCAAAATGCTCAATGATACGGAGAATTTTATTGATTCAAATATTGATGCATTAATTGCCATGCCGACCGATCCTAAAATTATTAAGGCAATGGGGCAAAAGGTCAGAAAAGCCAATATCCCTTTCGTTGTTGTCGCTGTTCGCCCTAACGAAGATGATATGCAATATCTAACAAGTTATGTTGGCTCAGAAGAAATCACAAGTGGCGAAATGCAAGGTCGTTTTGTTGAACAAGCATTAAATGGTCAACCGGCAAAAGCTATTATTTTGCTCGGCCCATTGGGATTAGATGCACAAATTAAACGTACTGAAGGTAACAAAAACATTTTAACTAAGCATAATGAAATTCAAATTGTTGCGGAACAAGAAGCCAAATGGGATCGCGCTAAAGGTATGGAGGTCGCTGAAAATCTCTTTTCAGCATACAAAGGGATTAATGTTGTTTTAGCAAATAATGATGAAATGGCAATTGGTGCCTTGTTAGCCGCTAGAAAAATTGGCTTGAAAGATGAAGACTTATTAATTGTTGGCATTGATGCGACACCTGATGCATTGGAATATTTAGGAAAAGGGTTGGATGCAACAGTTTATCAATCAGCATCGGGGCAAGGGAGTACAAGTGTTGAAATGGCATATAAAGCAGTAATGGGGGAGAAAGTTCCTTTATACAATTGGATTCCATTTGAATTAGTTACTCCAGATAAAAAAGAACAATATCTGAATAAGTATAAGAAATAGTCTGTTACTCATCGGTAATGAACTAAGGAGTTCTCAATGAATGATTTAAATCGGTCACCTTATATTTTGGAAATGCGAAATGTTTCAAAAACATTTCCTGGCGTAAAGGCATTGGACGGAATTAATCTTAAAGTAAAACGCGGCAGTATTCATGCGCTAATGGGAGAAAATGGCGCAGGTAAATCCACGTTAATGAAAATTCTTTATGGTATTTATATTCCTGATAGTGGTGGCGAGCTGATTTTAGATGAAAAACCGTTTAAACCTAGTCGTCCTATTGATGCTATTCGTAGCGGATTGACCATGGTGCCACAAGAAATTTCTCCAGCGGCAAATTTAACTATCGCGGATAATTTTTATCTTGGACGCGAAATTACCTCTGGTAAATTCTTTTTAAATCAAAAGGAAATGGATCGCAAAACATCGGAAATCTTAAAAGAATTAGGAGTGCCGATGGATGTGACACAAAAAATGTCTGATGTATCTGTAGCGAAAGCACAGTTGGTTGCAATCGCAACGGCGGTATCCAATGATGCTAAAGTGATTATTATGGATGAGCCGACTACCGCATTGACGGAAACGGAAGTGGATCAACTTTACAAAATCATTGATACAGTTAAAAAACGTGGTATTTCTATTATTTTTATTTCACACAAATTAGATGAGGTATTTAAAGTATCTGATGAGATCACGGTTATTCGTGATGGACAATATGTAGGTACAAAAGCGACTTCTAAAGTGACAAAAGAAGAATTGATTTCTATGATGGTGGGGCGTGATATGTCAGAAATGTTCCAACGAGAACGCTTTGATTTATCTAATGAAATTATATTGGAAATTAAAAATTTCACTCGCGCAGGAAAATATCAAGATGTCAGCTTTGCGGTACGAAAAGGGGAAATTTTTGGTATCGCTGGATTAGTCGGCGCAGGTCGATCTGAAATTGTCGAGAGCTTATTTGGATATAAACCGGCAGATAGTGGTGACATCTATATTCACGGAGAAAGAGTTCAAATTAAAAATCCGTTGGATGCGATGAAACATAAAATCGGGTTTGTCACAGAAGATCGTAAGTTAACGGGATTATTCCTCAATTTAAGTATTACAGATAATATGATTATGCCGAAAATGTCGCCTTATTTGGAAAATTTTTTAGTTTCGGTAACAAAATCACAAAAAACCGCTTATGAACAAAAAGAGAAATTAAAAATTAAAGCGCCAAATGTCGAAGTGATTACCAATAATCTCTCCGGCGGAAACCAACAAAAAGTATTACTTGCTCGTTGGTTATTGCTTGAGCCAGATATTTTGATTTTAGATGAGCCAACCAAAGGGATTGATGTCGGGGCGAAAGCAGAATTGTACAAGTTAATGGTAGAACTTTCCAAACAAGGAAAAACGATCATTATGATCACATCAGATATGTTGGAATTGTTATCGATGAGTGATCGGGTAATGGTAATGCACGAGGGACGTCAGGCGGGAATTATTCCGCAGCAAGAATTGAGTCAAGAGCGCGTGTTGGAATTGGCTTCAGGATTAGCGGTTCATTAATTTATAGATACAAAATTTGTTTAAGAATAACAAACGAGGTACGAATTATGTCACAAGTTTCTTTGAAAAAAATCATTAATGCATATGGAATGGTTCTGATCCTAATTGCATTATTTTTAGTTCTGTCTGCGTCTATCGACGGTTTCTTTTCCACCCGTACCGTATGGAGTATTATTGAGCAAGTTTCTATGTTCGGTATTATTGCTATCGGGGTGACCTTTGCAATTATTACTACCGGTATTGATTTATCTTCAGGTTCAATGGTGGCATTAACTTCTGTCGTGGCAGCATCTGTTGTGACCGGTGGTGACGCAGTAAGTGCAGCACTTTTAGCCTTTTCTATATCGCTTGTACTGGGTGCCTTTATGGGCGCAATCAATGGTGGATTGACAGCGTTGGGAGGAATTCCGCCGTTTATTGCTACCTTGGGGATGATGATTATCGCGCGAGGTGCTGCGCAATTATATTCTGATGGTCGTCCGATCGATGCTTCTTCCGAAGCCTTTACTTGGATTGCTGATATGAATCTTTTTGGTTTACCTGGTCTTGTCATTCTCTATATTCTCATTGTGATTATTTCCCATATTTTATTAAGTCATTCTACTTTTGGTCGCCATGTTTATGCGGTAGGGGGAAACTTAAATGCAGCCAAAATTTGTGGAATTAACACAACCAAAACCTTAATTCTTGTTTATACCTTTGCGGGCGCTTTATCCGGACTTGCCGGTGCATTGCTTGCTGCCAGAACTTATGCAGGAAACCCTTCTTACGGTTTATCGTGGGAGTTAGATGCTATTGCTGCGGCAGTTATTGGCGGGGTATCGTTAACCGGCGGATTTGGTACTATTCCTATGTGCGTCATTGGCGCATTAATTATCGGTACAACAAACAAAGGCTTAAATATGTTAGGAGTTGACCCGTATTGGCAACAAATTGTCAAAGGTGGAATCATTGTTGTTGCAGTATTAGTTGATACATTAAAACGTCGTAAAAAAGGCGCCTAGTTGCCCTTAGTAAATCATCTAAAAATTAACCGCACTTTTAAGTAGTTTTTAAAAGTGCGGTTATTTTTTGCCTCAAATTTTGAGATTGGATTTATGTAGGAGAGCGGTTGAAAATCGTCTGTATTGCATCAGCAAAGGCGAGGGGATTTTCTAAATGGGCGTTGTGTCCAGCTTGTGGGATAAGGTGTAGATTAAGATGTTCTTGTTCGGCAATGGTGCGGAATTTTTGATCTTTCTCGCCGCAAAGATAATAAATCGGCAGGCAGGTTGTATGTAGTTTGGATCTAAAGTCGGGTTGTTTGGCAAGAGAGGTGGCGCGCAGCATTTGTGCGATTGCTGTCCCTTGATTAGTGGCGCGTTTTTCGATGAGTGCCATGCGTTCGCTGTCGGTCAAATGGGCAAAGACAGGCTGTTGGTACCAATCGTTGAGGACTTGTTGTATGGGTTCTTGTGCAAATCGTTGCGCCCAATGGTCATCATTTTGCCAACGTGCGAGGCGGTCGGCTTCGCGACTTAATCCAAGATTAGCACCTTCCAAAATAATCCCTTGCAGGTTTCCTTTAGCTTGTTGAAACTGGAGGCTGTAATATAATGCCAAGCGTCCGCCTAGTGAGTAACCGACTAAAAAATAAGGCGAATTTCCGATATGTTGTTGGATTTGTGTGGCAAGATACTGGCAACTTTGTTCAAAGTTTTCCACGTGATATTGTTGAGATTGTGCATGTAGTGGGAGATCTAAACTGATGCAGCGAAAGTGCGGTAGTTTTTTGATGACGTTTTGCCAATCTTGATTTGAGCCTAGAAGTCCGTGTAGAAAAATGAGTGTGTGCATAATAAGGAATGATTGGTTGAAGATGAGGTTATTATAGCGTGATTTTAGCAAAAATTAAGGGTTCCCGTAGGAACCCTTGTTTGAATGGTTTAGTTTTTGCGATTTTTCCACAGTTTAATTAATCTTCTGTAGCGTTCGGAGGTTTCTTTAATTAAGCCTTCATCATCCAGTTTACCCGCAAGCCAATCGGCAGACGGTTGACCGAAAATGGTGCGGCCGACGGCAAAACCTTTAACTAATGGTGCGTTGGCGGAGGCTTTGAATACTGCTTCAAAGACACTTTCCGGCGCGTCTAAGCCAAGGATCAGAATTCCTCGGCAGTGGGCGTCGTGGTGTTCGATCACTTTACTTAATGCTGCCCAAGTTTCGGCGCTGACGCCCGGTAATTTCCACCAATCCGGTTTGATGCCAAGGCGGTAGAAATGGGTAACCATTTCAACATAATAGCTTTCTTTTTGTTCCATATCGGCAGGAAGAATAATTTCAAGTAATAATTCGTGACCGGTTTGACAGCAGGCTTGATAGACTTCTTTTAACGTTGCATCTTGATCTGCTTTCATTTCTGCTTTATCTGCGGGGTGATAGAATGCAAGACATTTTACAACGTGTTCCATTGGCCACTTGATCAATTGCGTTCCTAAGTCACCATGTTCTAAACGTAATGGACGTGAGGATGGTAACTCAATTGGACGTCCAATCCACCATTTTTTACCAGTGATTTCATTAAGTGCCACTTGACCGAAAGTAGTATCAGCCAAAATACCGGCATGACCGTTATAAATACCTTCTTCTTTAGCAGTTTGTTCCGCCGCTTGCAATAAGAGCATTTTTAATTTTGGTATGCGTTTTGGATCTGCGCCACATTTTTCTGCCATATCGACGAGTTGTTTACGGTGATCAAAGGCAAAAATGCAGAGATCGTCCCATTGTGTTTTACGCGTGGTAACTCGGTGCAAATGGTTTAATTGCTCATCTAAGTCTGGACGAGGTACGATTTCAGCGCGAGATAAATAATCGTCTAATTCTTCTTTAGTGGGCATGGCGGGTGCACAACCATGACGAGAAACTACCAATGCGCCACAGGCGTTAGCATAACGACAGCATTGTTCCCAGCTTTCGCCATTAATATAACCGCGTAATAACCCGGACATAAAGGCATCTCCCGCACCTAACACATTCAGCACTTCAACTCGTACGCCATAGATATTAATACCTCCATCAAGATCATCTGGAATGGCGTCTTCAAAGACGGAGCAACCTAGCGCGCCGCGTTTGCAAACTAATGTGGCTTGGCTGACTTTACGCACGTTTTTCAACGCAGTTAGTGTATCTGTAGAACCTCCGGCAATATGGAATTCTTCTTCAGTACCGACCAGTACGTCAAAATGATGTAATACTTCTTGTAATGATTTAGTTACTGCTTCAGAATCAATAAAACGGGTTTCACCATCCCCGAGGGAAGTTAAGCCCCAAAGTACCGGACGATAGTCAATATCCAACAGGCGTTTGGTTCCATTACGACCGGCATATTCAAGAGCGGTTAAGACCGCATGACGAGTTTTCGGATGGGAAAGATGGGTTCCCGTGATCGCTAAGGCTTTGGCAGAGGCAATATAGGCTTCATCAAAATCTTCTGCGCTAATCGCCATATCAGCACAATTATCACGATAAAAAATGAGAGGAAAAGTATCTTGATCCTTAATACCTAAAATGACGAGAGCAGTAAGGCGTTCTTTATCAGTAATTAAATGGCTGGTATCTACCCCAACACGTTGCAATTCTTCTCGTAGGAAACGCCCCATGTGTTCATCGCCGACACGAGCCAACATAGAGGATTTAACGCCTTGAACCGCGGTTCCATAGGCAACGTTACCGGAAGAACCGCCTAAATATTTGGCGAAAGAACTGACATCTTCCAAACGCGAGCCGATTTGTTGCGCATATAAATCGACCGCGACACGTCCAAGACAAATAAGATCTAATGTTTTTTCTGTTTTCATTGTGCTTTTCCTTAGTGATGAATTAATCACAAATCCTAACTTATTATTTGATATTTAAATTGAAACATATATTTCAAAAAAGTCCAGAAATAAAATTGTTATTTGAGATATTGATCGCAAAAAATTTTGCTTTTAAGCCAGTTTTTATAGTGATAAATGTGCAGTTAGAGGTAATTTTATACAAAATAAAAAATAAGAAGTGCGGTCTAAATTTTAGGAAATTTTAAAATAAATATTTCAAAAAATACGGTTACCTAAAGTAACCGTATTGGTAAGAGATTAACGTTGCGATAGCGAATTATTTTTTCTCGGATTTAAGAAACTCAACCGCGGTATCAGGGAAGTCCGTGAAAATTCCGGTAGCGCCGGCGTTATTGAGCAACGCATCATACATTTGGTTGACGTTAGTAAAGAAATTTGGCAAGGCATCTTTACGAACGGTATAAGGGTGAACCTCAAGTGGATATTTTGCTAACTCTTTAACTAATGGCGTGTAAACAACGTGGTTTGGTGTTGATGTTTTCTCATCAACCAACATATACCAGCCTGGTCCTACGCCATCAGCATATTTTGCCACTTCTGCCATTGCGCCATCTTTAAACATCCAATCGTAATCGTAGTTTATCCATTTACCTTTTGCATCTTTCTCTTGTGTTTCGCCCCAGTCGCTATAGGCGATAAGTTGTACCAATTTTATATCCATACCGAGTTTTGGTAACAGTTCGGTTTTGATCCGTTTTAATTCATTGAAATCAAAAGTTTGTAGATAAACAGGATCAGTTTTTTTCGTGTAACCGTATTTTTGTAACACTTTTAAAGTGGCAAGGGCAATATCTTTTCCTTCTTGGTGATGCAGCCAAGGGGCTTTAATTTCTGGATAAATACCGATTTTTTTACCGGTTGATTTTTCTAAACCTTGAATAAACTCAAGTTCTTCCTCAAACGTATGGATACGGAAATGAGATTTCCACATTGGGAATCGGTTTGGATAAACTTGGATCTGTTTTCCGTTTTCGATTTGGAAATTTTCTGTCATTTCCAAGCTTTGGATTTCTTTTAAGGTAAAATCTGCTACATAATAGCGACCGTCTTTACGATGGCGGGTCGGGAATTTTTTCGCGACATCAGTTAATCCATCCAAGAAATGATCATGAATTACCACTAATTGATTATCTTTGGTCATTGCTAAATCTTGTTCTAAATAATCTGCTTTTTGACCAAAGGCAAGCGCTTTACTTTCTAAGGTATGCTCAGGTAAGTAACCACTTGCACCACGATGGGCAATGACTATCTTTTCTTTATGATTCATTGGTTGTAGTTGAGCTTGGTTAGTGCAAGCGGTTAATGTTGCTAATGCAGCTAGGGTTAACGCCGTTTTTATTTTCATAAAAAATCTCCTATTTTTGAAGGGTATAGTGCGGTTAAAAATGTATTTATTTTTACGATATATTATTGAATATCATTTTAGTAAGATGAATCCACAACAACTTCTTCGCCATAGCCACCATTCAATGGTAATGGGCGGTTGGTACTGACAGCTGAACGAATTACGCGAATACCACGGATACCTGCTTCACGAGCAGCAAGAATATCGTCGTTGCTATCTCCATAATGAATTGCCACTTTGTGCTCTACTATATATCTCGTTTTATCATATTTATAAGGTTCAACGGGAGTATCTTTGGTATAGTTAACAGGTTGCATATTTTTAATTTGGAAAGCTTGTTCTAAAATACGCCCTAATTGATCGATTTGATCCGCTTTATGATTTTCATGTGGGGTACGTCCTGTAATGAAGATAACTTGATCTCCACGCGCTTGGTGCATATCAATAATACGTTTTGCAGATTCTTTTGGAATAGAATATTTATCGCAGCCATCAGCGACGAAATTCCAATAAGCTTGATTATGCAAATAATCGAAACTATTAGGTGAAAATGTTTTTTTCCCATAATAAAAACATTGAGAAGAAACTAAAGTGGTATCATCAACATCAAAACTTACCGTCATTGGCGGTTTGCCTTTTAATTGTTCTGCAATATCTTCTACTGAAACCCATTTCACTTCATTTTTATGTTTATAATCAATTGCAGTAACACCTTGATGAGAATAAGGTATTTTAGGACCTTTTGCATTAGCAGAGCAAGTCACGGCGATAATACTTAAACCGATTACACTTAATTTAAATAAATACATAATATTCACCTTTATTCTTCTTACCGGTTAACCAATATTAAATGTTAATAAAAAGTTATCTCTTTCGAGGTGCAGTTTGTTAAAAAAAGGAAGAGTATAAATTACTCTTCCTTAATTAAGCGTCAATTGTTATTTACCATAATGATCATCTAATTTCGCTTTGTGCTTACCTTCTTCAATCATGGTAATGAACATTAACAAGACCGCTAACACACCGCCGGTGATCATGACATAGAAACCACCGTCCCAGCCATAGTATTCTGCTGCCCAACCAACGACTGCAGAAGCAGAAACAGTACCACCTAAGTAACCGAATAAACCGGTGAAACCTGCTGAAGTTCCTGCCGCTTTTTTCGGGGCAAGTTCAAGGGCGTGTAAGCCAATTAACATTACTGGACCGTAGATTAAGAAACCGATTGTGGTCATTAAGATAAAGTCAGTTAATTGATATGGGTTTTGATACCAGGCTTTATCCGCATAAAGGGCTAATTCTGCTTCAGGGGTTGCTGGATTTAACCATAAAGCGATAACCGCTGCAGTCGTTAAAATCATGAAGATGAAGCCGGTTAAACCACGTTTACCTTTGAATAATTTATCTGATACCCAACCACAGATTAAAGTACCTGGTACTGCGGCTAATTCATAGATGGTATATGCCCAAGCAGTACCTTTAATGTTGAAGTGTTTTACTTCGCCAAGGTAAACCGGAGACCATTTTAAGACACCATAACGAATTAAATAGACGAATACGTTAGCGATGGCAATGTACCATAATAAACGGTTTTTCAAGACGTAAGTTACGAAGATTTCTTTAGTAGTTAAATCGTGTTCGTAAGTTTTTTCGTTGTAATCATCCGGATAGTCATTTTTCCATTTTTCGATAGATGGCAAACCGCAAGATTGTGGGGTATCTTTCATTACAAAATAGACTGGAATTGCACAAAGCATTGCGGCAATACCTGGATAGTAGAGAGCTTGTTGCCATACGTCTTTCGCAGTTGCTTCAACCCCGTGTGTACTGAAATATAATGCACTGGCTAATAAGACCATTAAACCTGGCATCATACCACCGATGTTATGCGCACAGTTCCAAATGGATACGATGGTACCGCGTTCGGATTTTGACCACCAGTGAACCATAGTACGACCGCAAGGTGGCCAACCCATTCCTTGGAACCAACCATTTAAGAAGATCATAACGAACATGACCGCGATACCAGAAGTTGCCCAAGGCATTAACCCCATCATGGTCATACATAAACCGGATAATAATAGACCGAACGGTAAGAAGACTTTTGGATTTGAACGGTCAGAAATACTTGCCATCACAAATTTTGATAATCCATAGGCAAGGCCGGCTCCGGTACCGATAATCCCTAATTCAGCTTTGTTATAAAGACCCGCTTCAATTAACCCTTTTTGTGCTAAGTCGAAGTTCGCACGTACGAAATAATAGGCGGCATAACCAAAAAAGATCCCCATAAACACTTGCCAACGTAAGCGTTTATAGGTTGGATCGATTTTGTCTTGAGGTAGCTCCGCAATGTGGGGAGCGGGTTTAAATGGACCAAACATAAGAAATCTCCAACAGTTATTAATTATATTGCTTTAGAAAAAATGTTCATTTATGAATATTTTGTGTGATGATAACTAAAAAAAGAAAAAATAAAAGAAGATAATTTTTATATTGTGATGGCTCTCACAAAAAATTTATTCGTATTTTATAAATTTTGAGCGATATTAGATTGAGTTTACAGATGTAAGGTGTTTTTTTATTTTCGTTTTTTCCAAAAGGAACATTAGTATACGATTATCTTGCGATAATCGTATACTAAAAGGGCGAAATTAATCAGAGAGATCATTTTCCCATGCTAATGCACGTTTAACCGCTTTTTTCCAACCTTTATAGCGACGTTCACGTTTTTCATTGTCATTATCAGGGGTAAATGTACGCTCTACGCGCGCTTTGTCTTGAAGTTCGCTTAAATCTTTCCAGAAACCAACAGCAATGCCGGCAAGATATGCTGCACCTAATGCAGTGACCTCTTTCACTACTGGACGTTCAACATTAACATCTAAAATATCAGATTGGAACTGCATTAAGAAGTTATTTGCGGTGGCTCCGCCATCAACGCGTAAGTATTGAAGTTTGCTGCCGGAATCCGCTTGCATGGCTTCTAATACATCACGTGTTTGGTAAGCAATTGATTCGAGCGTTGCACGAACAATATGGTTGCGATTTGCACCGCGAGATAATCCTAAGATTGCACCACGTGCATACGGATCCCAATATGGCGCACCTAAACCGGTGAATGCCGGAACGACATAAACACCATTGGAGTTTGGTACTTTGGTTGCAAAGTATTCGCTGTCGTGGCTGTCATGAACGATTTTGAGTTCGTCTCTTAACCATTGAATGGAGGCGCCGGCGATAAATACAGAACCTTCTAATGCGTAAGCTGGTTCGCCTTTGGCGTTACATGCGATAGTCGTTAATAAGCCATTTTTGGATGTAATTGCTTTGTCACCTGTGTGAAGCAACATAAAGCAACCGGTACCATAAGTATTTTTTGCTTGACCTGCGTTAACGCATAAATGACCGAATAACGCTGCTTGTTGGTCACCTGCAATACCTGCCACAGGAATACGTACACCACCTTTACCACCAATGTTGGTTTGACCATAGACTTCAGACGAGTTTTTGACTTCCGGTAACATTGAACGTGGGATATTCAATAATTTCAACATGTTGTCATCCCATTGTTTGGTGTGGATGTTGAATAACATGGTACGTGAAGCGTTGGTGTAATCTGTTACGTGAACACGACCTTGGGTTAATTTCCAAACTAACCAAGTATCAACGGTACCGAATAACAATTCGCCACGCTCTGCTTTTTCGCGCGCGCCTTCAACGTTATCTAAAATCCATTTTACTTTTGTACCAGAGAAATAAGGGTCAACCACTAAACCTGTAGTATTGCGAATATAATCTTCATGGCCATCCGCTTTGAGTTTATCCGTAATATTAGATGTACGACGACATTGCCATACAATGGCGTTATAAACCGGTGTGCCGGTTGCTTTTTCCCAAACAATCGTTGTTTCGCGTTGGTTTGTGATACCGATTGCGGCAATTTCATCTGAAGTAATGCCCGCTTTGGCTACCACTTCGTTTAACGTTGAGCTTTGAGTTGCCCAAATTTCCATTGGGTTATGTTCAACCCAACCAGCTTGCGGATAAATTTGCGTAAATTCGCGCTGTGCGATTTCGACGACATTGGCGTTGTGATCTAATAAAACCGCTCTTGAACTGGTTGTGCCTTGATCTAGCGCAATGATGTATTTTTTTTCTGACATAATAAATTTCCTGTGATCTGAAACCAAATATAAATTAAAAATCGGTATATGCACTTTACAGATTTAAATATAGATTTTTTGATCTAAAACGAACAAATTACGCGAAAAATCTAATATAAAATCTTTTGTCTGGGAATAAGAATATTTCAAATATTTGAGCCTGTTCACATAAAATGGCTATTTTGTTCTTTTTATAACCGCCTTATTGTTCATTAAAGATGCAGTAGGGAGAGTAAAAGTGTGATTAAGTTAACATATTTACAAAAAAACATAGAAAGTGCATTGAATTATTAATGCAAAGTTAGATAATCGCCTAGCACTTAAAGATATTAAAAAGAACATTATTTTGATTGAAAACGAAGAAAATACGGAATGCTTTATTATTTGGCAATAATAAAAGTAGAACTTTCATAATTCGTTAAGGAGGATTCTTTATATGAATGCTTATCTTGCAGAGTTTTTAGGTACCGTGTTACTTGTTTTAATGGGGAATGGAGTGGTCGCTAATGTGTGCTTAAATAAAACCAAAGGAAATGCTGGTGGTTGGATGGTGATTACCACAGCATGGGCTTTTGCGGTTTATGTTGCAGTTGTCGCGGTCGGACCTTATAGTGGCGCACATTTAAATCCAGCAGTTACTCTTGGATTAGCCACACAGGGTACATTTGCTTGGGCAATGGTGCCAGGGTATATTGCAGCACAAATTGTCGGCGGTACTTTAGGTGGATTTATTGTGTATGTTTTCTATCGGGATCATTTCGCGGTTACAGAAGATGAAGGTGCAAAACGAGCTTGCTTTTGTACTGAACCTGCAATCCGTAACTATTCAAGTAATCTTTTTGGTGAAATTATCGGTACAATGGTTTTGGTATCCGTTATTTTCTATATTTCTGCCGGAACTATCATGTTACCGGGAGCGAGTACTGAAACACCAATCGGTTTAGGCTCTATTGGGGCGTTACCTGTTGCGATTTTAGTTTGGGCAATTGGTTTAAGCCTCGGAGGAACGACCGGTTATGCGATTAACCCAGCTCGTGATTTAGGACCGCGTATTGCATTAGCGATTTTAGGTAAAAAACTCAAGACCTCGGCTGACTGGGGATATGCTTGGGTACCAGTTATCGGTCCAATTATCGGCGGAATCTTAGCAGCATTAGGTTATAGTTTGGTGATGGTATAATACTGATTAGTATTTATTTGAGTGTAAAAAGATAAAGCAGAGGAGCATTTACTCTGTTTTATCTTTATGTAAATTTTTTAATAATCCGTTACGTTTGAGTTCTTTCGTAATTCGAATAGCAGTCTCTGTTTCACATCCAGCATATTCGGCAATTTCACGGTGAGTCCAGTTATAATAAGGAAAGTTATCCGTCAGAAAATAAATACTATCGATTACTCGATCTAAAGTGCGTAAATAAGAAATTTTAGTTAAGCGTTGCTCTGCTTCACGTAATTCATTCGCAAGTGCTTGAATTAAAAATTTATTCATCTTAGGATTTTCAATAAAAAATGTATTAAGGTTTGTCGGTTTAATCCTAATAAGTGCTGCGTTAACAAGTACTTTAGCATTACAATGATAGATATTTCTATCAAATAACGTTCGATAGCCAAAATATTCTCCTTTCTGGTAAAGGCGTACCAAACTTTCTTTTCCGTTGTCTAGGGAATGGTATAACCCTATAAGCCCGTTAATTATGTAATAAAACTCCTTAGCCTCCTCTCCTTGAGTATAAATAGTGGCCCCTTTGGAGAAAGAGTTTAGGTAGGTAAGTTGACAGTGTTTTAAATCGGTAGGGTAAATTATTGACATAAAATGTCCTCATTACATTATATTGGAAATGATAAAATGAAATTAGTCTGTTTACTTTAGTATAGAAATGTTCTACCACAGCTTAGGCTCGTCAGGCGATATTATCATACGCTGAAAAAATATAAAAAAGATATGATAGTGATCATAATAAAATTTATTTTATTCTCGGCACAATATGCATAAATTATGCAAAATTTATTTCAAATATAAAATAAGAGCGGTGTTTTTTTGCGCAAATTATAATTAGTTAAATACCAAGTTTAGCGAAGGGGAAATATAGAAATGACAATCATGACAATGATCATTCTTGCATTTTGTGGGATATTAACCAATACAATGTCAGCATTATTCGGTATTGGTGGAGGGGTGTTGATGGTACCAATTTTGCATACCTTGTTCCCTGAATTTTCGATGCAAATGGTCGCGGCGACCTCATTAACGACAGTGATGGGAACTGCGATGATTAATTTGATTTATTTTTATCGCCAACATATTGCGATTCGAGCCAAATTACTCATTTGGTGTTCCATTGGCATGTTAATTGGCGTGCAATTGGGGTTTGAAGGCAGTTTTTTAGTACCTAATGAATTTATTGTTTGGGTTTTTGTTATTACGCTAATCGTGCTGTCGTTGGTGGTATTAATGAGTAAACCGAAAGCGCAAGCGGTGACAGTGGCGAGCAACGTGGAATATATTAAAGGTGTGTTTCTCTGTGCCTTTGGAGGCTCGGTTGCAGGAATGACAGGAATTGGCGGCGGTTCCATTATGTCTCCCTTACTTGCCTTATTGCCGAGTATCAAAATATATCAAATCGCAGTTTACAGTAATGTGATGATGATTTTGGGGGGGATTGGGAGTTTGTATAGTTATTTAAACAAAACACCGCCCGTGTATTTGGAAAACTCTTGGCAAATTGGTTATGTGAATTTTTCCGTAGTGCTAATTGTGATTGCTTTTTCTTTTGTGACCAGTTTCTTTTCAATGAAAATACGAGGAGTATGTCAGTCCAAAGTCATGCGACATTGGCTTGTGGGGATTTTACTGAGTCTCTCGGGTTATATGCTAGTGTTACAATATGCGATGTAGCGTTTAAACAAGATGGTAGTGATTTTTATCAAGCGCTATTTGTAAAAAACGGGAATTGCTCCCGTTTTTTCTTTGTCAGAGGCGCTGATTTTTTAGCTTATCTTGTACTTTGATGTTCTTAAAGGAATTACAAAGTGATCTAGTTCACATAAATAAAATATAAATGCACTCGTTTATTTTCTAAAACGAACATTTAAGGTATGATTAACCTCATCAAATGAGGCGCTTTTGTAGGGCGCGGGGAGAAGAAATTATGCCTATTTCATCTAGAATTTATCAATCAAATGATGATTTTTCACTAATCACGACGGATGTGATTATTATCGGCGGTGGCGCGACAGGAGCGGGGATTGCGCGTGATTGCGCAATGCGTGGATTGCAATGCGTTTTATTGGAGCGTCGAGATATTGCAACCGGTGCGACTGGGCGAAATCACGGGTTATTACACAGTGGCGCACGCTATGCGGTAAACGACCAAGAATCGGCAGCCGAATGTATTCAAGAAAATATGATCTTAAAGCAAATTGCGCGTCATTGTATTGACGATACCAAAGGGCTTTTTATCACGTTGCCAGAAGATGATTTAAACTATCAAAAAACCTTTCTTGACGCTTGTAGCGCCTCGGGGATTGAAGCAGTCGCGATTGATCCTGAACTTGCTAGACGCATGGAACCTTCGGTAAATCCAGATTTAGTGGGAGCGGTTGTGGTGCCGGACGGTTCCGTTGACCCCTTTCGTTTAACTGCTGCCAATATGCTGGATGCAACGGAGCATGGCGCCAAAATCTTTACTTATTGCGAAGTGACCTCATTAATTCGTGAGGGCGGACGCGTGATCGGTACTAAAGTGTACGATCACAAAAATAAAAGAGAACGCCAGTTTTTTGCGCCGATAGTAGTCAATGCTGGAGGTATTTGGGGACAAGGTATTGCTGAATATGCGGATTTGAAAATTCGGATGTTCCCAGCAAAAGGCGCGTTATTGATCATGGGACACCGTATCAACAACATGGTGATTAACCGTTGTCGTAAACCGGCGGATGCGGATATTTTGGTTCCGGGTGATACGATTTGTGTTATCGGAACCACTTCAAGTCGTATTCCTTACGATCACATTGATAACATGATTGTCACTCCGGAAGAAGTGGATATTTTGTTCCGTGAGGGCGAAAAATTAGCTCCAAGTTTGCGTCATACCCGCGTGTTACGCGCCTATGCCGGTGTACGCCCTTTGGTAGCGACGGATGATGATCCATCCGGACGTAATGTAAGTCGCGGTATTGTGTTATTAGATCATGCGGAACGTGACGGATTAGATGGTTTCATCACCATTACCGGCGGTAAATTAATGACATACCGTTTGATGGCGGAATGGGCAACGGATTTAGTGTGTAAAAAACTGAATAAATCAGCTGAATGTAAAACCGCTACCACAGCGCTTCCAGGCTCAAATCAAAGCGATGAAGAAACGAAAAAGCAAATTGTGTCTTTACCGGCGCCAATCCGTATTTCTGCACTCTATCGCCACGGTCAACGCGTAACCCGTTTATTGGAAAAAGAGCGGTTAGATTATTCGTTAATTTGTGAATGTGAAGCAGTTACTGCTGGCGAAGTACGTTATGCGGTGGATGAATTAAAAGTGAATAATTTGGTTGACTTACGTCGTCGCACTCGCGTTGGTATGGGAACTTGCCAAGCGGAACTTTGCGCTTGTCGTGCTGCGGGGTTAATGGCGCGTTTCCAAGTGGCAACACCGCGCCAATCTACTGTACAGCTTGCTTCATTTATGGAAGAACGTTGGCGTGGTATTGAGCCGATTGCATGGGGCGATGCGATTCGTGAAGCTGAATTTACTAGCTGGATCTATTTCAGCTTACTGGGCTTAAATGATGTTCAACCGCTTGCAGAACAAGCGCAACAGGGGACAGACAGCAATGAAATTTGACGTAGTAATTATTGGCGGCGGACTTGCCGGTTTAACGTGTGGGATTGAACTACAACAACAGGGTAAACGCTGCGTCATCATCAATAACGGGCAAGCAGCGATTGATTTTGCTTCCGGTTCAATGGATTTATTAAGCCGACTACCAAGTGGCGAAAATGTGGTGGATTTTGCGCAATCTTATTCCGATTTAGCAACCCAATTGCCGCAGCATCCTTATTGTTTACTCGGAAAAGAACAAGTATTGGCAAAAGCGAAACAATTTGAACAATTATCCCAATCCCTTGGATTAGGGCTGGTGGGGGATGTGCAACAAAACCATTGGCGGGTCACGCCGCTTGGTGGTTTACGTGCGTCTTGGTTATCGCCAAACAGCATTCCGACGTTGGCATTGGCGGAACCACAATTTTCGCATTCGCACATTGCAATTTTAGGTATTGAAGGATATCACGATTTTCAACCGCACTTATTAGCGGAAAATTTGGTACAAAATCCGCAGTTTGCTCATTGTAACGTAACCACCGGTTATTTAAGTATTCCGGAATTGGATCAATTGCGTAAAGAGGGGCGCGAATTCCGTAGTGTGAATATTTCGCAAGTGCTTGAACATAAATTGACCTTCAGAGACTTGGTTCAAGAAATTAAACAAGCGGCGGTGGGTGCAAGTGCGGTCTTTTTACCGGCGTGTTTTGGAATGGAAAATCAAGAATTTTTCAATAACTTAAAACAGGAAACCGGATTGAATTTATACGAATTGCCGACTTTGCCACCCTCTTTATTAGGCATTCGTCAACATAAACCATTACGTCATCAATTTGAAGCCTTAGGTGGCTTGATGTTAAATGGTGACAAGGCGACCCGCGCGGAAATGGCAGATGGCAAAGTGCAAAAAATTTATACCCGTTTGCATCCGGAAGATGCTATTGTTGGTGAGCATTTTGTCCTTGCTTCCGGTAGTTTTTTCAGCAATGGGCTAGTGGCAAGTTTTGAACGCATTCTTGAACCGGTGTTTGAAGCAGATATTATTCGTGATGAGAATTTCCAAGCCGAACAACGTTTTTCTTGGACGAATTCGCGCTTTTCTGCGCCGCAACCGTATCACAGCGCCGGTGTAGTAATCAATGGCGATTGTCAGGTGCAAAAGTGCGGTCAATTTATTGAAAATTTATATGCTATCGGTAATGTTGTCGGTGGCTATGACGGAATTAACCTTGGTTGTGGTTCTGGCGTCGCGATTGTTACTGCACTGACCGTGGCAGAACGTATCATCGGGGCAAAAAATGGGGGAGTTGCATAATATGAATATTCAAGAACTCATTGAGAGCGCAAAACAAAATTTGCATCCGGCAGTGATCCATCAAGGCATAGACAGCAGTTTTGAAAGCTGTATCAAATGTACTGCTTGTACCGCGGTTTGTCCGGTGTCCAAACAAAATCCGTTCTATCCAGGACCAAAACAATCGGGACCGGATGGCGAGCGTTTGCGGCTGAAAAGTGCAGATTTATATGATGAAGCATTGAAATATTGTACCAACTGTAAACGTTGTGAAGTGGCTTGTCCGTCTGATGTGAAAATCGGGGATTTGATTATTCGAGCAAGAAATAAATTCTTGGATCGACAAAATAAATCCTTGGTGCATAAATTACGTGATGCTATTTTAAGTAACACCGATATTATGGGAACCATGAATACCCCATTTGCGCCAATTGTGAATAAAATCACAGGCTTAAAAGCGACGCGTTTTTTGTTGGAAAAAACTTTAAATGTCAGCCAACATCGCGCGTTGCCAAAATATTCTTTTGGTTCTTTCCGTCAATGGTACAGCAAACATGAAGCCGAGCGCCAAGCCTATTTTCGTGAGAAAGTGGCGTATTATCACGGTTGTTATGTGAATTATAACAATCCGCAATTGGGTAAGGATTTGATCACCCTGTTCAATGCCATGGATATTGGCGTGGTGTTATTGGAGAAAGAAAAATGCTGCGGTTTGCCGCTGATGGTGAACGGTTTTCCAAATCGCGCGAAAAAACAAGCGCGCTTTAATTTGGATCAATTAGCAAAAGTGATTGATAAACGGGAAATTGATGTGGTTGGTACTTCATCCAGTTGCACCATGAATTTACGCGACGAATATCATCATATTTTGGGCATGGATAATGCCAAAGTTCGCCCGCATATTCATATTGTCACGCGTTATTTGTATCAATTATTTAATCAAGGTAAAGCGCCGCGGTTTAAAAATATGCCGCTGCGAGTGGCTTATCATACCGCCTGTCACGTTGATAAAGCCGGTTGGGCGCCTTATACGTTGGATATTTTGAAATATATTCCGGGCTTGGAAATTGTCATGTTACCATCACAATGTTGCGGTATTGCAGGAACTTACGGGTTTAAATCGGAAAACTATGAGGTGGCGCAAGCGATTGGTAATACCTTATTTGAAAATATTGAACGTGGCGGATTTGATTTTGTGATTTCAGAATGTGAAACCTGTAAATGGCAAATTGATATGTCAACCAATACAACCTGTTTGCACCCAATTACCTTGTTAACCAAAGCATTAGCCTAATTGGACGGAAATAAAATGGACGCACATTGGCGTCCATTTTTTATCTTTTCATTTAGCGGCAAATATTTAATTGCACATTGCTGCTGTTGAGCAAATTCACAATCGGTGCTGGCGGTGCGGTATCGGTAAACAAATATTCTACTTCCGCTAATGTCCCTAAACGCACCATAGCGCGACGACTGAATTTAGAATGATCCGTGACCAGAATCGTGTTGCGCGAACTTTCAATAATCGCACGTTTGACTTGCACTTCGTGGTAATCATAATCCAGTAATGAACCATCTGTATCAATACTGCTGATCCCTAAAATACCAAAATCCAAGCGGAATTGGGAAATAAAGGCAATGGTTGCTTCGCCGATAATACCGCCATCTTGACGCAGGGAACCGCCTGCCATGGTAATATCAAAGGTTTGATTTTTCATCAAAATATGCGCTGCATTTAAGTTGTTGGTCACAATCCGCAAATTTTGGTGTTGCAATAAGGCATTGGCGACCGCTTCCGGTGTAGTACCGATGTCAATAAAAAGCGAAGAACCGTTAGGAATAATTTTAGCCACTTCATTGGCAATAATTTGCTTTTCCTGGGAGAAAAATTGTTTACGTTCAATATAATCGCTATTTTCCGAGGTTGAAGGCGCCGTGGCTCCGCCATGATGACGGTTAATCCGATTAGTTTCTGCTAACTCTTTCAAATCGCGCCGAATAGTTTGCGGGGTGACACCAAGCAAATTAACCAGTTCTTCTGTGCTGAGATACCCTTTTTGTTTCACAAGCTCAATAATTTTTTTATGGCGTAGAGACTGCTTCATGTCCGATCCTTAACATTAACTGCGTTATTTGTTGAAATCTTCATCATTGACTGGCGCTACTTTAGCGCATTTTTCAGTTTAAATCATCTTTTCTGCGCTAATTTTGTAGCAAATATGCTAAATAGACTGCCTAAAATCAGCCCGCTGATGTGGGCAGTATTGCCCATTTCGATACCAATCAGTGGCGCGATAAAGCCCAAGGCGATACCGACGAGCAACATGGTGAAAAAGTTTTGCGGTAAATCAAAGGAAATATCGCTCCATTTATCCACTACAAAAACAAAGCCAAGAACCGCATAAACCACGCCGGATAAACCGAAAAAAGCCGGTCCGGAGGCGAGATTTTGGGCAAAACCCGTTAAAAGTGCGCTAGAAAAATAAAGCAAAATCAGCGTGATAGAGCCAAAGGCTTTTTCAATTGCGCTGCCAAATAACCACCACCACGCCAAATTAAAGACAATATGCCAAAGGGAAAGGTGAACTAACGAATGGGAAAAATAACGCCATAATTCCCCTTGCTGTTGTGTATCTTCGGGATAATGCGCGATGGAAAAAATAACATCTTCAAAACCGATTAACTGGAAGAAATAAATCAGGCAGCAAAGTGCGGTCAAAAATAGCGTAAATTGTTGTTTTAATAACGCCAATCCATGGAATTGCCATGATGGCGTTAATTTTGGAGAGTGCGTTTGGATATCGCCGGTTTGCCAGCTTGCTTGTTGATATTGGGGATCGAAAGGTTTTTTTAAAAAGGCGTCTTTTTCTTGCACGATCTCGGCAAAATATTGACAATTTTCCTCAAGATAAACCCCAGTCATTGGAAGTCCGTTTTTTTCAATCGGACGTAATTCCAGCTCAACTTGGTATTTTGCGCGCACATAGTCACGAAAATAGACACAAAAAATGGGAATTTCACTACCAAATAAATACTGCATTTGTTATATTTCCTCGGACAAAATTTTTGATTATTTTAACGCAATGAGGACAAAATGAAAAAACAAAAAATGCCAATAGGATTTACCCGATTTAATTGGGCGTTAGCTATTTTTTGTCTGCCGGTTTTATTATGGCCATTGGCGCTTTTAATTTCACCTAATTTGAATAAAAATCCCCATTTATCCGAGTTTCAAATCACATGGATGTCGGTATTTTTGTGGAGTTATCCTTTATGGTTGGGGATTGTTGCAAGAATTAGTTATCGCATTCACGAAAAAAATACCATGGTAGCAAAAATCCTCTTGGCAATAAGTGCGGTCTTTTTTTATGCGATTTTAGTGTATGTGGCAGCGGTTGGGTTTAATTAGTTTTTGATTCGGATAAACACGCTGCTTCAATTGGCAATTCGGCGCGTATCCAGCCATCAAATCCGCCGATAAGACTATACACATTCTCGTACCCTTGTTCGACTAAAAAGGCGGCAACATTACGACTACTAATGCCATGATAGCAGCTGACGATAATCGGATGATCAAAATCATAGCGCTGTTGAAATTCACCATAGTTTTGATTGGTTAGGTGAAAGGCGTTTTGCGGATGGCTGTAAGTAAAATGAGGGAGAGCGCGAATATCTGCTAAGACCGCTTGTTGTTCGTTCATCATTTCCCACGCCTGTTGTGGCGTGATTTCGCTAAACTGTTCCATTGTTAAAAATAGGTTAATTAAAAACGTTACTGTACCATTATTTGTCGGGCAGGTAAACTTTTGTGATGATGTGATCTGGCGCATAAAATGGCATCATTGTACAAAAATTACTATTCAAATGAGGCATTTTCGCTCATAATCAATAAATTGAAAAAATGTTTCATTTAAAGGATGAATTTATGCAAGAAAATTCACAATTGGTTCGGTTGCAAAATGAAATTCGTGCCCGTTATGACAGTTTAAGTAAGCGTTTAAAACAAGTGGCTCAATATGTGTTAGACAACCATAATAGTGTTGTTTTTGATACGGTAGCGACTATTTCCGAGCGTGCCGGCGTACCCCCTTCCACGTTGATCCGTTTTGCTAATGCTTTCGGTTTTAGCGGTTTTAATGAAATAAAACAAATTTTTCGTGAAAATTTGATGGAAGAAACTGCCAGTTATACCGAGCGTTTACAGCTTTTTCGCCAATTGGAGCCGTCACAAGATCAGCAAGAAAGTGCGGTCGATATTTTGAATATTTTTGCACAAGCAAACCATCAAGCGTTGCAACAATTGGCAAATCAAACTTCAGAAGAGCAATTGCAAACTGCCGTGGAGATTTTAAATCAAGCGAATAATATTTTTATCGTCGGTTTGAAACGCTCTTTCAGTATTGCTTGTTATTTGGATTATGCGTTGCATCATTTGGATTGCCGCTCTTTTGTCATCAACGGATTGGGCGGGATGTTTGATGAGCAATTGAGTCAAGTTAAACCCGGTGATGCGGTAGTGGCGATCAGTTTTTCGCCATATGCCAAAGAAACCTTAGAAATTATGAATACCACGTCGCAACGCGGTATTCGACAAATTGCGATTACCGATAGCCAAATTAGCCCGTTAATTGCCTTTAGTGATGTTTCTTTTGTGATCAAAGAGGCGCAAGTGCGTGGTTTTAGATCCCAATGTGCTACTATGACCCTTGTACAAACCCTTGCGATTGCCTTGGCAATGGCGAAAGAGCAAGGAAATGGATGATCTTCGTTCCTTGCTCAATTAGGCTTGGATTTCAGCTTGCGCTAAAATAGCTTGCTGTAGCACGCGAATTCCTGCCTCAATGTCCGTCCATGAGGTATATTCTAACGGATTGTGGCTGATGCCTTGTTGTGACGGAACAAAAATCATGCCGGTTGGACATAAGGTTGCCATGTGCATGGCATCATGACCGGCGCCACTTGGCATAATTTCATAAGAATAACCCAGTTGTTCGGTGATTTGTGTCAGTTGCGATACCATCTCCGAGGCAAGTAGCACCGGCGTATCTTTGGAAATTAATTGTAAGTCAATCGACAGCCCTCGTTTTTCACTTACTTGACGGATGGCTTGTTGGAGAGCGGTAAATACGGATTCTCTGGCGACTTGATCAATCCCGCGAATATCCACTAATAATTCCGCATAGCCGGGAACCACGTTCATTACGCCCGGTTTTGCGCTAAGATTGCCGACGGTGGCAACGGTCGCATGACCGGCATCAATCGCTGCATGTTCTATTGCTAATGCCAATTCAGCGCCGCCTAATAAGGCGTCGTGGCGATAATGCATGGTGGTCGCACCGGAATGATCCGCTTGTCCTTGAATTTTTACGATGCAACGAATTGGTGCGGCGATGCCGGTGACAATGCCGATAGTTTTATTTTCATTTTCCAAGCGTGGTCCTTGCTCAATATGTAATTCAAAGAAGCATTTAAATTCGCCTGCCACTCTTTTGGCGCGATTGACCTGATGAAAATCCAACCCGATATCGGCTAACGCGTCTGCTAAACTGACACCTTGTTTGTCGCGCAATGTACTAAGTTTTTGCTGGTCAGTAATACCGCACATCACTTTGCTGCCTAAGGTGGCATAATTAAACCGGCTAGATTCTTCGCAAGTAAAAATAATGAGTTCCAACGGATAGCGCGTTTGGATTTTTTGTTTGCACAATTGCAATAAAATTTCTAAACCGCCAACGGAGCCGAGCGGTCCGTCCAATTTCCCGGCATTGACCACGGTGTCAATATGTGAACCAAAGGCGACTGCCGGCAGATGATCTTCTGTTCCCGCTTTGCGAATAAATAAATTGCCAATAGCATCTCGGCGAATGTGCAGATCGTAACCTTGGCATAATTCGATCAGATAACGGTGTGCCGCTTCATCTTCTTGGGTGAAAGCTAAGCGGGTTAATTCATCTTTATTCATTGATATTGTTGCCAGTTTTTCAATGATGGCTTGCACTCTGGCGATATTAATGGACATACATTTTCCCCCTCTTGCGTTAATTTTATGATCAATGTCAAAAAATGGATGTCTTTATTTTATTTCGTCGTGGTTAAACTGCATAATAACATTGGTTGCTGAATCGCACTAATTTTAAGAGGGGGAAATAATGAAAAACATGTTATTGATGAGTGGTTCTAAATATCAGGAAACGGGCTATTTAGCCCATACACTTCCTTGGTTACAGGACTTTTTATCCCATTATCGCGGCAAGCGGATCGCATTTGTGCCTTATGCCGGCGTACGCCAATCTTATGATGAGTACGAACAAAAAGTACAAACCGCATTAGCAAAATTGGAGATGGAGATTGTATCGGTGCATCGTATTGCCAATCACGCCGAAGTGATTGAACAAGCGGATGTGATTGCTATTGGTGGCGGCAATACTTTTTGTTTGTTAAACGGGTTGTATGCACATCAGTTAATCGAGCCAATTCGTGCCAAAGTGAACTCCGGAACGCCTTATTTCGGTTGGAGTGCGGGAGCAAATGTGGCAGGTAAAACCATGATGACTACCAATGATATGCCGATTGTTTATCCGCCGTCTTTTCAAGCCCTTAATCTTTTTCCGCGCCAAATTAACCCGCACTTTATTAGTGGCAAAATGCAAGGACATAACGGAGAAAGTCGCGAAGAGCGTTTAAGCGAATTTTTGATTGTGAATGCTGATGAAGTCGTTTATGCCTTGCCGGAGGGAACTGCATTACGGATCCGAGATAATCATGCCCATGTTTTGGGTAATGACGCTATTTTGCGTTTCACTGGTAATTTACCGCCAGAGTCGATTGCCGCTCATTCAACGTTTAACTATTGAGGACAAGATGATGGAGCAATTTAATTCCGTAGTCGCGATTGTGGGCATTATCGCCACTATCTATTTGTTAATTAAGAAATACGAAACCCGCACGGTATTAATTGGCGTTGGATTGATCATGGCAATTATTACCGTGAAACCGATGGAGGCGCTGGATGCGTTCGCTAAAGCCATGACCAGCAGCGGCTTGATTATGGCAATCTGTTCGAGCATGGGTTTTGCGTATGTGATGAAATATACAAAATGCGATACGCATTTGGTGCATTTATTAACTAAGCCATTGAGCGGATTAAAATTCTTCTTAATCCCCATTGCTACGATCATGACCTTTTTTATCAATATCGCTATTCCGTCTGCGGCGGGTTGTGCTGCGGCGGTTGGGGCAACCTTAATTCCGGTATTAAAATCTGCGGGGGTTCGTCCGGCAACTGCGGGCGCGGCAATTTTAGCCGGTACTTTCGGTTCCATGATGAGTCCGGGATCATCACATTCTGCCATGATAAGTGAAATGTCTGGTTTGACGATTACCGAAGTGAACCTATCGCACGCGCCTTATACCATGATTGCCGGCGCGATTGGTGCGGTGATGCTTACGCTGTTAGCGATTGTATTTAAAGATTACGCTGAAGAGCACCGTCAGGCTTATTTAAAAGAAAATACCGCTGCTGAAACCGCATTTACCAAAGTTAATCCATTATTTGCCTTAGCCCCTTTAATTCCGTTGGTGATTTTGGTGATCGGCGGAACCTCTTTGCAAAAAGAAGTCTCTTGGTTGGCATGGACTAATATGGGGGTGCCGCAAGCTATGTTGATCGGGGCAATTTATGGCATTATCGTCACCCGTATTTCACCGACCAAAATTACTGAAGAATTCTTTGACGGAATGGGTAACTCTTACGCTAATGTACTAGGGATTATTATTGCGGCAAGCGTGTTTGTTGCTGGCTTAAAATCAACCGGAGCAGTAGATAGCGCCATTGACTTTTTGAAACATTCCAACGAATTCGTACGTTGGGGCGCGACCATTGGACCATTTTTAATGGGCTTGGTAACCGGTTCCGGTGATGCTGCTGCGATTGCCTTTAATACCGCGGTAACCCCACACGCTACCGAGTTAGGTTATACCCACTTAAATCTGGGTATGGCGGCGGCGATTGCTGGTGCGATTGGGCGTACAGCTTCCCCGATTGCGGGTGTGACCATTGTGTGCGCTGGCTTGGCGTTGGTCAGCCCGATTGAGATGGTGAAACGAACTGCGCCTGGCATGGTACTGGCGGTATTATTTTTAGCCTTGTTTATGTTGTAAAAACAGCAAGAAAAATGACTGCACTTTTTAATTTGGATTATTGTAAAAGTGCGGTCAAAATGGGTCTATTTTGAGGAGGGAACATGACTATCACATTATCTCAGTTAACCAAATGGCGGCGCGAATTTCACCGTTTCCCGGAAATCGGCTGGTCAGAGTTTTGGACGACTTCACGTATTGCGGATTATTTGGAGGAAATGGGATTTGACATTCTCTTGGGCAAACAGATTATTCATCCGGATTTTGTGCGCGGTCGCCAGCAAAAGGTAGTGGAAAAAGGTTTACAAAATGCCATTACCTATGGGGCAAAAACAAAATGGTTGGATAAAATGGATGGATATACGGGTTGTGTGGCGATATTAGACAGCGGCAAACCGGGAAAAACGGTGGCGTTGCGTTTTGATATTGATTGCGTGAATGTCACGGAAACTGCCGATCCGCAACATCTTCCGAATCAATTGGATTTCCGTTCTTTAAACGATGGATTTATGCACGCCTGCGGGCATGATGCGCATATTACGATCGGTTTAGGGACCGCACTTTGGTTGTCGCAAAATAAAGATAAATTTAGTGGCAAGGTGAAAATCGTGTTTCAGCCAGCGGAAGAAGGCGTGCGTGGCGCGGCGGCAATTGCGGCAAGCGGTGTGATTGATGATGCGGATTATTTTGCCGGTTCCCATATCAGTTTTTGTGCTGATAGTGGCACGGTGATTGTTAATCCGAAAAATTTCTTATCAACGACTAAAATTGATATTCGTTATCAAGGTAAACCGGCGCACGCAGGCGCGGCACCTCATTTAGGGCGTAACGCGTTATTAGCCGCAGTACACGCGGTGACTCAATTGCATGGTATTGCTCGTCATGGCGATGGAATGACGCGAATTAATGTAGGGGTATTAACTGCCGGCGAAGGGCGTAATGTTATTCCGGCAAGCGCGCAAATTCAATTGGAAGTGCGCGGGGAAAATAAAGCGATTAACCAATATATGGTAGATCAAGTGATGCAAATTGCACAGGGCGTGGCGACAAGTTTTGATGTCAGCTATGAAACGGAAATTATGGGCGAAGCGGTGGATATGAATAATGATGCCGAACTCATTGATTTAGTTTCTGAAATTGCTTTAGCGCAACCGGAAGTGCAACAAATTCAAGCGGAATATGCATTTAATGCCAGCGAAGATGCGACAATTTTGGGGCGTCGAGTGCAAGAGCTGGGTGGCAAAGCGATTTACTTTATTTTAGGTGCAGATCGCACAGCAGGGCATCACCAAGCGGAATTTGATTTTGATGAAAATCAACTCGTGACCGGCGTGAATATTTATACGCAATTGGTGCAGCGTTTATTGGGCGCATAAAGATAAAATGGGGGAAAATTTCCCCCATTGTTGTTGAGTTGTTTGGTGTGATTGGCTTTGTTAATCCGCACTGTAATACAGTTTGCCGATTTCGATTTTTTCACGTCCGTTGGCTTCGCGCCATTTATTAGTATCCCGTAAAGAATACACGCAGCCGCAATATTCTTGCTGATAAAAACGTTCGCGTTTGCTGATTTCGATCATGCGTTGTGAACCGCCGCCTTTGCGCCAGTTGTAATCCCAATAAATCACATCATCATATTTTTCTGCTGCGCGATGACCGCAACCGTTAATTTGGTTCATGTCTTTCCAGCGAGAAATACCAAGGCAACTGGTAAAGACTGGAAAACCGTTTTCATGAGCATATTGTGCCGCTTTTTCAAAACGCATATCAAAGCACATAGTACAGCGAATGCCACGCTCCGGTTCATCCTCCATACCTTTGGCGCGTTCAAACCATTCTTGGCGATCATAATCGGCATCAATAAATGGAATACCCCATTTTTCGGCAAAACGGATGTTTTCTTCTTTACGAATTAAATATTCTTTCAATGGATGAATATTCGGGTTGTAAAAATAAATAGTAAATTCAATGCCGGAGGCATGGATTGCTTCCATCACCTCGCCGGAACAAGGCGCGCAGCAAGAATGCAACAATAATTTACTATGTCCATCCGGTAAGCTTAATTTCGGGCGAACAAAAGGCGCATTCGGATCTTTTTTCATTTTTTGTTTACGCATTTTAGGCGGAAAAGCGACCGCACTTTTTTCAGTGATTTGTTCAGTCATATAATCTGCTTTATTATTAGTATTTTCTATCGACGGAAATATAAGCCAAGGAAATTAAGGCTTGTTTATAGGCATTGTCTGGTAAAAAGGCAATAGCATCTACTGCTTTCTGCGCTTCTTGTCTGGCACGTTCCATGGCATAATCAAGAGAATGATGCTCGGTCATGATCGCCAACACGTCAGCCAAAATATCGCGTTTGTCACCTTGCTCAATGGCATTGCGGATCATTGCCGCTTGCTGCGGATTAGCATGATACATGGCGTGTAATAATGGCAAGGTCGGTTTACCTTCAGCTAAATCATCACCGACATTTTTCCCCAACGCCTGCGCATTGGCACTATAATCCAATACGTCATCCACTAATTGGAACGCGGTTCCCAAATAGCGACCGTAATCTTGTAGCGCTTTTTCTTGTTGCTCATCAGCGCCGCTGATAATCGCTGCACATTGGGTTGCCACTTCAAATAAGCGCGCGGTTTTGCTATAAATTACCCGCATATAATTTTCTTCGCTGGTATTGGGGTCATTGACGTTCATCAGCTGCTGTACTTCACCTTCAGCAATCACATTGGTGGCATCCGACATGACCTGCAAAATTTTCAATGAATTTAATTGTGTCATTAATTGGAACGCGCGGGTATAAATAAAATCGCCCACTAATACGCTTGCGGCATTGCCGAATTCAGCATTGGCGGTCGGGTTTCCGCGGCGCATATCCGATTCATCAACCACATCATCATGCAACAATGTGGCGGTATGAATAAATTCAATAAAGGCGGCGCAGGTGACCGGTTGCGATCCTGAATAATTCATGGCACGGGCGGCAAGCAACGCGATCATTGGACGAATACGTTTTCCGCCACTTTGAATAATGTAGAAACCTAATTGGTTAATTAGGGCGACATTGGAATTCAATTGCGCGAGAATTTCCTCGTTCACCTGCTGCATTTCAGGGGCGATAAGCGTTTGAATTTCACTGATATTCATTAAATTACTTGTTGCTGCCATAGGGAAAAATTTTTCAATAGAAGGATGAAACATAAAAAGTGCGGTCAATTGTAACTGATTTCTTGGCTTTCTGAAATCAAACTGTGCAAAAACGGAATTTTTTTATTTTATCGTAAATAAATCCTTGCTATCAGGTTAAAATTTACGTAGAATTTGCCACCTATTTATATGAATTTTTGTGTGCTGAATTAAAGCACAATGTATAGCGGAGTATTTATGTACGCAGTTTTCCAAAGTGGCGGTAAGCAACACCGAGTAAGCGAAGGTCAAGTGGTTCGTCTAGAAAAACTTGAAGTTGCAACTGGTGAAACAGTTGAGTTTGACTCAGTGTTAATGATCGTTAACGGTGAAGATGTCAAAATCGGTGCCCCGGTTGTTGCCGGCGGTAAAGTAGTAGCTGAAGTAGTTGCACACGGTCGTGGCGATAAAGTGAAAATCGTCAAATTCCGTCGTCGTAAACACAGTCGTAAACAACAAGGTCATCGTCAGTGGTTCACCGAAGTGAAAATCACTGGGATTCAAGCATAATTTCAGAGGAGATCAAGTAGATGGCAACTAAAAAAGCTGGTGGTTCAACTCGTAACGGTCGCGATTCTGAAGCTAAACGCCTTGGTGTTAAACGTTTCGGTGGCGAGTCTGTTTTAGCAGGTAGCATTATCGTGCGTCAACGTGGAACTAAATTCCATGCCGGTAGCAATGTGGGGATGGGTAAAGATCATACGTTATTTGCTACTGCCGACGGTAAAGTAAAATTTGAAGTAAAAGGCGAGAAAAGTCGCAAATATGTAAGCATTATTGCTGAATAATTCAAATTCTTGGATAAAATGCCTCACAGAGTTGCTTTGTGGGGCTTTTTTATTTGAAGGAGCAAGATGAAACAACAACAGCCTTTAGTGGGAAGCATACTGGCACTGGTTGCGACAGGGATGTGGAGTTCATTACCCTTGTTTGTACAGCAAGTTGTAAAATCAATGGATGCAGTCACAGCGGTGTGGTATCGTTTTGCAATCGCTGGTGTTTTATTATTTGTATTTCTGTTAATGAGCAGTAAGCTACCCAAAATAAGTAGGTTAAATGGGCGTGCGGTGATGTTAGTGGCATTGGGAACCGCGGGACTAGCATCGAATTTTTGGTTGTATAATTTGGCATTAAAATATATTCCGCCAACCACCAGCCAAGTACTTAGCCCGTTATCTTCTTTTGTTTTGTTGATTATCGGTGTTTTGTTTTTTAAAGAGAAAATGGGCTGGCACCAAAAAGTCGGGCTATTTTTACTGATTACCGGCTTATTGCTGTTTTTTAATCAACGCTTTGATGATTTTCGCCATTTAAATCTGTATTCGTTGGGCGTGATTTTTATGATGACTTCCACCTTGGTTTGGATTATTTATGCCTTGGCGCAAAAATTATTGCTTGATAGGCTCACGCCGCAACAGATTTTACTGTTAATTTATATTGGAAGTGCGGTCATTTTATTTCCCATTTCTGAAGTGAAAGAAGCGGCAAAATTGGATCATTTTCAATTGATCTGTTTGATTTTAACCGGCTTAAATACCATTATTGCCTATGGTTGCTACGCCGAGGCGTTAAGTCGTTGGGATATTTCCAAAGTGAGTGCGATATTAACCCAAATTCCGGTATTTACGCTATTGTTTTCCCATTTAGCATTTGCCTTGAGTCCGACCTATTTTTCAGCAGTTGAGCTTAATTGGATCAGTTATTTTGGGGCATTTTTCGTTGTACTTGGTGCATTATTTTCGGCGTTAGGACATAAACTTAAATATTATTTTCGAGGATAAAATGAAACAGCAGCAACCAATATTAGGTTTTCTATTTGCATTGATTACCGCAATTGCATGGGGAACATTGCCGATTGCTTTACAAAAAGTCGTGGCTGTGATGGATACGCAAACTATTGTTTGGTTTCGCTTTTTAGTAGCAAGTGTCGCATTATTTTTGCTCTTAGCTATATCAAAAAAACTGCCCAGATTTCGCCAATTTAATCGTTATTATATGGGCTTAATTTTATTTGGTATTTTAGGATTGGCAGGTAATTTTCTTTTATTTAATTCCTCGTTACGGTTTATTGAACCTTCAGTAACGCAAATTTTTATTCATTTTTCTTCTTTTGCAATGCTGATTTGCGGGGTGCTTTTATTTAAAGAAAAATTTGGCATACACCAAAAAATTGGATTAGGAATATTGATTATCGGATTAGCGTTATTTTTTAATGATCATTTAGGAAGTCTTTTTTCTTCCGGTGAGTATACTATTGGAATTATATTAGGCATTGCAGCAGCTTTGGTTTGGATAGCTTACGGATTAGCACAAAAATTATTGTCGCGCCAGTTTACAGCATCGCAGATTTTACTGATTATTTATTTAGGTTGTTTTTTGGTTTTTTCTCCATTTACTCATCCATTGCAAGTAGAAAAATTAGATACTTTTACCACAATTTGTTTTATTTATTGTTGTATTAATACATTGATTGGTTATGGAGCTTATGCTGAAGCGCTTAATCGTTGGGAGGTTGCTAAGGTGAGCATGATAGTGACCTTAGTACCGTTATTCACTATTGTATTTTCACATTTGTTACATGGCGTTTTTCCACAGTATTTTTCTGCCCCGAGTTTAAATAATTTGAGCTATATTGGCGCGTGTATTGTTGTGTTTGGTGCTATGTTATCTGCTATTGGGCATAAATTGATTAAGAATTATAAATAGGAGACAAAATGAAGTTTATTGATGAAGCCTTAATTCGTATTGAGGCGGGTGATGGTGGAAACGGGTGTATTAGTTTTCGTCGTGAAAAATATATTCCTAAAGGTGGACCGGATGGCGGAGACGGTGGTGACGGTGGTGATGTTTATTTGGTTGCTGATGAGAATTTAAATACACTTATTGATTATCGTTTTGAAAAACGCTTTGCCGCAGAACGTGGTGAGAATGGTCGCAGTTCAGATTGTACCGGACGTCGCGGTAAAGATATTACTTTGCGTGTACCAGTGGGAACGCGCGCTATTGATAATGATACCAAAGAAGTGTTGGGTGATTTAACTCAACACGGTGCCAAAATGTTGGTGGCGAAAGGCGGTTATCATGGATTGGGTAATACCCGATTTAAATCCTCCGTGAACCGTGCGCCACGACAAAAAACTAACGGTACGCCGGGCGAGAAACGGGATTTGCAACTGGAATTAATGTTGCTGGCGGATGTTGGGATGTTAGGATTACCGAATGCGGGAAAATCGACCTTTATCCGTGCGGTTTCTGCGGCGAAACCAAAGGTAGCGGATTATCCGTTTACCACGTTGGTACCAAGTTTAGGGGTAGCACGGGTTGACGCGAATCGCAGTTTTGTCATTGCGGATATCCCCGGCTTGATTGAAGGGGCATCCGAAGGCGCCGGTCTTGGTATTCGTTTCTTAAAACATTTGGAACGTTGTCGTGTTCTGATCCATTTAGTGGATTTAGTGCCGATTGATGAAAGTGATCCGGCAGATAACGTGGCGATTATTGAAAGCGAGCTTTTCCAATACAGCGAAAAATTAGCGGAAAAACCGCGTTGGCTGGTTTTTAATAAAATCGATATTATGAGCGACGAAGAAGCGCGCGAGCGCGCAGAGGACATTGTCGAGCGTCTTGCTTGGGATGAGGATTATTATTTGATTTCCGCTGCCACCGGCAAAAATGTCCCGCCACTTTGTCGCGATATTATGGATTTTATCGAAGCTAACCCGCGTGAAGCAGAACAAGAAAAAGCGCCGGAAGAAGTGAAATTCAAATGGGAAGATTATCATCAAGGGCAACTGGCAGAAAGCGAATTGCTTGATGATGAGGATGACGATTGGGATGATTGGTCTGAAGAAGACGAAGACGGGGTGGAAATTATTTATAAACCCTAAGCTTGTTTTTGTTGAGTGATCTCGTCATAAAAATGCACCTTAAGCGGATAAGATTAAGGTGCATTTTTTGTTTAGTGAAAAAAGAATGAACAGCTGTATTTTTTTTGAAAAATGTTAACAGGTTTATAAAAAAGAAAATAATTGAAAATAGTGCTGGCTTATTCCACTATTATTCTTTATATTAGCGCACAAGTGTTCGCTAATTTGTCGCAAAGGTACAACATGACCAACCTTGATTTTCATTTTATCCACCGTATTCGTCAACAAGCCAAAACGCGAGAAAAACAAACCGCACTTCGCTATTTTGCAAATCATCAGTGGCGGGAAATGTCGTGGGCGCAATTGCAACAACAAATCGATCGACTTTCGTTAGCATTATTGGCAAATCAGATTGATGTACAAGATAAAATCGGTATTTTTGCCAACAATATGCCGCGTTGGACGATCACTGATATTGCTACCTTGCAAATTCGCGCGGTTACCGTGCCGATTTATGCGACGAATACCGCACAACAAGCTGCGTTTATCGTTAATAATGCGGATGTCAAAATTCTGTTTGTTGGCGATCAAGCTCAATATGATCAAGCGATCTTGTTAATTAAAGATTGCCCGCAACTGCAAAAAATCGTGGTGATGAAAGAGGATGTGATCTTAAGGGATGAGACGCCATCCTGTTATTGGGCGGATTTTATTCAAGCGGGTTTAGGCGCGCAACAAGCTCATTTACAAGCGTTGTTACAACAACGTTTGGAGAGTAAAAGTCTAGTGGATTTATTTACCTTAATTTATACGTCCGGTACCACTGGCGAGCCGAAAGGTGTGATGTTGGATTATGCGAATTTGGCACACCAACTGCAATCGCACGATAAGGCATTGCAACCAATTGATCATCATGATACCTCTATTTCATTTTTACCTTTATCGCACATTTTTGAACGCGCTTGGGTGGCGTATGTGTTGCATCGCGGCGCAGTGAATTGCTATTTGGAAAGTACCGATCAGGTGCGTTCGGCATTAAGCGAAATTCGCCCGACTTTAATGTGTGCGGTGCCACGTTTTTATGAAAAAATTTATACCGCTATTCACGATAAAGTACAAAAAGCGCCTTTTTTCCGTCGCACAATTTTCCATTGGGCGCTGAAAATTGGACAGCGTTATTTTAATCACCAAGCGACACAACAAGCAGTTCCGTTTTTACTGCAAAAACAATATGATGTGGCGGATAAATTGGTGTTGAGTAAATTGCGCAATTTATTGGGCGGACGTATTCGTATGATGCCTTGCGGCGGGGCGAAATTGGAACCGTCTATCGGCATATTTTTCCATAGCATTGGCGTGAATATTAAATTGGGATATGGGATGACAGAAACGACTGCCACCATTTCTTGTTGGAAAGATAATGGATTTGAGCCAAAATCCATTGGCGAGATTATGCCCGGTACAGAGGTAAAAATTGGTGACGACAATGAAATTTTAGTGCGCGGCGGGATGGTAATGCGCGGTTATTACAAAAAGCCGGAAGAAACTGCGCAGGCGTTTACTGCGGACGGTTTTTTGAAAACCGGTGATGCCGGCGAAATGGATGCGCACGGAAACTTATATATCACAGATCGGATTAAAGAATTGATGAAAACCTCGACCGGTAAATATATTGCGCCACAATATATCGAGGGTAAAATCGGTAAAGATAAGTTTATTGAGCAGATTGCCATTATTGCTGATGCGAAAAAATATGTGTCTGCCTTGATTGTGCCTTGTTTTGAAAGTCTGGAAGAATATGCCAAACAGCTCAATATTAAATATCAAGACCGTATGGATTTGATCATGCATTCAGAAATTATCAAATTATTTGAAAAGCGTATCAATGAATTGCAAAAAGAATTAGCAAGTTTTGAGCAAGTAAAAAAATTTACCTTGTTGCCTCACGCTTTTACGACGTCGCTGAATGAAATTACGCCAACCTTAAAATTACGACGCAACGTGATTTTACAGCGTTATCACGATCAAATTGAGAAAATGTATCAGCATTAATCGGAAAAAGGGAAATATCTTGAATATTTCCCTTTTTTACCGTAATGACAGGTAATTGGCGAGGGAATTTTATAAGCTTTCTACTTAACTGAAAATTTGTTATTGTTGTTTGCTCCAATTTGAAAAGGAGGTATAGGCACGATGGAGCAGTTGTTGTAGCTGCTTTAATTCTTCAATACTTAATTCACTGAACATTTTCGCTTCCAGATCACGTCCGATTTTTTCGCATTTCTTCCATGCCTGCGTACCTTTTTCGGTCAATTGTAAACGATGAACTCGGTTATCTTGTGGATCAGTGTCGTAGCAAATTAACCCACGTTCTTCCAATACTGCTAAATTTTTTGACAACAGTGTTTTGTCTAACACCAATTTATGTCGTAATTCGGTAGCGGTTACACCCGGGGTGTCATGGATTAAACGCAATACACGCAATTCACGTACACGAAGTTGCGCTGCCTGTTCATAGTAGGGATTAGCTGCTTTAATGGCTAAGTTCTTGAGCAGCTCAAATTGATAAGTAAGGTATGGGCGAGAGAAAGTCATGTATTTTCCTAATTATAAACAACACATAATTTACGTTGGTAGTATGTGTTTCAATTTTTCAGCTTGAAAACGATTAATAATGCGGTTAGCTGATTTGATATGAGAAAAAAGAAACATAAGTAACGTAAAAACAGCACGATTATATCAAAATATTGCGTTATTTTCATTTTTCTCCGTAGTTAGCTACCGAATAGTAAAAAACGCCATAGCAGTAAAATTACCGCTTGGCGTTTATTTTTAATGAATAGAAGCGGTATTAACGTAAATAATTTTGTGCTAATCCTACCCAGTAGGCTATTCCAACAGGTAAGTTGCTTTCATCAAAAGCATACATAGGGTGGTGAACCATTGGCGTATCACCGTTGCCGATAAAACCATAAACACTCGGTTTTTGTTGCGCATAGAAAGCAAAGTCTTCACTTCCCATAAAGGTTGGTCCAGGCGTAATCACATTTTCAGCACCTAATACCTCAGAAGCGATTTGGATACATTTTTCAGTTTGTGATTCGTCATTGACTAAAATCGCACCAGGCTGACCTTCGCGAATTTCGTAGGTAACATTATATGCTTCTGCGGTAGCTTTAGTGATAGATTTAATTTTATCTAAAACCATTACGCGTGTCGCTGGTGTACTGTTACGTACGCTCAAACGTAAAATTGCAGTTTGTGGAATAACGTTACCAGCATCACCAGACTGGAATGCGCCTACACTGACCACTGAGGAATCTTTTGGTGCTACATTACGTGAGACGATAGTTTGTAATGACATCACTAATGCGGCACCTGCCACTAATGGATCGATAGATTTTTCAGGCATTGAACCATGGCTGCCTTTACCTGTTAATTCAATTTCCCAGTTATCAACTGCCGCCATAATCGGACCTCCGGTGAAATAGATCTTACCGGCATCTAAACCAGGCATATTATGTAAACCAAACACATAATCCATTGGGAAACGATCAAACAAGCCATCTTTGATCATTGCTGGTGCACCGCCCATGATTTCTTCAGCTGGTTGGAAAATCAGGTTTAAGGTACCATTAAATTGTTTAGTACGAGCTAAGTATTCAGCTGCACCAAGTAGCATCGATGTATGCGCATCATGTCCACAAGTATGTGATCGACCTTCTACTTTACTTTTATAAGGCAGATCTGCACATTCTTTAACAGGTAAGGCATCAGTATCCGCACGTAATCCGATAGATACTTTACCATCACCTACTTTTAATCTCCCTACTACGCCTGTTTTACCGATACCGGTAGTAACTTCGTACCCCCAGCTTTTTAACTGTTCAGCAATATAAGCCGCTGTCTCATGTTCTTCAAATGCCATTTCAGGGTGTTGATGAAGATGACGAAAATGTGCTTTTGCTTTTTCTGCTTGTTCAGTTGCTATAGTTTGTAATAATGTACTCATGATTTTTTTTCCTCATGTTTTATTGTTTTCAGGCTACCTGTTTTCCATTTAGGTAGCCTGAAAATTTGTTAGATAATATTGTTTAAGATGATTTTTTACTGGTTGGTACAGTCAACATAATAGAAACAATTGCACCTAAAATCATCAATAGGTTAAACATTAATGCAAACGTTGCTGCTTCGCGGATTGCGATGTTATCTTGTCTACCGACAAAAGGTACGACATCACTTAACCAAGAGATACTGCTGTTGTCTGCGCGTAATGCAGTGAAAATCGCAGCTGAAATTGCAACACCAAATGCAGCCCCCAAAGAAGATGCCATTTTGTAGATACCAGAACCGGAACCAGCTTGTTCAGGTGGTAAATTAGATAATGCAGCATCAGTTGACGGAGTGGCATAGAAGGCTAAACCGATACCAAACAGGATATAAGAAATGATAACAATAATTTCATATTGATCTAACATCATATTCGTAGGTAATAATAATGCAATGGATAAACCTGTAATTAAGCAGCCCCAAATCATTGGTTTACGTGCACCGAAACGTTGTAATAATTTTTCACCTACGCGGATAAAGGCAATAATCGCAATAGCATAACCAATCGTGAGTAATCCAGCGGTCTGTGCAGTCATATTACCTCCTAATTGGACTAATTGCAGAGATACAATTAACATGCCTGCTACGCCATTGAGCAAGAAGTTTGAAATCGTTGCTCCGGTGTAAGTTGCATTTTTGAATAAGGAGAAATCTACAAAGGCTTTATCAGCACGCTCTTCAAACCATAAGAATAGTACGATTGACACAAAAGTGATGATTAACAAACTGATAGTTGCCACACTTGTCCAACCAAAAGCCCCACCTTGAGTAACTAGTACTTGTAAAGCGATCATAGCAATCATAAATGTGATAACACCTGCCCAGTCAAATTTATGTTTTTTGCCGGAGCTTTCCATTTTGAATTCAGGCGTACCGCGACACATTAAATAGCCTAATAAAGACAACGCAGCGCAAGCAAAGAAAATATAACGCCAGCCTAAGTTTTGTGAAACTAATCCGCCAAAAAGGGCACATAAGCCGGAGCCGCCCCATGAACCAATTGACCACATGCTAATTGCACGTTGACGGGCAGCACCTTCCCAATAGGCTTTCACTAATGCCAAACTGGATGGCATAATACAAGCAGTTGATATACCTTGAATAATACGACCTAACATTAATACTGGTACAGCTAAAGAGCCTACTGGTGCGAGTGCAATTAATAACGCACCGATAATGCTTAACACAAATCCTAAATTCAAGATTTTTACGCAACCAATACGGTCGGCTAAGCCTCCCATTACGACAATAAACATACCTGAGAATAGTGCGGTAATGGATACTGCAATATTCATCAAAGAGGTATCAACACCCAAAGATTTTTCCATATCGGGTGCAATGTTTAATGTAGTTTGCGCAAAAAGCCAAAAGGCGATTACGCCCATAATCATACCGAACAACAGTTTGTCGTTGCCCTGAAAGTTAGCTCCGGTAGAAGCAGGAGCTGTTTGAGTTGTCATGGTAAACCTCCAACGGTTTGATTTGTTAATAAGTAAAAGCCTTATATTCAGCTTTATCGCTTTTATTCGACTCTATATTGTTTGTAATTTCATTGTCTAAAAAGTGCATTGTACGACGTTTGCAAATTTTAATACTGTTGACCTATTCAACATTTTACCCTTTGAATCTTTCTCGTTATTCGGAATAAAGTTGAATTATGCAACTAAATTTACTCCTGTTAGTTGAAAAAGTCATCTATTTTTTGTTTATTTTTCTTGATTTATATCAATAAAAATAAAATAAGTATGTTATTTTATGTTTTTGGGCATCATAAAATTGCGTTTATTTCCTTGATTTTTAAATATAACAAATCTATTTTTAACTGCCTGAAAATAATGTGAGGCAGCATGATACAGGTGGTCGTTTTCCTAAGATAGATGACCTTGATATTCACTTATTCATGCGTCAATAGATAATTAGGCTGGTCTGTTTTTAAGGATGTTCTGATGCTTGCAACCAATTTCCTAGCAATTCCTTACCATATTCTGACATATAAGATTCCGGATGGAATTGTACGCCATATAGCGGCAGCGTTTTATGTTGTACCGCCATGATGAGATCTTGTTCGCAGGTAGCAGTAATTTCCAGATCGGCAGGGAAATGTTGTGTAGAAACCGCCCAAGAATGGTAAAGCCCAATTTGAAATTGTTCGGGTAACTGTAAAAACAGTGGCGATTTTGACCGCACTTTTAAGCGGTGCGCCTGCCCGTGGCGAACTGGCGCTAAGTTATAAAGCGTGGCGCCAAAAAATTGGCACAGGGTTTGATGCCCCAAACAAACGCCTAAAAATGTCCGTTTTTTGTGATATTTTTCTAATATTTCAAATAATTGCGGATAACTTGTAGGAATATCCGGACCGGGTGAAATCAGAATATGCGAGAAATTTTCAACTGCTTTGCTATGTGCATCCTCGACGTTGATCACTTGAAACGGAGTTTGTAAGCGTCGTATGAGATCCACTAAATTGTACGTAAACGAGTCGTGATTATTAATAATTAAAAGTTTTGACATGGGTTGATTTCAAAGAATAACAGATTTTTAGGTTATTTTACGCTAAAATTGAATTTATTTTACTGATTTATTTTGTGTTATGTTGTTTGATACCTTTATTGCGCAAGCCAACCAATGGGGCGCATTGCGTCAACCCTTTTTCTTTCTTATTGATTTTGAAAAGAAAAAACCAATAATTTGCAAGCTAGATGAAGCGCAAAAGTGCGGTATTTTTTTTCAGATTTTTTCTTTATCAAATGTGAACGAGGTGACGGATTTGAGAGCGCCTCCGTTTTCTTTGCGTAAATTTCCGCTGCCGGAAGCGGATTATCGGCGCGGTTTTGATTTGGTACAACAAGAATTACAAAAAGGCAATTCCTATTTATTAAATTTAACTTATGCCACGGAAATTCGAACCAATTATACCTTGCCACAACTTTTTCAGCATTCGCAGGCTAAATATAAGTTGTTGTATGGTAACGAATTTGTGTGTTTTTCGCCGGAAAGTTTTGTGCAAATTCAAGATAACCGTATTTTTACTTATCCTATGAAAGGAACCATTGATGCGACGCTGCCGGAAGCCGAAGTGCGGTTGCTTAATTCGCAAAAAGAACAATGGGAACATTATACGATAGTGGATTTAATGCGTAATGATTTGGCGATGGTGGCGGAAAATATTGAGGTGAAACGTTTTCGTTATGTGGAACGGATTGAGACGGAAAGTGGTGCAATTTTGCAGACAAGTTCAGAAATCTGTGGAGAACTTGCAGAAAGTTGGCAGGAGCATGTTGGGACTATATTGGCGCGTTTATTGCCCGCCGGTTCCATTAGTGGCGCACCAAAGGAAAAAACCGCCGACATTATTCAGCAGGCGGAAATGGGGGAACGCGGTTATTATACCGGCATTTTTGGCGTGTTTTTAGGCGATAGTTTGCAAAGTGCGGTCGCTATTCGTTTTATTGAACAACAAGGCGGGCGTTTGTTTTTTCGCAGCGGCGGCGGGATTACCATGCAAAGCCAAGTGCAAGAGGAATATGCAGAATTGATCCAAAAGGTTTATGTGCCATTAATGAAAAAATAGGCGGTAAAATGGAAAAGACAATATTTCCCTTATTTGAAACCATTGCCATTGAGCAGGGAAAAATCTTAAATATCGCGCAGCATCAAGCGCGATATGAGCAAAGTTTGCGGCGATTTTACGGGAAAAGTGCGGTTAAAATTTACGAGCTTTTAGAAATTTTGCAAAAAAACACCGCACTTTGGGCAGATTTGGATAGTCCCTTGGTTCGTTGTCGCATTGATTATCATGCTCGCGATTATCATATTCAGTGTTTTCCTTATCAGCGCAAAACATATCGTACATTTCAGCCGGTGATTGATGATGAGATTGATTATGGGTTGAAATATGCTGATCGCGCGTGGCTCAATGCGTTGTTACAGCAAAAAGGCGATTGTGATGAAATTATGATTATCAAACAAGGTTGCGTCACGGATTGCTCCATTGGCAATTTAATTTTTCGTCAAGGTGAGCAATGGTTTACGCCGGATACGCCGTTGCTGGCGGGAACGCAGCGTGCGTTATTGTTGGCGCAAGGTAAAATTCAGGCGCGTCGAATTCTGCTAGAAAATGTACCGCACTTTGAGGAAATTCGCTTGATTAATGCGTTAAACGGGCTGAAAGTTTCGTAAGAAACGGGTACAATAGCCCTTGAATTTTTAACTAAACTAAAGGAAAAAATGATGACAGCAATTATTAGTACGGATAAAGCGCCGGCAGCGATCGGTCCTTATGTACAAGCGGTAGATTTGGGTAATTTGGTGTTAACGTCCGGTCAAATTCCGGTTGATCCGGCAACCGGCGAAGTGGCACAAGATATCGTGGCACAAGCCCGTCAATCCTTAGAAAATATCAAAGCCATTATTGAGCAAGCCGGCTTGACTGTGGCAGATATTGTGAAAACGACGGTATTCGTGAAAGATTTAAATGATTTTGTGGTGGTAAATGCGGAATATGAGCGTTTTTTCAAAGAAAATGAGCATCCGAATTTTCCGGCGCGTTCTTGCGTTGAAGTAGCGCGTTTGCCGAAAGATGTTGGCATTGAAATTGAAGCGATTGCGCTGCGCAAATAAGGCGTTGATAAATTCGCTGGCAAAACGGGGTGGGATTACAATAATCCCACGCCATATTTGATTAATCCTAATGCAATCAACCACATAATAGTTCCTGTGATCCCATCTAAAATGCGCCAAGTAATCGGTTTGTGGAAAAACGGAATAAGTAATTTCGCGCCATAACCGACGCCGAAAAACCAAAGGGCGGAAGTGGTGCAGGCGCCGATCATAAATAAGATTTTGCCTTCCATGCCGGCAATCGTTCCGGCGATACTGCCGATAATCACAACGGTATCTAAATAGACGTGCGGATTGAGTAAGGTGATGGCGAGCGTAAATAAAAAGGCTTTGAGCGCGGATTGGGTCTGTTTGCCTTCGGATAAATTGACGACAGAGGTGCCTTTGTAAGCGGAGTAGAAGGTTCTTGCGCCATATAAAAATAAAAATGCGGCGCCGAAAAAGGCTAAAATGACGCTGGCAATGGGCGTTTGACTTAAGAGGGTACCAAAGCCTAATACGCCGACACCGAATAAGACCACATCACAAATAAAACAGGTCATTGCTACTAAAAAAACGTGTTGTCTTAATAAGCCTTGTTTTAATAAAAACGCATTTTGCGCGCCGATAGACACGATTAAGCCGGCACAGACCAACAATCCATGAATAAAATTCCCCATTTGCTCTCCCAAAGAAAAGTCTAAGTTATCGCGATTTTCAGAATAAATCCTTTAATATTTATATAATAAAGTAGTACACTAAGGCAAATTCTTTTCTAACTAAAGAGGATAAAGCATGAAACCTTTTTTAATTGCGCCTTCTATTTTGTCTGCCGATTTGGCGCGTTTGGGCGAAGATGTAGAAAATGTATTAAAGTGCGGTGCGGATTTAATTCATTTTGATGTGATGGATAATCATTATGTGCCGAATTTAACCTTTGGTCCGGCGATTTGTAAAGCCTTGCGTGATTATGGTGTGAGTGCGCCGATTGATGTGCATTTGATGGTGAAACCGGTGGACAGAATTATTCCGGATTTTGCCAAAGCGGGCGCCAATTATATTACTTTTCACCCGGAAGCCACGGAGCATATTGATCGTTCTTTGCAATTAATTCGCGATTGTGGTTGTAAATCCGGTTTGGTATTTAATCCGGCGACGCCATTGAGCTATTTGGATTTTGTGATGGATAAGGTGGACGTGATTTTGTTGATGTCGGTAAATCCGGGATTTGGCGGTCAATCCTTTATTCCGGCAACGTTGGAAAAATTAAAACAAGCGCGCCAGCGTATTGATGAAAGCGGGTTTGATATTCGTTTGGAGGTGGATGGTGGCGTAAAAGTGAATAATATTGCGCAAATTGCCCAAGCCGGCGCAGATATGTTTGTGGCGGGATCGGCGATTTTTGATCAGCCGGATTATCAAAAAGTCATCAATGAAATGCGTCAACAATTGGCAACGGTAGAGAGATAAGCGAGTAGTAAATGACAAAACAATTTAAATTAATCGGATTTGATTTAGACGGAACCTTGGTCAATAGTTTGCCGGATTTGGCGTTGTCGGTTAATTCTGCGTTGGTGGAGTTAGGCTTGCCACAAGCGGAAGAATCCTTAGTTTTAACCTGGATTGGTAATGGGGCGGATGTGTTGAGTGCGCGAGCATTAGACTGGGCGCAAAAACAGACCGGTCGTTCTTTGAACGAGGAAGAAACCTTGCAATTTAAACGCCGTTTCGGTTTTTATTATGGTGAAAATTTGTGTAATATCAGCCGGTTATATCCAAATGTTAAAGAAACGTTGGAAACATTGAAAGCACAAGGCTATATTTTGGCAGTAGTGACGAATAAACCGACGAAACATGTGCAACCTGTATTAAGTGCATTCGGGATTGCTCATTTATTTAGCGAAATGTTAGGCGGTCAATCCTTACCAGCAATCAAACCGCACCCCGCGCCGCTTTATTATTTATGTGGGAAATTCGGTTTATATCCGAAGCAAGTATTGTTTGTGGGTGATTCTCGTAATGATATTTTGGCGGCGCATTCTGCCGGTTGTCCGGCGGTCGGTTTAACTTATGGTTACAACTATAATATTCCAATTGCCGAGGCAAATCCTGATTGGGTATTTGACGATTTTGCGAAAATTTTAGAGATTATTTAAACAAAAAGATAAAAATATAGAGGAATTAAAAATGACAAAGCCTGTGGTATTTAGTGGCGTGCAGCCATCCGGCGAATTAACTATCGGGAATTATTTAGGCGCTTTACGTCAATGGGTAAAAATGCAAGAAGATTACGAATGTTTGTTTTGTATCGTAGATCAGCACGCGATTACCGTGCGTCAAGATCCGGAAAAATTGCGTAAAGCGACCTTAGATGTATTGGCGCTGTATTTAGCTTGTGGTATTGATCCTGAAAAAAGTACAATTTTTATTCAATCTCATGTGCCGGAACACGCGCAATTGGCTTGGGTGCTAAATTGTTATACTTATTTCGGCGAAATGGGACGGATGACCCAATTTAAAGATAAATCCGCCCGCCATGCAGAAAATGTCAACGTTGGCTTATTTACTTACCCGGTATTGATGGCGGCGGATATTTTGCTTTATCAAGCGAATCAAGTGCCGGTTGGTGAAGATCAAAAGCAACATTTGGAAATCACACGCGATATTGCGCAACGATTTAATGCCATTTATGGACCGCACTTTACGATTCCAGAAGTGTTTATTCCAAAAGCGGGCGCGCGCGTGATGTCCTTGCTTGAGCCAGAGAAAAAAATGTCGAAATCTGATGAAAATCGCAATAATGTGATCGGTTTATTGGAAGATCCAAAAGCGGTTGTGAAAAAAATTAAACGAGCAGTGACCGATTCTGATGAACCACCAGTGATTCGTTATGATGTGAAAAATAAAGCGGGTGTTTCTAATTTATTAGATATTTTATCCGGTGTAAGTGGCAAAAGTATTGCGGAATTAGAAGCGGAATTTGAAGGTAAAATGTATGGACATCTTAAAGGCACGGTAGCGGATGAAGTTGCCACAATGTTAACCAGCTTGCAAGAACGCTATCACCATTTCCGCAACGACGAAGCCTTGCTTAAACGCATTGCAGCAGAAGGGGCGAAAAAAGCACAGGCGAGAGCGAAGAAAACCTTAGATGAAATCTATCGCGCGATTGGGTTTACAAACTTGTAAATATGTTCTTGGCGAAGCGGGTCTTGATGATCCGCTTTTTTGTTACTGAACTTATCGTTAAAAATAAACTCTAAGCAAACAGGCTTAATTAATTTTAAGGAAACAAGATGAAGCAGTTAAAAAATTTTTTGTTGGCGCTGGCGATATTATTTACTGGGGTGAATGCTTGGGCGGTAAATATTGATAAAAATATTAAATATAGTTCTAATTATTTAATGCCGGCGTATGTGCATTTTAAAGCGGATGGAAAAAACTATTCCGTCACTGCACAAATTAATATACCGTTGTATAACATTAAATTTTATGCCAATGGTACACAAGGCAACCAACAATTTGATATGTTCAGTTATCAAGATACACGCAATGATAAAGTGTATGCCAAAACTAATATCAAAGGAAATAGTATTGAATATGGAAAAGTCAAATCCGGTTTAAAAACCGAAGCCTTGGAATTGCCAACTTTCGACTTATTTACTGTGGCTTTCCAGTTAAGTTATTATGAAAAATTACCGGTGAATTTCCAAATTACCAATGGGAAAAAACTCTATCCAATGACTAATGTTTTTGTAAAGAAAAGTGAAAGAGCGGTTAATATCGGAGGAAAAAATATCACTGAACTCACTTATCAATTTAAAACCGGTGAAAAATCTTTTATTGTAAAAAAATATGCTGGAGAACAATTCCCACGCTTTATTTCCTATGATAAAGATGGCGATCACTACGAATTAAAATTTAGTGGATTTATGTAGGCAGAAAATAAATGAAAAGGGAGGATATTATATATCTTCCCTTTTTTCTATAACATTATTTACATGACTAGTTTTTGGGTGATTTTATTTTTTGATAAAAAATGCGTAAATAGATAGGATGCAATTAATGTTGGAATGATGAGTATAATGATTTTTCCCGTTAGGCTATTGATATAGTTTTTTACATCTAAAAATAGATAAATAAACAAGTAATGTGATAAATAAATTCCAAAAGAATATCGAGAAATATATTCTACAAATCTTGAGCTTTTAGCGTTAGTGAAAAGGTTTCTAATTAAATTTATTAACCCTATACTGGAAATTAGAATTTGTAATGATGATGAGTACCAATGTAACGAATTAATAAACTCTCCTTTATAAGCCTCATACCATAAAGAGAGTAAAATAGGTATAACCAATAAAATAATTGAAATGATAAGATTAATTCGTTTATTTCTATAAATAAATAGATATCCTAAGATAAAAAAGTTTACATATTCTCCAATAAAATTAGTTCCTAGTCTTTTTAGAAAGTCAATGTTAAATGTAAATTTAAATTGTGTAAGTATAATGCTGAAGATTAAGAATAGTAAAATTTCATTGTCCGTTAAATTTTCTAGTAATTTTGCTAAGAATGGGGCAATGAGATATAATTGTATTATACTATACATAAACCATAATTGATGAGCATTGCCATTGCTTGCAGGGTAAATTCCATTATGTAGTAAAATGGAGTCTTTAATTGCTTTACTGAAATCGACGCCGTTGGTTATTTTATAAATTAAGGTTGTTAGCATAGAATATAAAACTAAAACCAGGAGAAATTGTGGTACTCTTTTTTTATAAAAAACTACAATATTAATATTTGTTAATTTAGGTAAAATTAATCCTCCGGAGATCATAAAGAATAAAGGAACACCAAGTCGATCAATATCGTAAAATATTCCTTTTATCAAAATCGAGTTTACGCCAATTCTTTCATGAATATGAGTAAATACAACTAAGAAAATTGCTATGGCTCTAGCTACATCAAGCCAGTATACTCGTGATTGATTGATTGATTGATTGATTGATTGATTGATTGATTGATTGATTGATTGATTGATTGATTGATTGATTGATTGATTGATTGATTGATTGATTGATTGATTGATTGATTGATTGATTGATTGATTGATTGATTTCATATAGCCTCTTTACGCCAATCTGTATTGAAAAAGTCAGGGATGATTTTCCCTGACCTTTAGATTATTACCCCAAAAAATACCGATAAGCTGGGCTATCGCTGACATCTTGGTAGGTGTAGGCAAGTTCTTCCAAATGACCATTGAAGCGGATTTCGTCTGCATCTGTTAATTGGAATCCGGCGAGGACGTTGCCATAATCGGCACCGTGGGCACGGTAGTGGAAAAGCGAAATATTCCAATGCGTCCCTAGCATTTCCAAGAATTTCAACAACGCCCCTTTTTGTTCCGGAAACTCGAAACTATATAACCGCTCTTTTTGCGGGCTGGAAGAGCGTCCGCCAATCATATAACGAATATGGGTTTTAGCGATATCGTCGTTAGATAGATCCATCACCGAATAACCATTTTCTTGTAGGTGGTTAATGATTTCCATTTTTTCATCTTCACCACGAATGCGTACCCCGACGAAAATGCATGCCTGTTTTTGGTCGGCGTAGCGATAGTTGAATTCCGTTACCGCGCGGTCGCCTAATAACTGGCAAAAACGTAAGAAACTGCCTTTGGTTTCCGAAATGGTGACCGCTAGCATTGCTTCGTGTTTTTCCCCGATTTCGCAACGTTCGGAGACATAACGCAAGGTGTGGAAATTCAAATTGGCACCGGACAAAATATTGACTAAAGTTTCCCCTTGAATTTGATGTTCTTTGACGTATTTTTTAAGTCCGGCAAGGGATAAGGCACCCGACGGTTCAGCAATGGCACGTACATTTTCAAACATATCTTTCATGGCGGCGCAGACTTCATCACTATCAACCAATACCACATCATCCAAGTATTGCTGACAAAGACGGAAAGTTTCATCGCCGATACGTTTTACCGCCACCCCGTCAGCAAATAACCCGACGCGTTCTAAATCAACGGGTTTACCGGCGTTTAACGCGGCATATAAACAGGCGGAATCTTTGCTTTCAACGCCGATCACTTTAATTTCCGGCATAAGTTGTTTGATTAACACCGCAATACCCGCGACCAAACCGCCACCGCCGACGGGTACAAAAATGCGATCGATATGGGTATTTTGCTGTAACAATTCCAATGCTAAAGAACCTTGACCGGAGATGACCGCAGGATGATCGAATGGCGGGATAAAGGTCATGTGTTTGGTTTGCGAGAGTTCAATCGCTTTGGCTTTGGCTTCGTCAAAATTGGCGCCATGTAACAACACTTCGCCACCATAACCGCGTACCGCATCAACCTTAATACTTGGCGTATTTTGTGGCATCACAATTAAGGCGTTTAAACCTAAGTTTTTGGCAGACAATGCCACACCTTGTGCATGGTTACCGGCGGACGCCGCAATCACACCGGCGGCATTTTGCTCCGTTGTAAGACTTGCGATCATGGCATAAGCGCCACGTAATTTAAAACTGTGAACCGGCTGACGATCTTCACGTTTTACAAAAATTTTATTGCCTAACCGTTCGGATAATTTTTCCATGGGCTCTAATGGTGTCACTTGCGCCAATTCATAGACTTTTGAACTTAAAATCGCTTTTAAGTATTCTGCACCGGTAGGTTGGTTTGGAGTTAGTTCATTTATCATTTTCATTTCCTAATACAAAAGTGCGGTTAAAATGACCGCACTTTTGTTGTGATTATTTAAATTTTACTTTTATCTCGTACTGCACCTTTATCTGCGGATGTTGCGAAATGACCATAAACTTTTAACGCAAAAGACACTTCGCGTTGGCGATTTGCTGGTTTCCAACCTTTGACATCTTGTTCGGCACGACGTTGGGTAAGTTCAGTGTCAGAAACTGCCAATTCAATTTTTCGGTTTGGAATATCGATCTCAATTATATCACCGTCTTTAACTAGACCAATAGTACCACCGGAAGCTGCTTCTGGTGAACAATGACCAATAGATAGTCCAGAAGTTCCGCCGGAGAAACGCCCGTCGGTTAACAAGGCACAGGCTTTACCAAGTCCCATGGATTTTAAATAGCTGGTTGGATATAACATTTCTTGCATCCCCGGGCCGCCTTTTGGTCCTTCATAGCGGATAACCACCACATGCCCGGCACGGACTTTACCACCTAAAATGCCATCAACGGCTTCTTCTTGGCTTTCAAAAACAATGGCTTCGCCTTTGAATTTTAAAATAGACTCATCCACTCCGGCAGTTTTGACGATACAACCGTCAAGAGCGATATTGCCGGATAACATTGCCAACCCGCCATCTTGGCTGTAAGCAAATGCTTTGCTACGGATACAACCCTGTTGACGATCATCATCCACGCTTTCCCAACGCGTATCTTGTGAGAAAGCTTGCGTAGTGCGAATACCGGCAGGTCCTGCGCGGAAGAATTTATGCACCGCTTCATCTTTGGTTAACATAATATCGTATTTGGCAATTTGTTCAGCAAGACTCAAACCGAGTACGGTACGAGTTTGGTTGTGCAATAAACCAGCGCGATCCAATTCGCCTAAAATAGCCATAATCCCGCCGGCGCGGTGGACGTCTTCCATATGATATTTATCTGTATTTGGTGCCACTTTGCTTAAGCAAGGCACGTGGCGGGATAAGCGGTCAATGTCGCGCATGGTAAAATCCACTTCTGCTTCTTGTGCGGCGGCAAGTAAGTGTAATACGGTGTTAGTGGAACCGCCCATGGCAATATCCAAGCTCATGGCGTTATTGAAAGCCTCTTTGCTGGCGATTGCGCGCGGAAGCACAGAAGTATCCTCTTGCTCGTAATATTTTTTGCATAACTCAACGATTTGTTTTCCTGCGTCTAAGAACAATTGTTTACGATCAGCGTGAGAAGCGAGACAAGAACCATTACCTGGTAGGCTTAATCCTAAGGCTTCGGTTAAACAGTTCATAGAGTTGGCGGTAAACATCCCAGAACAAGAGCCGCAGGTCGGACAAGCGGAGCGTTCTACCGTTGCCACATCTTCGTCGGAAACATTTTTATCCGCACTTTGGATCATGGCATCAATCAAATCAAGTTTGATAATTTTATCGGAAAGTTTAGTTTTTCCCGCTTCCATTGGACCGCCGGAGACAAAAATGGTCGGAATATTAAGGCGCAGTGCCGCCATTAACATTCCCGGTGTGATTTTATCACAGTTAGAAATACAGACCATGGCATCAGCGCAATGGGCGTTCACCATATATTCTACGCTGTCGGCAATTAAATCGCGGCTTGGTAAAGAATACAGCATACCGCCATGTCCCATGGCGATCCCATCATCTACAGCAATAGTATTAAATTCTTTTGCAACACCGCCGGCTTTTTCGATTTCTTTGGCAACCAATTGCCCGATGTCTTTTAAGTGAACATGCCCGGGGACAAATTGCGTGAACGAGTTTACTACCGCAATAATCGGCTTCCCAAAATCATTTTCTTTCATTCCTGTTGCACGCCATAAGGCACGTGCGCCTGCCATATTGCGACCTTGTGTACTGGTCGCGGAACGTAATTTAGGCATAATCATCTCCAATAGTAATGTGTATTATCTAAACTTATATAAAGTGCGGTTATTGTTACGCTATTTTTAAATAAGCGCGAGAACATCCGGTAATTTGCTTAATTGGTTGTGTAATAACGTAATATTTCTTTTACTTTGTACTACTACATTTAATCTCATTTCTGTTCCCTCATTTTCCGCTTGCAAGGAAAGCACTTCAAATCCGCGGTGACGAATGACGCGCAGTAAGCGCTCAAGGGTTTCAGGTCGTTTATTAGCTTTTATAACAAATTGATATTGTTGCATTTTTATTTTCCTTATACACCAATGTCTTCATCTAACATATCATTATTGCAGGCATTTGGCGGAACCAAAGGCCACACGTTTTCTTCATCCGGAATACAAACATGAAGCAAATAAGCGCCTTCGCTATTGAGCAAACGATCCAATGCTGCCGAGACTTCGCCGGCATTTTCAATGCGCTCCGCCGGAATATCAAAGGCATTGGCAAGCATCACAAAATCCGGATTATCATCTAAAATCGTTTGGCTGTGGCGACCATGGAAAAATAAGGATTGCCATTGGCGCACCATGCCCAAGCGTTGGTTATCTAATAATAAAATTTTCACCGGTAAATGACCGCGCTTGATAGATCCCAGCTCTTGCACATTCATCATAAAGGAACCATCGCCGGTGATCACCATGGTGGGATCTTGTGGTCGCGCTTTTGCCGCTCCGATTGCCGCCGGTAAACCAAAGCCCATGGTGCCGAATCCGGCGGAAGTGATAAAGTTTTCCGACGCTTCGTGTTGCATGTGTTGTGCCGACCACATTTGGTGTTGACCGACGTCTGTGGTGATGATCATATTTGACGCTTTACGTTGTGAAAGGGTATGTAACAGTGCCCAAGGATCAATTTCGCCATCACCTTGATTAGCTTGGTAAGTAAAATCAAAATCTGCTTTTAAGCGACGAATATCCGCGCGCCACGCCTCAATTTCCAAGGGTTGTGCAAGGGCATCGATGGCTTCAATTAAATTACCTTGCAAGGCAACGTCGGCTTTGCGCAATTTGTTGATTTCGGCGATATCAATATCAATGTGGATCACTTTAGCATGAGGTGCAAAGGTGTCTAATTTACCGGTTACGCGGTCGTCAAATCGGGCGCCGCACGCAATTAACAAATCGCATTCTTGAACCGCATAATTCGCGGCTTTGGTTCCGTGCATCCCGATCATACCCATATACAGTGGGTGCTGCGGCGGAATAACGCCTAAACCTTTGAGGGTGGAAACGGAAGGAATATTGCTACATTCAAGAAAGGCTCTGACCGCTTTAACGCCCCTAGCCATACCGACGCCACCACCTACATAAAGTACAGGGCGTTTGGCTTGTGCTAATAATGTTGATGCTTGTTGAAGTGCGGTCGAATTTTGCGCCATTATTGGCAGTTTATCATATACCACAGGTTGGCTTGTTGTCGGAGAGAATTGAACATCTTTCGGAATATCGACTAATACTGGACCGGGGCGTCCGCTTTGTGCAATTTGAAAGGCTTGCGCCATGATGGTGGGTAATTCTTCGATATTTTGTACGATAAAACTGTGTTTGGTGCAAGCTAAGGATAAGCCTAATACGTCGGCTTCTTGGAAAGCATCGGTGCCGATAAAGGCGGATGAGACTTGTCCGGTGATGGCAACGATAGGAATGGAATCCATTAAGGCATCACCTAAACCGGTCACCAAGTTGGTGGCGCCTGGTCCGGAGGTTGCAATGCACACGCCGGTTTTTCCAGTCGCGCGCGCATACCCAATGGCAGCCATTGCCGCGCCTTGTTCGTTACGACAAAGTAAATGATCCAATCCGGAATCGTAGATGGCGTCGTACACTGGCATAATCGCACCGCCGGGATAGCCGAATAATGTGGTTACACCGTGGGCTTTTAAGCATTCGACGACTAAATTTGCACCGTTCATATTTCACCTTTAAATTTGTTAATTCGCTTTCATTTGATGGAGATTAACATCCATGAAAAAACCCCCACCAAAGAATAGCGAGGGTTTTTGTTGATCGATTATCATCTAGATTTATTCACTCATCAACGCACCCCTCGCAGCGATAATAATCACTACGAGGCTAATAATGAGGCGGCTAAAAGCAGAAATAAACATAAGAAATAAGATAACCAGTAGATTGTATTGTTCTATTGATACCACATTTTACGCTTAAAACAAAATGATTTTTGCTTTTTTACGCAATTATTCCAGTTTAATATACAACATCTGACCCTGCCAGTACCGTGCCCGGTGGATTGATAAAGGTATGGTTGTCCCATAATTTTTGTAATTACCTGTCTTTGAGATAATACATTAGACATGGGGATATTATTATGAAGGAAAAACAACACCACGCCTTGGTGGCGGAATTTGCTGTAGTTAATAGGGTTAGACTTGAGTTCGGTAAGCCATTCAGGTCGCCTTCACTGACTAAACCCTAAATTTAGTCGCCATGAATATGGCTTGAGAGACTAAGGCTTGTCTAAAAATCCTAGAAAATTTTTACGAAAAACATGTTAGAATTGTCAGGGCGATCGTGTACGCTGATTTTACATTAGTGTAGTGCGACAAGAATAAACGGATAAGTAGTGTATTTTGATCAGGTTGCCGGCTACCCAAGTCACAAATAACACAGGTAATTTTAGTAGAAGACTGCTTAAAAGGTGATGATATGAGTTGATAAATTATCGTGAGTTGTTATGGGGCGTTTAATATTTATTAATCCTTTTAAAAAAGAATAAAAATGGAAAGTATATTCAAGAATTTTAACGTTATAATAAGATTATTATTTTTTTATTTGATTATATATATTATATCGCGAGTATTATCATCTATTTTTAATATACATGTTGCTTATTTCTATTTTGCATTATTTTTTTTAGATTATTTTTTTTGTAGAAATAAAAAATGTTTTTTCAAAAACTCAAGGAGAAAAAATGAAAGAGTTTAATATTGATGACTTGTCTTTAGTTGTTGGTGGTAACCCAGCAGCTAAAGCCAGAATGAGAGTAGTTACCTACATAGATTATTGATTTTTTATCATTTCTATTAGCCCAACAGCAGCGGTTAAAAATCCTTTAACATTGAGTGAAGAATTTTGCTATGATAACAAGCTGATTTTCTATGAGGTTTATATGATGTTATCCACTTTTCCGTTTCGTGCTGTTGTCTCCGATTTAGACGGAACCTTGCTTAATGCCCAACATAGGATTGGCGATTTCACTATCCACACTTTGGAAAAATTGGCGCAAAAACATATCGATATTATCCTCGCTACCGGTCGAAATTATACGGATGTTTCTTCTATTTTAGGCAAAGTGGATGTGGAACACGCGGTGATGATCACCTCAAATGGCGCCCGCGTACATGATTTACAAGGCAATTTATTGTTAACCAATAGCTTGCCGGAAGCGTTGGCATTCGCCTTAATGAATATTGATTTTGATCCAGCGCGGGTTTGTGTCAATAGTTACCAAGACGACGGTTGGTTTATTAATCGCGATGTGCCGCAATTACGTCAATATCATCAAGATTCCGGTTTTATGTATGAGGTTGTCGATTTTGCAACGCATCATGGGCGCGCGACGGAAAAAGTGTTTTATATCGCCAAACAAGCGCAAGATTTGCTACCAATTGAACAATATATCCGTCAACATTTTGCCGATCAGGTCAGCATGACCTATTCCACGCCAGTGTGTTTGGAAGTGATGAATAAAAATGTGTCAAAAGCGACCGCACTTTTGCAAGTCTTAGCTGGACGGGATTATCAAGAAGCTGATTGTATCGCTTTTGGCGACGGTATGAATGATGTGGATATGTTGCTGGAAGTAGGGAAGGGCTGTATCATGGGCAATGCGGATCCGCGTTTAAAACAAGCCTGTGCACAATTGGAGCAAATTGGGCTTAACCAACATGAAGCAGTTGCTAGTTATTTACGTGCAATTTTTGGAGTTTATTAATGGCTATTTGGCAATCCGTCGGATTAATCGCAAGCGGTGCTGCAATGGGCGCTACTTTGCGCTGGGGGCTTGGATTATGGTTAAATCCAATTTTTTCTACATTAGCTTTTGGCACATTGATTGCTAACTATTTAGGGTGTTTAATTATTGGTATTTTGACCGCGTTATTTTGGCAATTTCCCGCTATATCGAATGAATGGCGGTTATTTTTAGTAATGGGGTTTCTCGGTAGTTTAACTACCTTTTCCTCCTTTTCTGCTGAAGTTGTGGAAAATTTTCTGCAGGATAAATGGCTACTCGGTTTTGGCGTTGTGGCATTACATCTTCTCGGTTGCTTATTATTTACTGCATTAGGGATTGCCCTATGGCGTTTTTGTAGCGTGGCTTGGGCATAATAGAAATGGCAGCAATTTGGTAAACTTTCTATCATTTACCAAATACTCACTTACAAAATAAAAGCGAAGAAAGCATGCGGGATCGTTTTTTGAAATGTTAAGTCGGGAAGCGCGTAAACCATAGGAGATAAATAAACTATTCCCTATGGCTTTTATCTTTTATCTCTGCATTATCATCCGGAATAAAACGCAAAATCTGTGTCAACGCCTGTTGACGGATGGCGTCGCGTTCAAACAGAATTTCGTGTTTAGCGTTTTCGATAAGTTGCGTTTCGCCTTGTGGTAAAAGGGCGGTCAATTTTTTCAGCGTTTCATTTTTGACAATCTTTTCTTTTCCCGCTTCTAAAATTAATAACGGAATTTCAATTCGTGGCAGAATTTTCGGCAAATCGTGGATAGCTTTTAAGCAAAGATGAACCCAGCGAAACGTTGGACCGCCGAGATGTAATTGCGGATAGTGTCGATTAATGCGGTTCATCCATTTCATGCGGGTTTTGCAGTCGCTCAATTCATTTTGATGGATATTGGCTGGCTTGTAAGGTGTTTTGCCAAAGACATAGCGCGAACCTTGCCCGAATAACATCATCACATTAATAATCAACTCATCCCGTAGCGGATGTTCGGTGGGCAAACCAAAAAAAGGCGAAGAAAAGACCGCACTTTTGATTTGGTGATCGTAATTTGCCAGATAATAAGCGGAGATTAAACCGCCTAAAGAATGTGCGAGCAGATATTGGGTTTGGTAAGCATAAAGCGCGGTCACTTTTTGTATAATTTCGTGCATATCTTCAGTGTAGAAACGAAATTCGTCAATGTAACCTTTCTCCCCATCTAAGAGCAAACGTTGAGAGTAGCCTTGTCCGCGGTGATCAAAGGCGACGACATCAAAACCTTGTTGATAAAAATCATAGGCAACTTCCGTCCATTTGAGAATATTTTCCGCACGCCCGTTGACCAAAATCACCAAGCGGCGCACGCTTGGGTTAGGTTGAATAAAATGCCGATAGGCGATTTGACAACCTTTTTTTCCGGTCACATATTGAATAGGAAACTGTTCAGCGAAAGGAAACAGTTCTTTGAGGGCAAATTGGCAAAAACGAGGTTCTCGCATCATAAAACGACCTGCGACAGACAACAATAGTAAGATTATAGCGGGAAATGGCGCGAAAGCCTAGTTTTTATCCAAGAGAAAAGAGCCGGTATGACCGGCTCTTGGAGCGTTGATTTCTAGCGCAAAGTGCGGTAGAAATTTGCCCGATTTTTACATAGATTGTGTAAAGGTACGGGTGATAACGTCTTGTTGCTGCTCTTTGGTTAAGGAGTTAAAACGCACTGCGTAACCAGAGACACGAATGGTTAATTGCGGATATTTTTCCGGATTTTCCATCGCGTCTAACAACATTTCACGGTTTAGTACGTTCACATTCAAATGTTGACCGCCTTCAACGGTTGTTTCATGGTGGAAGTAACCGTCCATTAAGCCGGCAAGGTTGCGTTTTTGCGCTTCGTAGTCTTTACCTAATGCGTTTGGTACGATAGAGAAGGTATAAGAAATACCGTCTTTGGCGTAAGCAAACGGAAGTTTCGCTACAGAAGTTAGTGACGCTACCGCACCTTTTTGATCACGTCCGTGCATTGGGTTAGCCCCCGGTCCGAATGGTGCGCCTGAACGACGTCCGTCCGGAGTATTACCGGTTTTTTTACCGTACACCACGTTAGAGGTGATAGTTAACACGGATTGTGTTGGGGTCGCATTGCGGTAGGTTTTGTGGGTTTGGATTTTTTTCATAAAGCGCTCAACAAGGTCAACTGCTAAATCGTCCACACGACTGTCGTTGTTACCGAATTGCGGATATTCGCCTTCGATTTCAAAGTCAATTGCCACATTGGATGCCACAACGTTACCATCTTTATCTTTGATATCGCCACGCACCGGTTTTACTTTCGCATATTTGATCGCCGCCAAGGAGTCTGCGGCCACAGAAAGTCCGGCAATACCACACGCCATGGTACGATAAACGTCGCGATCGTGGAATGCCATCAATGCTGCTTCATAAGCATATTTATCATGCATGAAGTGGATGATGTTCAATGCAGTCACATATTGTGTTGCTAACCAATCCATAAAGTGATCCATACGCTCCATTACGGTGTTGAAGTCAAGTACTTCGTCGCTAATTGGCGTTGATTTAGGACCGACTTGCATACCAGATTTTTCATCAATACCACCATTGATTGCGTATAACAAGGTTTTCGCCAAGTTCGCACGTGCACCGAAGAATTGCATTTGTTTACCCACAACCATAGGGCTTACGCAACAAGCAATCGCGTAGTCGTCGTTGTTGAAATCTGGGCGCATTAAATCGTCATTTTCATATTGTACGGATGAAGTATCAATCGATACTTTGGCACAATAACGTTTGAATGCTTCCGGTAATTGTTCAGACCAAAGGATGGTTAAGTTTGGTTCCGGAGATGGTCCCATGGTGTAAAGCGTGTGCAACATACGGAAGCTGTTTTTGGTCACTAATGTACGACCGTCTAAGCCCATACCCGCTAAAGTTTCAGTTGCCCACATTGGGTCGCCGGAGAATAATTGATCGTATTCTGGTGTACGTAAGAAACGTACCATACGCAATTTCATGACTAAGTGGTCGATTAATTCTTGCGCTTCTTGTTCCGTGATTTTGCCCGCTTTTAAGTCACGTTCAATATAAATATCTAAGAAGCTAGATACACGACCGAATGACATTGCTGCACCGTTTTGAGATTTTACTGCGGCAAGGTAAGCAAAATAAGTCCATTGTACTGCTTCGCGTGCGTTAGTTGCCGGACCGGAAACGTCGCAACCGTAAGATGCTGCCATTTCTTTAATTTTGCCAAGGGCGCGATGTTGTTCTGCGATTTCTTCGCGTAATTGAATGGTCGCTTGAATATCTTCGCCGCTTTCTAATTTTGCTTGTAATGACGTAAATTGTTTGAATTTATCTTTCATTAAGAAATCAGCACCATATACCGCTAAACGACGGTAGTCACCGATAATACGTCCACGACCGTAAGCATCTGGAAGACCAGTGATTACGCCGGATTTACGACAACGTAAAATATCTGGTGTATAAACATCAAATACCCCTTGGTTATGGGTTTTGCGATATTCAGTGAAAATATGTTCGATTTCAGGTTTTAATTCACGACGGTAAACTTGGCAAGAACCTTTTACCATTTTGATCCCGCCATATGGCATGATCGCACGTTTAAGCGGTGCATCAGTTTGCAAACCGACGATTTTTTCTAAATCTTTGTTGATGTAACCTGGTGCGTGTGACGTGATAGTTGACGGTGTATCGGTGTCGATATCATAAGGTTCGTGTGTTTTATTTTCGACTTTGATTTTTTCCATCACATCATTCCACAATGTGGTGGTCGCTTCTGTTGCACCGGCTAAAAAGGATTCGTCGCCTTCATACGGGGTATAGTTTTTTTGGATAAAATCACGTAAGTTAACTTCGGTTTGCCAGTCTCCTGGAACAAATCCCTCCCACGCTTTTTGTTGAGCTTCTGTTAATTGAGCCATAATTGACTTCCTTCTTTGATTGTAAATAAATCGATTATAAAAACGGACGAAAAAACGACCGCTCTTACGCTAAATTAAACCTAATGATTATGGGGTTTATTGGTAAACCATTGCATCAACGCGATACATACTCCGCCACCAACGATATTGCCTAAAGTGACCGGAATTAAATTTTTCACGATAAAATGATAGACATCTAAATCAGCAAATTGTTCAGGATTTAACCCGATCGCTAGCCAAAATTCAGGGCTGCTGTAATGAGCGGTAATCATGCCCATTGGAATCATAAACATATTTGCCACGCTATGCTCAAACCCTGAGGCGACAAACATCCCGATCGGTAAAATCATGATAAAAGCTTTGTCGGTCAGCGTTTTTCCGGCATAAGTCATCCAAACTGCAATACACACCATAATGTTACACAAAATCCCTAAACAAAATGCTTCTAACCAGCTGTGGTGGATTTTATGTTGTGCGGTATTTAAAATCGTTAAGCCCCATTGTCCGTTTGCCGCCATGGTTTGTCCGGCAAACCAAATTAATGAAACAATAAAAATCGCGCCGACAAAATTACCTAAATAAACCATCACCCAGTTACGTAGCATCTGAAATGTATTGATTTTTCCGTCGATACGAGCGATTAATGTCATGGTGGATGAAGTAAATAATTCGGATCCACAGGCAACCACCATAATCACCCCTAGCGAGAACACCAGTCCGCCGACTAATTTAGCTAATCCCCAAGGCATTGCTCCAGTGCCGGTTTGTGTTGTGGTATAAAAGACAAATGCTAACGCAATAAATGCACCGGCAGAAATTGCTGATACGAAAGAAAGAAAGGGGTTTTTGGTCGCTTTATACGCCGCTGCATCAATGGCAATTTGAACCATTTCTGTTGGCGAGGCGATAGTCTTAAACGTATTGTCTTTATTCATATGTGTGACGGGTTAAAAATTTATCTTGCCAATATTTTAAGATATTCATTCTTAAGTTTAAACTAAAAAATATTTTATTTTTTATAAAATTTGTTAATGGCATAATTTTGCAACATGATGTTAACAAGTTGATTTTAAAACAATCTTTGGATTAACTTAAATTTAACATCTTTCTGTCAAATTGCTATTTTCCCTGTTTTCTGATAAAACTACGTTACGCTAACATTATGATGTAACAGCGCGAATTTAAAACGGTTTATGGGGATGTTCTTTCCTCATGTTCCTCAGTTGATGTTTTAAGGAGAAAAAAATGGCAGAAGAAACCATTTTCAGCAAAATTATTCGCAAAGAAATCCCAGCAAATATTGTATATCAAGACAATCTTGTTACCGCTTTCCGCGATATTGCGCCACAAGCGAAAACGCACATCTTAATTATCCCAAATCATCTTATTCCAACGGTTAATGACGCGACAGAACAGGATGAACTTGTATTAGGGCGTTTGTTTACGGTAGCGGCAAAAATTGCTAAACAAGAGGGGATTGCCGAAGACGGGTATCGTTTGATTGTCAATTGTAATCAACATGGTGGGCAAGAAGTGTTCCATTTGCATATGCATTTAGTCGGCGGTGAACCCTTAGGCAAAATGTTGGCAAAATAATGAAAAAACGCATTTTTTTTCTTTTTTTAACCGCACTTTTATCCGCTTGTAGTGCGACAGTGCCGAATATTGTCAATACCACTAAGCCAATTTTAAATATGGAAGCGACATTGGTACCGTTGTTGAACGTGGAAGTGAATGAACGTGCGGCATGGGTGGAAAATAAAACCGATAAGCCGGTTTCCTTTTCTTACGCTTTGTTTTGGTACGACAAAAATGGGGTGACACAATTGGAGCCGGCAAAATTTATGCAAATGCAGTTAAATCAACGCCAAAAAGCCACCATTGAAATTACCCCACCGACGGCGGAAAGCGTGAATTATCGCCTTTATTTACGGGCAAAATAAACGTGTCATTATGTCAACATTATTAATTGATTTAAACGGGCTGGAACTGACCCAAGAAGAAGTGGAATTATTGGAACATCCGCTGGTCGCCGGCTTAATTTTATTTACCCGCAATTTTTACGATCGCGAACAAGTCACTGAATTGGTCAACGCTGTGCGTCAACGGGTAAAAAAACCGTTATTGATTACCGTCGATCAAGAGGGCGGACGAGTACAACGTTTTCGCGACGGATTTACTCAATTGCCCGCCATGCAATCTTTTGCACAATGCTATCGCGATCCGTTGCAACAACACCAAATGGCGCAAGAAGCCGGCTGGCAAATGGCGGCAGAAATGACCGCACTTGGCATTGATTTAAGTTTTGCACCGGTATTGGATTTGGGGCATCAATGTAAAGCGATTGGCGATCGCAGTTTCCACGAAGATCAGCTGCGGGTCACGCGCCTTGCCGGTTATTTTATTGAGGGTATGCACCAAATTGGCATGGCGACTACGGGTAAACATTTTCCTGGGCATGGTCATGTTTTGGCGGATTCCCATTTGGAAACTCCGCGTGATGAACGCGCTAAAGCGGAGATTTTTGCTCAAGATATACAACCGTTTCAATGGTTGATTGAGCAACAAAAATTGGATGCAATCATGCCGGCGCACGTCATTTATACTCAATGTGACACGCAACCGGCGAGTGGTTCTCGCTATTGGTTGCAAGAGGTTTTGCGTGGGCAACTTGGTTTCCAAGGGGCGATTTTCTCCGATGATTTAGGCATGAAAGGTGCCAATTTTATGGGTGATTTTGTACAACGTTGTCAGCAATCGTTAAGCGCTGGTTGCGATATATTGCTACTTTGTAACGAACGTGAGGGCGTCATTCAAGTGTTGGATCAATTTAAACCGCAAGAAAGCACCGCACAGGCAGAGCAACGCCAGCAACGTTTGCAAACCTTGTTTAATCCGCGCCGGTTATCTTGGCGCGAGCTGGAAAAACAAGCGCGTTGGCAAAAAAATCGCGAAGTTTTGACCGCACTTCAACAAGATTGGTTAGCAGTAAAGGCATAATATGCAATTGGTGATTTCTTGTTCACATTATCAATCCGGTGAATGCCGCTCTTGTCAATGGCTGGAGCGACCTTATGCGCAGCAAATTGAGGCTAAACAAGCGGATTTACATCAATTATTAGCGCCGTTTAATTCGCCGCAAGTGCAATGGGAAACGCCCTATTTATCGCCCTTGAGGCATTTTCGCAATAAGGCAAAAATGGCTGTCAGTGGCACGGTTGAACGTTGTCGTTTAGGGATTTTAAGGGATCCGGAAGATCCGCAAAGTGCGGTCGATTTAACCGATTGTCCGCTTTATCCCACTCGTTTTGCCCCGGTGTTTTTGCAACTGAAAGATTTTATCGCACGCGCTGGTCTTGTGCCTTATAACGTGGCAAAACAAAAAGGCGAGTTGAAATATGTATTACTTAGCGAAAGCCAAATCAATGGCGCGTTGATGCTGCGCTTTGTGTTGCGTTCAGAGCAAAAATTGCCCTTAATTCGACGAGAATTGGCAGGATTATTGGCAAAATTACCGCAATTAAGCGTGGTCAGTGTCAATATTCAACCGCAACACGCTGCTATTTTAGAGGGTGAAAAAGAAATTTTTCTCACCGGACAACGCCAATTAGAAGAACAATTTAACCGTATTCCTCTGTTTATCCGTCCGCAAGGTTTTTTCCAAACCAACCCGACAGTTGCCTCTGCCTTATATGCCGCTGCGCAAACGTGGGTGAAAGCGTTGCCGGTGTCTCATTTATGGGATCTTTTTTGCGGCGTGGGCGGTTTCGGTTTACATTGCGTGATGGCGTTAAAAGACAAAACGCCGACATTAAAGCTCACGGGGATCGAAATATCGCCCTCGGCAATTGCTTCGGCAACCTTGTCAGCAGAAAAACTGGGGCTGGCTTCTCAAATTGAATTTCGTTCTTTGGATGCGGCACAATTTGCCCTTGCCCAAGAGCAGCGCCCGGATTTGGTGATGGTAAATCCGCCAAGACGCGGTATTGGGCGCGAGCTGGCTCAATTTCTGCAAAATTTAGCACCGCACTTTATCCTGTACTCCAGCTGCAACGCGCAAAGCATGGCGCAAGATTTGCACGAATTAACCGGCTATCAATTACAAAAAGTGCAATTATTCGATATGTTTCCACATACTTCTCATTACGAGACAATGATACTTTTATCTAAATTTGATATCGATAATCATATAAGCGTTAAAATTGAGCAAGATGATCTTGGCGTATATTAGGCTTTTTGACGCGCCTACTGAGTAGCGATAGCTGGTGAACAGTTATCGCATTTTTTAAGGGATAAATAACATATTGTGGAGGGAGTTTGCGAGTATATAAAAATAAAGAAGCACTTAAAACAGAAATCAATAAAACATTTGAGAAATATATTTCCGAATTTGATGATATTCCAGAAGCCTTAAAAGATAACCGAGTTGATGAGGTTGATAGAACGCCAGCAGAAAACCTGGCTTATCAGGTGGGATGGACAACTTTAGTGCTTAAATGGGAAGAAGGTGAAAGAAAGGGACTTCACGTAAAGACGCCATCAGATGACTTTAAATGGAATCAACTTAGTGAGTTATATCAATGGTTTACAGATACCTATGCACATTTATCTCTGCAGGAGTTGAAGGCGAAATTAAATGAAAATATTAATTCTATTTGTGCAATGATTGATTCGTTAAGTGAGGAAGAATTATTTAAGCCACATATGAGAAAATGGGCTGATGAAGCGACTAAAACAGCTACGTGGGAAGTATATAAGTTTATTCATGTGAATACTGTGGCACCTTTTGGCACTTTCAGAACTAAAATTAGAAAATGGAAGAAGATAGTACTATAAATCTCATTCTACAAAATAAAAATTCCAGAAAATACTGACTAAAGACGATAGGCAACATTATCGTCTTTTTCTTTGCGAATTTTATATCAGATGTTCTTGTACTTGGTGCATATAGCGAAGTCGGTGTTGTGCTGATTACACCGGATAAGGCGGTAAAAATGGTGATAAGCTCGGATAACACTCGAATAACAAAGGAAAAGTGCGGTGCTTTTTTTGGCAAGTTTTTAGACATTTCGGGAGAAAGCGCGCTAAATAACAGTGTCGTTGGGACTGTCTATTTCGCGTTTATTGGTTTTATATGGACACAGGTCGTGTCCATATAGCCTTTGATAGCGTTCGTTATGCTTTTTTCGTTGGACGTTTCCAGCCTTGAATATGCTGTTGGCGAACACGGGAGATGACCAACTCATTTTCATTGACATCATTCGTGATCGTCGAGCCGGCGCCGATAGTAGAACCGTTGGCAAGGCGAACTGGCGCGACTAATTGGCTATCGGATCCAACAAAGACGTTATCGCCGATAATGGTTTTAAATTTGTTGGCACCGTCGTAGTTACAAGTAATCACACCCGCGCCAATATTACAATTGCTGCCGATTTCCGCATCCCCGACATAGGTTAAATGGTTCACTTTTGAACCTTTGCCGATTTGTGCTTTTTTGATTTCCACAAAGTTACCGATATGGGTTTCTGCCGCCAATTCTGTCCCCGGACGTAAACGAGAGAACGGACCGATTGCCGCACGTTCGCCGATAGTGGCATCTTCGATTACGGAATAAGGTTTGATGTCCACATCATCCCCAATCACGCAATTTTTCAATACGCAGCCCGCGCCGATACGCACACGATTGCCTAATTTTACCTCGCCTTCAATGATCACGTTGACATCAATTTCCACATCTTTTCCGTGTTCCAATTTACCGCGTAAATCAAAACGTGCCGGATCGATAAGCATCACGCCGGCAAGCAACAATTTGTCTGCTTGTTTGCGTTGATAATAACGCTCCAACGCCGCCAATTGCAGGCGATTATTGGCGCCTTCTACTTCCATAATATCATCTGCTTGCACCGCAATGACTTGAAATCCGTCTTGATTTGCTAAGCCAATCACATCCGTCATATAATATTCGCCTTGCGCATTGTTATTGTCCAAACGCGCCAACCATTTTTTAAAACTTGCGCCATCAGAAACCATCACGCCGGTATTCACCTCGGTAATTTTCAACTGTTCAGCATTGGCATCTTTTTGTTCCACAATGCCTACTACATTGCCATCCTGACGTAAAATACGTCCGTAACCGGCTGGGTTAAGTAAATCAACGGTCAATAAGGCAATGCCATGCGTTGGTTTGGCGGCAATTAATTTTTGTAAGGTTTCCAAGGTAATCAACGGACCGTCGCCATACAGCATTAAAATATTTTCATCATCATGAAAAAATGGTGCGGCTTGTTGCATGGCATGACCAGTTCCCAATTGCTCTTTTTGCAATACCCAATTGACCGGCTCATCTTTTAAGCGCGCTTGCATTACGTCGCCAGCATGACCATAAATCAAATGAATATTTTGCGGATGAAGTTGTTTTACTGTATCGATAACGTGTTTTACCATTGGTTTACCCGCAATATTATGTAATACTTTCGGTAAATCCGAATACATTCTTGTCCCTTTACCCGCGGCAAGGATCACCACACTTAAATTTGTCATATCAAATTTCCTTAGGATTGTGCTAAAAATTGCGCCTTATTTTATAGCATCACATGCAAGAAACAAGCGATTACACCATAAAGTGCGGTTTATTTTGGGCAAATTTCGCAAATAGATGAATAACGAGTATAATGCCTCGAAACTCACCGAATGAAATAAAAAGCATGGAACATACAGCGTATTATATTGGCGTAATGTCGGGAACCAGCCTTGACGGAATTGACCTAGCGTTGGTTAATTTTGCCAAAAACTCACCGCGCTTTTTGCCCCAATTGGTGGCAGCAGAGATGCAACCAATGCCACAAGATTTGCGTCGCCAATTAAGCGAATTGTTGCGCAGCGGGCAAACCGATTTGCAACAACTGGGCGAGCTGGATCACCGCCTTGGCTTATTGTATGCGCAAAGTATCAATCAATTTTTAGCCAAACATCAACTAAATGCGGAACACATTCAAGCGATCGGTTGCCACGGTCAAACTATTTGGCACGCGCCACAAGGTTCGTATCCCTTTACTATGCAAATCGGCGACGCGAATTTGATTGCTACGCACACGAACATCACCACGGTTGCCGATTTTCGTCGCAAGGATATGGCGTATGGCGGGCAGGGCGCACCTTTGGTGCCAGCGTTTCACCAGGCGTTATTTGCTCGTGATGATCGTATGACGGTGGTGTTGAATATCGGCGGAATCAGCAATATTACCCAGCTTATTCCCGAGATGCCAGTGATCGGCTATGACACCGGGCCGGGCAATGCGCTGCTCGACAGTTGGATTGAAAAACAGCTAGGCGAGCCTTACGATTGTGATGCGCAGTGGGCAAAAACGGGTAAAATTCATACCGCACTTTTAAGCGAATTGCTAAAAGAGCCTTATTTTGAACACCCGCCGCCGAAAAGTACCGGACGGGAATTATTTAATTTGACGTGGCTTGATAAAAAATTGCAGTATTTCAGCGCAATTTTGCCACAAGATGTGCAGGCGACGTTGTTAGAATTTACTGCGCAATGTAATGCCCAAGCTTTGCGCCAAATTGGGGGGCAATGTGAGTTACCGAAAGTGTTGATGGTGTGTGGCGGTGGGGCGAAAAATCCGTTGTTAATGCAACGGTTAGCGCTGTTGTCGCCGGAGTGGCACGTGGCGACGACATCTGATTTTGGATTAGATGCGGATTATGTAGAAGCGGCGGCATTTGCTTGGTTGGCTTATCAACGAATGCACAATTTAAGTGGCAATTTACCTAGCGTCACCGGCGCGAAAAGGGCGGTCAGTTTAGGCGTCATTTATCCGAAATAAGACGTTGAACGTAGATAAATTCTGCAAAAAATGACCGCACTTGAGCTAAAAAAACTGCCGGCACAAGGTTGTCAGCAGTTTGTGTTAATTAACTTACGTGTTTTTCACCATTTTTCGCTTAAGCAACCAACCGAAGCCACGCAGTAGAATTAAAAGTGCGGTTAAAAAATACAAAGGTTTGGCGCCTAATGCGGCATAAGGGGTTTTGCCTGTAGTTGGCGCGATGGTTTGGGTCAGCGTGGTGGTTTCAAATTGAGGCGCTTGAGCAATAATTTTCCCTTTGGCGTTGATAAAAACGCTGATGCCTGTATTGGTTGAACGAATTACCGGTTTGCCTAATTCCAACGCGCGCATTCTTGCCATTTGCAAATGTTGCCAAGGACCGATGCTACGCCCGAACCAAGCGTCGTTAGACAGGGTTAAAATAAAATCGGTTTGATCCGTAAGATTTTGCTGGAGCTGGCTGCCCAAAATGATTTCATAACAAATCGCGGTGGTAAAATGGTGCGATTTTGCTAGCAGCGGCGGCTGCACTGCCGCGCCGGATTGAAACGCTGACATTGGCAAATTAAACACCGATCCCAACGGGCGCAACAGGTTTTCCAATGGCACATATTCGCCAAAAGGCACTAAATGATGTTTATTGTAACGATTTGCGGTGTCCAATTGATAAGGCGCGGCGGGATTGCCGAGATCAATTACCGAATTAAGGGCTTTTTCGCTGTTTGGATCTTGATACACGGTACCGATCATAACTTCCGTTTGGCTTTGTGCAGCGGCTTGGTGGAGGCTTTGCAAATAAGGCTGAATATGATTTTCCAAGGTTGGCAACGCCGCTTCCGGTAAAATAATCAGATCACTTTTTCCCAGATGTTGCATGATCAAATTTTGATAAATATCCAAGGTTTGATAGACATAATCCGGATCCCATTTTAAATGCTGCTCAATATTGCCTTGCGCAAGGGTGATGGTCAGCGCGCGCTCCGGCTGTTCTTGGGTAAAATTCAGTTTGCCGGCGTAAGCAGAAAGTCCGCCGACGACAATCCAAGTCAGCACATTTGCCGCCACGATCAGCATCTTTTTCTCGCGGATCGCCACAATTAGACTAAAAATGACCGCACTTGTCCACATCACGAAAAAGGTTAAACCCTCTACGCCAAAAATCGCGCCGAGACCGGCAAAGGGGCTGTCGATTTGCGTATAACCGAATTGTAGCCACGGAAAACCGGTAAAGACCCAGCCACGCAGAAATTCGGTGATGCTCCAAATGGCGGGAAAGAGGGCGAGGCTGCGAACCTCAAAACGGCGTACTAAATAGGCAAATAGTAGTGGGTAAAGGGCTAAATATGTCGCCAATAAAACCACTAACAAATAGCTAACCACAAGTGGCGCGCCGCCGAATTGGTTGATGCTGACGTTTAACCAGCTGACACCGATACTAAAAAAGCTCAAGCCCCATAAAAATGCGCCACAAAGTGCGGTCTTTTTTTGTGGCGTTTTGACCACCCAAATCAGCCCAAGTAAGGAAAGATAGGCAACGCCCCAAAGATCAAAAGGGGAAAAGGCAAAAACGCCCAATCCCCCGCTTAATAATGCAATAAGATAGGTTTTCATCAATTATTCACTGCTTTGTTTGATATTGTTGGCAATTTGCTCATCCGGTACGGTCACACGTAATTGGATAAGACGCCGGCTGTCTGCCGAGGTGACTTTGATATTGAGGTTTTCTAACACAATTTCTTCGCCCCGTTTCGGCAAATAACCAAAGGCTTGCATCACCACACCGCCAATGGTATCCACTTCTTCATCAGCAAAATGCGTACCAAATTGTTGATTAAAATCTTCAATATCGGTTAAGGCGCGTACCGCATAGGTATGGCGCGAAAGTTGACGGATATCGGCAATTTCTTCTTCATCAAATTCGTCTTCAATATCGCCGACGATTTGTTCCAAAATATCCTCAATGGTGACCAAACCGGATACCGCGCCAAATTCATCCACCACAATTGCCATATGGAAACGCTCGGAACGGAAATCTTTTAGCATCCGATCTACCCGCTTACTTTCCGGCACGATCACCGCCGGACGCAACGTAGATAGCAAATCAAAGGCTTCCGCATTAGAACGCAAAAATTTCAGCAAATCTTTAGCATGTAGGATTCCGGCGATATTATCCCGTTCGTCGGTCATCACCGGAAAACGCGAGTGGGCGCTTTCGATAATCGTATTCAGACAAGAATCCAAATTTTGCGAGGTTTCAATAAATACAATTTGCGAACGCGGGATCATAATATCGCGTACGCGCAATTCGGCGATTTCCATCACCCCCTCAATCATTTCACGGGTATCTTGATCGATAAGCTCGTTTTGTTCCGAATCACGAATGACTTCGACTAATTCATCACGATTTTTTAATTCCCCTTGAAACAGACGACCAAATAAAGATTGGAAAAAACTTTTCTTCGTTTCAGTCGAGGGGCTACTCTGATTTTCTTCACTCATATTGATATTGCTCTCATGCCGATTTCACCTTGCCGGCATTTTATCTCGGGTTTGTTTTTATTCCCAAACCGGCAGCGATCGATTTTAACGGGAAATGTGGCGCTTGTTAATCCCTATCTTCGTTTTTTTATTGCCACATTTGCGCTCTTTACTTTTTTGGGATAACAAAACTGAATTTTGTCCATTGATAATAACGCTCGCCGGCTTTGCTCATACCGCCATATTTCCACCATTCCGGATGGTTTGGCGTATCCGGCAAGGCTTGGGTTTCCAATGCAATCCCTGCATAATCAGCATATTCATTGCCTTGTCGAGTTAACGTGCCGCCTAAATAATTGGCAGTATAAACTTGGATGGCGGATTGTGAGGTAAAAACTTGCAGGCTTAAACTGCGATCTGGGGCGGTTAAAATGGCACAAGGTTGCGTTTCTTTGAGTTTACTATCGGTATTTTCAGCGGAATTTAATAAAAAGGCATGATCATAGCCTTTGGTTTCTTGTTGTTCTTCTTGTAAAAAATTCCGCGCAATGGTTTTTTCCGTACGGAAATCAAAACTGGTTTGATCTACGGATTTCAGCGACGCATTAGGAATGCCTTGATTGTCCACCGGCAAAAAATGATCAGCGTTCAGTTGTAAAAAATGCGAACGAACATCAGCACCGTTTTCTGCATCATTTAAATTAAAATAAACGTGGCTGGTTAAATTAAGCGGCGTATCGGCACTTGGTGTCGCTTCAAATTGCACTAACAACGTGTTATCCGCCAGTAATTCATAAGTCAAGTAGACTTCCACACTACCGGGAAAGCCTTGTTCCAGATCTAAGGCGATATAGGAAAATTGCACAAAATTGGCGGAAAATTCGCGAATTTTCCACCGCACTTTATCAAAACCACGCACGCCACCATGCAGTTGATGTTGACCTTGGTTTGACGTTAAACGACGAATACCTTGATCGGCTAACGGATCGGGGTAGCAGGCGTTGGCAATACGATTGGCGTAACGCCCAATGGCTCCTCCCATAAAGGCAGTTTGTTTTTCATAATCTTCTGGTCGACAACCGAGTAAGACTTCGCGCAATGCTGTACCGACAGGCACTTGGCAGGAAATCCAAGTGGCACCCCAATCAAGAAACTGTACCCGCATTCCATTGGGGTTTTGCAGCGTGATACGCTGAAAAGGCTGATTATCTGGGGCGACAATGTTATTTTGCAAAATCTCTAGCATAAATGAACTCCTTGAGAGGCGGTGCAGACATAAAAATCTTCTTTTAGCCCAGTTGTTTTTTGGTAATTATCAGCGATAATTTGCTGCACTGCTATGACTTTTTCAACCGGCGCTAGGGCGACGATACAGCCCCCAAATCCACCACCGGTCATTCTAGCGCCACCACTGTTGCCAATGGCGACTTCTGCCAATTCTACTAAGTAATCAATTTCCGGCACGGTAATCTCAAAATCATCACGCATGGAGGCATGAGATTGGTACATTAATTCGCCTAGGCGAGTTAAATTGCCTTGTTGTAACGCCTCAACTGCGGCTAAAACCCGTGCATTTTCGGTCACGACATGTCTTGCGCGTTTTGCCATGGCAGGATCAAGTGCGGTCAATTCTTGCTCTTTTGGGTAAAATTGCTCAACGGACACATCACGCAAGGCTTTGACGCCAAAAAATGCCGCGGCTTGCTCGCATTGTTGGCGCCGAATATTATATTCACCGTTAACCAAATCATGTTTCACGTGCGAATTTATAATCATCACTGCCACGCCCGGCGGAACCGGCGTTGGTATTGTTTGCAAACTGCGGCAATCAATCATCAATAAATGATCTTGTTGCCCCAAGGCGGAAATTAATTGATCCATATTGCCACAATTGGCGCCGACAAATTGGTTTTCCGCTTGTTGCCCGATTAACGCAATGTCCGTATTGCTTAAAGGCAAATTGCCCAATTGTTGGCAAAATTTACCAATAGCGACTTCCAAAGAGGCGGATGAACTTAAGCCCGCGGATAATGGGACATTGCCGTTAATCACCAAATCCGCACCTTGGGTAAATTGTGGGCAACGGGCTTGAATAAATTTCACCACGCCGCGTACATAGCCTGTCCATTTTTCGGATGTCGGTACAATTTCTTCGAGCAAGGAAAATTCGTCAAATTGATCCAAATCGGAAGCATAAACCCGAAAAAGCGCATCCGAACGTTTATCGCCACTTACCGCGGTTCCATAATTAATCGCGCAAGGCATCACAAATCCGTCATTGTAATCGGTATGCTCACCAATGATATTGACTCGTCCCGGAGCATATACGTTGAGGGTTGAAGTGCGGTCGAATTTTTGTTCAAAAAGGTGTTTTGCTGTTTGTTGCGGGGTCATGTGCTACTCCAATGTTATCCAATTTGGTCAATGTTAGGGGATGTCTTTAGCGCTTTATTGTTCGCTGTAGTGTATTTCGCTTAATTCGCGTAATCTTGCGGCAGCTTGTTCGGCGGTTAAATCACGTTGGCTTTCGCCTAACATTTCATAACCTACCATAAATTTACGCACCGTCGCTGAACGCAGTAGCGGCGGGTAAAAATGGGCGTGTAATTGCCAATGGGCATTATCTTCGCCATTAAAAGGTGCTGCATGAAATCCCATGGAATACGGGAAAGATACGCCAAATAAATTATCATATTTGGTGGTCAGTTTTTTCAGCACCACCGCTAAATCTTGCGCTTGCGCTTCGCTTAAATCCGTTAAGCGTTTTATGTGAGTTTTTGGTAATAACAGGGTTTCAAATGGCCATACCGCCCAATAAGGAACCAAGGCTACCCAATGTTCGGTTTCCACCACAAGGCGCTCTTTTTGCGTTAATTCACGTTGCACATAATCTACGAGCAATACAGCGCCATGTTGTTGCCAATATTTACGTTGTGCCTCATCTTCGCGTTGCACTTCGTTAGGTAAAAAGCTATTTGCCCAAATTTGCCCGTGCGGATGTGGGTTGGAACAACCCATTGCCGCGCCTTTATTTTCAAAAATTTGCACCCAAGGATATTTGGCACCCAATTCATGCAATTGTTGTTGCCATACTTGAATAATTTGATAAATTTCGACCGCACTTAGTAGGGGTAAGGTTTTACAGTGATCCGGTGAAAAACAAATTACCCGACTTTCGCCACGTGCTTGTGATGATTGAAACAAGGGATCGGACGATGCTGGCGGTGTTGGCGTATCTTCTAGCAGCGCAGAAAAGTCATTTTTAAACACGAAAGGAGTTTGGTAGGCAGGATTTTGTTCGCCGGTAATGCGCCGATTTCCCGGACAAAGATAACAATTGGCATCATAATGCGGTTTTTGTTCTTCCGCGATCTTTTCCTGTTGTCCTTGCCAAGGACGTTTTGCTCGATGGGGAGAAACTAAAACCCACTGTTCTGTCAATGGGTTATAGCGACGATGTGGATGTTCGGTCGGCATAAATAAATTCATGACAGCCTCCTTTTTTGAAAACGCTTACAAAAATAATGGGTAAAATATACCATATTGTCGGAAATAAACTATTAAGTGGATCACAAATTTGATGAAAAAAGCGAATTTTTCTGTGATATAGGTTTTATTTTTGAAAGTAAGCGCTTTCATTTTTACTGAAATTTTATATCATATTCCACGTGATTTTTATCTGATTAGGTGTATATGATGATTACCATTCGTGATGTGGCTAAACAAGCCGGTGTTTCTGTCGCCACGGTATCTCGCGTATTAAACAACGCGTCTTCCAGTGAAAAAGCACGCCTTGCGGTGCAGCGTGCAGTTGCACAATTGGGCTACCACCCTAATGCCAATGCACAAGCGTTGGCATTACAAAATACGGAGACTATCGGCGTGGTGGTGACGGATGTTACGGATCCTTTTTTTGCTATTTTAGTGAAAGCAGTGGATAACGTGGCGGAGGAGCATCAAAAAACCATTTTGATTGGAATCGGTTACCATAACGCCGAAAAAGAACGCAAAGCTATTGAAACCTTGTTGCGTAAGCGTTGTAGTTGTTTGGTTGTGCATTCCAAAGCCTTGACAGATGAGGAGTTACAAGCCTATTTACAACGTATTCCGGGTATGGTGATTATTAATCGTTTAGTACGTGGTTATGAAAACCGTTGTGTGAGCTTAGATAATCAAAAAGGGACATTTTTAGCAACGCAAACCTTAATTCAACTAGGACATTGCCATATTGGTTATATTGGCTCCACTCATCAAATCACGGATGAAAGCGAACGATTGAAAGGATATTTGACCGCACTTCAACATTATCATATTAAACTTGAGCCCCATTTTGTCACTCATAGTACGCCGGATTTTGAAGGCGGGGAAAAGGCAATGATCAATTTATTAAGTTATAATTCCAATCTCACAGCGGTGGTGGCGTACAATGATGGCATGGCGGCGGGAGCGATTTCAGTTCTTAATGAAAATAATATCAGCGTTCCGAAACAATTTTCCATTATTGGTTTTGATGATATGCCGATTGCTCGTTATTTGATCCCAAAATTAACAACAATCCGTTATCCCATTGATTTAATGGCAACTTATGCCGCAAATTTAGCCTTAAGCTTAGTTGATAATGCTATTGAAGAACCGGCATATTTACAATTTAACCCGACATTAGTACAACGGTTTTCGACAGGGCGAGCTAATTAGAAAGGCTAAAACTGTGATCAATCCGACAATTTTAACTTATTTTTTTGTAATCGTTTCCATAATTGTGAAAGAGATCACAGTCTTTCAGGTTATTTTCCTATATTCTTACACTCAATCGCTCGGGGCGGTACGTTAATCAACGTTGACGAGCATTTACTACGACGAGTCCAGTAACGAAGGAGAGTATTTATGAAAAAAACGGTTTTAAGCGCCATTGCATTAGCGGTCGGTTTGGGCGTGGCATCAACAGCAGCACAAGCGGCAAACCGTATTGGTGTAACCATTTACAAATATGATGACAATTTTATGGCGTTAATGCGTCAAGAGATTGAAAAAGAAGCGAAGCAGCTTAATGATATAGAACTGTTAATGAATGACTCTCAAAATGCGCAGTCTATTCAAAATGACCAAGTAGACGTGCTGTTATCTAAAGGGGTGAAAGCCTTAGCGATTAACTTAGTGGATCCGGGTTCGCCGAAAACCATTATTGATAAAGCGAAAGCTGACGATGTTCCAATCGTGTTTTTCAATAAAGATCCGGGGGCGAAAGCTATTGCCAGCTATGACAAAGCCTATTATGTGGGAACGGATCCGAAAGAATCGGGTTTAATTCAAGGGGCGTTAATCGCTAAACATTGGAAAGCCAATCCGGCGTATGACCTAAACAAAGATGGAAAAATTCAATATGTGTTATTGAAAGGCGAACCGGGTCACCCAGATGCAGAAGCGCGTACGAAATACGTGATTGAAGAATTGACTACGCAAGGTATTGAAACGGAACAATTATTTATTGATACCGGAATGTGGGATGCGGCAATGGCGAAAGATAAAACTGACGCTTGGTTATCCAGCTCAAAAGCCAACGATATTGAGATGATTATTTCAAATAACGACGGTATGGCAATGGGCGCGTTAGAGGCAGTAAAAGCACATGGTAAAAAATTACCAATTTTCGGTGTGGATGCCCTTCCTGAAGTATTACAACTTATCCAAAAAGGGGATATTACCGGAACCGTATTAAATGACGGCGTGAACCAAGGTAAGGCGGTGGTGCAATTAGCTAATAATTTGGCTGCGGAAAAACCAGCAACCGAAGGTACGCAATGGCAAATTAAAGATCGCGTTGTACGCATTCCTTATGTGGGTGTAGATAAAGAAAATTTAAGTGAATTTTTAAAATAATGATGTAAAGCGTTGTGGCGATATTTGCTGCAAGGCAAGCTCATGTTGTTAGGGGAGATCTGTCTCCCCTTTTATATAGAGGTTGGATATGACAGTTCCTACTCAAAATCAAGATAGCCAAGTGCTACTTACCATGACGAATGTCAGCAAATCCTTTCCCGGTGTTAAAGCGCTGGATAATGCCAATTTGACAGTGCGCTCACATTCCGTACACGCCTTGATGGGCGAAAACGGTGCAGGAAAATCCACGTTGCTAAAATGCCTATTTGGGATTTACGCCAAAGATGAGGGTGAAATTCTCTTTTTAGGCAAACCGGTTAATTTTAAAACATCAAAAGAAGCCTTGGAAAATGGGATTTCCATGGTACACCAAGAATTAAACCTCGTGCGCCAACGCAACGTCATGGATAATTTGTGGCTTGGGCGCTATCCGCTCAAAGGGATGTTTGTCGATCACGGGAAAATGTATCAAGACACCAAAGCGATTTTTAACGAATTGGATATTGATATTGATCCGCGTGAAAAGGTCGCCAATTTATCCGTTTCACAAATGCAAATGATCGAAATTGCCAAAGCCTTTTCCTACAACGCCAAAATTGTGATCATGGATGAGCCGACGTCTTCTTTATCAGAAAAAGAAGTAGAACATCTATTTAAGATTATCGCCAAGCTAAAAGAGCGTGGCTGCGGCATTATTTATATCTCACATAAAATGGATGAAATTTTCAAAATCTGCGATGAAATTACCATTTTGCGCGACGGTAAATGGATTAATACCGTGCCGGTGAAAGGGACGACAATGGAAAGCATTGTGGCGATGATGGTTGGGCGCGAATTAACGCAACGATTCCCAGAAAAAACCAACACGCCAAAAGAAGTGATCTTAACTGTTGAAAATTTGACCGCACTTAATCAGCCCTCTATTCAAGATGTCAGCTTCGAATTACGCAAAGGCGAAATTCTTGGTGTGGCGGGATTGGTTGGTGCCAAACGGACGGATATTGTAGAAACCATTTTCGGTATTCGTGAACGCAAAAGTGGCGAAATCACCTTAAACGGAAAAACAATGCGAAATCGCACCGCACTTGAAGCGATCAATAATGGTTTTGCCCTCGTGACGGAAGAACGCCGCTCTACTGGCATTTACGCCAACTTAAGTATTGAGTTCAACTCATTGATTTCTAACATGAAATCCTATCTCGGCAAATTAGGTTTTTTAAGCAGCAGTAAAATGAAAAGTGATACGCAATGGGTGATTGATGCGATGAATGTCAAAACGCCATCACACAAAACCACGATTGGATCACTTTCTGGTGGTAACCAACAAAAAGTGGTGATTGGACGCTGGCTATTAACTCAACCGGACATTTTGATGCTTGATGAGCCAACGCGAGGTATTGATATCGGCGCTAAATTTGAAATCTATCAATTGATTATGCAACTTGCCAAAAAAGATAAAGGCATCATTATGATTTCCTCGGAAATGCCCGAATTATTAGGGGTAACTGACCGAATTTTAGTGATGAGCAACGGGCGTGTCGCCGGTATTGTTGAAACCGCTAAAACCTCACAGGAAGAAATTTTGCAACTCGCCGCAAAATATTTATAAGTTGAAAAAGGAAAAGTATTATGTCAGCTTTAAAACAAAACAAATCCCTAGATTTCCTGAAACAAAATGCAATTTACTTTGTATTGCTGATTTTGTTGGGCATCATTATCCTGCAAGATCCGAGCTTTTTAAGTTTGCGCAATTTTAGTAATATCCTCAATCAATCTTCTGTACGCTTAATCATTGCCCTTGGCGTTGCCGGACTTTTGGTTACTCAAGGAACCGACCTATCCGCCGGTCGCCAAGTGGGGCTAGCGGCGGTCGTTTCTGCGACCATGTTGCAAGCGATGGATAACGCCAACCGCGTCTTTCCAAATTTAAGTGAAATTCCGATTCCGGTAGTGATCTTAACGGTTTGTGCGGTGGGGGCTGTGATCGGGTTATTCAACGGATTAGTGATTGCCTATCTTAACGTAACGCCATTTATCGCCACAATGGGAACCATGATCATTGTGTACGGGATCAACTCGTTGTACTATGATGCGGTCGGATCTTCACCAATCGCCGGCTTTAGCGATAATTTTTCTACTTTTGCTCAAGGATTTTTTAATTTAGGCGCCTTTAAACTGTCGTATATCACCATTTACGCCACTCTTGCCGCCTTACTTGTTTGGATTATGTGGAACAAAACCCGCTTCGGTAAAAATATTTTTGCTATCGGCGGTAACCCGGAAGCGGCTCGCGTATCGGGCGTTAACGTGACGCGCAACCTTGCGGTGATTTATATGATTGCCGGTATTTTTTACGCCTTTGGCGGGATGTTGGAAGCCGGACGTATTGGTAGTGCCACCAATAACTTAGGTTTTATGTATGAAATGGACGCAATTGCTGCCTGCGTGGTCGGCGGTGTTTCTTTCGCCGGTGGCGTTGGTACGGTTATCGGCGTGGTTACCGGCGTGTTAATCTTTACCGTCATCAACTACGGGTTGACCTATATCGGTGTTAACCCATATTGGCAATATATCATCAAAGGTGGCATCATCATCTTCGCTGTTGCCATTGACTCCTTAAAATACGCGAAGAAAAAATAATCGTGTGTTTCTTGCTTTTCCAGCCGGCGTGCGTTTTTTATTCGCGCCGGCTTATTATTTTCTTAAAATTTTTATCTTCTCACCTATTTCTCATGGGAGGCGCACACGAGAACAAATGCGAAAAGTGCGGTACTTTTTCCATCAATTTGCTAAGAAGTAGCGGGAGTGATAATAAGGGACACACGCTATGTTCGTAAAAAACGGGGCTGCGTTAATGATAACCTCTGCTGCAAAATACAATGGAAAATGCTGCTTTATCCCCGCGGGTGATAGCGTTCGTGTAGGTGCTTTAAGCGTTCTTTGGCGACGTGGGTGTAAATTTGGGTGGTAGAAAGATCGCTATGCCCAAGTAACATTTGTACTACGCGCAAATCCGCGCCATGGTTAACTAGATGTGTGGCAAAGGCATGGCGTAGAACGTGCGGAGAAAGGCTGTCGCCATCAATGTCCGCTAAAATGGCATAATGTTTTATGCGGTGCCAAAAAGTTTGGCGGGTCATTTGGGTGCCTCGTCGGCTAGGAAATAAGACATCTGAACTTTGCCCGTTGAGCAGCATGGCGCGCCCGTATAAAACAAATTGACGTACCCAATAATTGGCTTCTTCGCCCATGGGTACGATCCGTTCCTTGTTTCCTTTACCAATGACCCGTACTACGCCTTGCGACACATTGAGGCTGTCGATAGTCAGCGAAACCAATTCGGTGACCCGTAATCCCGTGGCGTATAGTAATTCCAACATCGCTTTATCGCGCAATTCCAGCGGATCGTCTACCGCCGGCGTATTTAACAAATCGCTGACTTGTTGTTCGGTTAAATATTTGGGCAGGCGGTTTGGCAGTTTTGGCGAACTGAGTAGTGCGCTTGGATCGTCGCTGCGGTATTTTTCCCGATATAAATATTGGAAAAGCTGGCGCAGCGCACTTAGCATTCGTGCAGTGCTGGTGGCTTTATAGCCCTGTTCTAAACGATCGCCTAAAAACGATTGTAAATCCAAGGGTTCAAGGTTAATTAAGGTGAGTTGATGTTGCGCCAACCATTGACAAAGTGCGGTCAAATCTAAGCGATAAGATTGCACGGTATTTTCCGATAACCCTTTTTCTAACCACAGTTCGTTAAGAAATAAGTCAATTAAGCTAAGATCTTTCATGGTGGATTTTCCTACTCGTTTACGCGTTTAAGCAACAATGCCGAGACGTTGCGTGGTGTAAAAAAGAGGGCAAGTAGCGCAAAAAACGCCATTGCAACAAACATTAACGTCGGTGAAATTGGATATAACACGCCGGATAAGGCGGTCGTTAAGGCAATGGCGCCACAGCTTGAAATACCACTGTATAAGCCTTGTAATCTTGCTATGTGGGGTTGCGGTTGTGTTGTGATATAGCGCACCATCGCATAATGACTGACTGCATATGTTAGGCTGTGGAACGTTTGGGTAAAGGCGATTAAGGCAAGATTGTCGGTGCTGCTAATTAATAACCAACGTACTACGGAGGCGCCGGCGGACAGATAAAATAGCGTGCTGACGCTCCACGTTTTGAATAATCGGGTGGAGAAGAAAAAGAGTAAAATTTCCGCTACCACACTGAGCCCCAATAAGATACTGGTGGTTTGAACTGAAATGCCAATGCTAGTCCAATAAAGTACGCTGTAAACATAATAGGCGGCGTGGGAGCCTTGAATGAGCGAGATGGCGATCAATAAACGTAATGTGGTTTTGTTTTGTAATAACTGAATGAAAGTAGGCGAATTTTCGACCGCGCTTTCTTGATCATCAAGTGGCATTTGGCGTGGCGAGTTCATTTGTAACAAAGAATAGAGCAATAAAAGTGCGGTCAAAATAATGACAATATATTGCTCGCCGATAACGCCGATAACGTAGCCAAATCCGGTGACGCCAACTACAAAGGCGATAGAACCGATTAAGCGGGCTTTTCCGTAATCCAAATGAATTTGCTGTTGCCACGTACTGGCGAGGGTATCGCTAATAGGGATACCGGCAGAGTTTACCATAGCAAACAGCCAAATAGTTATGCACAGTAACCAAAAGCTTTCAGCAACAAAACTCATCACGAAACAAATAGCGAAACTTGCCCATGCTAAATAGCGCAAGGCGTTGATTAATTGCGCAGCGCGTTTGACTAAAGAGGAAAACCAAACTCCGCCAAGAAAGCGAAATAAATAGGAGATAGCCAGTATAAATCCGATGGTTTCTGCGCCATAGGATTGAGATCTTAACCACACCGGAAAAAAAGGTATGAATACACCATAGGCGCAAAAATAGCCAAAAAAGCTGAGTGCCATCCAGTTAAACGCTGATATTTTCATTAGAATAAGGTTTCCATTTCTTGTGAACGGGCAACACAGGCTTGCATGGCTTGCTGTACTGTTTCCATCAATTCATGTTGTTGGAAAATATGGATCGCCGCGGCAGTGGTTCCGCCTTTAGAGGTCACATTTTGGCGCAAGGTTGCCAAATCCAATTGCGGATTTTCTATGACCATTTTTGCCGCGCCCAGTGCAGATTGTTGTACTAAGTGACGTGCAGTCGTTTCATCTAATTTCATGTCTAATAAGGCTTTTTGCATGGCTTCCATAAACAGGAAAAAATACGCGGGGCTGCTGCCCGAAGCGGCGGTGACCGCGTGCATTAGATCTTCATTTTCTACCCAGCAAGTTTCGCCCACGGCATTTAATAAATTTTCCGCCAGTTGCTTGTTTTCAGCAGAAACCGAGGCGGGCGCGTATAATCCCGCCATGCCACAAGAGACTAATGCCGGCGTATTTGGCATGACCCGCACGATTTGGTTGGCGGAGGGTAAAAGTGCGGTCAATCTTGACACAGAAATTGCCGCAGCAATGGAAATGACTAATTTAGCGGAAAAATCGACCGCACTTAAGGCGTGACAAACTTGGGCGATCACCTGCGGTTTTACTGCAAGTAATACGACTTCGGCGCTCTCTACTGCCGCGATATTATCTTCCGCCACTTGTACGCCGCGTTGCGCGAATAAATCTCGTTTTTCATGGTTTGGATCACAAACGGTAATTTTATCGGCAGGGTAGTTCTGTTTTAATAATCCGAATACGATAGCTTGCGCCATATTTCCGCCGCCGATAAAAGTAATGCGTTTAGGTTGCATATTTTCACTCCCGAATAGGTTACAATAATGACATTGTACCGCATTCTTTTCAGGAGAGAATATGATTTGGTTTAAAAATATTATGGCATATCGGTTGACGAAAAAATGGGAGTGGACAGATGAGCAGTTGCAAACACAATTGATGTCATGTCAATTTCACCCTTGCGGACAATCGGATATGCGCAAGTTTGGTTGGAAATCGCCTTTAAAAAACAGTGAGTTATTGTATTTTGCCAACAATAAGCAAATTTTATTAGTGGCGCATAAAGAAGAAAAAATGCTGCCGGCGCAAGTGGTGAAACGTGAATTGGATCAGCGAATTGCTGAATTGGAAGCGAAAGAGAATCGCAAGTTGAAAAAAGTGGAAAAACAGGCGTTGAAAGAGGATGTGATTGCCACCTTGTTGTCGCGCGCCTTTAGTAAAGAACAACAAACCGCACTTTGGATTGATACAGAAAACCAATTGGTTTATGTGGATGCGGCGTCGAGTAAACGCGCAGAAGAGGTATTGGGATTATTGCGCAAATCCTTGGGATCCTTGCCGGTTGTGCCTTTAGTATTTGCCAATGCGCCGAGTTTGGTGATGAGCGATTGGATTACGCACAACCATATGCCACAATGGCTAACCTTGTTGGAAGAAGCGGAATTGCGTGGCAGTCAGGATAGCGCGGTCATTCGTTGTAAGCAGCAGGATGTGGAAAGTGAGGAAATGCTTTCGTTGTTGCAAGCGGGAAAATACATCAGTAAATTGGCGTTGGACTGGGATGAGCATTTACGCTTTGTGTTGCAAGAAGATGGTACGCTGAAACGTTTAAAATTTGCTGATCAAATTCGTGAGCAAAATGAGGATATTTTAAAAGAAGATGTGGCGCAACGTTTTGATGCGGATTTTATTTTAATGACCGGTATTTTGGCGAAACTTATCGATAATTTATTAGATGAGTTTGGCGACGAAAAAGCGCGGTGATAAATGTGGATAAATTTGTGTTCGCGATAAAAATTCCCTCAGGGCGAGTGAATGAGGGAAATTTTTAGTTTTGGATCACACATTGTTCGGCTAAGACTTCGCCCAGCGCATTGCTTAACGTGCTGTATTCTTGATGTTCTTGCCATTGCCAATGAATATCGGTATATCGCATCCCGCTTTCGGAAATAGTTTGTACTAATTTGTGAGTGGCATTTTCAAAGGTAAGTGAAATTGACTTTAGGTTATTCTTTTTATGGTTAACCAAACTTCTTACTACGCGTACTTCTTTTTGATCTTTGCATAAATACAGATCCGCTTTTCCGGTTTGTACCGATTTGTCGATCGGCTTCGGTTTGACGACCGGCGGTTGTTTGATTTCAAGAGGTTCAATTTGAACCCGGCACGCGCTAAGTACCAGCGCGGTGAGTAATAAAAATCCTAATCTAAACATAAATCCCCTTATAACATGATTACAATGGTAACCAAAAGTAGAGAAAAGGTGGGATTATCCCCACCTTTTTATTATTTTTTATATTGATAAGAACCATCTGCTTGACGAATAAAACGCGCACCGTTAGACAAGCGCAATTCGTTAACGCGACCTTGGCTATTAAGTGATACTTGTACTTTATCGCCTGGTTTAAAGCTGCTTAAGCTATTACCGGCACCGTTCGCTTTGGTCATTGCATTGACATCGGAAATATTCAACTGGTTATCGCGAAATACTTGCATCAATGAAACGCCTTGCGGAATGGTTAAGGTTTTACTACCGACTGTCGCACTTTTTACGCGCTCTGCTGTAGCTTTACCTGTTGGTTTCGCTTCAACGACTGGGACGCTTTGGCTTTTTACTACCGGTTTCGCTTGAGTGATCTGTGCTTTCGGTTTTTCAGCTACGGTTGTTTTTGCTTTTTCTATTGTTTTGGGGTTCTCTACGGTTGTCGTTTTCGGTTTTTCGACCACTTTTGGCGCTTCAATTGGTTTAACAGGTTCAACCGCTTTTGGTTTTTCTTCTGCCAATGCCGATTTCCCTGGCGCGACTGCGGTTAGCTGTTCTGATTGTGTGGCTATCGGTGCGCGAGTTTCTGTGGCTGTGTTATTTGTTGGCGCTGGGGTTAATACTGGATCTGTCGCGGTAACGCTTTCCGTTGAATTAGTGTTTTCAATTGATGTCGCCGAATTATTAATATTATCCAATACATTATTTTCCACCGGCTGGCTTTGATTTAGGGGTTGGAATTGGGTTGGGATATTTTGGCTGTTTGCTTGTTCGAAGGCATTTACCGTATCGGAACTTGGTTTTAACCATTGCCAAATTAATAAAAGTAAAATGGCTAATAATAACACGATAAAAATGCGACGATATTTTGGTGGCAACACTTGTAAAACTGCCCAGTTCTCTGGATTTTTGATGTTGTTTGTTGGCGCTTGTGTTTGCGTTTGGGCAACAGGTGCCTCGCTTGTTTCTGGCTTTTCTAGCGTAATGTTTTCTTGTGTGCTAATTGGCGTCGCTGTGTTGTCGGCATGAATTGGCGCCACCTTTTCTGTAACTGCGTCGTTTTTGCTCACCATATCATGATTTATTGTTGGTTCATTTTGTTGGGCTACATTCACGCTTCCAAAAGTTGGCTCTTTGCGCACATGAAAAGGCGCTTCGCTTGGATTGCCTTTACGCGAGAAATTGCCTATAAATCCTTTTGCTTTGTTTAATAAAGAGGGTTCCGGCGTATGCGGTTTTTTGGGAGTAATAGGTTCCATTTGGTCAAATTCTAAATCCAATTCTTTTTGAGGATTATTTTGGTTACCGATTTCTGGTTTATTGTTTTCTGTTGTCACGGTGATTACCTTAATGCTAACGAGTAAAAAGAATGCACATGAGAAGTGCGGTCAATATTTTGTCTATTCTAAAGGATATTTAGCAAATTTCCTATGCTGTGTACAACGTTTTATTCGCTTCATGAGCAATTTCACGCGCCAGTTTTGGCACAAGATAACCCGAAGTGATGCTTTGTAATTTTTTGTAAATCTTTAATGCTTGCTCATCAGTTTGGTAAAAATGGCTGGCGCCTTCCACTTTATCCAGTAAATGCAAATAATAAGGCAAGATGCCGATAGCAAATAATTTATCGCTAAGTTGCTTTAAAATATCCGCGTCATCATTAATGCCTTTCAACAAAACCGATTGATTTAACAAGGTGACATTGGCTTGTTTTAGTGTTTGCATGGCTTGCGCTAAACGCACATCAATTTCATTGGGGTGATTAATATGCGTGACCAAAATCATTTGCAGCCGACTTTCTGCCAGTAATTGACATAATGCGGGCGTAATACGCTGCGGAATGACAATTGGCAAGCGGGTATGTAGGCGTAAGCGTTGTAAGTGCGGTATATTTTCCAGCTGTTTTATGAGCCAATCCAACTCATGATCTTTTGCCATCAAGGGATCGCCACCGGAAAAAATTACTTCTTCAATTTCCTTATGTTGATGAATATAATTCAACGCTAAGCGCCAATTTTCTTTGTTGCCTTTGTTTTGTGCGTAAGGAAAATGACGGCGGAAACAGTAGCGACAATTGATGGCGCAACTGTTTTTTACCATAAATAACAAACGGTTATGATATTTGTGCAAAATATTTGGCGCCACAGTATGCTGTTCATCTAAGGGATCTTTGCTAAATCCTTCCATGGTTAAAAATTCTTGTCGCGCGCTCATGGCTTGCAGGAAAAGCGGATCGTGCGGATTGCCTTTTTCCATTTTTTCCACAAAAGGCAGCGGCACGCGCAAAGGAAATAAACGACGCGCCTCAATATCTTGTTGAAAGTCCGCTAAGGGCAATTCGAGGTAATTTAATAAGGTTCTTGGATCAGAAATCGCTGTTGCGAGCAAATCGGTCCAATTTTGTTCTTCTCTAATCGGGATATTTTGGGTTAAAATACACACTTTTATAAAACATACTCTTATTTTGAGGATAATATGGCTACATATACTACCAGTGATTTCAAACCAGGTCTAAAATTTATGCAAGATGGTGAGCCTTGCGTGATCGTTGAAAATGAATTCGTAAAACCAGGTAAAGGACAGGCTTTTACGCGTACACGTATTCGTAAATTAATTTCAGGTAAAGTATTAGATGTGAACTTTAAATCAGGTACCTCCGTTGAAGCGGCAGACGTGATGGATCTAAACTTAACCTATTCTTACAAAGATGATGCATTTTGGTATTTTATGCATCCGGAAACTTTTGAGCAATATTCTGCTGATGCAAAAGCAATTGGTGATGCAGAAAAATGGTTATTGGATCAAGCAGATTGTATCGTGACATTATGGAATGGCGCGCCGATTGCTGTGACCCCGCCAAACTTTGTAGAATTAGAAATTATCGAAACGGATCCGGGTTTGAAAGGTGATACCGCTGGTACTGGCGGTAAACCGGCAACATTAAGCACCGGTGCGGTAGTAAAAGTTCCACTTTTCGTACAAATCGGCGAAGTGATCAAAGTGGATACCCGTTCAGGCGAATACGTATCACGCGTAAAATAATGTTTATTGCCTCCTAAGTGACAGCAAAAATGCCGACCGACGCGTCGGTATTTTTCTGTATGTTATTATTAAAATGTGATCTGTATCACAAAATTGTTGCAATTTTCCGCATTTTAGGAATATTTCCTATCTTTCCTACGTCATTCTCTCAAGGCGATTTTTCCCGCTTTGATTACCATAAGCCCATCTTTTTTGAATTAAGAAAAATCGAGGAATATGATGTTTAAATTTTTAGAAGAAGTTAGACGCCCTGTCTTAGATCTTCCCGTAGAAGAAAGACGCAAAATGTGGTTCAAACCGTTTATGCAATCCTATTTGGTGGTGTTTATTGGTTATATGGCAATGTATTTGATCCGTAAAAACTTTAATATCGCGCAAAACGATATGATTGAAACCTACGGATTGACCAAAACTGATTTGGGGTTAATTGGTTTAGGTTTTTCTATCACCTATGGGATTGGTAAAACAATTGTTTCCTATTATGCAGATGGTAAAAATACGAAGCAATTTGTTCCGTTTATGTTGATTTTATCCGCGCTTTGTATGCTGGGCTTTAGCGCCAGTATGGGCGGTGGCAGCGTGGCGTTATTTTTGATGATCGCCTTTTATGCCTTAAGTGGCTTTTTCCAAAGTACCGGCGGTTCATCCAGTTATTCCACCATCACCAAATGGACACCCCGCAAAAAACGCGGCACATTCTTAGGTTTTTGGAATTTATCGCACAACGTGGGTGGTGCTGCGGCGGCGGGAGTTGCTTTATTTGGTGCCAACGTATTGTTTGACGGTCATGTCATCGGGATGTTTATTTTCCCATCAATTATTGCGTTAATCGTCGGTTTTGTGGGATTGCGTTACGGTTCAGATTCCCCGGAAGCTTACGGTTTGGGTAAAGCGGAAGAATTATTCGGCGAAGAAGTGAGCGAAGAAGATCGCGAAGCGGAAGAAAACCAATTAAGCAAATGGCAAATTTTTGTGCAATATGTGCTACGCAATAAAGTGATTTGGTTACTTTGTTTTGCCAATATTTTCCTTTATATCGTCCGTATTGGTATCGACCAATGGTCACCGGTGTATGCTTATCAAGAGTTGGGTTTCTCTAAAGATGCAGCGATTTCCGGTTTTGCCTTGTTTGAAGTGGGCGCTTTGGTGGGAACCTTCTTATGGGGATATTTATCTGACTTAGCCAATGGACGTCGTGGTTTAACGGCTTGTATTTCATTGATTTTAATCGTGTTTACCTTAGAATTCTATCAACACGCTACCAATGAATATATGTATCTTGGCGCCTTATTTGTCCTTGGTTTCTTGGTATTCGGTCCACAGTTGCTTATCGGCGTGGCGGCAGTAGGTTTCGTACCGAAAAAGGCAATTGCAGTAGCCGATGGCGTGAAAGGCACTTTTGCTTACCTAATTGGTGATAGTTTTGCAAAATTAGGTTTAGGGATGATCGCTGATGGAACTCCAATTTTCGGTTTGACCGGTTGGTCGGGTACCTTTGCGGCATTAGACGCTTCCGCCGTGATTTGTATGGCATTGTTAGTGTTTGTTGCCATTGCGGAAGAAAAGAAAATTCGTAAAAATAAAAAAGCAGCAAAATAAGAGAATGATGGGAAAAGTGCGGTAATTTTTTACCGCACTTTTTTTTACTGATAGAATATATCATTGTCAAAAATAAACATAGGATAATGAAATGATCAACGTGGTATTAATTGACGATCATATGATCGTGCGTTCCGGTTTTGCGCAATTGCTTGCTTTAGAAGAAGATATTCAAGTTATCGGCGAATTTGGTTCCGCCAAAGAAACGCGCCAGAATTTACCCCGTTTAAGACCGAATGTTTGCATTATTGATATTTCCATGCCTGATGAAAGCGGATTGGAATTATTAAAAGATATTCCCTCTGGTATTCATTGTATTATGTTGAGTGTCAATGATTCCGAATTAACCGTGAAAAAAGCCTTAGAATTAGGCGCCAAAGGTTATTTAAGTAAGCGTTGCAGCCCAGATGAATTAATTCAAGCGGTCAGAACTGTTTATGCCGGCGGCGTTTATTTAATGCCGGAATTAACCGCCAAATTGGTCTCCTCGCGGCACAGTCGTCCGATTGAACAATTAACTAAGCGAGAGCGGGAAATTTGCGAATTATTAATTTTAGGATTGGATGCCAAAGAAATCGGCGAGAAATTAAATTTAAGTTTTAAAACCGTACACGTACATCGTGCCAATGCTATGAGCAAATTAAATGTGAAAAATAATGTGGAATTGGCAAATTTATTAAATCAACAACGAACCTAAAATATCACGTACATGAAATCCATTTTTACCGCTGTTTATGCTTGGTTTTTGATTGTTTGCACCTATTTTTGTTTATGGGTGATTTCCGATTATTTATTGCCGGACACGATGCTGGGATTATTATTTTTACCCTTTGCTTTGCGTTGCGGAATTGTGTTGCATACGCCGCTTAAATATTGGATGGTAAGCTATGGGGCGGAGTGGTGCGTTCTGATTTTATTGGGGTTGTCTTTTCCCGAAAATGATTATTTCCAATTATTTTTATTAAGTGCGGTCAGTTTTCCGTTAATTTATGCGGTTTATCTGTATTATTATGGTTCGCAGTGGAAAATCCTTTTGCTGCAATTAGCCTTAATTATTATTTTAAGCGCAATAAATAGTGTAATTATTTTTTCCTCGGCATCTTCCTTTGCATTTTTAGTCAGTTTCAGCGGCGGTATTTTAATTATTCCTGCATGTTATTTAATTAATGATTTTTTATTTTGCCGAAAATGGTTACCGTTAACTGCCGCTTTAGTGAAAAAGCCCGTCACACTTAGAACAAAACATATTTTTCTTTATATTGTGCTTTTTATTTTAAATATTTATATTCAAACGACTTTACCTGAAACCTTTTACCGTTTTGCCTTATTTTGTTTGGCAATTCCCATTATTTTATTGGCGTTTCAATATGGCTGGCAGGGCGCATTTTTAGGGACGTTGCTAAATAGTATCGCGCTTATCAGCACCACCCATCAATTCTCCAATTTAGCCTTAACGGATTTATTATTATTCATTTCCGCCCAAACCATCACCGGTATTTTTCTCGGGCTTGCTATTCAGCATCAACGCGATTTAAACCACAGTTTATCGGTAGAATTAAATCGCAATAAAATGCTGACACGTCAATTAGTCAATACCGAAGAAACCATTCGCCAAGAAATTTCCCGCGAATTACATGATGAAATTGGACAAAATATTACCGCCATTCGCACGCAAGCGAGCATCCTAAAACGCTTGGGAAATCTTCCGCAGCACGAAAAAATTGCCGGTACCATTGAACAATTATCGTTAAATATTTATGACACCACCAAAGGTTTATTAAATCGAATTCGTCCGCGTTTATTGGACGATTTGGATTTGCACCAAGCCTTACAAAATTTATTTATTGAACTGAATTTTGAAACACAAGGAATTCAGACCGCACTTTATTGGCAAAACGAGAAAAATATTCCCTTAGATCATATTTTAGAAATTACCATTTATCGCCTATGCCAAGAAAGTTTAAATAATATTATGAAATACGCGGCGGCAACGGAAGTGAAAATCGCCATTACCATTGCACAAGATGTTTCGCTTTATATTGAAGATAACGGGGTTGGATTTGATATGAAAAAAAGCCTAAACGGATTGGGCATTCGCGGTATGCAAGAGCGGGTGAACAGTTTATGTGGCACCTTTAATATTACTTCAACGGAAATTGATCAGGATCCCGTGCATCATGGAACCCTCATTCGTGTGAGTTTACCTCGGATATAACTTATGAAAAATCATGAAAATATTGACCGCACTTATCGCTACTGGCGACTGCATATTATGCTTGCTATGTACGTAGGTTACGCTGGTTTTTATCTCACTCGCAAAAGTTTTAATTATGCGGTGCCGGCGTTAATTACCGATTTGGGCATCGATAAAAATGACATCGGCATGATGGCAACCTTATTTTATATTACCTATGGCTTGTCGAAATTTTTCTCTGGGCTTTTTTCCGATCGAGCCAATCCGCGGCATTTTATGGCGTGGGGTTTATTAATTACCGGCGTGACCAATATTCTGTTCGGTTTATCCAGTTCCATCGTGATGTTTACCTTTTTATGGATCATTAACGCGTGGTTTCAAGGTTGGGGATGGCCGGCGTGTTCAAAATTATTAACTGCTTGGTATTCGCGCAACGAACGCGGGCTATGGTGGTCCATTTGGAACACCGCGCATAACGTCGGTGGTGCGTTAATTCCGCTCATTATCGGTTATGTTACCTTGCATTACAGCTGGCGTTACGGATTTGGCATCGCTGGCGTGATAACGATTGTGATCAGCCTCTTTTTATTCTTACGCCTTAGAAATACACCAGAATCCATGGGCTTGCCGAGTGTGGGAAAATGGCGTAATGATCCCTTGGAATTGGCGCAAGAAAAAGAAGGACGCCATTTAAGCTGGCGCAAAATTTTGCAGCAATATGTATTTTTAAATAAGTATATTTGGTTGTTGGCGCTAAGTTATTGCTTGGTTTACATTGTACGCACTGCCATTAACGATTGGGGCAATATTTATTTAACCGAAAATTATCACTACGATCTGGTTTCCGCCAATAGTGCGCTATCGTTGTTTGAAATCGGCGGGTTTATTGGTTCCTTGGCGGCGGGTTGGGGATCGGATAAATTATCTTCCAGCAATCGCGGTCCTATGGCGTTATTGTTTGCAATCGGTATTTTCTTTTCGATTTTGGCGCTGTGGTTGATGAGTAAAGAAAATCTGATTTTGCAAGGCAGCGTGTTTTTTGCCATTGGCTTTTTTGTTTTTGGCCCGCAAATGTTAATCGGCATGGCAGCGGCGGAATGTGCGCACAAAAAAACGCCGGGATCGGCGACTGGTTTTGTCGGTTTATTCGCCTATTTAGGCGCGGCGATCGCCGGTTATCCTTTGGCGCTGGTGATGGAAGCGTATCATTGGAGTGGCTTTTTTATTGTGATCTCGGTGGCAGCATTTGGCATCGCTTTGTTATTATTGCCTTTTTTAAAAGCACAAAATTAAGGGGATGTGGCGCTAAATTTCATATTTGGATTTATCGCCAATGTCAAAATGCAGCGGCATACGCCATTTTTGGATGGCTAAGATGGCAAAGAGGAGCGCGCTGATGGCGGATAACAGTTGGCTTAACCAGCTCACTTCAAACTGCAAAGCAAACCACAATCCGGCTAAAAAGAGCGGTTGAAAATTTAAACAAAATATACGAAAGCAGAAATATTCTTTAAAGGCTAATCCGCCGAGGGTGAAAAAGGTGGCGCCAAGCGCCAGTTCTGGTTGCCCGAAAAGCGCACAAAGTAACGCCACCCAACTTGCCATTTGTAGCAGCAGGCGAAAGTGTTTGAGATAAATGTGCAGCGACGAGGCGCAAAATCCCGCCGCGAGCAATATCCCCTTTTGCGCGATAGCAGGCTGATAGGGTAAAAGTGCGGTCATTATTGCCGCTAAAATAAAACCGCAACGATAGAGAATGACCGTGAGGTAATCCCAGAAATCCATGGGCGAGCGAATATGCGGATCAGCCATTACATTTCTCCTTTATTTTTGATCAATAAATTGAATAGTTTGTTCGCGTACTTCCAATATAGAGGCGGTTTCTCCCCAGTCTCCCAGTACAATACGCGTAAAGTGCGGTGGAATTTGGTGAATATTTTGGCGATGTGTATGTCCGTGAATTAAGTGGCTGACGTCAAATTGCGTAAAAATTTGGCGTACAAAATCGGGATTGACGTCCATAATGTCATCAGATTTACGTTGTTTATCTTGCCGGCTTTTATTGCGAATTTTCTGTGCAATTTTTAACCGCACTTTTAATGGTAAGCACAAAAAGAGCCATTGTCGCCAAGGTTGGTGGACTTTTTGGCGAAAACGTTGATAGGCAATATCATCAGTACAGAGCGTATCGCCATGACACAGCAGGGTTTTTTTTCCGTATAAATCCAGCACATGGTAGGTCGATAGCAAGGTCAATCCGCACGCGTTTGCAAAGCGTTTGCCCACTAAAAAATCGCGATTGCCATGAATAAAATAGCAAGGAATCTGTTTTTCCGTCAGCTGTTTTATCTGATCTTTAACTTGTTCAATGAGTGGCGATTGTTCATCATCACCAATCCAAAAATCAAATAAATCGCCTAAAATATAAACTGCCTCGGCGTCGGGGGCTTGCTGCTGCATAAAATCGATAAATAAGCGGGTTAAGTGCGGCTGATTTTCGCTTAAATGTAAATCGGCAATAAAATAGGTTTTTTTCATAAAGTTAAATGCGTTCTTTTTTGTTTAGATTATCATTTTTTAACGGGATTTATACACAAATTTGCTGATTTTCGCTATACTTGAGTAAATTTTTTTAAGGTATTGTTTGTATGCTAAAGTTAATTCGAATTGTTATTGTGGTGTTTTGTTGCATCATGATTTGTTTGGTGGGAACGATTTATTCCCTTATTCGCTTTAAAAACCCCAGTAATGTCGGTGTGGTCGCCGGTTGGTTTGGGCGTTTGTATCCGTTATTTGGTTTGCAAGTGGAAAGACGTTTTCCTGTCGATGCGGACAAGGTTGGGCGCTGCATTTATATTGGAAATCACCAAAATAATTACGATATGGTAACCATTTCCGCTATGGTGATGCCGAGAACCGTGAGCGTGGGGAAAAAAAGTCTGATTTGGATCCCGTTTTTCGGCGTTTTATATTGGGCGAGCGGGAATATTTTTCTCGACCGTGACAATCGCACTAAGGCACATGGCACCATGAATCAATTGGCAGAACGCATTAAGGCGGATAATTTGTCAGTGTGGATGTTCCCAGAGGGAACGCGTAGCCGTGGACGCGGGTTGTTGCCATTTAAAACAGGGGCGTTTTATGCGGCAATTATGGCGGGTGTGCCGGTAGTGCCGGTGGTGTGTTCTTCTACTCACAATCAAGTTGATTTAAATCGTTGGCATAATGGTAAGGTGATTTGTGAAATGTTGCCACCGATTGATACCTCCAATTACAGCAAAGAAAACGTGCGCGAATTAGCCGAGCATTGTCATCAAGTCATGCTGCAACATTTGGCAAAATTGGATGCCGAATTGCAGCAACCTAAGGCGTAATTAAAAGATGGATAAAAAGGAAAATAAATGAATCAATTTTCACGTCGTCAATTATTAAAAACAGCCTTGGTAGCTGGTGGAGTTTCTGCGCTACCAACACCACTATTGGCGACAAGTAGAATGCTGCTTAACTTTCCGCCACTAGTTGAAATTCGACGTGGTAAGCCGATTGTATTAAGCGCTGAAACGACTCAGGTCAAATTAGATGGCGATCATTATGCCGAAGTTTGGGGCTTTAACGGGAATTATTTGGGACCGACCATAAAAATTCGTCGTGGCGAGTTTGCTAAACTCAATTATCGCAATGGCATACCGCAAATTTTGTCGCTAAATATTCAAGGACTGCAAGCCAGCGGTGAATTATTGGGCGGCATTGGACGTCATCTCAAAATGGGTGGAACCTGGGCGCCGATTGTACCCATTAATCAGCCGGCGGCGACCTGTTGGTATCATGCTTGTACTCTTGCCAGCTCGGCGTATCAAACCTATCGTGGGTTGCTTGGGTTATGGATTATTGAAGATGAGGAAAGTCGCAAATCATCATTGCCGAAAAAATATGGCGTGGATGATATTCCGTTAATTTTGCAAGATGGTCAACTCAATGCTGACGGTGTGCAATTATTTCGCCAAAATCAACCGCACTTTTTAGGTAATCGTTTATTTGTCAACGGGCAACAAGCGCCTTATCTGACCGTGCCACGCAGTTGGGTGCGGTTGCGTATTTTGAATGCGTCTTTATCGCGAAGCTATCATTTACATTTTGATGATGACCGTGAATTTTTGTTGCTAGCAAAAGATCAAGGTTTTCTCCCGCAAGGGCAAACACGGACTTCCATTTTTGTTGCGCCAAGCGAGCGCGTCGAGTTGTTGGTGGATTTAAACGACGGAAATAATGTCGCCTTAATTAGTGGCAAAAAACGCGGTTTATTGGATAAATTCACGCAATTTTTTGAAAGTAGCGATGCGCTGATAGACAATACCGTATTGGAATTGCGCCCAGAAGGCATAGCGGCGGCATTTTCCGCAAAACCGGCGTTTCAGTCCAATACCTCCGCGCCGACAGTTTTGGCTGCCAAAGGGCAAAAAGAGCGACAATTTCATATTGATGTTTCCAATGGGACTATCAATCAACAACGTCTTGACCCTCGTCGTATTGATGTGAATGCGGTGGTAAACTCAACGGAACGTTGGATTTTAACTGCCAGCCAAGCAACCGGTTTTAAAGTACAAGGCGCGCGTTTTGTGATTGAAAGTATCAATGATCAACCGTTGGATCCGAGCGAACAAGCGTGGAAAGATAGTTTGTGGATTGAGGGAAAAGTACAAATTTTGATTAATTTCCCAAATCTTTCTTCTAATAATCACCCTTTATTTTTCGGCTCGTCCGATTTGATGTTGGCGGATAAAGGTTGTCTTGGTGTGATCGTAGTACAATAACAGGAGGCAATAACAATAGCGAATGAGCGACTTCATCTAAAAGTGCGGTCAAAATTTGCAACGTTTTTTGGGAAAAATGGAAGCAAGTTACGCGATAATTTGAATGGCGGTGAGAAAGGGATTCGAACCCTTGATGCACTTTCGCACATACACACTTTCCAGGCGTGCTCCTTCAACCACTCGGACATCTCACCGTTGAAGACAGTGCGAAAATATAAAGAGTTATGGGCAAATCGTCAAGTCTTTTTTTATTTTTCTTGCGTTAGAACATAAATTTTCACCAATATTTCCGCTAAAATAGGTTCTTATGAGTTTTTTATCCAAATTTGGATTGTGATATGTTAAAAAAATGGTTTTTAACTAAAAATATGTTTCTTGCAGTTACGCCTTTTAGTGCATTGAAAGAAGTTTTTCGTGAAGGCTATGGGCGTAAACATTTGGTGCGCGATATTATTGCCGGTTTGACAGTGGGTGTTATTGCTATTCCGTTATCCATGGCGTTGGCGATTGCTAGTGGCGTCGCGCCGCAACATGGGTTGTACACTGCTATTGTGGCGGGGATTGTCATTGCGTTGAGCGGTGGCTCTCGCTTTAATATTTCCGGTCCTACAGCGGCTTTTGTGGTGATTCTGTATCCAGTGACGCAACAATTCGGCTTGAGTGGATTGTTGATGGCAACCTTGTTGTCTGGGCTGATTTTAGTTTTAATGGCGCTCTTTCGGCTGGGGCGTTTGATTGAGTATATTCCGTTGCCGGTTACCCTTGGGTTTACGTGTGGTATTGGGATTGTGATTGCGACTTTGCAAATTAAAGATTTCCTTGGTTTGGAAATGGCGGAAATGCCGGCGTCTTATGTGGAAGAAGTTCAAGCTATTTTGACCGCACTTCCGAGTATCAATTGGGCGGATACGGTGGTTGGTGTGGTGACTTTGGTGGTGTTAACCCAATGGTACCGATTGCGCTTATCGTTGCCGGGGCATTTGCCGGCGGTGATGATTGCTACGTTGTTGTCTTTGTTATTGATTTATTTGGGATATGATGTGGCGACAATTGGATCGGCGTTTCAATATACGTTAAGTGATGGCTCTACGGGATTTGGAATTCCAAATACATTGCCGGAGTTTGTGCTGCCTTGGAATATTCCGAATGCACAAGGCGAGTTAATTTCATGGAATTTCACCACTTTACAAGCCTTGTTGCCGGTGGCGTTTTCAATGGCGGTGTTGGGGGCGATTGAGTCGCTGTTATGTGCAGTGATTTTGGATAATATGACCGATACTAAGCATCATTCCAACAATGAATTGTTGGCGCAAGGTTTAGGCAATATTGCCGCACCCTTTTTGGGAGGTATTACAGCGACTGCCGCTATTGCGCGCTCGGCGGCGAATGTGAAATCCGGAGCGGTTTCGCCGATTTCAAGTGTCGTACACGCGTTATTGGTATTGTGTGCCTTGTTGTTTTTTGCCAACGCATTGTCTTATTTGCCACTGTCTTCAATGGCGGCATTATTGTTGCTGGTGGCGTGGAATATGGCGGATGTGCCGCATATTATTCAATTATTACGTCGTTCCGGACCGAATGAAATTGCGGTGTTGGTAACTTGTGTGCTGTTGACTGTGATTTTTGATATGGTTATCGCGATTACCGTGGGCGTTTTACTGGCAAGTTTATTGTTTATCCGTACTATTGCTGAAATGACCAAATCTATTGAAATTGCGCATCCGGAAGATTTGCAAAATGTGTTGGTTTATCGCATAAGTGGACCGCTCTTTTTTGCTGCCGCGGATAATTTATTTGCCGATTTACACGCGAAAACCGTGCATACTGAGCATAAAATTCAACATATTGTGTTGCAATGTGATGCGGTGACGGTGTTGGATGCGGGAGGTATTCATGCCTTGACCCGTTTTGTGCAGCATATGTTGCCGGGACAACAACTTTATATGTGTAATATGCAATTTCAACCGCTGCGTACCATTGTTAAATCCAACACGGTAACTGAAATTCAGAAAATCAATTTTGCGTCCGATTTGGAGGATGTTTATGCTAAAATTAGGGCTTTTAAATTCTTGAAACAATCTGAAGTCTAAAACATACATGAATAACGATAAATATCGGTCTGCAGCAGTCATTACATCAACAATCGGGCGTCCGTCGTTAGTGCGTGCGATCCAATCAGTGGCGAAACAAACGTATCCCTGCACGCATTATGTTTTTGTTGATGGGAATCAATTTGCCGACCAAGCAAAAGCAATTTTAGATGAGTATCCGCAGGTTATAGCGGTGTATTTACCTATGAATACTGGAGCCAATGGTTGGAGTAATTCTGCGATTAATGCTATTGCCCCTTTTTTAGTAAAGGAAGATGTTATTTGTTACTTAGATGATGATAATTGGTACACAGAAAATCATATAACCCATTGTATGCAAACGTTAAATCAGTTTGATGTAGATTATGTGTATTCATTAAGAAATTTTTATGCCTCTGAACATGAGTTCATTTGTCCGGACTTTATCGAATCTTTAGGGAAATATCGCAATCGCATAATGTACCCTCTTCAATTTAACATAATACGGTGGGGGGGGGTAAAATACCTTTGGTTCGAACTAGGCAGACACAGCCCCATATTGATACTAATTGTTATGCCATTCCAAGAAAATTGGCGCTTTCAGTATCGCAGAAATGGTATAGTGGCGAATTAAATGATAGAGTGTTTTTTAAGCATTTATTGAACTTAAACTTAAAATTTGCTTGTACTAATGTTTTTTCGGTGAATTATTTATTTAATGTATATAAGCAAGAATTTGGAATGACAACGTTTTTTCGTGAACATTGTATTTCCACTGAAGAGATGACGCAAATTTGTCATGAGATATTGAGATATGAATATCGGTTGAATTACCAAGCATACGGTAACCAATATCCATGGGAAAATTTAAAACAAAACAAGATATAACAATTATGCTTGAGAAAAAATTAATCGATTTGCATAAGTTGTAATCAATTATATTCACTTTCTTAATTTATTATTTAAAATCCCGTGGTTTTGCTTGACTTATACTAATAAAGCCCTTATTATTCACCTCGCTTAAATCACGGAGGAATGGTCGAGTGGTTGAAGGCACCGGTCTTGAAAACCGGCGAGGGTTTACGCCCTCCGTGAGTTCGAATCTCACTTCCTCCGCCATCAAATTCTGTCTAAAGTCGTAAGTCGATTATGATATAATCACTTACGACTTTTTTGTTGTCTTAAATTTGACTAGGGTAGAGAAATTTTTTTACGTTTCCAATGTCTTGAGTATAAAAAAACTGATGTTGCTGTATAACAATATCAGTTCTCAAGATTGAAATGTTGTTGACTAGGTTGTCGATTAGCGACTACGGAAAACGATACGCCCTTTGCTCAAATCATAAGGAGTCATTTCAACAGTCACTTTATCACCAGTTAAAATACGAATATAGTTTTTGCGCATTTTCCCTGAAATGTGGGCGGTAACTACGTGTCCATTTTCCAATTCCACGCGAAACATTGTGTTTGGTAAGGTTTCTAAAATGGTGCCTTGCATCTCAATACTATCTTCTTTAGCCATTAAATCCTCTAATGTTGTAACAAAAATTCAAAAAAACGGGCAAATTATACTCTTTTAAAGCGCATTCTAAAAGGTTTTTTATGGAATAATTTTAAGGGCATCCTTGATGAAATGGGATGCAAATGTAAGGAAGTGTAAATTTGGCGGATAGCGCTTGGTTTTTTGTGGTTTAGGATTTAGAATGGGTAGTTCTAATGATTTGCGCGAACTGTGATTTTCAGTTATTAGGAGTTTTTTAATGGAGAATATCCAGCCTTCTTCTGTTCAAAAACAAGATGATGAAATCGATCTTATTGAACTAATTAAAATTTTGTGGAAAAAGAAAGTATGGATTATTCTTTTCACTGTTATTTTCACTATATTGGCAGCAATATATGCCTTTACTGCAAAAGAGCGCTGGACTTCAAGGGCAGAGGTGATTGAGCCTAACGCTACTGATTTAGGCACTTATTTTAATATTCGTAAAGAATATGCGCGTATTCTTGGTGTAGAGTTTGATATTAATGCGCTAACAAAAAATATATTCGATAAATTTAATCTCGTCTCTGAATCTCTAGATGAACGTAGAAAGTTTTTTGAACAATCCGATTTGTATAAAAAATTGTCAGAAGGTAAGGATGAGCAGGTTAAACGAGTAATTCTTTCTGATTTAATTAGTAAAAATTTGAGTGTTGTAAGGCCTGATCCTAAAAAAGAGCCTAATGCAATTGGTCGTAGAATTTCTTTTTTCGCGGAAACACCACGTGAAGCTCAAGATACTTTACAAAAATTTATTACATTTATCGATCAATCTGCATTTCAATTAGAGTTAGCTGATTTTGTAACAAATCTGGATGAGGTTATATCTGATTTAAATTATGAAAAAACAAAATTTGAACGGGATTTAAACATCCAGCGCAAGGTTCAACTAGATAACTTACATAACGCGTTACATATCGCAAAAGAAGCCGGTATTAAAGATTATATGAAACCCTTTGGCGCTCCTATTGATTCCGGTTTACAAGCATTGGCGCTATTAGAAAGCAAAGTTACGGTTTCGGATTCTAAATTAAGTGATGGTACTTATCTCTTTATGCTTGGCGAAAGATACCTTCAAGCACAAATTGATGTTATTACTCAAGAAAGCATAATTTACCCACCAAGATATTACCAAGTTATAGAATTATCAAAAGAATTAGAACCATTACTAACAAAAACCAAAGAAGCGAAAGCACAGGCGTTTAGTTATCAAGCAAGTCCGGATTATCCTGTGGTTAAAGATAAACCCAAAAAGGCTATTATTTTGATTCTTGGTATGCTTTTAGGTGTAGTTTTATCTTCTTTTTTTATTTTAGTACTAAATTTATTTAGAAAATAAACATGAAAGAAAAAGTAATTTTTATCGGGGCGGGTGGGTACGCTAAATCTGTATTAGATTCGTTAGACAAAGAAAAATATGCACTCTGTGGTTTTATTGATAATTTTAAGCCAGAAGGTACGACTCATCTAGGATATCCTATTTTGGCTAAAACCATCATGGAATTTTCTGATAAAGAGAAGTATAGTTATTTTATTAGTATAGGAAATAATGATTATCGTCTTGAGAAGTTTTTAAAACTGCAACAATTAGGATGTAACATTATCAATGTTATTGATAAGACAGCTTTAGTTTCAGAAAATACTACTTTAGGCAAAGGGCTATTTATCGGCAAAATGGCAATTATAAATAGTGGGGTAACTATTGGCGATAATGTGATTATAAACACAAAAGCTTTAATTGAACATGGTTGTGTTATCGGAAATCATTGTAATATTTCTACCAATACTACTTTGAATGGCGATGTAATAGTTGATGATTACTGTTTTGTCGGAAGTTCAGCTGTATTGAATGGACAACTTAGAATTGGTGAAAATTCAGTTATTGGTTCCGGTGCTGTTGTGATTAGAAATGTACAACCTAGGACGGTAGTGGTAGGTGTTCCAGCAAAATTTATTAAGGAAAACAAATGACTAAAGTATTTATTGTAGCTGAAATTGGCTGTAATCATAACGGTAATCCTGAATTAGCTAGAAAAATGGTTGAGGTGGCGAAAGAATGTGGAGTAGATGCGGTAAAATTTCAAACATTTAAAGCGGATAAATTAATCTCTAAATATGCGCCAAAGGCAGAATATCAAAAGGTGACAACGGGAATGACTGATTCGCAGTTAGAGATGACGCGTAAATTAGAATTGTCTTATGATGAATTTGTGAAATTGGAAAACTATGCCCGTTCATTAGGATTAGATGTTTTTTCAACGCCTTTTGATTTTGAATCTATTGATTTTTTAGCAAGCCAAAAACAAAAAGTTTGGAAAATTCCATCAGGTGAATTAACCAATTTACCTTATCTAGAGAAAATAGCGTGTTTGCCAATAGAAGGCAAAACCATTGTGATTTCAACAGGTATGGCAACTATTAGAGAAATTAAAGAATCATTAAAGATTTTAGAAGATAATGGTATGGCAAGAAAAAATATTACCATTTTACATTGCAATACCGAATATCCTACTCCTTATGAAGATATCAATCTTAATGCTTTCCATCAGTTAAAACAGGAGTTTGCGGATTATCGCTTAGGTTTTTCGGATCACTCGGCTGGATATTTTGTAGGATTAGCAGCAGTTCCATATGGAATTACTTTTATAGAAAAGCACTTTACATTAGATAAAAATTTTGAAGGTCCAGATCATAAAGCGTCGGTAACGCCAGAAGAATTAAAATTACTTTGTGAAGGGATTAGAGTGGTCGAAAAATCATTAGGTTCTTCAGAAAAATTGGTGACAGCTTCTGAAGCTAAAAATAAAATTGTAGCAAGAAAATCAATCATTGCAGTGAAACCTATTAAAAAAGGCGAAATTTTTACTGCAGAGAATATTACCACTAAGCGCCCAGGAAATGGGATAAGCCCAATGTATTGGTATGAAGTATTAGGAAAAGAAGCTGAGCAGGATTTTGAAGAAGATCAATTAATTCAAGATTCTCGCTTTGAAAATCAACTAGTCTAATAATTTATAAGCGGTCAGATTTATGAAAAAAATTGCAATTATCACTGCTCGTTCAGGCTCAAAATCTTTACCAAATAAAAATGTGTTGCTAGTTAATGGCAAACCTCTGATGGCATATACTGTTGAAGCTGCGATCGATTCAGGTATATTTGATAAAATTATTGTGAGTACAGATTCTCAGGAATATATTGACTTACTTGCTCATTATCCGATTGAGTTTATTAAACGAGCGGCGCATTTAGCGAGTGATAAAGCGAGTTCGTTTGTTGTTATCGAAGATGTATTGCAACAATATCAGCATATTGAAATTGATTATTTTGTGCTGTTACAGCCGACTTCACCACTTAGAAGTGCTTTGCATATACAAGATGCCTGTGAAAAATTTGAAAAAAATATAGCGAAATTTGATTTTCTCGTATCTGTGTCTGAGGCTCATAAGCCTACAACATTGACACGAGTCATTGATGAAGATGAAAGTTTAAAACATTTTCAGCTAGACTATTCAAATTATGCTAGACAAAATTACCATCCAGAATATTCTCCTAATGGTGCTATTTTTGTTGCTAAACCAGACTTATATTTAAAGCAGAAACATTTTTATGGCGAGAAATGTATTGCATATTTTATGGATAAATCGGTATCAATTGATATTGATGATCGTCAGGATTTTGAGTATTTTTATTTTCTTATGCAACAGAAAAATAAGGAGCTTATTTTACTTAACGCAATCAAACAACGTATTGAGTATAAGAAGCCATATTTTAAACAAGTAAAAGAAATTACTTTTATTGGGCATTCTATATTAGATCAATGGAGTATAAATAGTATTCATCAAAGTGCGGTGAATAATCTCGCAATTTCAGGTATCTCGACAAGAGAATATATTGATTTCATTCTTGATAACGGGTTAATTAGCTCCTTAGATGAAAAAGTGGTATTAATGATGGGAACTAATGATATTGTAAAAGCAAATTGGTCTAATCAAAGTGTGTTATTTGATATCCAAGAGTTAATCTCTAAGATATATAAAATAAAACATAATATTAAGATTTATTTTTTAGAGATTACGCCAGTAGCATTACGAGCTGACCGCAATAATGAGGACATTTTACAATTAAATAAATTTTTAAAAGAGAACCTAACTAATATAAAGTGGGTAGATTTATATTCTGCATTTAGTGATAAATATGGAAAATTAGATCTTGCACTAAGTAATGATGGCTTACACCTTAATATGCAAGGCTATAAATTATTACAATCAATTTTAGAGAAAGAAATCGTAAAATGAAAAAAATTGCCTATGTCACAGGTTCACGAGCAGAATATGGTATTGTAAAACGTTTATTAAAGCGTTTACAGCAAGAGCCTAATATTGATTTTTCGCTATTGGTTACTGCAATGCACTTAGATCCTAAATATGGAAGTACAATAGATATTATAAAACAAGATGGTTTTGATATTACAGCGAGTATTCCTTTGAATTTAAACTCTGAAAACAACCAAACTATTTTACATTCTATGGCGGAGTGTTTGGATAAATTTGGAGAACACTTTCAGAACCATAAATATGATGCAGTAATGGTCTTAGGTGATCGTTATGAAATGCTTTCTGTTGCTACTGCAGCCGCAATGCACAATATTCCCATTATTCACTTACATGGTGGAGAGCAAACGCTCGGTAATTATGATGAGTTTATTCGTCACTGTATTACGAAAATGTCAAAATTACATCTGACAGCGACAGAAGAATATCGTAAACGTGTTATTCAATTAGGTGAATGTCCAGAGCGCGTTATTAATATCGGATCACTAGGTGCAGAAAACAGTTTATTACTAGATTTACCAAGTAAAGAAGAGTTAGTGACAAAATTAGATATTCCAATTCAACCTTATTTTATTGTAGTGTTTCATCCTGAAACATTGAATGATTATCCTGTATTGTCTCAAATTAATGAATTATTAACAGCGTTAGATCAATTTAAATCAGATTATCAATTTGTATTTATTGGTTCAAATTCAGATACAAATGCAGATCAGATCTTTAAACGCTTTAAAGATTATACCAATGAAAATGGCTATAAATTCTTTACTTCAGTAAAACCCGAAGAATATTTAGCATTAATTAAATATTCTCAAGGTTTGATCGGGAATAGTTCATCAGGTTTACTTGAGGCTCCATCTTGCTGTGTTGGTACTGTAAATATTGGTAATCGTCAGCAAGGCAGAGTTCATGGCGAAAGCATCATTAATGTTAAATCTCAGAAAGAAGAAATTATTCAAGGAATTAAAATATTGTGTTCTAATGAATTTCGGCAACGTTTACCTTATCTAGCTAATCCATATTATCAAGAAAATGCAATGGAAAAAGCATATCAAGCTATTTCAAATTTTTTGGCGGATAAAAATAGAGAACAACCAAAAGCGTTTTATGATTTGTAGGCACATTATTAGAGTTTATTGATAATGAAAGCATTGAAAGATAGTGCAATTTATTTAATAGGAGAAATGCTATCTAAATTAGTACCTTTTCTCTTATTGCCTTATCTATCTAGAAAGCTCGGAGTAGAGGGGTTTGGTGAGCTTTCTTATTATCAAACATTTTTAGCTTTGTTTGGTATTTTTATTGGATTAAGTCAAGATGGAGCAGTGGCTCGTTATTTTTATCGATATGGCAAACGCTCTTTAAATTTAGTTGTAAGTACAGGTTATATTTATACAGTTACTGTTGGTTTTTTAGGACTAACATTTTGCTGGATAGTAAAGTCTGAAATTATGTTCTATTTAGTGCTAAGTAGTATTTTTCAAGTTTTTCTTGGAGTGCAACTCAGTATTAGACAATGCCAAAAACAGACTTTCCCTTATACTTTAATTCAATTTAGTTCAGCGCTCACTAATGCATTATTTACAGTAATCATGTTAGAACTGTATGAAACAGAGTTAGTAGAAAAACGTATTTTAGCAGTCTTATTTAGCAATATTTTTATCGCTACTTTAGCCTATATTATTTACAAACAGAAGATAATTAGTAAATCTTTTAGTTTTACGCAATATAAGCTAGCATTCTCGTATATTATTGCTTTTGGATTTCCTATGGTATTTCATCATGGAAGTTTTTTTATAAAGGGGCAATTGGACAGAGTTTTTATTTATCACAGATTTAGTGAAGTTGAACTTGGTTTATATTCCATGGGAGCGCAAACTGCAAGTATTTTATCTGTAGTCATTTTGGCAGTAAATAAAGCATTAGTTCCTTATTTATTTGAAAAATTAAAACGAGGTACAATAACATTAAAGCACCTACAAAAGTGGGCAATGTATTCGTTATTTATTGTGCCAATACCTTCATTAACTGTTTGGATTATTCCTGAATCATTTTTTTTATGGATTTTGGGAGATCAGTTTCAGGGGGTAAAATATTATATTATAGTATTTCTATTGTCTACATCCTTGATTATTCCATATTTATTTCTAATAAATTATTTATTTTACTATGGTAAAACTAAACAGATTTCGTTTTGTTCAATTTTATCTACGGGAATTTATTTAATCGCATTAAGTGGATTTATGTTTACAAATATTAAATATATTCCTTATGCTAGTGTCATTGGGGTAATAGGAATTTTACCTACGTTATATATTGTGACAGAAAGAATAAGAACTGCTAGATGAATTTAATTATTTGTACTACTCCATTTCAGATGCTTATTGCAGAGAAAATAATTCATTATTACCCAAATAGAAAATTTCATCTATTTGTTATAACTCATAATTATAATGATAAATATATATATTACTATAATAGACTTCGTGGATTTTGTGAAAATTCTAGTTATATAAAATTATTACCACAAGGGAGGAGTAAAATATATACTCTACTAGATCTTATATATTTGAGAGTGTATAGTTTTTTCTTGCCTAAATATGATACTATTTTCTTGGCAAATGTAGAAGATATTTGGATACAGACATTTTTATCTAGATATATAAATACATCAAATATATGTACCTATGATGATGGTACTGCAAATATTATATATAGTAGTTATTTATATAAAGAAAAGAGTTATGGATTTATAAATAGATTTTGTTTTAAATTAATTGGAAAGAAGTTTACTCTAACTATTTTTAGGAATGTTTCAAAATTACATTTCACAATTTATAAATTTAAAAGGAATATAATAGAAAAAACACAGTATATCGAATTATATTCAAAACCTAATAGTGCTGAACTTTCTATAGATAACAGAGAAGAAATTTGTATCTTTCTAGGTCAGCCAATATATCAATTTGATAGGAAACTATATGACACAATTCCGAAATTTATACGTAAATATAATATAGAGAATTATTTTTGTCACCCAAGGGAAGATATATTAAATTTGAAGTTACCAGATATTAACTTTATAAAGACAGAGTTTATTTTTGAAGATTATATCATTAGAATGATAAATGAAAATAATTATAAGTTTAAGGTTTATACATTTTTTAGTGGTGCAATATTAAATATAGTTAATTTCCCTAATGTAGAAGTATATGCTATAAAATCGCAATCTATTCCTGAAAGTGTAAATTCTATTTATAATATTTTTCAAGATTCTGGAGTTAACGTAATAGAGGAAGAATAAATATATGAAAATAAAAATTATTATAGCAACACACAAAGAAACTATACTTCCTAAAAATAATAAAGTATATATTCCGCTTCATGTTGGTTCTATGGGGAAAGAACGTATTGATGGATACTATAGAGATGATATTGGAGATAATATATCCTATAAGAATCCCTATTATTGTGAGTTAACTGGACTATATTGGGCTTGGAAGAACTTAGATTGTGATTATTTGGGATTGGTTCATTATCGTAGATATTTTTCTAACTTAAAATCTAATAAAAAAGAGAAAGATATAGATTTATTAATACTCTCTGAAGAAAATATTAGACTCCTATTAAATTTCAATGATGTTATTGTACCGAAAAAAAGAAATTATTATATTGAAACTTTGTATTCACATTATAAAAATACTTTTAATAAAGAGCATTTAGATTTATCAAGAGAAATTTTGTTAGAAATATTTCCAGAGTATATTCCTGACTTTGATAAAGTTATGAAAAAAAGAAGTGGTTATATGTTTAATATGTTCATTATGAATAAAATATTATCCGATCAATATTGCGAGTGGCTATTCAGTATATTAGATAGGCTATATGAAAGAATTGATCTAACAGGTTATACAGATTTTGAAGCAAGGCTTTTTGGTAGAGTAAGCGAAATTTTATTTAATGTATGGTTAGAACATCATTGCCTTAAAGTAAAAAGTGTTCCATTTATTTATATAGGTAAGATTGATTGGGTTAGAAAAGTTTCCTCTTTTTTATTATCTAAATTTTTTGGAGTGAAATATAAGAGAAGTTTTTAATAGCTGAGATTATCAATGATATATTTATACATAGGTCTACTATCTTCATTATTTTCCATGATGTATTCCTTTTTTAAAGAAAGAAATATAGTAACCCCTTTCTTTTTTATCTCATTTTGTATTCTTTTTGTTTTAGGTGCAATCAGATATGATGTCGGTACAGATTATGTTCTCTATTCAGATTATCAAATACCTTTTGTTTTAGATGATAAAGATGTTAATTTTGAGTTTCTAGCTAAAGAAATTGCAAAATTCGGTTTTTTCTTAAGTGGACAAGAACATTATCAGTATATTTTTGCAATATATCATTTTATTTGTGTTTTTTTTGTTTTTTGTGCAATAAAAAGCCAATCAAAAATACTTGCACTAAGCGTGTTTATCTACATGTTCTCTAGTTTTTATAATTTTTCTCTGAATGGAATGAGACAAGCTATGGCTATTAGTATTATTCTATATTCAATGAGATTTATTTTCGAAAGAAAAATATTATATATTCTACTAGTCATTATAGCTTCACTTTTTCATAAATCAGCACTTATCTGCTTCTTATTTGTATTCTTTGATAGAAAAACTCTAGGTATAAAGTCTTTTTTGATTGCCTCATTTATAATTTTTTTAGTTTTTCTTTTATTTCGGGAGGGGATTTATAGTATTATAAGTGCATTAGGAGTATACTCAGAGTATATCGGTAGTCAGTTTGATACAGGAGCGTATAATATTACTATTACTATTTATGGTATTGTTAGCTTTGCTCTTTTTTACTCTTTAAATGAATTGACTAAGAAATGTTTTTTAAGAGAAAGAGTATTTTATCTCAATATAAATTATATTTTATTCTTATTAGCGTTAATTATGTCATTTATACCTAATGGATATAGGCTTTTTTATATTTTTCTTCCTTTTCATATTATCATATTTCCTAATATGATTTCTTTGCTTAAAAATAGAGGTAATAAATTTATATATGGGGTGTTTTTATTTTGGTTTTATATTTTATTTTTTACTAAGACTATTTTGATAACGAACTATGGAGAAACTTTGCCTTATAGATTATATCCATATTTTGAACAGTTTTTTAGTGGCGATTAAAAAATTTTAGCTTTATTAGGATAAATAATGAAATATAAAATAATGGTTGTTGGGCAAATAAAAAATAGTAAAACAGGATTGGGTAAATCTATTAATGATTTTATTATGTTTTATCAAAGAAAATATGGTGAAGAAACTCTATACAAGTTAGATATTACAAATAATTTTGAGTTTATTAAAAACTGTTATAAGATTTTATTCATTAAGTGTGATAAATTCTATTTTACACCATCTGGTTCTCTAGGTGGTAATATTAGAGATAGTATTTATTTATTTCTAATGTTATTAAGAAAAAAGAAAATTATAACTCACTTCCATAATAGTAGCTTTAAATCCATTATTGAATCCAATTTTGTTATTAATTGGATTAATAAATTAATTTATAATAAGGTGCATAAAGTTATTGTGCTAGGAAAAAAACAGGAAGAGATGTTTTCATCTATACATCTGCCTAAAGATAAGTTTAGAATTGTTAGAAATGGTATAGATGAAAATATTTTTATATCAGAGCATGAGTTAGCTAAAAAGCATAATAGCCATCCTATAAAGATTGTTTATTTTAGCAATATGCTCCCTGAAAAAGGATATGAAATAGTTTTGTCTGTAGCAAAAGAGATGAAGAATGATAGAAATTTTCATTTCTACTTTTCTGGAAGGTTTTTCCAATCAGATTTAGAAGAGAAATTTATCAATGAAATAAAGGGACTTAATAATGTTTCCTATATAAATGGTGTTTATGGTGCAGATAAAATTACTTTTTTATCTAATATGAATATATTTATTTTACCTTCGAGATATAAAGATGAAACGTTGCCAATAAGTATGTTGGAGGCTATCGCAAATGGGTTGTATATTATAGTTTCAAATGTTGGTGTGATAAGTGAAGTAACTAATCAAAGTACAACAACATTATTAGATAAAATTGAGACTGATAATATTGTTTCAATAATTAGAGAAAAAGCTAAGATCTTGAGCAATCTAAATTATAATGTTATGTATTATAAAAAAAATTATTTGAATGAAAAAATATTGGATAGTTTGATTTCTATTGTTGAAGAATAAAGAGATAAATTTATGATGATTTCAATTGTTGTACCTATTTATAATTCAGAAGAATACTTAGTTGATTGTATAGAAAGTTTAATAAATCAAACATATAAAAATATAGAGATTATTTTAGTAAATGATGGTTCTACGGATAATAGCTTGACTATTTGTGAGAAATATTCTCAACAATACGATTTTATAAAATTAATCAATAAAGTCAATTCAGGTGTATCAGATGCTAGAAATTCGGGTATATTAGTCGCAAAGTCTGAATTAATTATGTTTGTTGATAGTGATGATTATGTTTCTACAAGGCTTTGTGAAACACTCATTGAGAATTATAATGATGAAGATATTTTATTTTGTCAGTATATAAAGTTTAAAGAAAATAAAGGAAAGAAAGACTTCTTATCTGAATATGAAAATATAGATAACTTAGATAATATTCATCTAGTTTCTGATTTAAATAAGAGTTTATTTGAAAAGATGTATGATAGGTTGTTTTTTAATACTCCTGTTTGTAAAATCTATAAAAAATCAAAAATTAATTATTTATTTGATTCAGAAGTGAGTTTGGGTGAGGATTTATTATTTAACTTAAATTATTTAGTAAGTTGTAGAACGATAAAATTTGTAAATAAAAATTTATATTTTTATAGGGTAGGAAACTTTAATTCTTTATCTACAAGGTTTAGCGAACATAGATTAAAGGATGTTAATTATATTTTTAGTAATGCGATTAACATTTTTTCTACTATTCTTGGAGACAAATATCATGAAGATAAGGTGAAACTTAGATATCTTGAAGACTATGCGGTGAGTATTAAAAAAATGCTTAGCTGTCCAGCGTTATCTTATCAAGATAAAGTTTCTAAGCTTAGTGAATATAGAAGTGATTATCCCCTAGAGGATAACTTTATTTGCTTAATAAAAGAGTTAGATTTTCAATATCAGTTTTTTTTATTTCTTTATCTATATAAAATAGATAGTATTTTACTTTTAACTACAAAGTTATTTAATATACTAAAAAATATTAAAATTAAAGGTGTTTAAGTATGACGTTTGATTATCTTATTATTGGTGCCGGTCTTTTTGGTTCAATTTTTGCTCATGAAGCGACAAAGCGCGGTAAAAAATGTTTAGTTATTGAAAAACGTGATCATATTGGTGGCAATTGCTACACTCAAAATGTAGAAGGGATTAATGTACATAAATATGGCGCGCATATTTTTCACACGAGTAATAAAATGGTTTGGGATTATATTCAACAATTTGCTGAATTTAACCGTTTTACTAATTCACCTGTAGCACGTTATAAGAATGAGCTTTATAGTTTGCCATTTAATATGTTCACTTTTAATAAGATGTGGGGGGGGGTAATTACACCACAAGAGGCAGAGGCAAAAATTAAAGAGCAAATTGCACAAGAAAATATTACTGAACCTAAAAATTTAGAAGAACAAGCAATTTCACTTGTTGGTCGTGATATTTATGAGAAGTTAATTAAAGGTTATACCGAGAAACAATGGGGGCGTAAATGTACTGAACTTCCTGCATTTATTATTAAACGTTTGCCTGTGCGTTATACTTATGATAACAACTATTTCTATGATACTTATCAAGGTATTCCAATTGGTGGGTATACCGGAATTTTTGAAAAAATGTTAGATGGTATTGAGGTAAAACTCAATGTAGATTTTTTTGCTAACCGTGAATATTATGAAAATCTAGCAGATAAGATTGTTTTTACTGGTATGATTGATGAGTATTTTAACTATCAGTTTGGAAAATTAGAATATCGCAGTTTACATTTTGATAATGAAGTATTAGACGTGGCAAATTACCAAGGTAATGCAGTGGTAAATTATACAGAAGCAGAAGTCCCTTATACTCGTATTATTGAACATAAACATTTTGAATATGGTACACAACCTCAAACAGTGATCACTCGAGAGTATTCTAAAGAGTATGAAGAGGGAGATGAGCCATATTATCCAATTAATGATGAAAGCAATAATGAGCTTTATGCGAAATATAAGGCTTTAGCCGATCAGCAATCAAAAGTTATTTTTGGTGGTCGTTTGGCGCAATATAAATATTTTGATATGCATAATATTATTGCAGAGGCATTAGATTGTGTCGAGAAACATTTTCAAAAATAGATGGACTTATGATGAACAAAGAGTTGGCTTCTAAACTGATTTTGATTATAACAGATTTATGTACAATTTTTGTTTCTCTTGTTTTATCTCTTGAGATTCTAAGTATATATACTGGGCAAGTAAATCGATATTTGCCAAATAACCAAATGGATGGACGAATTTTAATTCATCTTTTATTGAGTATTATTGGCGTAGCTTGGTTTTGGATTCGTCTAAGACATTATACATATAGAAAGCCCTATTGGTTTGAATTAAAAGAGGTTATTAGGACCTTAATCATTTTAGCTGTGGTTGAGTTATCTATAATTGCATTTTCTAAACTACATTTCTCTCGTTACTTATGGGTGTTAACATGGGCGATCGCCTTAGTTATTGTGCCTACAAGTAGAATTATAGTTAAAAAACTATTAATTAAATCTAAATTATATATTAAGAATACAGTAATTATTGGTAGTGGAAAAAATGCAATTGATGCTTATAATGCACTTACTGCAGAGAGTTATCTTGGGCTAAAGGTGGCATTTTTTGTTAAATCTGTAGCATCAGATGTAGAGTGTTTATCTATACCTGTTATCACTACAGATAAAATGTGGGAGATGGCAAATAGAAAACAAACTTATTTTGTCATAGCGCTGGAAAATGGAGAAAGTGAACTTAGAGACATTTGGCTAAGAGAATTAGCAAAACGTAAATGTTATTCTGTTTCAGTAATACCTACATTAAGAGGTTTACCTTTATATAGTACGGATATGTCATTTTTGTTTAGTTATGAAGTGATGTTACTTAGAGTCAATAATAATTTGGCAAAACGTTCGTCTCATTTTATAAAAAGAATGATGGATATTCTAGGCTCCCTTGCAATTATTGCTGTGCTTTCCCCTATTTTGTTATATTTGTATTTTACTATTAGAAAAGATGGCGGTAGTGCAATTTATGGGCATCCAAGAATTGGAAGGGATGGAAAAGAGTTTAAGTGTTTGAAGTTCAGATCTATGGTGATAAATTCTAAAGAAGTTTTAGAAGAATTACTGCAAAATAACCCTGAAGCAAGAGCTGAATGGGATAAAGATTTTAAATTGAAAAATGATCCTCGTATTACTAAGATTGGACATTTTATTCGTAAAACTAGTTTAGATGAATTACCTCAGCTTTTTAATGTATTAAAAGGTGAAATGAGTTTAGTAGGACCTCGTCCTATCGTAAAAGAAGAGCTGGAACGGTATCATGGTGATGTAGATTATTATTTAATGGCAAAGCCAGGGATGACAGGGTTGTGGCAAGTGAGTGGTCGTAATGATGTAGATTATGAAACTCGGGTTTATTTTGATTCTTGGTATGTAAAAAATTGGTCCATGTGGAATGATATTGCGATTTTGTTTAAAACAGTAAATGTTGTTTTGAAAAGAGACGGAGCTTATTAATCATGTTGAATAAAACACCATCTAGGGTAATTTATTTTGATGTTCTTAATGTATTGGCTTGTTTTGCGGTAATTGCATTACATCATAATGGTATTGTACATAACTATAATATAAATACAGCCGCATGGAAGCAAGCTCTTGCTTTTGAAGTGATATTTTTCTGGGCAGTTCCTGTATTCTTTATGCTTTCAGGAGCTACATTATTAGATTATCGTTCAAAATATACAACAAAACAATTTTTTATAAAACGAGTATTGAGAGCGGTTATTCCCTTTTTAGTATGGAGTTTGATTTTACTCCTGCATTCTTGGGTAATTGGGCGTTTTTCATATAAAAGTGTAACGGATGTTTTTAATGCAATTATCACAACAAAAGTTCCGCATGGTAATGTATATTGGTTCTTTATACCATTGATTGCGCTCTATTGTTTTATTCCAGTATTATCTTTATTAAAAGATAACAAACCTATTCTATGGTATATAGTAATTTTTATTTTTGTAACACATTCTTGTTTGCCAATATTATTCCCTTTATTAGGATTAAGGTATAATTCCGCGTTAACATTTCCAACAACCGGATATGTGATTTTCTTGTTATTAGGATATTTATTTGCGCACTTGGAGCTTTCTAAAAATCAAAGGATAGTTATTTATATTCTTGGCTTAGTAAGTGCTTTTATTAGATATTTTGGTACAATTCATTATTCAGTTTTGGATGGGAAAGTAAATAAAATTTTCTTTAGCTATCTTCAATTTCATTCAGTATTGCTAGCATTAGCTATTTTTGTATTTGTTAAATATAGTGTTCAACATATAACAGAAAATAGAGAACGGTTTGCGATAATCATGAGCAACTTATCGAGTTGTAGTTTAGGAATTTATTTAATCCATATACTCGTGATGAGCTATGAACAACATTTTTTTAGTATTTCTGCGAGTAATCCATATTGGCGTTTTTTAGGTGCATTTATGACTTATGGTGTTTGTTTGATTATTGTTTTCTTAGGTAAGAAAATACCTTATGTTAAAGCGATATTTCCATAGATCGTGATTTAGAAAATGTAGTTAAATAGGTATTAATGCGGTATGGGGAGATAGATTGTTATCTATTTAATCTATTAAAATCACATTTTATATAAAATGTTGAGAAATTAGGTTGCCTGAAAAGAATATTTGATTAATGAACTTAATAAGTTACATTTGGATTTAATAATTTATACTGAAAGATATGAAATGCATTTTGAATATATAAAGATAGATCGAGAAAAAGCTATAGACGCGGCTAAACGCCTTGTCGTTGATAGTATTTGGAAAAGTGCTAATATTGAATTGGTAAAAGGAATTACTTTTCCGGAAACGCAAGAAATTTTTGAAGGGCGAATTCCTGCTAATGCGGATGTTGAAAAAGTTATTGTCGTTAATAACCTTAAACGGGCGTGGATGTTTTTATTTGAAAATATAGATTATCCGCTCGATCTTCAGCTTGCCTCGGAATATAACCGTATTATTGGCGAGGGAGGCTTATACCCAAATCCAGGTAAATTACGTGATCAAATTGTACGTATTTCTGGAAGCAATTATGTCCCATTAATTCCAACTTATGAAAACGTACGTGAGCAAATTAAGTGGATAAGTAAAATTGAGAATCCTATTGATAAAGGCTTAGAGATCTTTTGTTTATCAAGTCGAGGGCAATGGTTTAATAATGGGAATAAACGAACTGCTCAAATGTTAGCAAATCATCTTTTTTTACAAGAAAATGTAGCTGTGTTTGCGGTTCCTGATGTTTATAAAGAAGTTTTTACAGAACGCCTTGTAAATTATTATGAATCAGCGGAGCGCGCTGTTGAAAACATTTCTTTATGATACGTCTGTAGAGATGTTACCGAGCGGTTTAACAATGAATCAGTTAAGAAAGTTATAACAAAATTAAGTTATAGTAATCAATATGATATGAAAATCCTCATCACAGGCGGAGCGGGTTTTATCGGCTCTGCAGTCGTTCGCTATATTATTAACAACACTCAAGATTCTGTTATTAATGTAGATAAATTAACCTATGCTGGCAATTTAGCGTCTTTAGAGGCTGTTTCAAATAGTCTACGTTATGCCTTTGAGCAAGTGGATATTTGTGATAAAGCAGAGCTTGAGCGTGTTTTTAATCGGTATCGTCCTGATGCGGTAATGCATTTGGCGGCGGAAAGCCATGTCGATCGTTCTATAGATGGTCCAGCGGCATTTATTGAAACTAATATCGTGGGAACTTATACCTTATTAGAAGTGGCGCGCGCTTATTGGCATCATTTATCCGCTGAGAAAAAAGCGACTTTTCGGTTTCATCATATTTCAACCGATGAAGTGTTCGGGGATTTGGAAGGTAAAAAGGATTTTTTCACTGAAAGCACACCATATGCACCGTCGAGCCCCTATTCTGCGTCAAAAGCCTCAAGCGATCACTTGGTGCGAGCCTGGTGGCGTACTTATGGTTTACCTACTCTTGTCAGTCATTGTTCCAACAACTATGGACAGTTCCAGTTTCCTGAAAAACTGATTCCATTAATGATTTTAAATGCATTAGAGGGGAAAAAATTGCCAGTGTATGGCAATGGGCTGCAAATTCGCGACTGGTTATTTGTGGAAGATCACGCCCGAGCATTATATAAAGTAGTGACTGAAGGCAAAGTGGGCGAAACCTATAATATTGGTGGATATAACGAGAAAGCCAATATTGAAGTAGTGCGTACAATTTGTAGATTGCTTGAAGAGCTCGCGCCAGATAAACCGGCGGGCGTAACAAAATACGAAGATTTAATCACTTACGTCACCGATCGTCCGGGGCATGATGTGCGCTATGCCATTGATTCGACCAAAATTAGCAATGAATTAGGTTGGAAACCGCAAGAAACCTTTGAAACTGGTATTCGCAAAACCGTAGAATGGTACTTAAATAATCAAAAATGGTGGAGACGTGTATTAGACGGTTCTTATAAGGGATTAAATGAGTAAGTGATGTGTTCCACACTAATATGTCTCCACAATTATTTTATTTTCCTCTTATAAATAGAGGGGATAGCGCTTATGGCGCTGTTAAGGTCAATTTTTTACGAGTAGTCCATTTTGACTAAATAATTTCTTTTGGCTGTTATAATATATTGTCTTATCTATATTAAAAAGCAGAAAGTGCGGTCACTTTCTGCTTATTTTTTACGGGGTTTATTTGGTTTTTGCGTTCGTTTTAAGCATGGCATAAAACAATACAATGAGGAAGAAATAAAACAACGAACCTGAATTGTGTGCCAAAAAGGTTTGGCTTAAAAAATAGAATATGGTAGATAAAATATGGGTGGCGCCAAGGATCGCAATACACTTCGTTTCTAAAGTTAAGGCATTGATTTGGCGTAAAAATGCACGCAATGGTACAAAAATAACCAGTAATAAGCCGATTAAGCCAACCAATCCCCGTTTTACCCAAGCGTCGATATATTGATTGTGCGCATCATTAAATTTCAAGGTCGATTTTGCCACGGTTTTTTGGGTAACTTGTTGTTTTTTAAGCTCAATATAACCTTTGCTTCCCCAGCCTAATATCGGGTTTTGTTTAATACCTGCAATGGCATTTTCCCACATATCAAAACGCGCACCTAATGAGGTACTTTTGTTATTTTTTTGAGTATATTGAATAATATCACGCTCTGCTTCTTGATAACGTGTCATCACGCCAAATTTAGGAATACTGGCGATCACTGTAACGAAAACAATAAATGCCACAAGGCTAATCATCAATAGTTTTTTATTGAGGTGCTGACGATAAAAAAATAAAATGGCTAAAACAACGAATGGTAAACCAACCCAACCGCCTCGCGCGCCTGAAATTGCACTCGACAATAGCCCAAATAATGCGCCGATAAGGCACAATGCCACAAATTTATAATCTTTTTTGACAAACCAATAGATTCCCACGACAACACTTAACATGGATAAAGTGACAGAAATATTTCCCGATTGGATATGATGGGTGACGTTAGCAAAAGCTTTAATGCCCAATATAAACTTCTGATAAATCGCCAGTAAACCGGTGACGGTGGCGCCTATGGGGATGGCGTGAAAGATAAATTGTGGTTTTAGCGGAAATTGAGTGAATAATAAAATCAGTGGGATAAATAATAAGATCCGGCTTGGATTGTCAATTTCACGAAAACCGTCGCCATGTACGACAGCAGACATCACAAAGGTGGCGAAATACAGTAAAAAGGCATAAATGATCCCTTTATCTTCTTTATCTAGTGTCCATTTTTGTTTAAATTTAACGAGATAAAGTGAAAGGTAAATCACGCTGATGCCGCCTAAAATCATGGGAACATAGTTATATCCTTTTTTAAACATCAACACAGTGATGAAAAATAATGATGCCAATATATTGATGATTAAGCTGATATGTTGGCGAGAAATAGGGTTCCAACTGAAGGGCATGAGCGATCCTATCGGTTAATGTTTGGTTAATCAAAAATTGTTGCCATTATACTAAAAGAAAAGGCGCCAAGAAAAATATATATACAATATTTTACATACCAAAAATCCGAAAAACTGGTATAGTTATGGGCAATATTGATTGATGTAGGTGAACAAGATGCAAGTTTCAATTTCTTATGATAAAGCGGCAGCGCAATGGGGAAAAAACGCGCTGTTGAGTTTTTCCAATGACCAAGCATGGTTGCATATTAATACAAAAAATGACCGCACTTTAATTCAAAAAGGCGCGCGCAAATTGCGAGGGCAAGGAATTAAGGAAGTGGAGCTTATCGGAGATGATTGGGATTTGGAAAACTGTTGGGCATTTTATCAAGGATTTTATACCGCCAAACAAGATTATGCCTTGGAATTTCCGCATTTAGATGATGAGCCGCAAGCCGAATTATTCGCGCGTATCCAATGTAGTGATTTTGTGCGTGAAATCATTAACTTGCCAGCGAGTGAGGTCACGCCGGAGGGCTTGGCGCAACGTGCCGCAGAATTTATCCGCGAACAAGTCGCGGAATATGCCGAACAAAGTGCGGTCAGTTTTGAGGTGATTTCCGGTGAAGCGCTGGAAAAACAAGGCTACCATGGCATTTGGCAAGTGGGCAAAGGGTCGCAAAATGCGCCGGCACTCTTGAAATTGGATTTTAATCCAACGCAAGATCCGAATGCGCCGGTGTTGGCTTGTTTGGTGGGGAAAGGGATTACCTTTGACAGCGGCGGCTATAGCTTAAAACCGAGTGAAGCAATGAGTTCCATGCGAACCGATATGGGGGGCGCGGCGTTATTAACCGGCGCGTTAGGTATGGCGATTGCTGGCGGTTTAAACCAACGAGTAAAATTGTATTTATGCTGCGCGGAAAATATGGTGAGCGGTGACGCGTTAAAATTAGGTGATATTATTCGCTATCGCAACGGGGTGACTGCTGAAGTATTAAATACGGATGCGGAAGGGCGTTTGGTTCTCGCGGATGGATTAATTGAAGCCAGCGAACAAAACCCACAACTGATCATTGATTGCGCAACCTTAACTGGCGCGGCAAAAATCGCGGTGGGCAATGATTACCATTCGGTGCTTTCCCTTGATGAACAATTGGTGGCGGAGTTATTTGCCGCGGCAAAAATCTGTGGCGAACCGTTTTGGCGTTTGCCCTTTGAGGAATTTCACCGTGGGCAAATCAGCTCGTCATTTGCGGATATTGCGAATATCGGATCGGTGCCAGTGGGCGCCGGCGCCAGTACCGCGACCGCGTTTTTATCATATTTTGTGAAAAATTATCAACAAAATTGGTTGCATATTGACTGTTCCGCGACTTATCGCAAATCAGCCAGCGACCTTTGGGCAACCGGTGCAACCGGAATTGGGCTACAAACGTTAGCGAATTTATTGTTAAACAAAGCAAATCTTTAAAAGGAGGGAAGAATGGCGCTTGAGCAAACTTTATCAATTATTAAGCCGGATGCGGTGCAACGTAACTTAATTGGGCAAATTTTAGCCAAGTTAGAAAGCAACGGATTTACTGTGGTTGCTGCCAAAATGTTGCGCTTAACCCAGCCACAAGCAGAGGGGTTTTATGCGGAACATGAGGGTAAACCGTTTTTTGTTGATTTGGTGAAATACATGACATCGGCGCCGGTGGTGGTGGCGGTGTTGGAAAAAGAAAACGCAGTAAAAGATTACCGCACTTTAATGGGAACCACGGATCCTGAAACTGCGGCAGAGGGAACCCTCCGTCGCGAATTTGCGTTAAGCAAACAACAAAATGCTGTGCATGGTTCGGATAGCGTTGAAAGCGCCAAACGTGAAATTGCTTATTATTTTGCCGATAGCGAAATTTGTGCGCGATAAAAACCAACCCTCTTTATCACAAAAATGACTGGTGCGTGTTTTATTCGCGCCAGTTTTTTTGTTAGCTGGATTTTTTTGCTACCACAATAATTAACTACCTTAAAATTAATTCAAAAACGCACCGCACTTTTATTTTTTTCCGTCGGCTTGAGTAGTGCAGATGAAAATGTAGGCGCATAAATCATCGCATATCGGTAAATCCACTTAAGGCTTTTATTCCCGCTATAACCATTTCCTTGCCATTAATTCCTTGCCTTTTTACTAAAACAGCGTATTATAGACGTCTAGATGGAAAAACTGCTAAATTAAAGGTTAATATATTTATGTCATCTTATCTTTTTACGTCTGAATCCGTGTCTGAAGGGCATCCGGATAAAATTGCCGATCAAATTTCTGATGCGGTATTGGATGAAATTTTAAAACAAGATCCGAAAGCGCGTGTGGCGTGTGAAACCTATGTGAAAACCGGTATGGCGTTGGTGGGCGGAGAGATTACCACATCAGCTTGGGTGGATATTGAAAACTTAACTCGTCAAGTGATTTGTGAAATTGGTTATGAACATTCTGACATGGGGTTTGACGGGCATTCTTGCGCGGTATTAAATGCGATTGGGAAACAATCTTCCGATATTAATCAAGGGGTTGACCGTGAAAATCCGTTAGATCAAGGTGCGGGCGACCAAGGGATTATGTTTGGTTATGCTACCAATGAAACGGAAGTGTTAATGCCGGCAGCCATTACTTACGCACACCGTTTAATGGAACGTCAAGCGCAAGTGCGTAAAAGCGGAAAATTGGCGTGGTTACGTCCGGATGCAAAAAGCCAAGTGACGTTAAAATATGAAAATAATCAAATTGTTGGCGTGGACGCGGTGGTACTTTCTACGCAACACAGCGACGAAGTCAGTCAAAAAGAGGTGCATGAAGGCGTGATGGAAGAAATCATCAAGCCAGTATTGCCAGCCCAATGGTTATCCAAAGACACTAAATATTTTATTAACCCGACGGGACGTTTTGTGATCGGGGGACCAATGGGCGACTGTGGTTTGACTGGACGTAAAATTATCGTGGATACCTACGGTGGAGCGGCGCGTCATGGTGGCGGTGCCTTTTCCGGTAAAGATCCGTCAAAAGTGGATCGTTCAGCTGCTTATGCCGCTCGCTATGTGGCAAAAAATATCGTTGCCGCCGGTTTAGCGGATCGTTGTGAGATCCAGCTTTCTTACGCTATCGGCGTTGCGGAACCGACATCAATTATGGTGGAAACCTTTGGTACCGGCAAAGTGGCGAATGAGTTATTGGTCAAATTGGTGCGCGAATTCTTTGATTTACGCCCATACGGTTTAATTAAAATGTTAGATTTAATTCAACCGATTTACCGCCAAACCGCCGCTTACGGACACTTTGGGCGAGAACAATTCCCTTGGGAAAAAATTGATCGCGCGGAAACGTTGCGTTCGGCAGCAGGGTTATAATCATTGTACAGGCAAATTACATTTGCCTATAAAAAACACGCAAATGGGGCTAATGTAATTAGCCCCTATATTTTTATGGATAACACAAATTTCAGAACTCTAAAAATGCAGGTGCAACGCCGTTTATCGGTGTGTTTAGCCATGGCAGAACAGCATTTCAATCGTTCCTTTTCAATACCTGAAGTCAGTTACGATATTCGTGGCATGAAAGCGGGAGTGGCGTATTTGCAAACAAATACCATTAAATTTAACCGCACTTTATTGCTTGAAAATCCCGCAGAATTTATTCGCCAAGTGGTTCCTCACGAATTAGCGCATTTGCTTGTGTATCAGGTTTATGGGCGGGTAAAACCCCATGGCGTGGAATGGCAGATGTTGATGACGCAGGTTTTTCAGTTGCCGGCGCAGACGTGCCATCAATTTGATGTGCAAAATGTACAGGGTAAGACATATGCGTATCGCTGCAATTGCCAACTGCATCAATTGAGCGTGCGGCGGCACAATAAAATTCAGCGTGAAAGTGCGGTCTATTTTTGTCGCAAATGTCACGCAAAATTAACCTATTGTGCTGATTTAGGGTGAATTTATGCGGGGACTGTGGTATAGTCTAGCGGATTCTTAACTTAAGAGGACATTTATAATGAAAAAAACAGTGCTAGCAATTCTTATGGGGGCGCTTGCGTTTGCTTCAACTACCGTCAGTGCGAATTGGTATGTGCAAGGTGATTTAGGGATTTCAAAAATTAAATCATCCGGTGCGGACAATGGAGAAATTAGCGAGAAGAAATTTTCTCCAAGTGTTTCTGTTGGTTACCGTTTCGTCGATTGGCGTTTAGCCTTAGATTATACCCATTATGGTAAATCAGACTATGGTTTTGGTGCAGATAACGGTTTTGGCAATGGCAATTTAAAAGTCAATAGTTTTGGTTTATCCGCAATTTACGATATTAATTTAAATACCTCGATTAAACCTTATGTCGGTGCGCGTATTGCTTTAAATGATGTGAAATGGAACGAATCTTTAGTGGAAAACATCAATGGTCAAACACGTCGTTCTTCAGACAGCGATAATACCAGCAAATTCGGTTTTGGTGGTTTTGTTGGCGCGACGTATGAGTTTTACCCAAATTGGTCTTTAAACGGTGCAGTGGAATATAACCGTTTAGCAAAAATCAATGATGTTAACATTAATCAATATGGCGCTAAAGTTGGGCTTCGTTACGAATTCTAATTATTGATTTGTCTTTTTTGATAAAGTGCGGTGAAAAAATATTCAAATTTTAACCGCACTTTTTTTGTGCAAAAAAATCCTACCTTACTTGAAATTTCCGTTTGTGTACTTATATCAAAGCTGTTCATGTTAAAAAATGAGTAGTCATTTGAAAAAAAGGAAATAATTATGGCACAAAATCAAGAAACACGCGGTTTTCAATCCGAAGTGAAACAATTGCTTCAATTAATGATCCATTCGCTTTATTCCAACAAAGAGATTTTCTTACGCGAATTAATTTCTAACGCCTCTGATGCGGCAGATAAATTGCGTTTTAAAGCGTTGTCACAACCAGAATTATACGAGGGTGACGGGGATTTAAAAGTGCGCATTCGCTTTGACGCGGATAAAGGCACATTGACCATCAGTGATAACGGAATTGGGATGACGCGCGAACAGGCAATTGATCATTTGGGAACCATTGCTAAATCCGGAACAAAAGAATTTTTGACCGCACTTGGGCAAGATCAAGCGAAAGACAGCCAGCTGATCGGGCAATTTGGGGTGGGTTTTTATTCCGCGTTTATTGTGGCAGATAAAGTGAGCGTGAAAACGCGTGCGGCGGGCGAAAGCGCAGAGCGTGGCGTGCTTTGGGAATCGGCGGGTGAAGGTGAATATTCGGTTGCGGATATTGAGAAAAAAGATCGCGGTACAGAAATTACCTTGCATTTGCGCGAAGATGAAAAAGAATTTTTAAATGAATGGCGTTTGCGCGAAATCATCAGCAAATATTCCGATCATATCGGCTTGCCAGTTGAAATTTTAGCCAAAGAATATGGCGAAGACGGTAAAGAAAGCGGCGTTAAATGGGAAAAAATTAACAAAGCGCAAGCCCTTTGGACGCGCGCTAAAGGCGAGATTTCTGATGAGGAATATCAAGAGTTTTATAAACATTTAAGCCATGATTTTGCCGATCCGTTGTTGTGGGCGCATAATAAAGTTGAAGGAAATCAAGAATATACCAGCCTTTTATATGTGCCGGCAAAAGCCCCTTGGGATTTGTTTAATCGTGAGCATAAACATGGGTTAAAACTTTATGTCCAACGCGTGTTTATTATGGATGATGCAGAACAATTTATGCCGAATTATCTGCGATTTATGCGCGGGTTAATTGATAGCAACGATTTGCCATTAAATGTATCGCGCGAGATTTTGCAAGATAATAAAGTGACCGCGGCGTTGCGCAAGGCGTTGACCAAACGTTCTTTGCAAATGTTGGAAAAATTGGCGAAAGAGGACAAAGAAAAATATGCGCAATTTTGGCGTGAATTCGGTTTGGTGCTAAAAGAAGGTCCAGCGGAGGATTTTGCCAATAAAGAAAGTATCGCGAAATTATTGCGTTTTGCTTCGACACATAATGACAGCAGTGAGCAATCTGTTTCATTGGAAGATTATGTATCACGCATGAAAGAGGGGCAAAAAGCGATTTATTATATTACTGCCGACAGCTATGTGGCGGCGAAAAACTCACCACATTTGGAGCTTTTCAACAAAAAAGGCATTGAAGTGTTGTTGTTATCCGATCGCATTGATGAATGGATGTTAAGCTATTTGACCGAGTTTGACGGAAAAGCGTTGCAAACGATCAGCAAAGCGGATTTGGATTTGGGCGATTTAGCGGATAAAGAGGAAAGCGAGCAAAAAGCGCAAGATGAAGCCTTTGGCTCATTTATTGAACGGGTGAAAACCTTGTTGGGCGAGCGCGTAAAAGAAGTGCGCTTGACGCACCGTTTGACGGATACGCCAGCGGTAGTGTCCACGGACAATGACCAAATGACCACGCAAATGGCAAAATTATTTGCGGCGGCGGGACAGGCTGTACCGGAAGTGAAATATACCTTTGAATTGAACCCGGAACACGTGTTGGTGAAAAAAGTGGCGGATATTGCTGACGAGGAACAATTTGCCGATTGGATGGAATTGTTGTTGGAACAAGCGATGTTGGCAGAACGTGGTGCGTTGGAAAATCCAATGGCGTTTATTAAACGTGTAAATCGTTTGTTATCTTAAAAATTTAGGTTAGAATGTAACGGTTATCGCGGGGCATTGATTTAAGCGCGATAACCGTTTGTTTTTTTTATTTAAGGATAACTTATGAAAAAACTGCTGTTCGTGTTTCCGCTGTTATTATCGGCTTGTTCCGTGATGAGTTTTAGCGCAGAAAAATTATCGCCGAGCTGTCAAACCTATTTTAAATATATTGATAATAGCGTGGCGCAATCTACCTTACCGGAATCGGAGTTGACCGTTATGAAAGCAAGCTTTGCCAATAGCAGAAATCAATTAAGTAAAATATCTGTAGAACAACAAGAACGCATTTGTTCCGCCAGATTAGCGCAATTGGCGAAATATTAGGGCGAAAAGTTCGTTACAGTGTAAAACCGTTATCGAAAATCCTATTATCCCTCTATAATAAAAGCCAGATTTTCCGGCTTTTATTTTTATATTATGACGACCTTATTCGCCTACGCCAATATTCGACAACCCTATCCTTTTGCGCAATTGCCCTCGGCGCTTATTCCTGATTATTTGCAACAGGCTCCTCGCGGTAATGTGCGGGTTTTGCAACGTCACCAATGCCGACGTTTGGCACATTTTTTATTATATCAATTGTTACAACAAGCCAATGTTGATGTGCAAATATTAAAGCATCTTGCCCGCAGTGCAACTGGGCGCCCATTTTTTCCCATCAACGGGCTTGATTTTAATATAAGTCATTCTGATGATTGGGTGGCGGTGGCGTTGCATACGGTTGAACATGGGCAAAGTGCGGTCGGAATTGATATTGAATTTCCGAAAAAAACACGTAATTTCACCGCACTTTTACAACATTTTGCCGCCCCTTCGGAGCAAGAATGGTTTACGCAGCAAGATGGCTCGGAGGCAGCATTTTATCAAATTTGGTGTGGACGCGAGGCGTTGTTGAAATCGCAAGGCGTGGGCATTGTGAAATTGTCCGAAGTTTGTCATGATCCCATAGGATTACAACTACATTCGGCATATTGTCCACCCGGTCAGTTGTTGTTTAGTGCAGAATTGCCTTTTTATTTGGCACTTTTTATGTCTTCCTCATTTTCTTCTGTTGAGCATTGTGCACCATGTTTGGCATGGAATGGCGAAAAATTGGTCGAAAAAGATCTTCATGCGCCACTGATTTATGCAGTGAATAAAAACAAAAATATTTTACTACTTTCCCTTTAAAATCGTAAAAATACCCTCAAATAGATTAGACTTAGCATTAGATTTTGTTTAGACTTGTAACAATTTTTTGACACACGGAGAAAATAATGTCATTAAACAGTTCAGATCAAGATCCTTGGGGCAGACCGGGGAGTGGGCAATCAAAGCCTGAAAATAATCAACCTGAGAATGAGCAAAAGCTAAGTTGGTCAAGCTCGCAAGATGGTTCTTCTTCGCAAGGACGCAAAGAGCAGTCGCCACCAGATATTGAAGATGTATTCAATAATTTATTGCGTAAATTGGGAGGCAATAAATCCGGTGGTCAAGGTAATAATGGTGGCAGTCAAGGTTTTAATCCAACTAAGTTGTTGCCGATTGTGGCTATTGCCGGTGCGATTATTTGGGGCGTGAGCGGGCTTTATACGGTAAAAGAAGCGGAACGCGGTGTGGTGACCCGTTTTGGTCAGTTACACGCTATCGTGCAACCAGGTTTGAACTGGAAACCGACCTTTGTTGATCGTGTTATTCCGGTTAATGTAGAGCAAGTTAAAGAATTAAGAACGCAAGGCTCAATGTTGACTCAAGATGAAAATATGGTACGCGTGGAAATGACCGTGCAGTATCGTGTGCAAGATCCCGCTAAATATTTGTTTAGTGTTACTAATGCAAATGATAGTTTAAACCAAGCGACGGATAGTGCACTTCGCTATGTGATAGGTCACATGACAATGGATGATATTTTAACCACGGGACGTGCGATTGTGCGTGAAAATACGTGGAAAACCTTAAATGAAATTATCACCTCCTATGATATGGGCTTAGAAGTGTTGGATGTGAACTTCCAATCAGCGCGCCCGCCGGAAGAAGTGAAAGCGGCGTTTGATGATGCGATTAAAGCGCAAGAAGATGAACAACGCTATATTCGCGAAGCAGAAGCTTATGCGCGTGAGCAAGAACCGCGTGCGCGTGGGGATGCGCAACGTATTGTGGAAGAAGCGACTGCCTATAAAGAACAAGTGGTATTGAATGCGCAAGGGGAAGTGGAACGCTTCCAACGTTTGTTGCCTGAATTTAAAGCTGCACCGGATTTATTGCGCGAACGTTTGTATATTCAAACCATGGAAAAAGTGATGGCGAATACGCCGAAAGTGATGTTGGATGGAAGTAATGGGAATAATTTAACCGTATTGCCTTTGGAACAGATTTTGCGCACTAAGGCAGCGCCTAAAGCAACGTTAACAGCACCACAAACCACGTCGTCAGGGGTACAAAGTGCGGTTAATTCTCGCACGCTTTCAGAAGTGCCAGCATCGACGGAAAAACCACAAACTATTGAAGGTCGTCAAGGGAGATTTAACTAATGCGTAAACTTTTAACTCCAGTCATTATTGTATTAATCGCCTTGATTTATTCCAGCATCGTGATTGTGTATGAGGGCAGTCGTGGGATTATGTTGCGTTTTGGCAAAGTGCAACGTGATGCTGACAACAAAGTAGTGGTGTATAACCCGGGTTTGCATTTTAAAATTCCGTTTATTGACAATATCAAAATCTTAGATGCGCGTATTCGTACCCTTGATGGTGAAGCCGATCGTTTTGTTACTGTTGAGAAAAAAGATTTGTTGGTGGATTCCTATGTGAAATGGCGAATCAGCGATTTCGGACGTTTTTATACTGCCACCGGTGGGGGGGATTATGCTCAAGCGTCTAACTTGTTGCGTCGTAAAGTTAACGACCGCTTACGTTCAGAAATCGGTTCTCGCACCATTAAAGATATTGTTTCCGGTACGCGCGGGGAATTAATGGCGGGCGCAAAAACCGCCCTTAATACAGGACAAGACAGCACTTCCGAATTGGGGATTGAAGTGATTGACGTGCGCGTAAAACAAATCAACTTACCGGATGAAGTCTCCTCGTCGATTTACCAACGGATGCGCGCAGAACGTGATGCAGTCGCGCGTGAACATCGTTCACAAGGGAAAGAAAAAGCTGCGTTTATTCAAGCGGATGTGGATCGTAAAGTAACGTTAATTTTAGCTAATGCGGGTAAAACTGCGCAAGAATTGCGCGGTGCCGGAGATGCGACTGCAGCGAAATTATATAGCGATGCGTTTAGCCATGAACCGGAGTTTTATAGTTTCGTCAGAAGCATGAAAGCCTATGAAAGTAGTTTTGCTGGCTCGGATAATTTGATGATCTTAAAACCGGGCAGCGAATTCTTCCGCTTTATGCAAGCGCCTAAATAACCCCTTGAATTAAGCTAAAATATAAAGTGCGATCAGAAATAATCAAATTTTTGATCTGCCTCCAAAAGTTTGACTGTTATTCAAAGGACTGATTTCGATATTATATCGGAGTCAGTCCTTTTAGTTTTAATTGAACTTATTCTTCATTGTTGAAGCGCACATCGTCATAGATTGTCTGTTTAGGTTCATCAATATATTCAAGTTTTTCTGTAAAACATTCTGTTTTTATTCGGTTAAAAAACTTTTCATCAAGGTATTATTCAAGTAAAGGTCTTTTCTTGAACGAGTGTGAGAGTATATTTTTTAGCCGCTTACCATTTGGACGATGATTTAATCCATAAGCAATCAATGTATTATTAAAGTAATCTAGAATTGGCGAAAATTAACCACTTTTCATGGGAGTTACTTGTACTAAAATTCCATTGTATTTTGTCAGATAAATTAAAATGCCGAAGTGTGAGTGGGAGATTTTCGTGATGTTTGAAATAAAAACTCACGACTTGCTGTTTCAATTTTGGGTTATAAAAAATCTGCACCTTAATCAATTGGAAAGTGAGACCAACTTTTGGGGCGCAGATCACCTTGATTAATGATCGAACTGTTGACTTATTCTTTTTTCAACAAAAAGACACCATGTTCGGCTAAGTGAATATATGCCTCGTTTAAGGTTGAATTGAAATTATCCGGGTTTGCGTTAATCAATAGATCTTTGCCTCCCCAATTGGCGACAATTTCCCAGTGATTTCCCATATAGACTGCATTTTTTATCTCACAACGTTGCGAGGCATCCCCCGTCGCCTGCAAGGTGATGGCTTCCGGGCGAATACCTACTAAGCATTCACCATGCGGTAAACCAAATTGTTGACTATCCGGTAGCGTAAATTGATAACCGTTGACGGTGACTTGATTTTGTTGCAAATGCCCGTCAAAGATACTGCTTTCACCCATAAAATTTGCCAAAAAGAGGGAATTTGGGCGCAAATAAAGCTCTTTTGCCGGCGCTTTTTGCATAATTTTCCCTTTGTGCATAACGATTACTTCGTCGGAAACGGCAAAGGCTTCGGTTTGATCGTGAGTCACATAAAGGCTGGTTATACCTAAGCTTTGTTGCAATTCGCGAATTTTTTCGCGCATGGAGCGACGTAAGTTGGCATCTAGGTTACTTAGTGGTTCATCAAATAACAACACTTTCGGTTTTAATACTAACGCACGTGCGAGTGCAACGCGTTGCTGTTGACCGCCGGAGATTTGATCCACGTAACGATCTTCAAAGCCACTTAAATCGACTAATTCCAAGGCTTCTTTGACGCGTTGTTTGCGTTCTTCGCTGTCAACGCCTTGCATTCTTAACCCATATCCGACGTTATCTCCAATGGACATATGTGGGAATAGGGCGTAAGACTGGAATACGATACAAATATCGCGGTTTTGGATGGATGATTTGGTGACATCTTCGCCATCAATAAAAATTTGCCCAGAGGTCGGGCTTTCAAGTCCAGCCACTAAACGGAGAACGGTGGTTTTACCACAACCGGATGGTCCCAGTAAAGTCACCATTGTGCCGCGTTTAATCGTTAAATCCAGATTATCAATGACCACCGCTTTACCAAAAGCTTTAGTGATATTTTTTAATACTAAGAAATCATTGTTTTTTACTGTCATAATTTGTTACTACCTTTTGTTTAATCGTGTAGGTATCCCTGCCTACCACTTTGATTTGTTATGTTATTGGAGGGCAAGGGGCCCACCCTACAAATGTCAAGTGCGGTCAATTTAATCCGCTTTTTTTGCTTTAGATTTCGCGATACGTGTATCGCCGACAATCCAGTCGAAGAATAAGATAATCGCCATCATTACCACGATTAAGATTGAACCATAAGCAATGGCAACACCGTATTCACCATCTTCTACGCGGTTTAAAATATATGCGGTCGCGACGCGCGTATCAGCAGTGACCAAGAAAATAATTGCGCTTACGGTTGTCATGGCGCGTACAAAGCTGGTGACTAAGGCGGATAATAATGCCGGTTTTAATAAAGGGAACACAATAAACCAGATTGTTTTAAATGAAGAACCTTTTAATGAAAGCGAGGCTTCATCAAGGGATTTATCCAGTTGTCCAAGACCGGCAATTGCCGCACGCATGCCAATGGGCAAATCGCGCATTACCATTGAGATAATAATGATGATACCGGTTCCGGTGATATACATTGGTGCGTTATTAAACGCAAGGATATAAGATACCCCGGCAACGGTTCCTGGGACAGCAAAACATAGCATAGTCAAAAATTCTAAGGTTTTTTTACCTTGGAAATCTTTGCGTACCACAATATAGGCGATAAGTAAGCCAAATAACGCTGTTAATGGGGCGGCAATAGCCGCATAGATCATCGTATTAATGAGTGATGGCCATGCGCCGTCACTAAATCCTTGCCCGAATAACATCGTGTAATTTTTTAGTGTTAGCGTGTAATCAACACCCCAGTTCACAGTAAAACTACCGTAGAAAATGCTGCCATAAAGTACTACGTTGAAGATAATCCAAAATCCTAACATGAGGATAATGCTATATTTGACCCCATTGGGTAATTCTTGTACGTCTCCTCGATAAGATTTACCGGAAACCGTTACGTAAGAGCGATTCCCAATCCAGATATACTGAATAATGAAAATTAATAACGAGAAAATTAATAACAGGGAGCCTAGGGTGCTGGCTGAGGCATAATCCAATTGAGAGCCGGCAATATAGAAATAGATTTGCGTCGCGATAACATCAAAGCTGCCACCTAACACCAATGGATTACTAAAATCCGCTAAGGATTGGATAAACACAATCAAGAACGAATTTGCCAATGCTGGGCGGAGAAGTGGAAAAATAATGTTATAAAAGGTTTGATAACGATTTGCTCGTAAGGTATAAGATGCTTCTTCAATGGAGGGATGGATAGATTTTAGCGCACCGTCTAAAATCATAAATGAAATCGGTGCGAACGCTAGAATTTGCGCGATAGCAATACCAGAAAAACCATAAAGCCAGTTGTAATTAGTAAACCCGAAGTGATTGTTTAAAAATTCAGTGACATAACCGGATCTTCCCAGCATCAAGGTGACGCCAAGCCCTACAACGAAAGGCGGTGTGACAATTGGTAAGATAGAGAAGATTTTGCCGATAAATGCAGTACGTCTTGCGATGCGCGTGGTATATAATGCAAATGCTAAACCGAAAACAGTAGAAACTAAGCCAACAAAACCGGAAAGAGCAAGAGAGTTTGTAATAACGCGAATAATATAATTCTGATTGAGTATGTGTAATACTTGTTCCGGCGCAAACGTATCTCCGTCGTAAAACATGGAGACAAAAATAGCAATTGTTGGATAAACAATAAAGAAAAAGATCAATAATATTATGCTGATAAGTGAGGCGAGGATAAACTTATCCCCTTGCATAAATTTTAATTTTGCTAGCGATAAGGTTGCTAATGCAGTGAGTGTCGCTATCAGGATAATCACTGAATATCCCATACTGACCTTATAAATGGTCGCACTGATAAAACAAAATAAGGCGATAGCCGCGACCAAGTATAATTCAACTTTAGCTTGTTTTTGCTGTGAAAGTTGAAAGTGCGGTAAAAATAAAAAGAGAATTAACGGTAAAAACCACAAAATGGTGAGGTTTACCGATGACCATCCCATCGCCTCCCAAAATTCGTCGCTGGTACTTTCGAATAATCCGTAGTCCAATGCGGTGGACGGAAGAATTAAAAACGCAATCAGGGATAAAATGACCCAAAAAGTGGACGTTTGTGTAATTGGTAATTTCGCGGAATTCATAATGCCTCGCAGAAAGAAAGAAAAGAAAGAATGTGACGGACAGCCACATTCTTATGATAAGGATTATTTAGCTAATTTAATCTCATCAACCCATTTTGTAATCAAGCGCTTACGTTCATCAGCCGCGCCAAATTTTTCAAAATCATAGTTGATGAGACTTAATTTTGTCGGATCAAAGGCGGTTGGTGACTGCTCGGCTGTTGTATTTGTTAAGGTTTGGAGTGCATTTCCTTTTTTCCAAGCTAATTCTTGCCCTTCTTTAGATAATGCCCAGTCAACAAACAATTTGGCGTTTTCTATATTGCGTGCGCCTTTAAGAATACTGACGCCACCTAATTCATAACCGGTACCTTCGCAAGGAACAATCATTTCAATTGGCGCACCATGTTGTTTTTCTAGCGCATAGTCGTGTAAGAAACCGATTCCCACCGTGGTTTCAGCGCGTGCAGCGTTACGCGATGGTGCAATGCCTGATTTGGTATATTGGGAAATATTTGGATGCAATTGTTTAAAGTAATTAAAGGCTTCATCTTCGCCCCATAATTGGACGAAAGTAGCGATAGCGGTATAGGCGGTGCCGGAGCTTTGCGGGTCAGCAATTTGAATTTCACCTTTCAGGCGTGGGTCGGTTAAATCTTTCCAACATTTTGGCACTTCGGTGATACCGAGTTTTTTCAAGCGTTCGGTGTTCACGCCAAAGCCTAAAATTCCCATATAAATTGCTGAACTTAAGTTACCTTTTACTTTTGCCGGATCTTGGAAACGTTCCACCAATTGATCCACATTCGGCGAACGATAGGCTTCCAATAAGCCTAATTCCCCAGCTTGCGATTGCGGATCTAAGGTTCCGCCATACCAAACGTCTGCTTGTGGGTTATTTTTTTCCGCTTCAATTTTGGCAAAGGTACTGCCCGAACCATTACGAATAAAAGAAACTTTGACATCATATTTTTCACCAAAAGCACTGGTTTCAGCCTCACACATTTCGTTAGTTGCACTACAATATACAACTAAACGTCCTTTCGCATTAGCTTGTGCGCTAAAAACTAAACCTGCGGTTAAAAGTGCGGTCGAAATTGCAAGAGAAATTGCTTTTACTTTCATGGAAACCTCCCAGCTCCTTGAATTTAATTAATACTGATATAAATAGACATTTACCATGTCAATTTAGCGCATATTACGCCAAATTGATGGCGAATACCGTGAAGTTTTTCACAAAATAAAAATTTATTTTTTATTTTATAAAAAAATCGCTTTTTTTCTTGTTTTTTTATTTATAATGCAGATTAGTTTTGTTTATAAAGGTTTGTATTATGTCTGAATCGTCTTCTTGTATCATTATCGCTATTGCCGGAGCTTCTGCGTCTGGAAAAAGCCTTATCGCAACAACGATTTATCGGGAACTTTGTGATGAAATCGGAGAAGGTGCAATAGGCATTATTTCCGAAGACAGTTATTATAAAGACCAAAGTCATCTTGCTATGCAGGAACGAATAAAAACCAATTATGATCACCCGAATTCTATGGATCGTGATTTGTTGATTACCCATTTAAAATCGCTAAAAAGCGGTCAGGCGGTGGATATTCCAGTTTATGATTATGTTGAACACACGCGTAAGCAACAAGTGACGCATTTTGAACCGAGAGAAATCATTATCTTAGAAGGTATTTTACTTTTAACTGATGAACGATTACGGCAGGAAATAAATGTTTCTATTTTTGTTGATGCGCCACTGGATATTTGTTTTATTCGTCGTTTAAAACGCGATATGCAAGAGCGCGGGCGTTCGCTGGAATCGGTGATCGAACAATATCGCGCCACGGTTCGTCCCATGTTTTTACAATTTATCGAACCGTCGAAACAGTATGCGGATATCGTAGTTCCGCGCGGTGGTAAAAATCGCATTGCCATCAATATGTTAAAAGCACAAATTCGACATTTGCTAGGGAAAAAATAGAGAAAATTATGAGATTATGTGATACCGATATTGAGCGTTATTTGGATGAGGGGCGGATTTCGCTGGTGCCAAGACCAAGTAATGATAAGATTAATGGTGCGACGGTGGATGTCAGATTGGGTAATTCTTTTCGCGTGTTTCGTGAGCATTCTGCGCCTTACATTGATTTAAGCGGTCCCAAAGAAGAAGTTTCTGCACAATTAGATGCAGTGATGAGTGAGGAAATTATCATTGCCGAAAATGAAGCCTTTTTCTTGCATCCCGGTGATTTAGCATTAGCCACGACGTTGGAAGAAGTGACTTTGCCGGCGAATATTATCGGCTGGTTGGACGGACGTTCTTCTCTGGCGCGTTTAGGCTTGATGGTTCACGTCACCGCACACCGTATCGATCCGGGTTGGCATGGTAAAATTGTGTTGGAATTTTTTAACTCCGGCAAATTGCCATTGGCATTACGTCCGAATATGGTTATTGGTGCCTTGAGTTTTGAGGTCTTAAGTGGCGAAGCGGCAAGACCTTATAATCGTCGGCAAAATGCGAAATATAAAAATCAACAAAATGCGGTAGCGAGTCGCATTGATGAAGATAAATAAGAAGGAAATCAAGATGATAAAGAAAGTGACTAGTGGGATAATTGTTATCATTTTGGCACTTTCTGCGTTTTTTTATGTACAAATAAACAGCGCGCGCGAGCAAGTTATTGCCCTGCTTAATCAGCAGCAAATTCAATTTTCCGCGCTTAATTTGCATTTTTTCCCCAGCCCGCAAATTTCCCTTGAAACTCCGCATTTTTCCTATCAAGATCAACGTATTGGCTTTAAACAAGCCACCGTGAAACTTGCTTTATTTCCCTTACTTAGCGGGCGTTTTGTTCTCGAACGACTGCAATTGACGCAAGGGCATTTTTCCGCCACAGATTGGATTTTGCGGGATGCGGAATTCTCTGATACCAATTTATCGTCGGATAATTGGGCATCCTTTGTGGAACGTCTTAAAAATCCGTTAAATTTCGACCGCACTTTGGCGGAAATTCATTTTCATCTCAACGGAAATCTCAGCTCGTCGGCGCAAGATGAGCTGCATTTTTCTGCCAATTTTACCTTAGGAAATCGTCAGCTAGTGGCAAGTGCGGTCAAAATTTTGTTAGATTTGCAAAAACCGACGTATAACGGAAATCGTCAATTTGCTATGGCGTGGCATGAGAGCCGAATTGAGCGGACGGAGGCGGAGAAGTATGTGATAGCGATTCAAGATCTGAACCTTAATCAGGCGTTATTAGGATCGCCGAAAATCTTGTTGGATACCGCGCGCCAAGAAGTGTCTGTTACGCAATTATGTCAAGATTGTATGATCATGGGGCATTGGCAAGAACGTTCGGATAAAAAAATGACAGCACTTTTTAGGCTGAATGCCATGCCATTAGATCGCGTATTAACTGCGGTGAAGCTGCCTGTGATTGCCAGCGGAAGCACTGATTTTTCCGCTGTAATGTTGTGGCAAGATAGAAATTTGTTGGAAAGTGAGTTTTATTCGGAAACCCACAAGGGAGAATTGCTCGGTTTAAATTTGCTTTCCTTAGCCGGTCAATATTTGCCGATCAATTATGATGAGCAGGCGTTGCAAAGTAAAAATATGGATATGGCGTTTAATAAATTGTCTGTACGATCCCGTTGGGAGAGTGGGAAATTACTGTTTGATAATATTGAATTAGATACCTCAACGATTGTGGCACAGGGGCACGGGATATCCAATTGGTTTACTATGCAATGTGATGTCACTTTGAATATTGGATTGCGTGAATATCCGAAATTTGTTTTGCCTATCCGCTTTTTTGATCGCTGCGATTCGCCACAATATGAAATTAAATTTAATAAAAATTTTCGCGATCAGCTGCGATCTTTGTTGCAGGAAAAATTACTCAATTAACCGGAAAAAATTTACATTTTTTGTTCAAATGATAGAATAAGCCTTTATTTTTCTCGGACTTAATTGCTCATGTTATCACCTAAAATTGTCAGACGCGTTAAGCTCTGGCGAGTTATCTGTATGGCATTTTCTGCCTTTATTTTTAATACTACTGAATTTATTCCTGTCGCCTTGTTATCAGATATTGCGGAAGGCTTTTCTATGCCTGTGTCGCAAGTTGGTTTGATGATCACGATTTATGCTTGGATCGTTTCGTTGTTATCGCTGCCATTTATGTTGCTGACCGCCAATTTAGAGCGTCGTAGCCTATTGATTAAACTCTTTATTTTGTTTATTACCAGTCATATTTTATCTTCGGTTGCCTGGAATTATTGGGTATTGTTGATTTCACGCATTGGTGTGGCGGTTGCTCATTCGGTTTTCTGGGCGATTACTGCCTCCTTGGTGGTGCGGTTGGCGCCAAAAGATAAAAAAGCGCAAGCATTGGGTTTATTGGCGATGGGTAGTGCATTGGCTATGGTACTTGGTTTACCGTTGGGTAGATTGATTGGGCAAATGTTTGGATGGCGTGTAACATTTGTCTTGATTGGTGTGGTAGCAGTGATGATTTTGTTATTTTTGTATAAATTATTACCGCACTTAGTAAGCAAAAACGCCGGTACTATTCGCAGTGTGCCGATACTATTTAAACGTCCTTTTTTGGTAGGGCTATATATTTTAACCATTCTTATTATCTCCGCACATTTTACCGTATATAGTTATATTGAACCCTTTATGCTACAGATTAGCCAAATGCCAGCGGGTTTAACAACGGGAATATTATTAATATTTGGCTTATCCGGTATTGTCGCTAGTTTATTATTTAATCGTTATCATCGTTTTGGACCAGCAAAATTTTTATTATTGTCCATGGTAATTTTAATTACAGCATTATTTTCTTTATTGTTATTTAGCCAGCAGCACACTTTATTATTTGCTTTAGTCTTTCTTTGGGGGATTGGTATTGCTGGCGTCGGGTTAAGTTTGCAGGTACGCGTATTACAATTGGCGCCGGATGCAACGGATGTGGCAATGGCGATTTTTTCCGGTATTTATAATATTGGGATTGGTGGTGGCGCCTTAATCGGTCAGCAAATTATGACCAATTTGGGGTTAAATTATATTGGCATTGTTGGTGGTACATTAGCGATGATCGGGGCGATTTTCTTTTTAGTTATTCACTTAAAATATCGCTATTTACCGATTAAAGCTATTCATTAATCCTCATTTAGGCGAATGAAAAGTGCATTTTGAACAAAGTGCGGTAAAAATTTAAATCGTTTTAATTGATGAAAACTGATTTTTTGATGAAATATTATGCATATTTACTTAACTATTTTTGAATATTTCAAATACTGTTATATTTTAGTAAAAATATTGTGATCTTTATCGTAATTTTTTAATAAATTTATTACGAAAGTTTAAAATTAGATTAGAATGTGCCTCCTTGAGTAACACAAAATAGTCTTTTTTATGTAGGAGTGTATTTATGGCTCTTTTTCTTAGTGTCTTTCCTATCGTTTTATTAATTTATTTGATGGTAAAACGTAACGCCCTTCCGTCTTATGTAGCGTTGCCTTGGATTGCGGTAGTGGTGTTAATTATTCAATTAATTTTCTTTGGTACAGATATCAAACTTGTTAGTGCCAATATTGTGTCCGCATTAGTCGCGGTGCAAACACCGATTACTGTTATTTTCGGCGCGATTTTATTTAACCGTTTTTCCGAAGTTTCCGGTGCGACGGATACGCTGCGTAAATGGTTGGGGAATATTAACCCAAATCCAATTGCGCAGGCGATGATTATCGGTTGGGCGTTTGCGTTTATGATTGAAGGGGCGAGTGGCTTTGGTACGCCGGCGGCGATTGCGGCACCAATTTTAGTTGGCTTAGGTTTCCCTCCGTTGAAAGTCGCAATGTTGGCGTTGGTGATGAACTCGGTACCGGTTTCTTTCGGTGCGGTAGGGACGCCAACTTGGTTCGGTTTTGGTCCGCTAAATTTGCCTGAATCACAAATTTTGGAAATCGGTTCAATGACCGCATTAATTCACTCGTTTGCTGCGATTGTGGTTCCTGTGATGGCATTGCGTTTTATTGCCACCGGTAAAGAAATTCGCCAAAATATCGTTTATGTTTATTTATCTATTTTCTCTTGTGTCGTTCCTTATTTCTTATTGGCACAAGTCAATTATGAATTTCCGTCTTTGGTGGGCGGTGCAATCGGTCTGTTTATTTCTGTATTTTTGGCAAATAAAGGTATCGGATTGGCGAAAGTGGAAAATAAATTAAGCAATACCACGACAATAGGTGAGGTTGCTAAAGCCTTATTCCCAACCGGTTTATTGATTGTGATTTTGATTGTAACCCGCTTACAACAATTACCATTTAAAGAGATGATGAATGATATGACCTCTTGGTTCAGCGTGAAATTAGGCTCTTTAGGTGTGTTTGATATTAGCCAAGGTTTAGTCTTTAGTTTGAAAAATATTTTTGATACGACCATCAGTGCCAATTACAAATTACTGTATGTACCAGCATTAATTCCCTTTGTTGTTTCTGTGTTAATTGCCATTCCGGTCTTCGCACTTTCTGCCAGCAATGTTAAAGAGATTTTCTCAAGTAGCTTTAAACAAACGCGTAACCCATTCCTTGCTTTAGTTGGTGCATTGATCATGGTGAACTTGATGTTAGTAGGCGGTGATAATTCTATGGTAAAAATCATTGGACAAAGCTTTGCTGATGCAACCGGTGAATATTGGACATGGTTCGCCTCTTATTTAGGCGCGGTTGGGGCATTCTTCTCCGGTTCAAATACCGTATCCAATTTGACATTCGGTAGCGTACAGTTATCAACCGCTCAAATTACTGGACTTTCTGCTTCTGTTGTGTTGGCGTTACAATCTGTCGGCGGCGCAATGGGGAACATGGTATGTATTAATAATATTGTTGCAGTAAGTTCCGTATTGAATATTAACAATAAAGAAGGGGCGATTATTAAACAAACTGTTGTGCCAATGGTGGTTTACGGTATTATTGCCGCAGTTATCGCCTTGACAGTCATTCCATTATTTTATGGGGTATAATAGAAATTAAATTTTTCAGGTATAAGTATCGAGATACTTATACCTGTTCTTTATTTTAAAGCAGTTATTGGAGTAATTATGAACGTGAATTTTTTTGTGACCTGTATTGCTGATGTGGTCAAATCAGGTGTAGCTAAAAATAGCGTGTTATTGCTAGAAAAGCTAGGATGCAACATTATTTTTTTAGAAAAACAAGGATGCTGTGGGCAGCCGGCGATTAACAGCGGCTATACTAAACAGGCGCTGGAGGGGATGAAAAACTTAGTGAAAACCTTTGAAGTGAATGATTATCTGATCGTTGCTCCAGCAGGTTCTTGTGTCTATGCGATTAAAAATTATCCACAATATTTTGAACGTTTTGGTGAAACCCAGTGGGCAGAGCGGGCGAAAAAAGTCGCAGAACGTTTTCATGACCTCACTGATTTTATTGTTAATATCCTTGGTGTTACTGATGTGGGCGCATACTTACCAGGCAAGGCGGTCTACCATCCTTCTTGCAGTTTATTTCGTAAATTAGGTATTGTGGATGAGCCTATTACCTTATTACAAAAGGTTAAGGGGTTGCAGTTATTACCGATCAAAAATCAGGAAACGTGCTGTGGATTTGGTGGTACTTTCTCGGTAAAAATGGCTGAAATTTCAGGGGAAATGGTTAAGGAAAAAGTTGAGCATCTTGCTGAGGTTGAGCCGGATTATTTAATTGGGGCAGATGTGAGTTGCTTAATTAATATTGGCGGGCGTTTACGTCGTGAAGGGAAAAATATTAAGGTAATGCATATTGCCGAAGTGTTGATGCAGGAGGGTAATTAAGATGACATTAAAAACCAGTAATCTTGCATTTAAACAACGAGTTGACGAACAAATTCACAACGAAATTATGCGTAAAGCCATTGTGATGGCTCAAGAGCGGATTGGCGCCAATCGTCAAAATATGGCAAATGAATTAGGGCATTGGGAAGAATGGCGTAGTTTATCCAAACAGATCCGTAATCACGTTTTAGCCAATTTAGATGCGTATTTGTATCAATTGAGCGAGAAAGTGATACAAAATGGCGGTAAAGTGTTTTTTGCCGAAACCGCAGAAGATGCCACCAACTATATTCGCCAAGTGGCGTTAGCTAAAAAGGCGAAGAAAATTGTTAAATCCAAATCCATGGTGACCGAAGAAATCGGCATGAACCACGTATTGGAAGCGGAAGGCATTAAGGTCGTTGAAACGGATTTGGGGGAATATATTTTACAAGTTGCCGGAGATAAACCCTCCCATATTGTGGTGCCGGCAATTCATAAAGATCGTTACCAAATCCAAAAAGTATTACAAGAAAAATTAGGTTATGACGGACCCGAAACGCCAGAAGCCATGACCTTATTTATTCGTCAAAAGATTCGTGAAGATTTCTTAGAAGCAGATATTGGGGTTAGCGGTTGTAACTTTGCGGTACCGGAAACGGGAAGCGTTTGCTTAGTGACGAATGAAGGGAACTTGCGTTTAGCCACAACTGTACCGAAAACACATATTGCGGTTATGGGGATGGAACGTATTGCGCCGACTTTTGAAGAAGTGGATGTATTGATTACAATGTTGGCACGCAGTGCGGTTGGAGCAAAATTAACCGGCTATAATACTTGGTTAACCGGTCCTCGCCTTGAGGGAGAAACTGACGGTCCGGAAGAATTCCATTTAGTGATTGTCGATAACGGACGTTCTAAAATTCTAGAAAGCGAATTTAAAGAAGTTTTACGCTGTATCCGTTGTGGTGCTTGCTTAAATACCTGTCCGGCATATCGTCAAATTGGTGGTCATGGATACGGTTCTATCTATCCGGGTCCAATTGGTTCTGTTATTTCTCCATTACTTGGTGGGTATGACGAATTTAAAGAATTACCATATGCTTGTTCATTATGTACCGCTTGTAATTCAGTTTGCCCGGTAAAAATTCCGTTGGCACAACTCATTTTGAAACATCGTGAGCATATTGCTCAAAACGGAATGACGCCGAGTGTAGAGCGCTTGTCTATCTTTGGCTTTAATTTTGCGAACTCGCATCCAACGTTATGGAAAATCGGTGTTAATGTTGGGGCAAAAATGGCGGCGAAATTTATCAAAAACGGTAAAGCACCTGTGCAAATTGGTGCATTAGCGGAATGGACAAAGGCGCGCGATTTGCCAAGTGCAGAGGGACAAAGTTTCAGAGATTGGTTCAATAACAGAGGGGCAAAATAATGGATTTGCAAAATAGAGAAGATTTTTTAAATAAACTTGCAGAAAAAATGGGACGCCCGCGTCACCTGGTTCCGGAACCAATGCCAAAATGGGAAAACGATTACCCGAAAACCCGCTTAACCGAATTATCACAAGCTGAGCGTTGCCAAGCCTTCATTGATTTTGCTAAAGTCATGATGGTGGATGTGGTTGAAACTAAACAAGAAAACGTTCAAGCAACGATTCTCGCAATATGTGAAAAATACGGTGGCGGTGAGGTAGTGTTAAATAACGATAACCGTTTGGATGCGTTAGGCTTAACGCAAGCGGTCTGTGAAAAATATACTACTCATATTTGGGCGCCGGCAAAAGGCGAGGAAAATTTAGCGCTGGCTGAAAAAGCGAATATCGGAATTGCTTATGCAGAATATGGATTGGCAGAATCGGGCGGGATCGTACTTTATTCCGATAAAGATCGCGGACGTTCAGTCAGTTTATTACCGGAAAAATCCATTGTGGTATTACGCAAAAGTACTATTCTTCCTCGTGTGGCGCAATTAGCAGAAATATTGCACGCGAAAGCTCAGCAAGGTGAAAGAATGCCTTCTTGTATCAACATCATCTCCGGTCCAAGTTCTACCGCGGATATTGAATTGGTAAAAGTGGTTGGCGTTCATGGACCGACGACTAAAGTTTATGTGGTTATTGATGATTTATAATTGTTGATTGCATACAATAAAAATCCGGCTTAGGTCGGATTTTTTGTTTTCTATGTTCGGAAATGGTAAGGCTTGTGAAAATAAAGTAGTAAAAGCTATTATGGGTTCTATAAAATAAACAAGAAGCATATTCTGCTTATATTTAGGATGAAATTTAAAAAACTTTGATGATAGTGTTTACAAATAGAAGAACAATAAAAATTATTGTAGCTGTGGGGGAGTAACTATTTTTGCATAGGTTGAAAGAAAAAATTTGGCGTTAAATTTTTGGAATAAGTTTAGATAAGACAATAAGTTAGCGTTAGATTTTTGTTGAGTTGTGCAAAAAGAAGTGATTTTTGAAAATGAGCAAAAATAAGTGGGAAATGCGCTATTTTTTGCATAAATATGATCGGTTTTTAAAATGGGTTTAAAAGAATTTCGAACCCATTTTAAAATTTTAAATTAAACTATGCCCTACGTGAACAACTTGTCCAATTATTTGTAGGTTTTGGGCTTCATCTGCAGAAATTCTAATTGGTGGATACTCTTCTTTGTTGTTGCTAATTTGCGAAATATCATCTTGTTCTTGCTCATTTTTAACGTCATAGTTAATATGAAAAACTTTGACGTTTTATAATAAATTAACTTCAAGCGTCGTAGTTTATTTAACTTATTGATATATAACAAGAAAAATAACAACCTATCTATTTAGGCTAGAAAAATAACTGTGACGCTAAAACGTCAAAGTTTATTTCTGTATAGAGCGTTTTTTTGTAGCGACAGATTGATATACTTTTTGAAGTTGATCATCGCTTAGCTCAGTAATACTACCTACTGCGTATTTGCTTTGTAAGTGTTCACTTAACCAGTCCTCAAGCCCTTTTGTATTGATTTTTATGTAAGCATATTTCTTGCTACGCCAAGTATTCCCTACTTTCTTAGGTGCTGATTTTGATGATGAAAGCCTACCAATCCATTTTCTTAAATATGTGATAGCTTTGCTGGTTTTTTCTACTGGGATTAATCTGTAGGTAGCAACGCCACAGTGTTTATTAAGAGAGGACCAAACCGCTTGATATGATTTGGGAGATTTTTTAACTTTCTCCTCTAATTCAACGATCTCTTTTACTAAATCTTGTAGAGCTCTAGCAGTTTCTTCACTAATATGAATTTCATTCGGCTCAACGATAGCTTTTGTTTTTGTTGTGTACTTTTCCGTCTTGATATTATTGATTGTACCACTATTAATAATGCCATTATCTCCATAAATAACATTATTGCTATTTCCTTCAATCTTATTTGATGGCGAGTTAAATTCTTCAATATTTTTTGAGTGAATACCAGTAATAATATATTGAACATCTACACCTAACTGTGCTGCACGCCCAAGAAACTCAGCAGATATACCACTTCTTCCTAGCTCATTAAGTCTTAATGTTTCTCTATTCACTTCTGTCTGATGCGCAAAATTGGCTTGACTATATCCTAATCTAGTACGTTCTTCGACCAATCTAATGCCCATATCTTCACGGGTAATTGCTAATTGCATAAAAAATCCTCAAACATTTACAATATTATTTGACATGCCAAAAATTATAGGCATATAATAAACTTGTTTTTTTAATTAGTTGATTTAACCGGTTTATGTAATTGGTTGAAAGGGGATTTTATGAACCAAAAAGAAATTTATCAAGCATTAAAAAGAAAAAACTTAAATGCCTCAATGATTGCTGAAGCTCTTGGTGTAAGTTCTCAAGCTGTTTCAAGTGCTATTAAACAAGGTAAAAGCAGCCGAAGAATAGCGAAAGCTATTGCTATTGCGATTGATGAGCCATTAGAAAAGGTATTTCCACATTATGCAAAAAAAGAACAAAAGCAGGTGTTTAGAAGTAATCAGATTGCTCACTTAAAAAATCAATTTTCTCAAGTGATTTAGTGAGGTTGGTATGGGGGTATTGCAAGAGTTTTATAACGCAAATGAATTGGCTGAATTAAATCTTAAGTGTTTACCAAGAAGTAATAGAAGGATTTTTGAAAAAGCTAAACGAGAAAAATGGAAATCGCAAAAACGACAAAGGCGTGGTGGCGGTTTTGAATATGCATTAACTTCCCTCCCCGTCGAGGTGCAAGACGAAATTCGTCAACGGTTTGCGGTGTCGGTGGTAGCGAGTAAACCGAAAAAATCCCCGGTAAAACTAAAAAACGAAGACGTGTCACGTCTTTTCATAAATGGATTAACCGCCGTTTATTAGATGGTTATTTTCGTGAAAACCTTGATTTTATCGAACGGACAAATTTGTCCAATCGGGGATTTTTTGCAACAGAAATAAAAGATTATGATTTAACAATCGACACTGCCAAACACCTTTGCCTAATGGAACATAGCGAAATTGGCTATCAAATCCGTCAGCAATTTATTGAAGATGACAACAAAATGCGTGCCTTAATTCCGCAGTTAAAAGCGGAATTGAGTGAAGCCAAACAGCAACTATTAGGCATTCCTACCTTTTTACGCCAAAATCCCCAAGAACTAGGCACGCTTTTAACCAATGCCCGAAAAGCCTTATTTGTGGCGCATCCTGAATGTGAAAAAATTGTACTGTATCGTGAAATGGGGCTAAACAACAGCGAAATTGCCAAATTATTAGACTTAGGCAAAACGGCGTTAGAAAATCGCTTGCGTAAACTCTTTGATTTAGGGCTACTACAACGTCGTCAAACGCCAAACACGCAATTAGCCTTATTTCAGTAAGGAGGCAGAAAATGAAACACGTTGATCAACTTGACAAAATCGAAGACATCCGCCGCGTGGCAGAGGGGTTAAAAAGCCTACAACATATGCTGGAAATTATTGACAACACCGCAGATCAAATTAGCTTAGAACAGCTTGCTTGCCTGATTGGAGCATTAGCGTTTAAATTAAATTGTGATGTAGATCAGATGTTGGCAATGTTAAACTCGACAGAGTAAATAAAAAATAATATATCTATCCCACATTTGTGGGATTTTTTATGTATAACGACGGAAAAATTATTAGGTTTGAAATCACGAATATGAATAAATGATAATGATAAAACATGGTTATGCAAATAAAATTGCATTTTTAGCATCGTGGCGACGTTTTAAATTTGAGGGCATAAAAACCATTACTTTAATGATTTATCGCCAAATTGAGCGATTTAGGGGGATTTATGATAGGTTGTGGCGATCAATCTCTTGATTTTGATCATTTTAAACGATAGAATAAAATCAATATTTAGTGTGTTGTTTTTGTATTAGCACTAGATAGAGGACACCCCAAGGAATATTTTCCTTGGGGCTTAAGAACGGTACCGCATACTCCCGACCAAAGTTGTCTGCGGCGCCTTTAACACAAAATCCCTTGTATATAAATACAGGGATTGCGTAAAAATTGCTTGACTTTTTGAAAAGTCTTAGAAATTTTACGTAAAAAACTGTTTTTTTTCAAGGGATTTTTCATTTAAAAGAGAAATTTATGGAAAAAACACCTAAAATCCAAATGCCTGATGAAGTTGATGGCTTTATACGTTGTAAAGCTCGTTACACTCGTAACAAGAATAAAGGAAATAGACGTTTACTTTATGCCAAAGACTATGGTCGAGAATATTGGGTTTTTCCAAAAAAAATGAGAAAATCTACTAAAACAACCCATTAACATTAAATCCCGCCTAGTGCGGGATTTTTATTGCCACCAATTATCCCGACTTTTAAAAAATCCGTGTTTTAATAGGTGAATGTTTATTTTACGTGGGGATAAGCGATGCAATTTAGTCAAAATTTACAAGATGTTGCCGAATTATTGCCGCCGGTGGTGCTTGAGATGGTCAATCAAGTGGGCTTTGCTGATACCGAAAAAATTGTACAAACCTTTGGCGGGGTGAGCTTTTGCTTTACTGACGGGGCGGTATATTTTCCCAAACTGGTGGCGCTTATTGGACGCGAAAGCGCGGTTAAATTGCGCCGCTATTTTCAATCGGAAGTGCTGTATATCCCTCGTTGTCAAGTGGCATTGCGGATGTTGCGTAATCAGCAATTTCAAGCGGACTTTTATTATTTAACCGAAGAAATGCACAAAAGCGCGAGACTTGCAATGTTAGAGCTTTGCCCCAAATATCAAATCTCCGACCGTTATGGCTGGAAGATTGTTCATTTTACTTACCCGTTGCCTGCGGCACAAGCCTGTTTATTTTAGCCTGCTGAACCGGCTCAACTCCTTTATCCACTCGCTTTTTGACAAAATAAACCTCAATAATTCACTTTATTGAGGTTTTTTTATGACAGATTTTTCTCAACTTTTTGACCGCGTTATCGGACATGAAGGCGGTTATGTCGACGACCCGAAAGACCCTGGCGGCGAGACGAACTGGGGCATTACCAAGCGCACCGCGTTGGAAAATGGTTATATGGGGGCTATGCGCGACCTGTCTCGTGAAGAAGCAAAATTAATTTACTACCATGCCTTTTGGTTGCGCTACCAATGCGAAAGCATGCCGCCAGCCTTGGCGTTTCAATTTTTTGATGGCTGTATTAATCATGGCTTTGGCAACGCCTGTCGTATGTTACAGCGAGCAGTCGGGGTGCTAGAGGATGGCATTATCGGCAACCGCACCTTAAATGCCATTGAGGAGATGGACATCAACGATATTTTACTAAAATTCAATGCACAACGTTTGCGTTTTTATACGAAGTTAAAGAATTTTAATACCTACGGGCGCGGTTGGGTAAACCGCATTGCAGACAATCTCGCCTATGGCGCACAAGATAATGATGAAGGGTAACTATGTTGTTTTTAACATCGCTTTTCCAGCGCATTAAACGCTATTTTAAAAAATCGTCAATGGATAAAAAACGTCCAGCACGCTTTAGCAAAAAGGCGTGGTTTTATCATCAAAATGAAAAGCCTACCCTTGCCACACAACTGTATTGCTTGCTTGGAGGGATGGATGTTTAAGTTCTTTTTAGCGTTATTGACCAACGCCGACGGGCGCGCCAGTACCACGGGATTTATTCAGTTTATCAGCTGGCTGGTACTGTCGGGGCTTTTAATTCATGCCTATATCAGCGATAAAGCCTTTATTTCCGATTGGTGGTTTGCCTATGCGGGGATTTGCGTGCTAGGTAGTCCCGCGACAAAAGGCGTGGTCAGCGTCTTTAAGGAGAAAAAATAATGAACCCAGTTTATTTAATGTTGTTGATTTTAATATTCACTACCGGATTTTATTTTTTTCTCGCACATTACTACCGCAAAAAGCAGGCGAAAACCCAAGAAAAAGTGACCGCACTTAAGCAGCGACAAGCGGTATTGGAAACACAAAAAAACAATGTAAAGGAGCGTCAGCGACATGAAAAAGACGTTAGTTTTCGCCCTCGTGATGAGCTTATTGACCGCTTGTCAAACGCCGGCGATCTCCGTGATTAACAGCGCTTGTGATGGGTTTGCACTGATTAAAGCAAGTCGGCAAGACAGTACGGAAACCCTAAGACAGATTCTAGTACATAACCAAACCTATCGCGCTATCTGTATGGAGGACATGGAGGAGAAGCATGGAATTACAGATTAATGGCATGATGATTTTTAATTTTGTCGTCTCCATCGCGGTGTTCTTTATCGGGATTTGGTTTAAGCGGCTAGACGCGGATTTTGCCAAATTAAGTGAAGAAATTAAACAAATTAAAGATCATTACCAAACCAAAGAAATGGCGCAACACATTAATCATGGAGTGAGCGCGCAACTGGATCGAATTTTTGACAAATTGGACAGTATCGAAGGGAAATTGGATAAAAAGGCGGATAAATGAGACAACGGAATAAATCAAACGCAGAAAAATTGGATGCCATTTTATATAAATTGGATGGAATTGAAAATAAAGTGGATGCACAAAATGAGGAGCTTGCACAACTTCGTCAAGAAATGCGTCGCTTAGAACAACAGGTCAATGAAATGAGTAAGAAAAACCGCGCACAATCCTTGGTGGCGGGCGGTGTAGGTGGCGGCTTAGTGTATGTGGGCATTGAGCTGATTAAATGGAAACTTGGGGGCTAACCATGGCGCATGATGAAAAAACCAAAGCGCACGTGCGTCGTTATTATGTTTTTGACCGCCTTACCCTAGAACAAGCGGCAAAAAAAGCCGGTGTTGCCTTTGGAACCGCGCGACGTTGGAAATTGCAAGCACAAGATAAAGGTGATAATTGGGATAACGTCCGTGATGCACAGATTATGGCAGGTGGCGAGCTAGAAGATATTTCTCGCAGTCTTTTGACCGGGTTTATTTTGCAATATCGCGCAACCATGAACGAGGTGCAACAAAATTCAGAACTTAATTCAAAAGAAAAGGTGGCGTTATTGGCGACGCTTTCAGACAGTTTTACCAAAATGACAGCTGCCAGTAAGGCACAGCAAAGCGCGAATAATGCGAAAACCGCGGCAGATAAAGCGCAGCAGACGGCGGAGGTGAAAGCGCCGGTGGCAAACCCGATATTTACCATTAATAAAACCTACGCGGATATGGATACGATACCCAGTGGAACCTTGTTTTGTCGGATTAATGAACGTACAGCCAATCAGCCCCAGCCGAATGGCAACCCCTCGAATTTTGATGCGCAAGCGTGGCAATTCGATAGTGGCGACCAAAATACGCAATTTATTATCTACAGCGATAATGACATTAGGGTGCGTTATAACGACGACGGGCAGCGTTGGACGAGTTGGAACACGATGTTAACCAGTAAAAACTTATCTGACGCAGTGACCAATCCCGCGCGCGATATTCCCGCCAGTGTCGGCGGGGTGAAAATTGCCTATGACCGCGCGGTGGAAGCGGAGAAGAAGGGCTTGCCGACCGGTGCGGTATTGGGGTTTGCCAAAGGCGTGACCCCGACAGGATTTTTAAAATGTGATGGTACGATTTTTAATCGACAAACCTATCCGGATTTATACCGCGCTTTAGGCAATAAAAATACACTGCCGAATTTACAGCGTTCGGATGTGGGCATGCTTGCGTATTTTCCGCACGACAATATTCCTGTGGGGTGGTTGCCTTGCGACGGAAAAAGCGTGACACAGGCGCAATATCCGGAACTCTATCGTTATTTAGGCAATAAATATGGCACCAACGGAAAACTGCCGGATGCAGGAGATCGTTTTATTCGTAATGCGGGTCAAGGCTTGCGGGTAGGTCAAACGCAGGAGGATGCTATTAAAACCCACGAAATTCAAGTGCCAGATAGTAATAGGTTAGGAATAAACGCGGGAGTGTTTCATTATGCTGAACGCGGTGGCGAGCATAATAGTGGACATAATATCTTGACTTATCAAGGTGAAAAAGAGACCCGCCCAAAAGCCATTGCATTTAAGTTGTGCATTAAAGCGAAAAACACCTTTGATGATGTTGTTTTTTGGATAAAAGCCTTTGGCGAGGTGCAAAATGCAGGCGTGTTGGATGCGGGACGTCTAGCGCAGGATTTACAGGACAAAGCCGACCGTCGACATACGCACACTACAGGGGATATCACCAACTTTTCTCACGAAGTGAATAACGCTATTCACCACGCCTTCACCTATCAAAAAGTGGGGAATTTCGAAATCCGCAAATATCCAGATGGAACCATGATACAAACCGGGTTACATCGACGTGGCGGCACAGAATTCAACAGGTTCCCCAATGACTATGTTGATTTTGTGACCTTAATCTATCCCGTTGCTTTTGTTGATATGCCGGTGGTCACGGTGATGCCGCAATTGTCACATCCCTATTTTGATACTGACAAAAACTATCTTGCCACAAATGATAAAAGTAAACACTTAGGAAGTGGCGTGGAAGAAGCCAATGATGGACTTATCGGGCTGACCATTGATAACAATAATAAACAATGTCAATTTAATTATCAGAATAATAAAGTGTTTATATCTGAAATGACATTTCACATTACAGCCATTGGAAGATGGAAATAGGAGCCAAATAATGCAAATTTTTTACAAAGCGGGATTTTTTAGCGACGACAACCCGCAGGCGGTGCCGAATGGCGCGATTTTACTGTCGCAAGAGTATTATCTTGAATTAATTGCCGGACAAAGCGAAGGCAAAATGATTGTTTCTGACGAAAGCGGAAGCCCGATATTAATTGCCCCGCCGCCAACGCCTTTTCATCAATTAGTCGCGGGGAAATGGGTGATTTCTGATGAAAATCAGACCGCACTTTTAACGCAAAATAAAGACAAGTTAATTAAAAAACTGGCGGAGAAAATCGACAGTTTCAAAGCGCAGTTGCTTGTGGGTTACCCGCAGGCAGAAATTGACAGCTTTTTCCGCCAAGAAGCCGAAGTGCTCGCGTATCAAGCTGACCACAAAGCGCCAACGCCAATGTTGACACAAATCGCCGAAAATCGCGGCGTTGCATTGGAAGAATTGGCGGTTAAGGTGCTGGAAAAATCCGCGCAATTTGCCGTCGCAATGGGCGCGCTGATTGGCGTTCGCCAAGGCTTTGAAGACAGAATTTTGGCGGCACAAAACCAAGAACAACTTGAGCAAATTGAAAACGAGGTGAACGCATGGCAACGGTCTATCTAGCGCTATATAAAGGCACCGGCGGTAGCCTTTATGACCGCTTTTCAGATTGGTTAATCCGCAAAATCACCCGCGGGCAATACTCCCATTGCGAAATTGTCCTTGAAGAAACCGAATTTACCGGCGCCAGCCACTACGACAGCGAAACCACTTACACCGCCTATTCCTCCAGCCCACGCGATGGCGGGGTACGCTGTAAGCGGATTAATATCCATAATGGCAACTGGGATTTTATCCCACTGCCAAACGTAAGCGAAAGCCAAGTGCGGTCATATTTTGAACGAACAAAAGGGCGTAAATATGACTGGCTGGGTGTGCTTGGCTTAGTTTTAGGGGTAAAGCAAAAACGCAGCAAATATTTTTGTTCAGAATGGTGCTTCAATGCGATTTTCTACAGTGAAAATGGTTGGCGGTTTAGCCCAAATGATTTAGCAACGATAGTCAAGGAGAATTGTTTTGCAAAACGTATTTAAAGTGGCACCGTTGCTTTTTGTTGGGCAAAAGCGCATGTTTTTAACACATTTTACCCAAGTGTTATCAGACAATATTCCCAATGATGGCGAGGGCTGGACGATTGTCGATGCGTTCGGCGGCTCCGGTTTGCTTTCACATACTGCTAAACGCTTAAAACCGAAAGCGCGGGTGATTTACAACGATTATGACGGATATAGCGAAAGATTGGCGCATATTGAGGATATTAATCGGTTGCGGAGATTGTTAATTGCAGAAGTGGGAGAAATACCACGTGACACACGCATTCCCCATGAGATAAAACAGAAAATTATTCATATTATTCGTTGTTTTGATGGATATATGGATTTGCAGACGTTGCAATCTTGGTTGTTATTTAGTGGCAATCAGGCAAAATCTGTTGAGGATTTATTAACACGTTCCTTTTTCAATTGCATTCGACAATCGGATTATCCCAGTGCGGACGGTTATCTTGATGGCGTGGACGTGGTATGCCTAGAATTTGATGCATTAATGCAACAATTTGAGGATAATAAAAAAGCGATTTTTGTGCTTGATCCACCTTATTTATGCACGCAGCAAGCGAGTTACAACCAAGAAAACTACTTTGATTTAATTGATTTTCTCCGGCTCATTAAACTAACCCGCCCGCCATTCGTGTTTTTCAGCTCAACGAAATCGGAATTTGTACGGTTTGTTGATACCATGATTGAGGATAAATGGAACAACTGGCGAGCATTTGAGGATTATAAACGTATTATCGTCAATGCTTCAGCGAACTGCTCGGGTAAATATGAGGATAATTTAGTGTGGAAGTTTGCTTAAACCACCTTTAAATTTAATTTAAAACAAGTTCAAATTAGCCAAATAAAAACCGCTTAAAGTGAGAAAAATAACAGAATTGCGTTTTTTCATTTTAAGCAGTTGTGTTTCTCAACGTTCACAGTTGGCAACAATGGGCGACTACTAAAATAATCGAAATATTTTGCATAATTTAGACTTTAAAACCTATGCAAAAGATTTTGTTTTTTTATGCAAAAGATTTTGCGCGCTTACATAGCTACTTGAGTTATATAACTATTTTATTGCTTTTATTTACATTAGAGCGCAATGAGGTGAAAAAGAGTTGGTTTGGTTACCAACTCTTTTTACGCTCTGATTAGAATTGTATATCAAGCCCTAAAATAAAATTTCTTCCCATTTGCGGGACATAAGGCAGAAATGAGTTGTGAATATATATTTCCTCGTTGAGTAAGTTGTTGGCTTGTAAGGAAATTTTATAGTTTACTTCTTTATATTTATTCACATAATCAATGCCGAGATTGAGGAGATGATAGCCTTTAGTTTTTTCTTCATAGATATCAATTTTATCTAATTTATTTCCGTCAACTTTATCCGGGCGATCATCATCTTTCTCTCTGGTGAATAATGATTTGGAGATTTTATCTTGTTTAAATACTCGGGTGTATTCTATAAAACCTGACCACGATGAATTAAATTGGCTGTTCAATCTCAATCCTATTCTTGCCGGTGGAACTCGAGGTGCATTACGATTCGGGCGATCTATCTGTTCTCTACCGACTACTTCGTAATTACATTCTTCTTCATCCCATTCATTGGTGAAACATTGTTCGCGATAAATTTTATCGCCGAAAATTTTAGGTAAATCAAATAATTTTCCACGAACATAATCACCAAATAATGTCATTTGATGATTTGGAGTAAAGTGGTAACTTATTTCTCCTTCAATTCCTTGGAATTTGGCTTTTGATTGTAAATAACGTCTTACGTATAAATTTCCGCTACGATAAAGGTTTTCGGCGTGAATATAGTTTTTAAATCGATTTTGATAAATACTTAATTTATACTCCCATTTATCACTTAGATGTTCTAGTGTAATTTCAATATTATTTGAGCGTTCTTTGTTTAAATGACGGTTGCCATATTCAAAAGAGTTTGTTGCTAGATGTTTACCATAATAATACAGCTCTTTTGCAGTAGGTAATCGTTCATTGTGTGATAGATTTAACGAAATAGAATAGTCCGGATGGAAATTCCATAAACTAGTTAGCGAGTAAGAAAATGCTTGTTGTTTATTGGTTGATAAATCCGGGTATTCACTACCTGGCTTGGTATAATCTTTAAGTAAATCCATATCATAATCAACTGGAATACGTTGTTTTTCAAAGCGTCCGGCTAATTCAAAGATAAAATTTTTGTAACTGAACTGTTCCAAGCCAAAGAGACTGAATTGTTTAGACGTATTGCTGACTAATGGATTACGTTCACTCATTTCACGTTCGCCGATAGTCGTTGGTACATCTCCCAAATTGGTTGGTGGTCCAATGCGTGATACCCTTGTTTTTTGTGTTTGATATTGTGCGCCCCAGATACCGGTTAAGTTACCAATAGGCTGATGGTGAAATTCAATTCTTCCGTTAAATCCCCGATTGGTAAACTGCGCCAGTGGTTGACCGTATAATGCTTGAGCATCTTTTATTTTTCTTTGTTTAGCGTGTATATTATCATTAGGACTGATATAAGCCTTACCGTCACCTTTTTCATCATGATAATAATCTGCCCAAGCGAAGCTGAATTTCATTCGTTCGATACCTTTGAACGGTTGTCTTATTTCCCCTTGTAAATCGATCCGTTTTGCTTCCATATCAACCCATGGACCGGGAGAACTGTGATCGTGTTGATGCCCATAGACATTGTCGTGACTGTGTGGTTTGGCAAGATCATAATCCGTACCACAATGGAAATGGATCGTATCAATGACATCCGAGTCTTCCATTAGGTGTGGGTAGGGCAATAAATATTCCCGTCTTATCATAGAGTTTTTTTGTACATCATAAATATGAGTACTGCAATTATCTAACATATGGTTATGGCCAGGTAAACCGTATCGGTCTTTACGACGGCTATAAGAAACGCCAATATATCCATTATCGTCGATAAATGATAGACCGATTGTTCCAACTTTAGAGCGACTGTAGGTGTCGGGAACATAATTCAATGTTTCACCCAAATTAATGGCGGGAACATGATAATTATCAGAATGGCGTCGTAGCCCCTCTAAGCGCAACGCAATGTTTTTACTTAAAGCAAGACTTACTCCTGCTGTTAGGGCTTTCTCTTTACTTGCGCTATCTAAACGGGAATAGATTTCTCCCTCATAACCGTTTTTCGGCATTTCGGTTAAGATCCGTTTATCGACAACATTAATCACACCGGCTGGAGATGCACTCGCATAAAGTAAAGTTGATGTTCCTCGGACAATTTCGACTTGTTGTGCTAATAAAGAATCTGCTGCAATAGCATGATCCGGTGAAATTGTGGACATATCAATTACATCCGAACCATTTTGTAATATTTTTATCCTTACCCCCTCTTGCCCACGAATAATCGGTGAGCTGGAACCACCGCCAAAAGGGTTACTGTGTACGCCGAGCTCACCCGCTAGGGCATTTCCTAATGTGGCAGAACGCAAGGCGAGTTTTTTTCGATCTACAATATCATCACTTAAATTTACTGCTTTCTCGGCAATACTTCCCGACAACTTATTTTGTTGAGAGGTCTCAACAGTGATTTCATCAAGTATTTCGGTTCCCTGCGCATGACCGGTATTAATACTGATATAGCCGGATATTAATAAAGCAACCATCGTCTTTTTATACATTTTTTCTCCCAAATATCGCAAGATTAACTTTAATAAAAATTAATCTCATTACAAATCTTATTTCGTGACGAAAAATAATAAATAAAAAATGAGGAAATTACAAAGGATAAATGAGTTAAAAAGCAAAAAAGATCTATGGAAGGGCATTATTTTCAAATTAACAGCATGTTTTTTCAACATTCTCTAAACAGAACTTTGTGATCTTTTTTTTCTCAAAATTTTAGGAGATCACATGGAAGATCACATCAACCGATGACAAAGGCATATTTTTATTTACAAGGCGAACATATAAAAATTGCTAATTTATTGAAATTTATATGTTTTTTGACAAGGCTCACAATATTCTACAGTGCATTGGCGGAACGGACGACCGTCGATTTATGTTGTAATATATTGATTTTTAAGGATATTTAGCTTGATTTTATTCGCGTTAGATCACATAGAAGATCACATCAAAAATAATTTATGCTTTTATCGTTAAACATTGTCATCTAACAAGGGTAAAAAGCATAATGAAAAATTTTAATGTAAATTGTCATTTTTGAGCTAAAAAAACAGATTAAAAATTGATGGCGTTATTGAGTGAAAAAAATTTTTTTTGGCTGGGTGGGTGAAAACGTTGGGAAAATTGGGAAAATTGGGAAAATCGTCGATTTTGTTTTATTATTCAATAGGATACAAAAAAATAAATTTGGGAAAATTTGCCCAAAATTTGGGAAAATTCATCCCATTTTTTGGGAAGATTGCAAGATTGGTTAAAAAATAATCTATTTTTGGCGGCGGTTGCACGATTTTTTAATAAAAAATGTATTTTTTCAGTTTGGGAAGATTTGGGAAAATTTAATATCAATTTGGGAAGATTTGGGAAAATAAAAAAGTGATAACTTATTGATTTATATATTATATATATTGTTAATCTATCTATTTTCCCAATTTTCCCATAATTTTTACCATATCTAGCCAAAAAATGTTTTTTATCGACAATAAAAAAGCCAACTTTGAAAGTTGGCTCTGCTGAAAATTGAGACTTGGTTTATTCTTCTTCATCGTCTTCAATTAATGCCGGATAAACAACGTAAAATCGTTTGCCTTTACTGTTCATGAGTTTTTCTAATGATGCCGGCACTTTATGCTGATACGGTCTCGTTTTCTGTTCTTTTCCCGCCCTGATCATGTTGTGCTGTTCCATTTTCTCAAACACAATCTTTTTAGGGTAACCACTGAGCAATATCACATCATTAAAGGCTTTCGGATGGATATAAAAATGCTCCCTTTCTAGTCCGCTCACCTCTAAAATGCGATAGCCTAGAATTTTATTAATTATTCTTTGTGTTGGCGGTTCTGGGATTTGAATAAATCCACTTTCTGCATTTTCATCAAGCCAACCATTGAAAAATTCAATAATTCTAGCTTCTTCTCTGTCTGTGGTTCCAAAATCTGCAAGCCAATCATGAAATGATTTAATTAGGCATTCCCGGTTATCTTCTTCGCTCCATTTCGTCAAATGGCGCGCGAGATGTAGGGCAGTTTCTAAAATCGCAAAATTAGAGGCGACACGCTGCACTTGTGAGGCGGTATTCTCTGATAATCTATCTGCCCATAATGCTTTAAATCGCTTGTATTCGTCTTTAATGAGTTGTGGATTATCGGCAATAAACTTTATCCATTCTCGACCAATTGCGCCATAATGTTGGAAACTTGCCTCATTTAAGTGGTCTGCATGGTCTTTATTATTGATAAATCCATGTAAATGCGTGGCTTCAATTAACGGAACGTTCAACAAGCGCACCAATTGCCCCGCGTTAATATCCACACCTTTAGATTTTAAAAAGCCTTCAACATCTTTTTCACCGGTAGAAAGTGCGGTGATTTTCCAACGAGAAAGCTCATCATTTCCGCCCTCTTTCATGCCTTTTGCTCTGCCTTTTTCATTGAATAATGAATAGGCAATATTTTCGACGTCAAAAATTTTCTTAGCTTGCCCCAATTCATCAAGGGTAATAAAACCGTCATTTCTTGCGCTTGCTTCATTGCTAAGTGCCGTCGGTGTGGTGTTCCAAGATAAATCAATTAAATCCGGATTTCCGTATATGCTATTGGCGATATTAAGCGTTGTTGTTTTCCCTTTACTTGAAGCATTAAATAAATGCACGCCGAAACTTTTCGCATTAATAAAACGTAAAATCGGGCTTGCTAACGCGGTGGCAACGCCTAACATCATTGATGTATTTTTATTCACGTAGCGCGCGATTTCATTCTGCCAACTTTCAACGGTTCCCTTGACATCATAGCCGCTAGAATTGGCACTTTTATTTTTAAAAATAATCGGCTGGCTAGGGTTTCCGATAATTTCCCCGCTTGGCAATAAATACGCGCCATTATGCCAGCCTGTAGAATGTGTTACCGACCAATTTTCAACGGATAACCCCACAGAATGAAAATGTTCAACAAGATTTTGCGTTATCCCGGTTTTTGAGGTCATTTTTAACCCTTGATTTTTTAACAACCGCCAAGCGGTATCACTGCCAAAATCCCCGCAATTAATTGCTTCTATGCGTGGTGCTTTTTCGTCGGCGTTATGCCATTGGAAAATATAAAAATAGTCGCCATTTTCATTTTTTCCTTTGCCAATAAGGGTTAATTTATCGCAAACCCATTTTAGATCTTCCCGCAAAATTTCGCCGGTTTCTCTATCCACTTTCGGCACAACATAAAACAACCCACTTAACACGCCATTATCACGATAATCAATATAAGGCGTTGTTTTCGGTTGCGTGCTATCTATCGTACTTTGTGCAATCATTTTAGCGGTTTCGTCATCTTTTCTAATTCGTCTAATATAATCGCTACAGTTTTCGATCATTTCACCGGTAAGCGCATTGTGAAAACGGACAATTTCCGCATCGGTTTTCGTTGCCAAATTGTAACAAATGGCGCTTTTCTGTTCTTCTGTTAGCCCGCAATCAAACAATTGAATATAACGTTGATTTTTCGGCGAAATGTTTAAATTAACAATATTTTTCAATGGATTAGCGCCAAAAATAAAAGGCTTAAATTTTACGTCGCGTTGAAGAATATTTTCATTTAAAAATAACCATTGTTCGCCTTTGCCATTCCCCCATATATCCCAGGCATTATTGCCGATTAAGACAATCATATCTTCAAGCGGTTTAGGGGATGTGGGTTTATATTTACCGTTCATCATAATTTACCTTGATTTAGTCACCGCCTTAATAAAAAGGCGGTGAATTGTTTCATTAATCTAATAACCCTTTTTCTTTCAAAATCCCCTTGTAAATCCCCTCCGGATAGGTTTTTCGCTGAAAGGGCGGTAGCGTTCTTCTGTTTTTTGTGGGCTTTTGTGATTTCCTCTCAAGTTTTCGCTTTCTTGCTACTCTTCCTAAATTTACATCGTTATGTTGTTCCAGCGATATTTTGGATAATTGAAAAATCAGTTGGGTAAATAGGCTCATTTTTTATCCCCTCTAATAAATTCGCCTACGAGTTTCTGACGTTTAGTATTGGCTTCAAGGGCATTTTCAAGCATAGTACTAGCTGTCCATAACACATTGTTTATCATTTCATCGTTAGCGGTGAAGGCGTTATTCGTTAAAAAATCTTCACAGATATAATCTAAAATGGCTTTTGCTTGAAAAATATATTGCTCAACTTCAAAATTCACTTTGCTATATTCTTGAAATTTATCGTTATTCATCTTCCTTTCCCTCCGCTTGTAACAGTTTTTCCAACGTGGCACGTTTTTCTTCAATAAATTGATTGTAAACATCCATAACATCGGCAATCAGTAACGGAAGTTCATTGTCGTTGCCATACGTCACTGCAAGAATAATCAGCTCGGCAAAACAAGCATTTTTTTCTAAGGCAAGATTTAAATCATTCATGGCGCGATCAATCGCCGGATTTAAAATGGCACAACTGCGATGGGCTAAATTATGCATAAATCACCTCCTTGGCAAAAGTGCGGTCGATTTCGGCGCGGTTTTGAAATTGCCACGCTTGCAACAAAAGCCAGTTTTTGGCTAATTTCGCGCGGGCGGTTTGTTCGTCGTCGGCTTGAATGGCAAGACGAGAACGCGGGAAAGTGTTGAGGGTTAAGTCGGTATCGGCTAAGTGTTGGCGGTTTATGCCTAAAAATAGATAGATCATCGGCGGAGTTTCCTTGTATAAATTGATGGAAGTTACCGCTTGAGTTGTCACGCTTGGGCGGTAACGTTTAGCGGGGTGACAAACTGCGATACAAGGAACACAGCCAACGATTAAACGTTGCCCGCTAAACGCTACCATTGAGAGAAGAACACCTAGGGCGTTTTCTTTGGGTGTGTTTAGCTTACAAACAAAAATAGCACGGTTTAATGGCGTGCTTTTGTTCGCCTTGCATAAATTCGAGTTGTCACGCTCGGCACTTGATTTTGCAAGTGCGAGGAAAGGATAATTTCTCATGGCATTTTTTGTCAACTCAAAATGATAAAAAAATGCCCCGCACTTTGTTGTAAATTTAATAAACCACTTGATTTTATTAAATTTTTCTATATTATGAAATTTGTTCATCTCATTATTCCTTTTGATGAATATTTTTAATTACTTGATCGTGTTGGGTTTTATAACCGTTATTGCTTAAGGCTTGCATTCATGGCAAGCCTTTATTTTTATGGCTAAAATCATTCTTTTGGCGGATGTTTGTATTTCTCAAAAATTCTATTTTTTACGTTGGTATCATCATGCCAACTTGCTACTTGAATATGTGTAATTTCTCCCATAAACTTCCCTTTAAAATTCCCACATTTGCCACAAGTTAACTCGGCTGTGACGGTTGTCGGCGTCGGTCTATCGGAGGTGCGAATATTGGTGCTGTTTCCGCATAGCGGGCAATTTATTGTTAATCCTGCCATCTTATTTATCCCCTTTGTTGCCTAGTTGTTGAATGTATGCATCAATTTCTTCAACGCGATAGCGGTTTAATCTGCCTACTTTAACCGGCTTTGGAAAATTGCCGGCAACTGCTGCCTCATAGATAAATTGTCGAGAGACGTTAAGCATGGTGCATACGTCATTTGATGAATAAAAAAGCGGTTTAATTTCAGAATTTTGTGTTTCCATAAATTTCCCTTGTGTGGTTGTAAAATATTGTAAGCCTGTCACGCTTATGTATTGCTTTGTCGGGGGTTATGGTAGGGAGATATAGGATGCTGAAATATAAGAAAACCTAGTTTTTAATATTAAAAACTAGGTTTAGAACATTGGGATTTACTTATAAGAACTGTCTTAAATTATTGATTTTATTTTGTTTTCCTCTTGATTTTCCTATTTTACTATCGGTTAAATATTTTCTAATAGTAATATGGCTTATCGTAAAGTTTGGATCATTGAAATAGTTTAGATTATGGATTAATTCATAAATTGCTTCGGATATTCGTTCTTTATTATGATCTGGATAAATTTTAAAAATTTTATTGCCTAGTGCAATAATATCATCTTTATATTTTGCACTGGGTCTTCCACCTTTATTTTCTTGTTTTAATAAATTATTTTTTTCATCTAATGTTCTTATTAAATCATTAACTGCATTGCTTTCAATTAATAAATCTTCAATATTGATATAGTTTAATCCATAGGTGAAATCTAAATTTATAAAGTCTATTCCAAATGAAATACCAAGCGAGTGTTCTAATCCTTTAGGCTTTATCGGGCTATCAAATAAAAAGTCAGTATAAAAAAAAGATTGATTATTAACACTTAATTTATCATCATCACTCAAAAACAAGTTTAATTCTTCTAAAAAGATTGATGGGACATTTAAAATTAAATTAAAGTAGGTGATTTTTATTTTATTATCGTTGTTTACTGCTAGGGTGAGTATATGATTTTTGTTGCAATATAGATCAAGTTCTTTTTTTATATGGAGATAATTTAGAAATTCATTAAAATATTTATCCTTTCCAGTTACTCTACAGTTATCATTTTCTTCATAGAAAGGTTTGCATTGATAAGTATTTTTATTATTTATGATAACATTTTCATTCTTTTTTTTATCATATTTAGCATGAAAATAAATATTAAATGGAAACATTGAGATAATCTGCTTATTCGTTTTTATCATATTATATTTGTTTTTAAATAATGCTTTTAATTCCGTTACGGTAATATATTCTCGAATTTCTATAGAATTAAAATGCTCCCCCATTATGTACATATTTTTTTCCTTTTGATTATTTTGTTCGTTTTTATCCATCGTGTTAGGCTTTCTATACTGCCAAAAAAACAATCAATAGACAAGAAAAAAGGGCATTTTTACTGAATGCCCTTACAGTTTTTACTGTATAAATTAAAGGTAATATTTCTCGTCTCGGTTATGCCTTGCTTCTATTTTTTTATAGCGTTTATAGATAAGTGCTACCGCATAGGCTTCATTTCTTGAGAAATAACCAGTAGTAACCATATGTTCTAACCTCCGAGCGATCTTTTCACCATCGCCATGATATTCGTCAAGTTCATTAAATATGTGGTTAAGTTGAGCAAGTTTTTTATTCATATTGCCTCTTTTTTATTCAATCATGTTGATATTATCAATCAATAACGCAGCGTTGTAGTCTTCAATTACAAAATCTACATTCATAGAAATATAATTTTCTAGTCTGTTTTTTGCCGGATTTTTCTCTAAAAAACGTCGAATAGTGCCGGTGTGAATGTATAACGAAAGATTATCTAATCGAGTGATTAATATGCTATTTTCTGGGAAGTATGGAACGCTAAATGCTTTTAAGCCACCAATTAATTTTTCCGAAATAGTGATTAATCCAATTTTATCTTGGCTAAAATTCTCATATTCAATTTTTACAGGTTGATCGCTGATAATGTTTCTCCCGCAAATAGCGACTAAATCCCCTCCGGCTCTTAATGGATTATCTATTTTAGCTAATGCGTTTTTTACAAGCGAATTAAGCGTTTTATATTCTTGTGCTTCACCTACCTGAACGCCTGATAAAACTTTATCCGGCGCATTGTCTCTGATAAGTTGTAGCCATCCTTTCGCCACATCTTCCGCTAATTTGTTTTCATAAAAATTGGAATTTTCCGCACGATAAACGCCATTAAAGCCAACAAGTAAAAGGCTTAATAGCATTTGTTTATCTAGGTAATTATCAAGTAAGTTGTCAAAATCCTGATCGAGATAGCCGGCTAAAGTGTCAAGTTTTGCATAAGTAATAAAACTATCAATATCAATACTTTTACAATTGAATTTTTTCGGCGCTGTTACGTAGGATTTTTCACAAGTTCGTTCTTGTGTTTCTGTGTTGGTTTGACTTGGTGCCGGTACATTAATGCCTAATGTTTCGCCGATTTGTCTTGTTGATTTAATGATATTGATTAAGCTAAAAAAACTGTGTTTATAAAGGTTATTTAATAGCTTTGCTTCTTGTGCCGGTTCTAAATCGTAATATACTAAATCAGAAGTTTTGTCTTGTTTAATTGCATTTGATAAATTTTGTTTATATTGATTTAGTTTGTTAATAGTTAAAATTTCCATGTAATAATCCTTTTTATAAGTTTTCGAGTAAATTTTTAAAGCCTTTTGATTTATTATCATACATGGCTTTGTGTCTTTGTGCTGGGGTCATTATCTCACTTTTATTTATAAAATAATTGAAGAAAAATAACTTATCAGCATTTAAATTAGTGTTAATGTTTTTATTAATTATTTTATTGATATAATCTAAGACATATTCACTATTTGTTTTTTCTTGATAAGAATAGTTGTGTATAGCAACTCCGCTCAAATAAACACTGGTAAAAATTTCATTTAATTTGTCTTTATTTTGTGAAATAAATTCATCTATTAAAAATTTTGCCTTTTGATGAAATATATTTTCACGCAATTTTATTAATTTATTACATTTTGAATATAATTCTTCTTTCTTGTTATAAATTTTAATGTCAAATTCTTCGTATAAAGCAGAGTAATACTCTATTCTTGCTTTTAAACCTGTGTCGGTCTGTTTAATATTAATATAATCATCAACGGATAACTCTTTCATATCTAAACTAGCTTTAGCATCTTGGGCATTTTGCGCAATCTCATTCTTTAATGCCTCAATAATATTTAGCGTTTTTTCTTTTTCCTTAATCAGTTCATCAAGTTGAGTTTTTAATGCTAAATATTCGTTTTTTTCTGTTTTGAATTGATCTATTTGGGGTTGTAATTGTTCCATAGTTAACTCTCTTGTTGATTAATTTTACTTTCGATCCACCGGTCTATATCACTTTCAAGCCATGCAACGCGGATTTGTGTGATATTGATTGATTGTGGGAATTGTTTTTTCTTCATTAAGTCGTAAATCGTACTTTTAGTTAAACTTGTTCGATTTATCACTTCATCAAGATTAATAAAGCGGGCTTTTTTAGGATTTTCACTCACATTTTTTACCTCTCTTTTTTTGTGTGCTATACCGTCGATGTCGTGCTATAGCGTTCGTTTTTCTTGGTTTGAGAATATAAAATGTGGCGTTTATTGTCATTTGGCGCAGATTGTTGTTACTGATTTCACAAGACAAGCAGAAAAAAATCGTTCATATGACAAAGTTTTTAGAGATATAAGAATAAAGGATTTATTTTTTGTCGGATTTGATGTGGAAATTATCGCTATTTTTATAACTTTTCATGTGTAAAAGTGCGTTGTTCCGCGTTGAAATGCGTATATTTTCGTTTATTTATGAATTTAATTCATGCTATGTCTGGCTTGGCTTGAGTGTGCTTTAAAAGTTGCGTAAAAAATGCACATTTAATGCGCGGGCGAGGCGAGGATATGCTTGCGATTTTTGATCCGCGCAAAACAAAAAAATAAAGCCATCTAAAATCATCACGTTTTTAGTATTAGCTATGTAGTAATCCAATATTATATTAAAAAAATAGCCCTTATACAGGGCTTATATTGTGTTTTATGGGTATGTATAAATATACATAATTTTTATGGTAGAAACTTGTTTATGAAAAATATTCATGTTTGATGTTATTTAATTATGGAATATTATTTTATGATTTTTTACATTTTTCTACATAATCCCCCCATTTCTGCATAGCTTCCCGCCTTGCTTCTAAATAGTTTGAACGGTTATAAACTCGGCTTACTTCGCTACCTGTTCTATGTGCTAAACAGGCTTCCGCTACAAAGTGATCTATCCCAATATCGGTTAAATAAGTGCGGGCGGTTGAGCGCATTCCATGAGCAGTTAAACGCCCTTTATAATTAATGCTTTTTATCGCATTATTGGCGGTTTCGTTGGAACAAGGCGAATTTCTATCAGTTCTATGTGGAAATATAAAAGAGGAACCGGAGCAATATTTTTTCATCTCCTCTAAAATCATTATAGCTTGTGTTGACAACGGAACGGAATGAGGCAATTTTTTATCTTTTTTACCTTTCATTTTTAGCGCCGGAATATTCCATACTCTATTATGAAAATCAATTTCAGACCATTCAACACTCACCGCTTCAGTAGGGCGCACCATTGTTAAAAGTTGCCACTCAACTAATAACTTAGTGCGCATTAACCGATTTGAATAATTTAATGCCTTTAAAAATTCCGGTAATTCAGAATAATGAATACAAGGTTGATTAATTGCTGCGACTTTCTTAAATTCTTTTTTCAAATTAGCAATCGGATTATAGGCTAAATAACCTAATGCCACTGCACGATCTAAAATATTCACAAAATAACCTGTGATTTTGCGTGCGGTATCCGGGTGCGCTTGGTGTATTGGTTCCAATAATTCAATGGCTTTAGGTAGCGTGATATTCTTTATCATTTCATCACCAAAAATTGGAAAAAGCCATAATTCTAACCGTCTGTATTCATTTTCAAGTGTACGCTCTAGTACTTCTTGCGCTTTTTTATTTTTCCAATTTTCCGCCATTTCCCTAACCGTGATTTGATTTTGACGTTCTTTTATTTCCATTTCTTTGGCATATTCAAATGGATCAATGCACTGATTTAATAATGAATGATAATTTCTAACGATTTCTCTGGCGTCTCTTAGTGATAAAGTAGGGTAAACGCCGATATTTTTTCTTATTCGCTTTTTAGTTTTGGGATGAGAGTATAAAAACTGCCATATTTTAGAAAGAGATTTTCCGTTTTTGCTTGGGTTGATAAATAAAAACAAATTATTGCCATCACTCAACCTAATTGGCTTTGTAGATTTTACGGTTTTAATTTGGGTGTCGTTTAAAGGTTTAACAGATTTTGCCATGGCTTGAAGTATCAAATAATAAAAACTAAATTATTTGATGTGATCTTTTTTTTCTCAAAATTTTAGAAGATCACATAGAAGATCACATCAACCGATGACAAAGGCATATTTTATTTTACAAGGCGAACATATAAAAATCATTAACTGCTTGATTTTATATGTGTTTTTTGACAAGGCTTACAACAATTTACAATGTATTGGCGGAACGGACGGGACTCGAACCCGCGACCCCCTGCGTGACAGGCAGGTATTCTAACCAGCTGAACTACCGCTCCGGATATAGGCGAAGTTGAAATTGGCGGAATGGACGGGACTCGAACCCGCGACCCCCTGCGTGACAGGCAGGTATTCTAACCAGCTGAACTACCACTCCGCACAGGTGGAGCAAATGATAATCGTGAAAGGGAGGTTCGTCAACTTTTTTTTATGCTTTATCAGTTATTTGCTTAATCCATAAGCATTTTGCCTAATGTACTTTTCCAGCCTCATGCGTTTTTGTCCATAAACAATGATTATTACTTTTTTTATTGATCAATTGCATGTAATCCAAATGGGCTTTTTCTTCTTCTTCGGTCGGCATTAAGCGCACTAAATCTGGCGAAAAACTGACCGCACTTTGTTCATAGACTTCGGCTTCCACTTGTGGCATCTCAGGTTCATTATCATCAAATAGGCTGGTTTGCCCGCCGGTCATCGCCAAGTAAACATCGCCTAAGATTTCCGCATCGAGTAACGCTCCGTGCAATGTACGCTTACTGTTATCAATATGCAAACGGTCGCAAAGCGCATCTAAGCTATTACGTTTACCGGGATACATTTGACGCGCCATTTGTAGTGTATCCGTGACAGTACAAATATCGTGAGTTTTGACATTAATATGATGTTTGGCAAATTCATAATCCATGAAGCCTACGTCGAAAGGGGCGTTGTGAATCAGCAATTCAGCGCCTTGAATAAATTGCACGAATTCTTGTGCCACTGCGGCAAAATCCGGTTTATCTTCCAACATTTCGTCGGTGATACCATGCACTTTAATGGCTTCAGGATCCACCGGTCGATCCGGTTTGATATACAAATGCAACTTGCGTCCGGTATAACGTCGGTTGATCATTTCCACAGCGCCAATTTCGATAATGCAATGTCCTTCGTAGTGGGCGCCAAATTGGTTCATCCCAGTGGTTTCTGTATCCAGTATAATTTGTCGCGTCGGATTTATTTCAATGTTCATGGGTTTTGCTATCTCTTTCATTTATTTTGCGGTATTATCGCCTCATTTAATTGAAATGAATAGTTAAAATCAACAGATGACACGAAAAAAGATTGATATTTTTACCGATGGTTCTTGCTTGGGGAATCCGGGACGCGGCGGAATTGGCATTTTATTGCGCTATAAACAGCATGAAAAACAGATTTCAAAAGGGTATTTTTTGACTACAAATAATCGGATGGAATTGTTGGCAGTGATAGAGGCGTTAAATACCTTAACCGAAGCCTGCGAGGTGACGGTGTATAGCGATAGTCAATATATGAAAAATGGGATTACGCAGTGGATTTTTAATTGGAAGCGGAATAATTGGAAAGCCAGCAACGGAAAAGCGGTAAAAAATCAGGATTTGTGGCAACAATTGGATCAAGCCATTTTGCGCCATAATATTCATTGGCAATGGGTGAAAGGGCATAGCGGGCATCGCGAAAATGAAATTTGCGATCAGTTAGCCAAACAAGGGGCGGAAAATCCGACGTTGCAAGATACGGGCTATCTTCCCGAAGCATGATGAGCAAGCACGCCCATCATGCTCAAAAGCAATTAAGGCAATTTTGCGATCACCGCATAACCACGCTGGTTGCCCTCAATTTGATAGTCACCATCCGCACAAATAAACGCTGATTCGCCTTGTTTTAATTCAAGTGCGGTCTGATTTTGGCGAATTTTTAGCGAACCTTCCATCACCAATAAAATCTCGGCGCTTTGCGCGTATAAATCGAGCTTGTCTTGAGGCTGATAACGCAAGTTACTTAAAGCGAAATCTTCTGCCGGTGTCTCATAGGTCATGATGGCGTTTTGCGCATCCGCGGCTGGAATAATTTGCGGGATAATTTCGCGGCAATCAACCACTTTGAGTAGTTCTGGAATATCCACGTGTTTCGGCGTTAAGCCACCGCGAATAACATTGTCAGAACACGCCATCAGTTCAATGTTTTGACCGCGTAAATAGGCATGAGGAATGCCGGCATCTTGATAAATACCTTCCCCTTGTTTGACCTGCACAATATTAAACAAATAAAAACAAACCAGTCCAGCATCCAATTTATCTTCGGAAATTTCCATGCTTTCCATACAGTACAACACCCAATAATCCGGATTATCCAAGGAAAATTGATGATTTTTATACCTCACTTTATGTTCAGCAATAATCGGCAATAACCAACTTGCCAATTGCGCTTGATCCGCTTGCATAATTTGCGCGTAAAAAGAATGCAGATCTTGCTGTTGGAGCTTTTCAGCCAGCGCACTTAGTGAGGGGCGTTGTTGCAATGTGGCGATAATTTGCGCTTTGGGTTTGAACCCATGGAGCAGCCAAAAATCCGATAAAGCGATCATCATTTCCGGTTTATGATTACGATCTTTATAGGTGCGTTTTGGATCTTTTAAATCAACAAATGCTGCATTTTCGCGTGCAAATCCAATTTCAGCTTGCTGTTTGGTTGGGTGCAATTGGATGGAAAGCGGTTTTTCAACGTCAAGAATTTTGAGTAAATAGGGCAGTTCGTCACCGAAACGAGCGCGACTGGGTTGACCAAGTGCGGTTGGATTTTGGCTTAAAAATTGTGTTAAAGGTTGTAGGATTCCGTTGACTTCAATCATCGATGGAGTAGAGGGATGGGCGCCAAGCCACCATTCTGCATAATGCGCTTCGGTTTTTGGTTGTCCCAAGAAGTTGGGAAGATAATCTTTTCCGCCCCAAATGTAATGTTGTAAGCTACCATTTAGTTTATAAATTCCGGTCATGGTTGTTCCTTTTATGATTTGTATCCGCCGAAAAATTGCACGACTTGTTCACGATCATGTTCGTTAGTCAGTTGTATCAGCAAGCGTTTGCCATTTTTTAAATCGACGACAAGTAAATTTTTTTCAGCAAGGTTAATTTGATGGATTGTCGCATAGGTGAAATACCAATTGCCATAAAAAAAGCCATTTTCTTTTAATACCAGCATTGGGGAGCGAATAAATGCGGCATAAATGCTGAGAATAATCAGCATCGCGAGTAAAAATAGCGTAGAGGGATTGATATTAGATTGGGTTTGATAAATGAATAATAAAATCAATCCGATAAAAATTAAGGCATCTGATTTTGCTCGTTTTTCTAACCGCACTTTTAAGCGGGTTTTGCCTTTAAGTCGGTCCATGCCGATTTGATCATAAATCGCAAAAGCAAAAAACAATAAAATCCCAGCTAGGAGAAAAATGTTAATTATCATGGTGATAAGTAAAAATAAAAGGCACGAGATATTCCCGTGCCTTGCGTAAAATTAAGCCAGAATACCGGTCCAAGCACCGAAAATACCGATGACGAAGAAGCCGATAATAATCCAAAGGGCGTTCACACGATTGCGCAATAACCACATACAGGCAAAGGTGAGCAATAATGGTAACAGACCCGGCATTAAGCTGTCCAAAATGGATTGTACGGTGGTGGTTTCAACAGTTCCATCTTGTTTTTCAATCACGGAAACCACGAGTGGAACATTGATAGTTGTCCATTTTTGCACCAGCGCGCCCATGATAAACAAACCGAGAATAGAAGCGCCCTCAGTTAATTTCTGCAGTAACCCACCGCTCATATCTTGTACGACGTTCAAGCCTTTTTTGTAACCATAGGTAACGCCGAAATAACGGGTGGCTAAACGCACAAGATTGAACAGGATAAAGAATAAAATTGGACCGAGGATATCCCCGTTAACCGCCAAACCTGCACCTAGCGCGGCAAAGACTGGACGAGCAGTTCCCCAATAAATGGGATCGCCCACGCCCGCTAATGGTCCCATTAAACCAACTTTGATCCCGTTGATGGCAGCGTCGTCAATCGGTTTACCGTTGGCGCGTTCTTCTTCCATTGCAATGGTGACACCCAAGACTGGCGAGGCGACGAAAGGCTGAGTATTGAAGAATTCTAAATGGCGTTTTATCGCATCTTTGCGCTCTTGTGAGTTCGGATCTGGGTATAAACGTTTGATAACCGGTACCATAGAATAAGCGAAGCCAAGGGCTTGCATCCGCTCAAAGTTCCAAGAACCTTGAAATAGATTTGAACGAAGAACGACCGCATTTAAATCGCGTTGGGTTACTTTTTTAATTTCTGTTGTCATTTTTTTACCCTCTTAATCTAATCTATTATCAAGATCGTTGTTATTATTGCTAACCACTTGTACAACTTGTTTACTTTGGTTGTATTTTGGGTGTAGTTGGATATAAAGAATTGCCATAATGGTACCAAGTACACCAAGGGCGACTAAGTTGAAATCGGTGAATGCCGCAATGACAAAACCGGCATAGAAAAATGGCATTAAATGTCCAGCGCGCATCATGTTAATTACCATTGCATAACCGACGACTGCAATAAATCCACCGGCAATTTTAAGACCGGTTGTGACTACTTCAGGAATAGCGCTTAACATTGATTGCACTACATCAGTACCCGCTGTCATCGCAATCACTAAGGCTGGAATCGCGATACGCATGGCTTGTAAAATTAACGCGGAGCAGTGGATCCAATCGAGTTTGCGGAGATCGCCACTTTGTACTGCTTTATCCGCCGCGTGTTGGAAACCAACAGTAATGGCTCGTACGACATAGGTTAAGACTTGTCCGGCTGCCGCTAATGGAATTGCGATGGCGATACCTGTTGAAATATCTTGCCCGCCGACGATAACCAAAATGGTCGAAATAACGGAAGCTAAGGCGGCATCCGGTGCTAATGCTGCACCGATATTCATCCAGCCAAGGGCTAATAACTCAAGTGCGCCACCGACTTTGATGCCGGTGGTAATATCGCCTAATACCAAGCCGATGAGTGTACAAGCGATTAATGGACGGTGGGTTTGCCACTCATCAAGAATTGATCCCATGCCACAAATACAGGCAATGAGGAATACGAGGATAATCTGTAAAGTTGAAATTTCCATGCTACATTCCTTAAATTAAATTGTTCTTCTTTAATAAATCCATCATGTGCTGGCGAGTATCGTTCGAGACTTTACGCACATCAAGCTCAACGCCCATAGCATCAATTGCTTTGAAGGCATCAATATCTTGATCATCTACCGCGATTGCACTGGTGATCATTTTTTTTCCATCTTTATATGCCATGCCGCCGATATTGATTGATTTCATATCAAATCCTGCTTCAAGCAGCGTTAATACATCCGTTGGATTGGTAAATAACAACATCACGCGGTCATTGGCATATTCCGGATTGTTATATACACGCACCATTTTGGCGACATCTACTACATGAGCAGTCACACCCGGAGGGGCAACGCTTTTAAGCATGGTAGAACGTACGTTATCTTTTGCCACATCATCATTAACCACAATAATTCGGCTTACTTTGCTTTCTTTTGTCCAGCGTGTCGCGACTTGCCCGTGAATTAAACGGTCATCAATACGTGCTAAACCTATGGTCATATGTCCGCCGGCAGTTACGCTTTGTGGCGCGGCTTGCGGGACAGGCGCGGGTTGTGGTGCGGCTGGCTGTTTGGCTTCTTCTTCCTCGTAACGTAATGCTCGTACGCCGGTACGTCCAGTTTCTAATGCAATGGCGACAAGTTCGGATAAACTTGGACCATCATCACGCGCCATAAAGGTTTCGACTAACATTGGTACGTTGACGCCGGTAACAATATCCATATTCTCTTTACCTTCAGAGACACGGTTGGCAGCGTTGAACGGACTGCCTCCCCAAGTATCCACTAAAAACAGCACTTCATCACAATGAGAAAGTGTCGTCGCCAGTTTTTCTTGGTATTTTTGCATAATGGTTTCAGCATTTTCACCGGGAACAAAATCAATGGTTGCAACATTCTCTTGTTCGCCGATAAGCATTTCAGTTGTTTTTAACAACTGTTCTGCTGCTATCCCATGGGTCGCTATTATAATAGCAATGGTCATATCGACTCCTTAATTAAAAATAAATTTTTCAAATAGCAGCGCATTCTAAAGTAAAACGAAGTCTAATAACGTGATACAGATCACATTATTGTTATCATATGGAGTAAAAGTTGTGCAATAGATCACATTTTTTGGTGATTTTATAAAATTTATTTTAAAATTAATTTATAAGAATTTGCAGAACTGGTGTAAGAAATAACACTTAGACGATAAAAAACCTACTTTAAAAAAGTAGGTTTTTCAGAGAAAAGAAATTAATTAACTTACTTATTTTCTAAAAGTGCGGTCGAATTTTGTTCCGTTTTTTCTTCTAGTCGTAAGGCTTGAATGGACATCACCGATTTTAAACTTTCTTCGCGCACTTGTTTGGCTAAGGCATGATCCCCATTTTGCTCAAACACATAAGCCGCCATGGTAGCATCATTAACTTCCAATTGCTGTTTATGATTTTCTAAAATGGTTTTAAAGACATTGCTGGCTTTGCCGAATTCATTATTGCGCACATATAAATATCCTAATGCACGCTGGATAAAGCAACGCTGATCGCCTTGTGCCTGTTTTGCTCTTTTTTCAACTAATTTAAGCAGTTTGCTGTTATCTGTTGGTTGTAAGCGGGTAATTTGTGTATATAATGCTTTTGCCAAGGGGCTGCTATCATCCAGTTTTTTCAGTGCCTCAAGAGTTAATTCGTAAGCACTTTCATGATCATTACTATCAATTAAACGCGCAATTAAACCGGTTTTAACATACAGATCGTTTTGGCGTTTGCGCGGTTGATTTTCCCACCATTCAAGTAAACCATCCACGCCTTCTTCATTCATTTTTTCATCAAGTAAACCGTCTTCTACTTGGCGTTGCAGTTGGGTGAAGTTTTCGTTGCTGTATAAACCAACGCTTTCTACTTGATCTAAAATTTTATCTAATGCTTGATAAGCCTTGGATTGCAGATAGATATCCACCGCCAGTTTAAGCACTTCTTTATTTTTATGCGCCATCACCAACAAGCTATCCACAGAACTGCGCGCCGCCGGCAGTTTTTTCTGTTGTAATAAAATGCGGGTTCGAGCAATTTCGACAATCAAACTGTCTGTACCGGCAAGTTCGGTAGCTTCAATTAAATAGCGGTTCGCGCTAAATTCATCCCCGCGTTGTTGCGCGGCTTCCGCGGCTTTAATAAAGTTCAACACCGGTTCATCAGAATGTTTGGCATTTTTGCCGATTAATTTTTCTGCTTTAGAATAATCGCCTTCGTTCATGCGCATTAACCCTTCGAGGGTTTGTTTTTGCGCTTTGAGCCGTTTGCGGCGGGAGAACCAACCGTAAGTGTTGCTACTTAAACGACAAAAACGGGTAATGATCCACTCAATTCCGTAAATAATTGCCAATGCAATCACAAAGAAGACCACTAAGGTAGTAATTGACATTTCAATGCTATAACTGCTGGTTTCAATTAATACATAACCTTGTTTACCAGAGAGATAAGGTCCTGCGATTAAGCCGGCGAGTAACACCAGCATTAAAAATAGCGTTCTAAACATAATCTATTTCCTCTACTGTTGAGGCTCGTTATTAGCCGGTTGTTCCGCGTTTGTTGGCGTATCTGTTTCTGAAGGTGAAGCCTCATTTTGCATACTGCTTTGTTGTGTCACATTTGATTCACTTGGTGTATTCGAGTCAGTTGTTGTAGCATCCAGCGCATTTTCTTCGCTTAAGGCTTTATCGACGGAAAGCTCAATTTTTTGTATTTCTGATGGTTGTTTGTTAAGCAGTTTATCTAACATATTTAAGCTACTTAATTGATTTGGGGTATCCACATAAATCGATTGCTCCGACAATTCATCCAAGGATTTGAGGAATTGTTCTGCCACATTGGTTGTGGTATCAAAATAGGTTCTGATCCATGATGCCACGGTTTCCAAGGATTGTTTATATAATTCGTTTTGCTGACGTGGTACTGCCAAAATAGCAATTTGTAAACGCAAACGAATATTTTCTCTTAAGTAAATATCTTGGTTCGGTGCTAATAAGGCTTTGGTTTCAGTATCACGTGGCGTAATACGGATAAAGTGATTTAAGAAGGAAGTTGCACTTTTCTCAATATTTTGTTTCCAATCCTCAATAGAATTACTTAGTTGATCGTAACTGTTCGGATCATCAAAATTGACATTTAATACGGTGAGTTCATCAATGGTATTGGCAAGTTGCGACAAGCGTTGCATCACTGCATTTTGATCCACATTATTTAACGATAAAAGCTGTTTTAAATCCTTATTGATTGCGCTACGTACTGCGCCGGCTTTTGGATCGGATACCTTGGCTAAGGTTTCATCCGCGATTTTAAGTAACGAAACCGCGGTATCAATATCGTTATCTAAGACTAATTTTCTTAAGGCGTTATTTAATAAAAAATCTGTTTCGGATAATAGCCAATCATTTGGTTGTTCCGCTTTAGCCGCAGACGCCAATTGACCAATTTGTGCTTTTAACCCGTTAATTTCTTGGTTTTTACCCGCGACGGTTTGGGTTAATTGAACGATTTCCTGTTGCGCATTTTTTTGGAATGTCAGCAATTGGCTAAGTTGTTCGCGTTGTTGGCTAAAATCCGGTAAATCAAGTGGCGCGTTCGGCACTTTTTCACTGACTTGTTGTTCAAGTGCGGTCATTTTTTGCTGCATTTGTACTATTTGTTGTTGACCGAAATAATAACCGGCACCGCCAACTCCTAAGGCAATAAGAATGGCTAAGACTGCCAAGCTGGAAGTGCTTTTTTTCACGACGACAGACTGACTTGGTGAGTTGTTTTCAGGATTTTTTTCCACGCTTTTTTCAACAGTTTTTTCCGTTGAAGCGCGGTTGTTAGTTTGAGGGGATTTATCGGCATTATCCATTGTGCGTTTTTCCTCTTTCTTTTCTTGGCTATTTGTAGCTTGGGTAACGTTATCGGCAGCGCGGTGGTTTGTTTTGTCATCTGCGGAAGACGTTAGGTTATGCTCGTTTTCAGCTGGAGTGAGTTCTTTTTGCAGCAACGCTTTTTTTTCCGTTGGTTTGGTATTCTTCTCAGCCATAATTTATTCCTTGATTTTTGTTAAAAATAAAATGCAACTAAGCATTTTGTAATAAAGTGTATAACAAAGCCTGATTATCCGCTTTCGGTGAGATTGTTACATGTTGCCATCCCAATTTTTTTGCAAACGTCGCAATTCTGCGACTTACGGTAATCAGTTGACAGCTTTTTAGCCAATTATGTTCTTTTTCCGGTACAAAATCCATAAGGGACAGTAAAATTTCCATACTGGTGACAATAACGGTTTGCACGCCAGCACGCTGACATAAGCTGGTTTGTTCCTCATTATTTGGATAAACAATCGGAACGCGTCGATAACATTCGAGATAATCCACTTCCGCTCCGCGTTGTTGCGCTTGCTCGGCAAATAGTTCGCGTCCGCTATTGCCGCGTAAAATTAAAATCCGCTTTCCGTTCAATGTTTGCATAGCCGGCAGTTCAAGTAAACCTTCGCTGGTTTCTTGTTGGAACGGATAATAAATCATTTGTTCGGTATTGGCGGCAAAATATTCCGCGGTGCGCTGTCCGACAGTAAAATAACACAAATCGTCGCGCCAATGAAATCCCGTCTGTTTTAGGGTTTGCGCTGCGTATTCCACGGCATTTTTTGACACCGCAAAGACATAATCCTGTGCTTTGAGTTGTGCCAATTTATTCGGTAATTGATTTAATTCGCTGCCCGCTTCAATGGAAAATAACGGCAGATGAATAGCGACAATCCCTGCTTTATTTAGCATTTCAACTAATTGTATTCCCCGTGCATCGGGGCGCGTGACTAATACCGCCATAAGTTTTTCACCTAGTCTTGATAAATGGATTGTAATATTTTATCGCCACCTTGCGCTAACAGTTGCTCGGCGATACGAATGCCCAAATCTTGTGCATTTTCCACCGCACTTTTTCCTTCGGCGCGTAAAATTTTTGATCCATCCAGCGCACCGATCAAGGCGCGCAAATAAAGTTCGTTATTTTGGCGAATGGTATAACAACCGATCGGTACTTGGCAGCCACCTTGCAGGCGATTATTGAGCGCGCGTTCTGCCAAAACGCAATAAGTGGTGTCAATATCGGCAAGGGGGGCGAGTAACTGTTGCACTTGTTTATCATCCGCGCGACATTCAATCCCGATAGCGCCTTGTCCCGCTGCCGGCAATGAAGTTTCGACCTCAACAAAATCTGTAATACGTTCGGCTAATCCCAAGCGAATAAGTCCAGCGGAGGCTAAGATAATCGCGTCATATTCGCCATTATCCAATTTGGATAAACGGGTTCCCACATTGCCGCGCAAGGAACGAATATCTAAATCTGGGCGCCATGCTTTGAGTTGGCATTGGCGACGCAAACTGGAGGTACCCACAATCGCCCCATGTGGCAAGGATGCCAAATTAGCAAATTGATTTGACACAAAGGCATCTCGCGGATCTTCTCGTTGACAAATCACGCTTAGGGTTAATCCTTGTGGAAATTGCATGGGGACATCTTTCATGGAATGCACCGCAATATCGGCTTCACCATTGAGCAATGCATTTTCTAACTCTTTGACAAATAATCCTTTTCCACCAATTTTTGCCAAGGGTGTATCCAAAATGGCATCCCCTTTTGTGATCATTGGGACTAAAACGATTTCAAGTGCCGGATAAAGGCTGGCAAGGCGGTCTTTGATGTGGTTGGCTTGCCAAAGCGCTAATGGGCTTTGACGGGTGGCGATTTTCAAGAGAGTTTTATTTGTCATAGCGATATATTTTTTGTTAGCTTAAAATAGACTGCCTTATCCTATCATTGTTGTTTGCAAAAGTCAGTTTTCATTTAAACATTTTGCTTTAATTTGAGCCAAGTGATAGAGTAGGCAGCCGGGTGAAAGGCATTTACATTATGAGGTCGTCTTGCTGGCGCTAAATAATGATAAGTTTTCGATAACCGCTGTATTTCATTGGCGGTTTGGGCTGAATAATCATAGGATATTGTTTGAATTATGATCTAAATAAAGCAAGGCTCGATGTAGCGTATTTGGATAATTTGCGTTTTGAACGCACTCTATCTGGATCCAGTGCTGAATTTCAGCAAGTTTTCCAATTAATTACCTTGTTATTGCATATCAATCATCCTGCGTTGCCTGGCTATATTGAAAAGGCACCGCAAGGGATCGCTGACTTTAATTTATCCCCATACCAAAAAAATTATCTTACCAGTAAACTATCCACTGCCGAATTGGTTCCACTACAGCGCGAAATCAATGATAAAAGTGACCGCACTTCTGCTGCAATTTTGGGCGTTTATGTGATGGGGAGCGTTGCGTCGGTCAGCCAAACCTCCATGTCTGATTTGGATATTTGGGTTTGTCAGCGCGAAGGGCTTTGCCGAGAAGCCCGCGAGTTACTCAAACAAAAACAAACTGTGTTGCAACAATGGGCAATGGTGCTTGGGATTGATATTAATCTTTATTTAATTGATCAAAAACGCTTTCGCAGTTTCCGCTATGCCGATCCATTAACTGCAGAAAATTGTGGTTCGGCACAATATATGCTGCTGCTGGATGAATTTTATCGCACCGTCATTCGTTTAGCGGGCAAACCGTTATTGTGGTTACATCTTGCAGTAGCAGATGAGCATTTGTATGAAACAGAAGTGGCGCGTCTGATTGACGAAAAACAACTTGATCCTAATGATTGGGTGGATTTTGGTGGGTTGGGCGCCTTTTCAGCCAATGAATATTTTGGTGCCAGCTTATGGCAATTGTACAAAGGTATTGATGCGCCTTATAAATCAGCGTTAAAAATCTTGTTGCTGGAAATGTATTCCAGCGAGTATCCTCACACGCATTTAATTGCGCAAGAATTTAAACAACGTTTATTAAAAGGCGATCGGGATTATCATTTTGATGCCTATTTAACCATGCTTGAACGCGTGACCCGCTATTTAATTAACGGAAAAGAATTTAAACGTTTGGCGTTTGCGCGTTTGTGTTTTTATGTTAAAGCAACGGATTATGGCGAACATCGTCCGCAATTCAATTGGCGTTTGGATTATTTGCAAAAATTGGTGAAAGAATGGGGCTGGTCGGAGAAATTAATTGAAGATTTGAATCAACGTTCCCGCTGGAAAATTAAACGCGTTAAAGAAAATCATGATGATTTAATTCAATTTTTAATGTTCAGTTATCGTCATTTGGTGTATTTTGCTCGCAAATATAAAGTGAATTCCAGCATTATGCCACAAGATTTATCCATCTTAACGCGCAAACTTTACACTGCATTTGAAGAGTTACCGGGCAAAATTACCTTGCTTAATTCGACGATTTCCGCCAATTTGAGTGAGCAATCGTTGACCTTTATTGAAGTGAAAAATAATCGCTTTTTCAAAGACGGTTGGTATTTGGTTAATCAAGTGCCCACCATTGAAAGTTTTGCCACACCGCGCAATGTGGAATACGCCGAGAGTTTGAATAAATTGGTGGCGTGGGCATATTTTAATCGTGTGCTAACGCCGGCAACCCAACTTTATATTTCCAGCAAAAACGTCAGCTTGGATACGTTGCGTAAATTTGTGACTGATTTACGTTTGTCGTTCCCGAATTCGTTGACGTCGGCGAGCAATGAAGAATTGAGTCATTCTTGTGAAATTCGTGATTTAGTGGTGACGGTGAATTTATCTGCTGATCCGACGAAAAATTTATTACAAGCAAAATCTAATATTGTTCCGAGCGATTTATTTAGCTTTGGACCGGCGGAAGAAAGTTTGGTCGGTAGTATTGATTTAACTTATCGTAATGTTTGGAATGAAATTCGTACCTTGCATTTTGAAGGCGCTAATGCGATTTTATTGGCACTGAAAGTATTATCCAATAAAGTCTCAAGAGGCTCAACGCCACCACGTGTGGTGAACGTTTTTTGTTATAGCCAACATTATCGGATGACATTGCGTAATATTGTGACCGCACTTATTAATAAATGCTTGAGTATTCAAATCGGTACTAGTGATGTGCCACAAAATAATACCTTGCGTGTGGCAGGGAAAAACTGGCAATTCTTTTTTGAAGAGCGCGGGTTAAGTTTGCAAGAATTGCATAATGCTCAACCGCGGGATAAGCAAGAATTTGATATTGCATTGCAAGGGACAATCGAAGAGCAAGAGGCAATCGCGCTTGCCAATGAAAAACATTATCCTTATGAAATTGATGCGTTTGCGAGCGAAGGATTTTTGCAATTTTTCTTTGAGGATAATCCGAATAAATCCTTTAATGTCTATATCTTAGACGAAGCAAACCATATTGAAATTTATCGCCATTGCGAAGGCTCAAAAGAACAAAAAATCCGCGAAATAAACCATATTTATCAGTCTGCCGGCTTGGAGGGTTGCGGTAATCCGTATAAAATTGTACAACGTAATTTTAATTATCCGCAATTTTATCAATTATTGCCGGAGGGGGACGGTGTAAAAATCGTACCATTTTATAGCCGATTGGCATTGTCATAATGATTTGGAGGGGATATGTCAGATAAAATTAAAGTGATCATCATAGATGATCATCCATTAATGCGTAGAGGAATTAGACAATTATTAGAATTACAAAACGCATTTGATGTAGTTGGGGATGCCGGTAGTGGAACGGAGGGCATTCATTTAGCGTTACAAACTTCGCCAGATTTGGTGATTTTAGATTTAAATATGAAAGGCTTATCCGGGTTGGATACGTTAAAAGCGCTGCGTACAGAAGGGGTGGATGCGCGTATTGTGATTTTAACCGTTTCCGATGCGAAAAATGATATTTTTACTTTAGTTGATGCTGGTGCGGATGGCTATTTGTTGAAAGACAGTGAACCGGATACCTTATTATCACAATTGCAACGCATTGCGCAAGGCGAGGTGATTTTAAGCGATTCCATCAAGGATTTGCTGTTGGAAAAACGTCCGGTAGAAGAGCCTATGAAGTTATTAACTGATCGCGAAAGGGATGTGCTGCGTTTAATTGCGACTGGCTTATCCAATAAACAAATTGCTGTGCAATTGTTTATCTCGGAAGAAACAGTCAAAGTGCATATTCGCAATTTATTGCGTAAGTTAAATGTGCATTCCCGCGTGGCAGCAACAGTATTATATTTTCAGCAACAAGGCGTATAACCCTATTAAAAAATGACCGCACTTTTTTGGTTTTATCTGTCAAGGGGACCGCTGGTGAAACTGAAAAAAGTGCGGTATTTTTTTTACTGATTATTGTGCATCATATTGGCGTTCGCCGAAAATGGCAGTGCCAATTCTTACCATGGTTGAACCGCATTTTATGGCGCTTGCCATATCATTGCTCATGCCCATTGACAGTGTGTCGATCGGCAATTGTGGAAATTGCTGTTGTAATTGTTGGAACAGCGCTAACATTTGCGCGAACGCCTTTTCTTGTTCAGCTGGATCGTTGCTGGCTTGCGGAATTGCCATCAGTCCGCGCAAACATAAGTGCGGTAAATTTTCCACGTGTTTTGCTAATGCTAACATCTCTTGTGGTGCAATACCCGATTTGCTTTCTTCATTGCTAATATTAATTTGAATTAGCACATTTAGCGGCTTTTTATAATGCGGACGTTGTTCGTTGAGACGATCAGCGATTTTGGCGCGATCTAAGGTTTGCATCCAATCAAAATTTTCCGCCACAAGACGAGATTTATTGGATTGCAAGGGACCGATAAAATGCCATTCTAAGGCAATTTGTTGCTGCTCAAAATAATGAATTTTTTCGACGCCTTCTTGCACATAATTCTCGCCAAAGGCGATTTGACCGGCTTGATAGGCTTGCAAAATATCGGCTACGGGTTTGGTTTTGCTGACCGCCAATAATTTGACACTTTGCGGATCTTTTTGAGTGTGCTCACAAATTTGTTTTATGTGCTGGTAAACAGTGACTAAATTTTCTTTTATTTGCATGACTAGTATTACCCGTGATTATGATATTGGAGTATTAAGTATTTGGGGTTAGGAAAAATAATTTTACCTGAAATAGACTAGATTGAGAAAAATTTATGAAAAAAAACGATTTTTTTATTTTCTATTTGACAATGATGTAAAATTTCGGTATTTCTAACATACATTCTATTTGTAACGTATTAGTAAGACAGATTATGGCACAACGTACGACCTTCGCAACCATTATTATGATGACCATTATTATGCTTAATGGAGCGGGTTAGTGCGTTAAAAAAGGAATACACCGAACCCGCATTTTATCAAATGCGGGTTTTTTTATGATAAATTTTAAAAATTCACAACATCTTAGGAGATTATTATGCGCGTACTTAAATTTGGAGGAACATCATTAGCCAACCCGGAACGCTTTTCACAAGCCGCCCAATTGATTGAACAGGCTCATTTGGAAGAACAAGCGGCAGGTGTTTTATCCGCGCCCGCCAAAATCACTAACCACCTCGTTGCCCTTTCTGAAAAAGCGAGTTTAAACCAGCCTACTGACAATCATTTTAACGAAGCCTTAGACATTTTCTATAATATTATTAATGGATTACATCAAGAAAATAGCAATTTTGATTTAGCCGGGACCAAGGCATTGATTGATGCTGAATTTGCCCAAATTGAAGGGCTTTTGGCGGAAATTCGTCAAAATGGTAAAGTGGAAGATGCGGTTAAGGCAACCATTGATTCTCGTGGCGAAAAATTATCTATCGCCATGATGAAAGCGTGGTTTGAAGCCCGTGGATATGAAGTGACCTTAATTAATCCGGTCGAAAAATTGTTAGCCCATGGCGGTTATTTGGAATCGTCTGTGGATATTGAAGCATCTACCCAGCGTATTGATGCTCCCTCTATTCCGAAGAAAAATGTTGTCTTGATGGCAGGATTTACCGCCGGCAATGAAAAAGGCGAATTAGTGCTATTGGGACGTAATGGTTCGGATTATTCCGCGGCGTGCTTAGCGGCTTGTTTAAGTGCCAGCGTGTGTGAAATTTGGACGGATGTGGATGGTGTTTATACTTGCGATCCGCGTTTGGTACCGGATGCGCGTTTGTTACCGAGCTTGTCTTACCGAGAAGCCATGGAACTCTCCTATTTCGGAGCGAAAGTAATTCATCCACGTACTATCGGTCCATTAGTGCAACCACAAATTCCTTGTTTGATCAAAAATACCGGTAACCCAAGTGCTCCAGGTTCAATTATTGATGGAAATACCACCTCAGAAGGTTTGCAAGTAAAAGGGATTACTAATTTAGATAATTTGGCTATGTTCAATATTTCTGGGCCGGGTATGCAGGGCATGGTCGGCATGGCATCACGCGTCTTTTCCGCCATGTCAAAAGCGGGGGCTTCTGTGATCTTAATTACGCAATCATCTTCCGAATATAGCATCAGTTTCTGTGTACCGGTTAAAGCGGTGGATACGGCGAAAATGGCGTTGGAAGCAGAATTTGAGCAAGAATTGAAAACGAATGCCTTAGAGCCGATTGATGTGATCCGCGATTTATCCATTATTTCTGTGGTTGGTGATGGGATGCGTCAAGCGAAAGGGATTGCCGCACGTTTCTTTTCAGCCTTAGCACAAGCTAATATCAGTATTGTTGCCATTGCCCAAGGGTCATCAGAACGTTCTATTTCCGCTGTGGTCGCGCAAAATAAAGCGATTGAAGCAGTGAAGGCAACGCACCAAGTGTTATTTAATAACAAAAAAGTGGTGGATATGTTTTTAGTCGGTGTTGGTGGCGTTGGCAGTGAATTGATCGAGCAAGTAAAAAATCAAAAAGAATATTTGGCAAAGAAGGATATTGAAATTCGCGTTTGTGCCTTAGCTAATTCCAATAAGATGTTATTAGATGAGCGCGGTTTGGATTTGACCAACTGGCAAGAACAATTGGCAAATGCAACCCAACCGTCAGATTTTGATGTATTACTTTCCTTTATTAAATTGCACCATGTGGTTAATCCGGTATTTGTGGATTGTACTACCGCTGAAAGCGTTGCTGGTTTATATGCACGCGCATTGGAAGAAGGCTTCCACGTAGTGACGCCGAATAAGAAAGCGAACACGCGCGAGATAGAATATTACAATCAAGTACGCGCCAATGCGCGTAAAAATCAGCGTAAATTCTTATATGATACCAATGTTGGTGCTGGGTTGCCGGTCATTGAAAATTTACAAAATTTATTGGCGGCAGGGGATGAAGTAAATCGTTTTAACGGAATTTTATCCGGTTCCTTATCCTTTATTTTTGGCAAGTTGGAGGAGGGATTATCTTTATCAGAAGTGACCGCACTTGCTCGCGAGAAAGGGTTTACCGAACCGGATCCACGCGATGATCTTTCCGGACAGGATGTGGCGCGTAAATTATTAATTCTTGCTCGCGAAACCGGTTTGCAAATTGAATTAGATGATGTGGAAGTCGAAAGCGTATTGCCACAGGGCTTTGCTGAAGGGAAAAGTGCGGATGAATTTATGGCACTTTTACCACAATTAGATGCGGAATTTGCAACGCGTGTTGCAAACGCCAAAGCCGCCGGCAAAGTATTGCGCTATGTAGGACAAATTGAAAACGGGCATTGTAAAGTTTCCATTCTTGAAGTGGATGCAGATGATCCATTATATAAAGTGAAAAATGGGGAAAATGCGCTTGCATTTTATACCCGCTATTATCATCCTATTCCATTATTATTGCGTGGTTATGGCGCTGGTAATGCGGTGACCGCAGCGGGGATTTTTGCCGATATATTGAGAACGCTACAACATTAATGAGGGGAGCGAGAATGCTTAGAATTTATGCGCCGGCATCAAGTGCTAATATTAGTGTCGGATTTGATACCTTGGGGGCGGCAATCTCCCCCATTAACGGTTCTTTACTCGGAGATGTGGTTCAAATTGACGAAATTGCCAGTGGTTTTGAGTTAGAAAGTGCGGGTTATTTTGTGCGTAAATTGCCAAAAGAACCGCAAAAAAATATTGTTTATCAGGCATATGTGCTGTTTAGTGAACGTTTGAAGTTGCGCAATGTCGCGGTTAAAGCCTTGCGTTTAACGCTAGAGAAAAATATGCCGATCGGGTCTGGTTTAGGATCGAGTGCCTGTTCTATTGTAGCGGCGCTGGTTGCGTTGAATAAATTCCATGAGGAACCTTTCTCAAAAATGGAGTTATTGGAGATGATGGGGGAATTGGAAGGGCGTATTTCCGGTTCCATCCATTATGATAATGTGGCGCCTTGCTATTTAGGTGGGGTACAATTAATGGTACAATCTCTCGGCAATATTTGCCAAACACTCCCATTTTTTGATCATTGGTATTGGGTGTTGGCGTATCCAGGGATTGAAGTTTCTACAGCACAGGCGCGAGCCATTTTACCGAAAAGTTATACCCGCCAAGATGTCATTGCACATGGTCGTCATTTGGGGAGTTTTGTGCATGCTTGCCATACACAACAGGAAGCCTTAGCGGCTTATATGATGCAAGATGTGATCGCCGAGCCTTATCGAGAAGCGTTATTACCGAATTTTGCCGAAGTCAAACAAGCGGTGCGTGATTTTGGGGCGCTGGCTTGCGGGATTTCTGGTTCTGGTCCGACGATTTTTGCAATTGCACCGGATCTGAATATTGCCATGAAGTTATCCACGTATTTGGAAAATCATTATTTGCAAAACAATGAAGGATTTGTGCATATTTGCCAGGTGGACAATCAAGGAGCAAGAGAACTTGATTAACTTATTAAGTTAATTCAGAATCTGATGCCATAGTTTTAATTTGAATAACCGGAGGGGCTTATGAAAAAGTATAGTGCGGTCATTTTTACCGCGATTTTAGGCGTTATTTGCACAACAACTGCCTCAGCTAAATTGGAAAGTGCCGATCAAGGCATTTATATTGTCACAGACAAGGATAATAATGTGCTTGTTGGATATCGTTTTACTTCAATGGGGAAATATTGGACAACGGATATTTTGCAGAATAATCAATGGAATAACGTTGTTTGTACGCAGAATAAACCCTGTCGTTTGACGACCAGTTCAAAGGCAACAATGAAACGTTTTTTCGCTAAACATCCAGACGTGATCAATGTTATTGATAAAAAATTTTCTGGGCTGTCGCTTTCTTGCGCGGATGTGAAAGAATTTGCTTTTTGTAAATTGTCCGAACCAAAGAATACAACGTATTTACTGGTCAATAAAGATTCTGCTGTAACGGTGTTAAATAAATATCAACCTCAAACACAACAATCAGTGCCTGCGCCGGTACAACAAAAAAAAGATGAAGGTAAATAATGAATTTATACAATATCAAACATCCTGAAGAACAAATGAATTTTGCCCAAGCGGTACGCCAAGGCTTGGGTAAAAACCAGGGATTATTTTTTCCTGAAACTATCCCAACCTTAGACAATATCGACGAATTATTAGCTTTGCCATTGGTCGAACGTAGCCAAAAAATCTTAGGCGCATTAATTGGCGAAGAAATTCCGGCGGATAAATTAAATGCCATGGTGAAAAATGCCTTTACTTTCTCAGCACCGGTGGCAAAAGTGGAGGACGGTATTTATGCCTTAGAATTATTCCATGGTCCAACGCTTGCCTTTAAAGATTTCGGCGGTCGTTTTATGGCACAAGCCCTTGCCACCTTACGTGGAGATGGAAAAATTACCATTTTAACCGCAACATCAGGCGATACCGGCGCGGCAGTTGCGCACGCGTTTTACGGTTTAGAAAATATCGACGTAGTAATTTTGTATCCAAAAGGCAAAATTAGTCCGTTACAAGAAAAATTATTCTGTACTCTCGGCGGCAATATTCGCACGGTGGCGATTAAATCAGATTTTGATGCTTGCCAAGCCTTAGTTAAACAAGCTTTCGACGACGCAGAATTACGTCAAACAATCGGTTTAAATTCAGCAAACTCAATTAATATCAGTCGTTTATTAGCGCAAGTTTGCTATTATTTTGAGGCGGTGGCGCAATTGCCTAAAGCCGAGCGTAACAATTTGGTGGTTTCCGTGCCTAGCGGTAATTTTGGTAATTTAACCGCTGGTTTAATTGCGAAATCCTTAGGATTGCCAATTAAGCGCTTTGTTGCCTCCACAAATGCTAACGATACAGTGCCGCGTTATTTGGCAAGCGGAAATTGGGATCCGAAAGCGACGGTAGCAACCTTATCTAATGCTATGGATGTTAGTCGTCCAAACAACTGGCCTCGTGTGGAGGAATTGTTTAAACGTAACGGTTGGGCGCTAACTGATTTAGGCGCTGGCGCGTTAAGCGATGCGGAAACAGAAGATGCCTTAAAAACGCAATATGCGAAAGGTTATTTATGTGAACCCCATGGCGCAATTGCCTACCAAGTGTTAAAAGATCAACTGCAAGCGGATGAAACCGGTTTATTCCTTTGTACTGCGCACCCAGCGAAATTTAAAGAAAGCGTTGAACGTATTTTAAATATCGAATTACCATTACCAGAAGCCTTGGATAAACATAATAAATTACCACTGCTTTCAGACGAAATGGATGCGGATTTCGCGCAATTACGTGCGTATTTGTTAAAGTAAATCCAACGGACGCAAAGTTAGCGTGCTAGTAGGGACGCCACGCTTGGCGTCCTTTCTCTTTTTAAGGAATTTCTATGATCACTGTTTATGGTATCAAAAACTGCGACACTGTGAAAAAAGCCCTAAAATGGCTTACAGATCACCATATTGAACACAAACTTCACGATTACCGCGTGGACGGTTTAGACCCGAATTTTTTAACCCAAGCCGAGGCACAATTTGGTTGGGAAGCCTTAGTCAATAAACGCAGCACTACATGGCGCAACCTTGATGAAAATATCAAAAAAACGCTCGATAAATCGACCGCACTTTCTGTGCTTGCAGAGCAACCCACCTTAATCAAACGCCCGATTATTTTGCAAGATAACGTAGCGTTGATTGGGTTTGATGCTGATGAATATGCAAAAGTATTAGGAGCTTAATCGCGTAGGGTGGGCATCCCTGCCCACCAATCACGATTTGTGGATAAATAATAAATGGTGGGCAAGGATGCCCACCCTACGTAGAGGGATTAATATGCCAAATTATCGTCGTGACCTTACTGAAGGTGGAATGTATTTTTTTACGGTAGTATTGGAAAATCGACAAAGTTAGTTATTAAGCAAGTATATCGATGAGTTCCGGAGTGCATATGTGGAAACGCAAAAATTTTATCCATTCAAAACGGAAGCTGTATGCATATTGCCAGATCATTTTCATTTGATAATGCAATTACCTGATAATGATGATAATTATTCAGTTAGAATACAAAATATTAAGCGTAATTTTACTAAGCGCTTACCTAATTGTCTTAGACAATTAACCGATAGTAAATATAAACATCGAGAAGCCGGCATTTGGCAACGGCGATTTTGGGAACATTTTATCCGGGATGAACAAGATTTAAATAATCATATTGATTATATTTACTATAATCCAGTAAAGCATGGATATGTAACAAAAGTCTCCGATTGGGAATATTCTTCTTTTCATCGAGATGTTCAAAAAGGAATTTTTGAACTAGATTGGGGCGGAGATATTTCCGAATTATTAATAAATTTAGATTATGAATAACGGTTGGCTAGCAAGCCCCCCCTACGAAGTTGCTTATGAAAAACGAAATTATTAATCTCGCCCAAAACTTAATCCGTCGTCCGTCCATTTCCCCAGATGACCAAGGTTGTCAGCAAATGATTGCAGAGCGTTTGGCGAAATTAGGTTTTGACATTGAATGGATGAATTTTGGTGAGACCACAAATTTGTGGGCAAAACATGGTTCAAGCAAGCCTTTAGTGGCGTTTGCAGGGCATACGGATGTTGTGCCGACAGGTGATGAAAGCCAATGGCAATATCCGCCATTTAGCGCAGAAATTATAGGTGATATTCTGTATGGGCGTGGCGCAGCGGATATGAAAGGATCGCTTGCTTCGATGATTGTGGCGGCGGAAGAATATATCAACGCTAACCCGAACCACAAGGGGACAATCGCTTTTTTAATTACTTCAGACGAAGAAGCCGCCGCAAAAGATGGGACAACGAAAGTGGTGGATGTCTTAATGGCACGTGGTGAGCTGATTGATTATTGCATGGTGGGCGAACCGTCCAGTAGTCAAACGCTGGGCGATATTGTGAAAAATGGTCGTCGTGGTTCAATTACGGGCAACCTTTATATTCAAGGCATTCAAGGGCATGTAGCCTATCCCCATTTGGCGGAAAATCCAGTGCATAAAGCCGCGCCATTTTTAACGGAATTAACGCAATATCAATGGGATAAGGGCAACGAGTTTTTCCCACCGACAAGTTTGCAAATTGCCAATATTCAAGCGGGTACAGGTAGTAATAATGTGATCCCTGGCGAGCTTTATGTGCAATTTAATCTGCGTTATTGCACTGAAGTAACGGACGAAATCATCAAAAATAAAGTGGCAGAAATGCTACAAAAACATGGTTTAAACCATCATATTGACTGGAATTTATCAGGTAAGCCATTTCTAACCAAACCGAATAAATTAGTGAAAGCTGTGGTAGACAGCCTTGAGCAAATTGTCGGCATTACACCCAAACTTGATACGGGTGGTGGTACATCAGACGCCCGTTTTATTGCGTTAATGGGCGGAGAAGTGGTGGAGTTGGGTCCGTTAAATACCACTATCCATAAAGTAAATGAATGCGTTAGCGTACATGATTTAGTGACGCTAGGCGAGGTTTACAACCAAATGTTGGTTAACCTTTTGGATTAACTGTAGGGACACCGTGCGAGTGTCCGTATAACCATATTTAAGATAATTTGAGGACACACGCACAGTGTCCCCACGATAAATAATGATACTAACAAACGCACAACTTACCGGTAAATCCCGAACCCATTTGGTGAAATTACCTTATCCCCATTCACAAAACCATTTTCTGCAACCACAAGCCATGAAAGCATTCCAAGCGTTGCAAGAAAGTGCGGTGGAAAATGGCTTTAATTTGCAACCGGCAAGCAGTTTCCGCGATTTCCAACGTCAACAGAGGATTTGGAATGGCAAGTTTAATGGCGAGCGTAAAGTGCATGACGACAATGGAAATGCTTTAGATTTGACCGCACTTTCCGATTGGGAAAAATGTCAAGCGATTTTGCGTTGGTCGGCGTTGCCGGGCGCAAGTCGGCATCATTGGGGAACGGAGGTAGATATTTTTGATCCGGATCTATTGCCGATGGATCAGTCATTGCAACTAGAGCCTTGGGAATATGAAAAAGGCGGTTATTTTTTTGAATTAAGTCAGTGGATGCAAGAAAATTTAGCGCGTTTTGATTTCGCCTTACCGTTTTTAGCATTGGCAGATGAGATAAAAATTGGGCGCGAACCTTGGCATATTAGCTATTTGCCGCTAGCTGAAATGGCTCAGCGACAATTTTCCGCTGATTGCTTGAATTGGGCGTGGGATGGGGAACTTATCGCGGGCAAATCGGTCTTAGTTGAACATTTTGCGCAAATTTTTCGTGAATTTATGGTTTGATAATGGGGCATAAAGATGGATAAGCCAAGGATAGAAGATAACCACAGTCAGTTTGGAAAAAGCATTGCAAGTTTGTTGCAATGGGTGTTGAATATTTCATTGATTATTTTAGCGGGCATTTTGGTGATTTTCCTAGGACAAGAAACTTATGCGTTGGCATTAGTGATTTTTGATTGGTCGAAAGAAGCCTCTTATTTGGTGATCGAAAAAATTGTAGTGTATTTTTTATATTTTGAATTTTTGGCTTTAATTGTTAAATATTTTAAGACGAATTACCATTTTCCGTTGCGTTATTTTTTGTATATTGGGATTACTGCTATGGTGCGACTTATTATTGTAGATCATTCAGACCCAATCGGTACGTTATTGTTCGCCTGCGCCATTTTTGTGATGGTGATTGCATTGTTTTTGGTGAATTCGGCGCGTTTAAGAAAAAGCTGATTTTAGTGTATAAACGTAATTTTACTTGTTGAATGAGTAATGGTGAGTTAAATAAAGGTAGATAAAAATGGATAGTTTTCAACAGTTTTCACAACAAGATATTCAAATTGTTGCGGATGATGTCGTGTATGATGGTTTTTTTAAATTAAGAAAAATTCAATTTAAACATAAGTTATTTGCCGGCGGTATGAGCGGTGTAGTAACACGAGAAGTGTTGTATAAAGGAGCGGCATCTGCGGTAATCGCTTATGATCCGGCGGTAGATACAGTGGTGTTAGTAGAGCAGGTGCGTATTGGTGCTTATGATCCGAAATTAACTCAATCTCCTTGGTTGTTGGAGTTGATTGCCGGTATGGTAGAGAAGGGAGAAAAACCGGATGAAGTCGCGTTGCGTGAAAGTGAAGAAGAAGCAGGCGTGCAGGTGAGCCATTTGCAACATGCGTTAAGTGTTTGGGATAGCCCAGGTGGAGTGATTGAACGTATCCATTTGTTTGCTGGGAAAGTGGATAGTCGTACCGCAAAAGGGATTCACGGATTAGCGGAAGAGCATGAAGATATTCGAGTACATGTGGTGAAACGTGAAACCGCTTATCAATGGGTTTGTGAGGGGAAAATTAATAATAGTATTGCGGTAATGGGATTGCAATGGTTACAACTTAATTATGTAAATCTGCAAAAACAATGGCAATAAAATGTGACATAACGTTCATTTTTGAAATAAAAAAGTATAAAAATATGACATAGATAACATTTTTAGATTTTTTCTCGTGCATTTATTTGTAAAACACGTAACTTATACAAAGTTTAAAATTTTCATATTCGAGTAGGAGTTTACTTTGTTTAATACCTATGTTTATTCAACCGAAGAGCAGGTTATTCGTTTGGTGCAGGTGACAGATACTCACCTTTTTAAGGATATCAACGGTGAACTGTTAGGCATTAATACACAAGCTAGTTTTAACCAAGTATTAAGCGAAATTAAACAGAGTAATTTTAATTACGATTTGGTGATAGCAACGGGCGATTTGGTACAAGATAGCAGTGATGAGGGATACTTTCATTTTTGTGAGAGCGTAAAACAATTAGAAAAGATGGTTTTTTGGATACCAGGGAATCATGATTTTCAACCTAAGATGTTTGATATTTTAAATCGGGAGCAGGAAAATATTTGTTCTAAGAAGCATATTTTGCTTGGTAAACATTGGCAAATTCTTATGTTGGATAGCCAAGTCTACGGTGTACCGTATGGACAGCTTGGGCAGTATCAAATGGATTGGTTATTAGCGAAATTAAAAGAGTACCCTGAGCGCTATTCTTTGGTTGTTTTACATCACCATATTTTATCGACTAATTCCGCATGGTTAGATCAGCATAATTTACGTAATTCTTATGATTTAGCTTATGCACTGTCGCCGTTTAATAATGTAAAAGGCATTTTATATGGACATATTCATCAAGAAGTAGAGGGAGAATGGAACGGTTACAAAGTGATGGCAACCCCTTCTACCTGTATTCAATTTAAGCCGGATAGTAATAATTTTGCATTAGATATTTTGCAACCTGGTTGGCGGGAAATTTCGCTTCACTCCGATGGAAGAATAGTTTCGCAAGTAAAACGAATTCAGAACGCCACTTTTTTACCGAATATGCTTAGTGAGGGATATTAATACGTCTAAAATACCCACCTTAAAAAAGGATAGCAGGAGCTATCCTTTTTTATTACATGATTATAATCCTAACGCATATTTTAGGGTCTGTTTTTTTAAGAGCGTGGCTTTATTGGCAGCCATTAACGCTAAATTGCGGGCAATTTTAAGCGGCAAAATCTCTTCTTTAAAGGCTTTGTAGAAGAAATCCATACCAGATTGCATGAGCAAATTATCCGCTTTACGTCGTTGCTGATAACGAGCCAGCACAGAGGGGGCGGAAAAATCTTCGTCTTTTTTGACCGCACTTTCAATGACATCTAGCAACACTTTAACATCTTTAAAACCTAAATTAACGCCTTGACCGGCGAGCGGATTGATCGTGTGTGCCGCATCCCCAACCAACAAGATCCCTTGATTAAAATACGCCTGTGCGTGCTGACGTGTCAACTCAAAACCCGCAGATTGCTGTACTTTTATTTTCCCAAGGCGCGCCGGAAAGGCTTGCATAATTTCTTCGCCCATTTTTTCTTGGGATAATTGTTTGAGATGGGCAAGACGTTGTGGACTGTCATACCACACTAAACAACCTTGATTGCCCAGTAACGGTAAAAAGGCGCGTGGACCGGAGGGAGAGAATTGTTGCCAAGTAATGTCTTGTTGCGCCAATTCGGTTTCCACCAAAATCAACAGGCAAGATTGACGATATTGCCAACCGGTCAATCCGATTCCTGCAAGTTGTCTTAAGCGCGAATTCGCACCGTCAGCGGCAATCACCAACGGCGCTTCGTAACTTTCGCCATTGGTTAAAAAAAGGCGCTGATTTTGACCGCACTTTTCTTGTTTTTCAATATTGGCTTGTCGTGTTGTTGCGACGTTTGGCAGCGTAGCGAGCGCTTGCCATAACCCCAATTGCACTACGTTATTTTCCACCATAAATCCCAATTCCGGCAATTTGAGATCGTTGCTGTGAAAATACGTTGAAAATCCTTCGATTTCCCAGGTTTCTAATGCACGATAAGGGCAAATTCGCATATTTTTGATATATTGCCACGCGCCAAGTTGTTGCAATAAATTCACTGATGCGGCGCTGATGGCAGAAATACGGATGTCATAGGGAGAATGTATTTCAAATGTTGGCAATGGCGCGCGTTCAATCAGTTGGACTTGCAAGCCAAGTTTGCCTAAACCGACTGCGCAAGCTGCGCCAATCATGCCGCCGCCAACAATAATAATATCTCTGTATGTGGTCATGTGAACTCCCTATTTATCGTTTTAGTGTTCTGTGGTGAGAAAATCCGTTGAATAACGCTGAAAAGTGAGGATTATTGTACTCCGAATAGATTAATTATCCAAAATAAAACCGATTTTAACTGGCAACTGTGTGCACAACTGGGTAAAATAGCCCATTAAATTTTGATGAATGATGATTTTGAAGCTATGACACAGAAATTACATATTAAAACTTGGGGCTGTCAAATGAATGAGTATGACAGTGCAAAAATGGCGGATTTATTAAATAGTACCCATGGCTTAGAGCTTACTGAAGTTCCGGAAGAAGCCGATATTTTATTGTTAAATACTTGTTCTATCAGAGAAAAAGCGCAAGAGAAAGTCTTCCATCAATTGGGGCGTTGGAAAGAATTAAAAAAACAAAAGCCGGGCTTGGTGATTGGTGTTGGTGGTTGTGTGGCGTCGCAAGAAGGTGAGCATATCCGTACACGAGCACCTTATGTGGACATTATTTTTGGTCCACAGACTTTGCACCGTTTGCCAGAAATGATCAATCAAATTCGTGGTGGGAAAAGTGCGGTTGTGGATATCAGCTTCCCTGAAATTGAAAAATTTGACTGTTTACCGGAACCGCGAGCGGAAGGACCAACCGCTTTTGTGTCAATTATGGAAGGTTGTAATAAATATTGTTCTTTCTGCGTGGTGCCTTATACCCGTGGTGAAGAAGTGAGCCGCCCTGTGGATGATGTTTTGTTTGAAATCGCGCAACTTGCCGAGCAAGGTGTACGCGAAGTCAATTTGTTGGGGCAAAATGTGAATGCCTATCGTGGCGCAACGTATGATGGAGGCATTTGTTCTTTTGCTGAATTATTGCGCTTAGTGGCATCTATCGATGGCATTGATCGCCTACGTTTTACCACTAGCCATCCAATTGAATTTACAGATGATATTATTGATGTTTATGCGGATACGCCGGAGCTGGTCAGTTTCTTGCATTTGCCAGTACAAAGCGGATCAGATCGCGTGCTGAATATGATGAAACGTAATCATACCGCTTTGGAATATAAATCCATTATTCGCAAATTGCGCAAAGTACGCCCGAATATTCAAATCAGTTCGGATTTCATTGTCGGCTTCCCGGGCGAAACCGATCAAGATTTTGAAGATACCATGAATTTAATCGCGCAAGTGAATTTTGACATGAGTTTCAGCTTTATTTATTCTGCCCGTCCGGGAACGCCGGCGGCGGATATGCCGGATGATGTGTCGGAAGAGGAAAAGAAACAGCGTTTATATTTGTTGCAACAACGGATCAACAACCAAGCAGCGCAATTTAGTCGTGCCATGTTGGGAACGGAACAGCGCGTGTTGGTGGAAGGACCGTCGAAAAAAGACATTATGGAATTAACCGGACGTACGGAAAACAACCGTATTGTGAATTTCGTTGGGACGCCAGATATGATAGGTAAATTTGTGGATATTAAAATCACGGATGTGTTCACCAACTCGCTCCGTGGCGATGTGGTGAGAACAGAGGATCAAATGGGGCTGCGCGTTGTACAATCCCCTCAAACCGTTATCAACCGTACTCGCAAAGAAGATGAACTCGGCGTGGGTAAATATGTGGTATAGACGCTGATAAAAATCGTTAAAAAAAGCACCGCACTTTGAATAAATAGACCAAAAGTGCGGTGCTTTTTTGTTGATTTTATGCAATAAACCGACTGCTATCTTCAACAGAGTTATGATGACAATGACGAATTTTTCATTGGCAAAATCACGCAAAATTCCACCGCACTTTAGCTTATTTCAATCGATGTACCACTTGGTTCGCCGAACCTCGCCAAATTAAACTCGGGTCGGCAAGCGCTTTAATAAATTTGCCATCAATTAGGACATCAATATAAGGCAACATTTGTTGTTGTTCCTCATTGAGTTCCTCTAGTTTATAGCCGGTCCATAGCCAAATATCTTTCTCGGGGCATTCGCGTTTTACCCGCTGAACCAATGTCAGCAAGGTTGGCACATTTCTAGGGTGCAGCGGATCGCCACCACTTAAAGTTAATCCTTGGCGTTTTATGCGCGTATCTTTGAGGTCTCGGATAATTTGATCTTCCATGGTTTGATCAAATAATATGCCAGCGCTAAAAGACCAACTTTTTTGGTTGTAACAACCTTTGCAGCCATGTTCACAACCGCTGACAAATAATGTACAACGGGTTCCTTCACCGTTGACAATATCGACGGGATAATATTGAAGATAGTTCATATATCGTTGATTTTCCGTTGAAATATGGCACGCACAAAATGCGCGCCTGGTGTCAGTAAATTACAAATGTTTTACCCGACGTTTTACTTCTTCCTGTTTTCCCGCATTAAATGGTCTGGCGTCTGGGCTGCCTAAATAGCCGCATACACGACGGGTGACAGAGACGGTTTCGCTGTTATGATTACCGCATTTCGGACAAGTAAAACCTTTGCTGGTGCATTCAAATTCGCCGGTAAATCCGCATTCGTAACATTCGTCAATCGGCGTATTGGTACCATAATAAGGCACGCGCTCATAACTGTAATCCCAAACATCTTCCAAGGCTTTAAGATTATGTTGCACGTTAGGGTATTCCCCGTAACAAATAAAACCACCACTTGCCAGACTTGGATAAGGCATTTCAAAGTCTAATTTATCGTATGGATTGACTTTTTTCTCAACGTCCAAATGGAAGCTGTTGGTGTAGTAGCCTTTGTCGGTGACGCCATCGATCACACCAAATTGTTTGGTATCTAGTCGGCAGAAGCGATCGCAAAGATTTTCGCTTGGTGTGGAATAAAGGCTAAAACCGTAGCCGGTTTCTTGTTTCCAGCGTTTGGTCGCTTGGCTTAAATATTCGACGATAGCAATGCCTTTTTGGCGCAATTGTTCGTCGTCGTAAATTGAACGTCCAAACAAGGCGTTAATCGTTTCATGAATGCCGATATAGCCTAAGGAAATAGATGCGCGTCCGTTTTTAAAGATGGTGGCAATATTATCATCCGCTTTTAAGCGCACGCCGCACGCGCCCTCCATATAAAGAATTGGTGCCACGCGTGCTTTGGTGTGTTCCAAGCGGGCGATACGCGTCATTAATGCTTTTTTGGCAATGGCAAGGCGTTGATCTAAAATTTCATAGAATTTCGTTTCATCCCCTTTGGCTTCAATCGCCATGCGCGGCAAATTGAGGCTGATAACGCCCAAATTATTGCGTCCGTCATGTATAAATTCGCCACCTTCTTCATAGGCACCCAAGAAACTACGACAACCCATTGGCGCCTTGAACGAACCGGTGACGTTGACCACTTGATCGTAATTTAAAATATCTGGGTACATGCGTTTTGAAGCGCATTCCAGCGCTAATTGTTTAATATCATAATTTGGATCTTGTGGGCGTTGGTTAATGCCGCGTTTGATGGTAAACACCAATTTGGGGAAAACCGGTGTTTTGTGATTTTTGCCCAAGCCACAAATGCGGTTTTTTAAAATCGATTGCTGAATTAACCGCTCTTGCCAACTCGTACCAAGCCCGAAACCAAAGGTAACAAAAGGGGTTTGTCCGTTTGAAGTGTGCAAGGTATTGACTTCATATTCTAAGGATTGAAACGCATCAAAACATTCTTTTTCGATTAAGGCATCTGCATAGGCTTTAGGTTGCGGAATTTGCCATTGTTCGGCAGTTTTCAACAATTTTTCATAACTAAGTTGCACATAAGGCGCGAGCACTTCATCAATGCGATTGATGGTGGTTCCGCCATAAATATGGCTTGCCACTTGCGCGATAATTTGCGCGGTGACTGCGGTGGCGGTACCAATGGATTTGGGTGGCTCAATTTCCGCATTGCCCATTTTAAATCCTTGTGTGAGCATGCCTTTGATATCAACCAGCATACAATTGAACATCGGGAAAAATGGCGCGTAATCCAAATCGTGATAATGAATTTCGCCTTTTTCGTGAGCTTCCACTACATCACGTGGCAAAATATGATGCTTGGCATAATGTTTCGCCACAATCCCAGCCAACAAATCCCGTTGTGTTGGGATGACTTTGGCATCTTTATTGGCATTTTCATTTAACAATTCCACATTGCTTTGCTGAATAAGTCCCTCGATTTCTTTGGTTAGTGCGCTGCGTTTTTCGCGAGCTAGATCCCGATCATGGCGATATTCAATATAAGCGCGGGCAATTTGTGGATATTGGCTGGACATCAATTGATTTTCCACAATTTGCTGAATGTGATGAATATCGATTTCTTGTTGGTGACGGGCAAAAATCGTGTTGCATACCGCTTGCCCCATTTGATGGCAATAAAAATCGTCGGAAATTTCCACCGCACTTGCTGCTTTTTTTATTGCATTGATAATCCGTTGAATTTCAAACGCGCTACGTGAACCATCGCGTTTAATGACCCCAAATCCGCTCATCTTTCACCTCTGACTTCTTATTAAAAAAACTAAAATACTATATATAGATATTTATGAAAATACAACCACTATATATAGTATTTCTTTGGTTAAAAATCTTTAAAGGTAATGAATAATTCGTTAGTTCGCTTGATAAGCGGGAATATGTGCTCTAAAAAATAGACAAAGAAAAGATTATTGTTTCTTGATTTAGATCAAAAAAACACCCTCTAGATAGCGGGTGTTTATTGTAATAATTAAGTCAAATTGATGTAATGACTTAACTATATTTTCAGTGAAAAATGGTATCTTCTCAAATTTATTTTTCAAAATAGACTTTTTTCAATGCCATTTCTAAACCACGAAATTCAGCTAATCCTTTTAGACGTCCTATAGCAGAGTAGCCTGGGTTCGTTTTTTTGCGTAGATCATCAAGCATTTGATGTCCGTGGTCAGGACGCATAGGAATAAGACGTGTATTGCCAGCCGCTTTGCGTTTATATTCTTCGGTCAGTAATGCTTTCACTACATTAAACATATCGACATCTCCAGCCAAATGCGCTGCTTCGTGGAAGCTTAACGGATTATCTTCACGGCAGGTTGATCGTAAGTGAGCAAAATAAATACGATCAGAGAATTTCTCGGTCATTTTCACCAAGTCGTTATCAGAACGTACGCCATAAGAGCCGGTACACATGGTAAATCCGTTTGCCGGTAGTGGTTGCGTTTCAACAAACCATTGCATATCTTCAATAGTGGAGACAATGCGTGGTAATCCTAAAATTGGGCGTGGCGGATCATCAGGGTGTACAGCCATATTGATACCAACTTCTTGTGCAACAGGGATAATTTCACTTAAAAAATAAGCTAAATGTTCGCGGAATTTTTCAGGTGAGATCTCTTTATAGCGATCTAGTTGTGCTTGAAACTCGGTGAGGGTATAACCTTCTTCTGCTCCTGGTAATCCGGCAATGATGTTGTTAGTCAGCTGTTGGATTTCTTCCGGTGTCATTTTTTCAAAATAACATTTAGCTTGTTCCTGCTCTTGTTGAGTGTAAATCTGCTCAGCATTTGGACGTTTGAGAATATGCAATTCAAATGCGGCAAACGCAATTTGATCAAAACGTAGTGCTTTTGAGCCATCCGGCATTTGGTATGCCAAATCAGTTCTAGTCCAGTCCAGTACAGGCATGAAATTATAACAGACAGTATCAATACCGCATTTAGCTAAGTTTCTTAATGTTTCTTTATAATTCTCAATCCATTGTTTGTAGTTTCCGGTTTGGGTTTTTATTTCTTCATGTACCGGCACACTTTCTACTACAGACCAAGTCAGTCCAGCTTGTTCTACTAAAGTTTTACGTTCTTGAATTTCTTCTATCGACCAAATCTGACCATTTGGAATGTGATGAAGTGCGGTAACGATACCAGTTGCTCCAGCTTGTCTTATATCTGATAGAGATACGGGATCATTAGGTCCGTACCAACGCCATGTTTGTTCCATTCTTATGCCCTCGTTAGTTATTCGTTAGTGGATAAATCTGTCTATATTATAAATAAAAAATGAAATTGGTAAACTAAAAAGTGTTATTTATGTGACATGTATCACATTTTTGATAAAAATCGGTATGCCAAAAGTAAAAAATAGGGTTAAATAAGCGAAGTTAATTTATGTCACTATTAAGGTACAATATTGAAAACACACAAATTGTAGGGCATATTTTCGTTTTTACTTGAAATTTGTTTATTTTTTATTTGATTTGATATGAGGAGATTTGTTATGAATCAAGCAAATCAAGCTTCCGGTCAACAACGTGCTTTTGGGATGAAAGATAAGTTGGCTTATATGGCAGGAGATATGGCAAATGACTTTAGCTTTATCATGTCAGCCAATTTTTTGATGCTGTTTTATACCAATGTGTTAAAAATTGAAGGGTATATTGTTGGTATCTTGTTTTTGTTGGCAAGGGTTGTTGACGGTTTTACCGATATTGGCATGGGGCGTATTGTTGATACGATCAAACCTTATCCTGAAGGTCGGTTTAGAGGGCTAATTCGTCGGGCAGCGCCTTTTGTCTGTCTTTCCGGTTTTCTTTTATTCTTACATATCGTTAAAGATTGGGATTATAGCTATAAAATCATTTATATATTTGTAACTTATATTTTTTGGGGAAGTTTTGCCTATACAGCGGTTAATATTCCTTATGGTTCAATGGCGACCGTAATTAGTGCAAAAACGGAAGATCGCTCGTCGCTCTCTGTATATCGGACGGTGGGAGCGAATATTGCGGTGTTAGTAATTTCTTTTGGTATTCCTTTATTGGTTTACCGTGAAATTGATGGTAAACAGGAAATTGTACCGGAAATGTTTACCTACATTATGGGGGCATTTATGATTATCGCCTTCATTTTTTATCAAGTTTGTTGGCGTTGTAGCACTGAACGGATACAGATACAGCTTGAACCAGAAACACCAAAAGAGAAAAAACATTGTTTTGAAGATATACAGGCAATCTTTCGTAATTTAGTGAGCAATTTTGCTTTGCAGATCTTTATTCTCGTTGCAATTGTTTTGTTATTGGGAACGTTGTTGGTTAATGCCATGAATCCTTATCTTTACGTCGATTATTTTAATAGTAAATTTGCGTTGTCTATTGGGGGAGTTTTTGCACCTATTGCAGTTTTCGCTATGGCTCCTTTTGCTCAAAGATGGGTGAAGGTCTATGGTAAAAAAGAATCAGCTTCCGTCGCATTATTGGTGAGTGCTATTATCTATTTTGCCTTATATTTTTTCCATATTACAAATGTTTGGGTATATCTTGCTTTCGTTTTTGTTGCATTATTAGGAATTGGATATTTTAATGTCATCGTATGGGCATTTATTACTGATGTCATCGATCACCAATTTTTGAAAACAAATAAACGGGAGGATGGTACTATTTATGCTACATATTCTTTTGCGCGTAAATTAGGTCAAGCATTAGCTGGAGGATTAGGGGGAGTAGCGTTATCTTTAGTCGGATATCAAGCCCATGTCAGCGTACAGTCTCAAGAAGTACTTGATTCAATTTACAGTTTTTCTAATTTAGCACCGGCAATATCCTATTTAATTATTGCTATTTTATTGAAATTTGTTTACCCACTTTCGAAAGACGTTGTGTTAAAAAATTCGGAAGCATTGGAAAAACTTTCCAAGAAATAAATTTATTTTATTTTCAAAGAGTAACTAACACTAAGAGGTAGAAATTATGTTATATCCTATAGCAACACAAACTAGACAATTAGTTGATTTAAGCGGTGTTTGGCAATTTAAATTAGCTGATCAACAATGGCAACCTATGGCGGTACCGGGCTCATTTAATGATCAACTTATTTTAAGTGAATATAAAAATTATGTCGGGGATTTCTTTTATCAAACGGAATTTTTTGTTACTGAAGCAATGTTAAATCAGCGCGTATTTGTCCGTTTTGGATCGGTAACCCATTATGCAGCCGTGTTTGTTAATGAACAATATATCGGTGAGCATCAAGGTGGCTTTACACCATTTGAATTTGAAGTTACCGAGTTTGTTACGTTGGGCAGAAATGTACTTCGAGTAAATGCGAATAATATTTTGAATAATTCTACTCTCCCGGTAGGAAATTATTCCGAAACAGTAGATGAAAATGGGAATGTTCGTAAAAAATTAGACGAAAATTTTGACTTCTTTAACTATGCTGGTATTCATCGTCCGGTGATGTTGTGGTGTAAACCAAAAAATTATATTGAAGATATTACAATTACATATGAGCTTCAAGATAACCAAGCAACCGTTAATTTTGCGATTGAAGTTGTTGGTGAAACTAAGCAGATTAAAGTAACCGTACTTGATGAACAATCACAAGTGGTTGCCACATCAATCGGTGGAACTAAACAACAGGTGCAAATTGATAATGTTATTCGCTGGCAACCATTAAATGCTTACTTGTATCAAGCGGTTGTGGAATTGGTAGATGGTGACGTTGTTGAAGATAGCTATAGCGAACCATTTGGTATGCGGACTGTGGAAGTTAAAAATAATCAGTTTTTAATTAATGGTGAACCGTTTTACTTCAAAGGATATGGACGTCATGAAGATACCTATTTAAATGGGCGTGGTTTAAGTAATGTGGCGAATGTATTAGATGTAAATTTAATGAAATGGCAGGGAGCTAATTCTTTCCGTACATCACACTATCCTTACTCTGAAGAAATGATGCGCTTAGCTGATCGGGAAGGATTTGTTGTTATTGATGAAACAACAGCGGTTGGTCTAATGTATAATTTCGGGGTTGATATGAAAGTTGATCCGGCAAACAATACCTGGAAAATATATAAAACAGGAGAGGCTCACCGTCAGGTTATCCGCGAATTAATTCAACGGGATAAAAATTATGCTTGCGTTGTGATGTGGTCTATTGCTAATGAAGCTTCAACTGCAGAAGAGGGGGCATATGAGTATTTTGAGCCATTATTTAAATTAGCCAGAGAGTTGGACCCACAAAATCGTCCGTGTTGCTTTGTTAATTTATTATTAGCGACACCGGAGACTGATGTCGTCACACCTTTAACTGATGTTATTTGTTTGAACCGTTATTGTGGTTGGTATCGCCAACTGAGCGATTTAGATGCAGCGAAAAAAGCATTAAAAGAAGAAGTTGAGCATTGGCATCGATTATATCCTGACAAACCAATTATGTTTACTGAATATGGTGCGGATACGGTAGCTGGATTACATGATATGGACTTTAATACACCATTTACCGAGGAATACCAAGTAGAATATTATAAAGCCAATAATGAAGTCATTGATCAACTACCTTATTTTGTAGGTGAACAAGTATGGAATTTTGCTGATTTCCAAACTAAATATGGTATTTTCCGCGTACAAGGAAATAAGAAAGGGTTATTTACTCGTGCGAGAATGCCTAAAATGGCAGCTCATTATTTCAAACAAAGATGGGACAATATTCCAAACTTTAACTACAAAAAATAATCGTCATTCCTATATTAGAGAATAGATGGTTATAATCTATATATTATTTGATACCTGTTTTAAGTTATGCTTGAAACAGGTATATTTTTTAACAAGGTATCTGCGATATTTCTAATGCTTAACGACAGATATATACAAAAATATCTCCGTTACTTGAGTTTTAACGGAGATATTTTTAATTTTAAAATGAGGATATAGTGATGAATTAATATAGGATTATATTCCTACTGAAACCGGATTAACATTGAATAAAAAACCATCAAAATTTGGATCTTCTATATCAGATAACTCAAATAATTTTTGTTTTACATTTTCTATATGTTGCCACATCATTTTTTTGGCTAATGCTGGATTTTTACGCTGAATCGCGTTTAAAATTTTTTCATGATCAACAAGCCAAAGTTTACGATAATGCTGATCTTCAATATGTAAATGCAATGTTTTCCACATTGAATTATCTCTATATTTCCAAAAGTCTTTCTGGATTTGAATTAATACTTCATTTTGGGTAATTTCAGTGAGTGTGGAGTGAAACTCCTGATCCACAGAATAATCATTGATATTCTGTTCCAGTGTAATTCGTTCTTTATTCAAAATTTCTTTTAATTTTAAAATATCATTACGTGTTGCTTGTATTGCTGCAAATTCAGCAATACTACTTTCAATAAGTTGTCTTGCCTGCAGTAATTCAAAAGGTCCCACATCCGCAGTGGGTTCTGAAAAATTGTTAGCTTGCGCGCAAGGTAGCGCGATAACGTATACTCCCGAACCTTTTTTAACAGACACGAATCCCTCAAGTTCAAGCATAATAATTGCTTCACGAACAACAGTTCGACTTACATCAAAGCGCTCAGCAATGTCGCGTTCAGGCGGCAGGCGTTCGCCAATTTTATATAAGCCTTGCTGTAATTCTTCTTTTAGTTGTTCTCCTATTTTTTTATATGATCGATTAAAATAATTGTCATTCATAATGAACTTCCGAAAATATTAGCTAATAAATGTCCCAATATATTAAATATTGGGACGAACTGCTGGATTATATCATAAGTTATTGAATTTTTCTGATTTCTTCTAGCACTTTATAGGTTTCTGGATCTGATTTTTGTAATTCTTCATACATAGGTTCAACTGCTTTTTGAAAAGCAGTTTTATCTACCGCAACAAACGTCACGCCTTGTTTAACCGCAGATTCTCTTTCCGCATTTTCTGAGGCATTCCAAAGCTTTTGCATTTCGACAGCGGCTTCATCAGCAGCTTGTTGTAACGCTTTTTGATCTTTTTCATTGAGTGAATTCCAAACTTTTGTTGAAACAACTAAAACATCTGGCACCATTGCATGTTCATCTTCACTAAACACACCCGCGACTTCATTATGACGGCTTAACGTATAAGACGGAATATTGTTTTCCGCAGCATCTACTACCCCTTGTTGCAATGCGGTATAGAGTTCTCCGTATGCCAATGGCGTTGGATTTCCGCTGAGAAATTTGACCATATTTACTGCTGTAGGGCTAGGTTGAACCCGAACTTTTAGCCCTTTTAAATCTGCTGGAGTTTTAATTGCTTTTTTAGCATAAAAGCTCCGTGCACCAGCATCTAAATAGGCTAAACCGATAAATCCGTTATCTTTTGATGAGGCTAAGATGTTTTTGCCGATAGCACTCTCTAATACCTTATGGTATTGGGTTTTATTGGTGAACAAGTAAGGTAAGTTGTAAACACCATAAGGTTTACTAAACGCTTCAAGTTCAGCCGCATTGGATTTTGCTAATGCAATTGCTCCTTTTTGTACCAGCTCTAACGATTCACGTTGTGAACCAAGTTGTGCATCCGGATAAATTCTAATTTTCAGCTCCCCATCAGACAGTTGAGATGCTCGTTTTGCCATAAACTCAAATGCCTTATGTACTGGGTGAGCACGATTTTGGTTGTGGCTAAGTTTTAGTGTTGTAGTGGCGTCTGCCGCAATGGAAAAACTTAATGTCAATGCTGCTGCCAAAGTTGATAATAGAAAATTGTTTTTTAATTTCATAGTATGTCCTCAAAAGTACTTAAAATAATCAATTACACCGATATTATTATAACAGCCATGCTGTTAAGAGATTTGCGTATATTGCGTGTGAGTAAGAAACAAAAGTGTTTTACGTTTTTCGCTTTTGTAACGACTAATAATATCGAATCAAATCTACCCAAGTTAAATTGGATATACATCAATACGCGTATCATTCATTATTTTGTGTATATAGTCAAAACAATTAATCGAAAAGTTAGACCAATGTCACAAAAAATATGAAAATAGGAATGCCAATTTAAAAAAGTGTGATCTTGATCTAATTTTTTTGGTTGAATTTATCGTAGAATTAGCACTTAAATTTGTAATAGGAGATTTTTTATGAGTAAAATCGTAAGATTGGTAAACCAAGCTATGGCGATATTTTCTGTGCTGCTATCTGCAGTTTTGGTTGTCTGTGTTGTTTGGCAGGTAATTTCTCGCTATGTATTGGGGGCACCAAGTATTGTAACTGATGAATTAGCTCGTTTTTTATTTATGTGGGTTGGTTTGATCGGTGCAGCTTACGCTACCGGTTTAAAACGCCATTTAGCGATTGACTTATTGCTATTGAAAATGCAAGGTAAAAATAAAACCAGTTTAGAGGTGGTTATCCTCTTGGTGATGATTTTCTTTGCTGGGTATATTTTACTATACGGTGGTGGCAATCTTGCGTGGGATACACACCTAACAGGGCAAGTATCTCCTTCATTGGGCATTGATATGGGGTTGGTTTATCTGTGTTTACCCGTATCCGGTGCAATAATGTTATTTTATTTACTAATTGATTTGATTGGTAAATTTAGTTCTGAAAGAAAAGGAATATAATATGGAATGGTCAATCATTCTCGTTTTATTTGGTACTTTCGCTGTTATGCTAGCACTTTCTGTACCAATTTCATTTGCAATTGCAATTTCTACTTTAATTACGATTGCAACTACTTTGCCACTTGATAGTGCGTTGACGGTAGTTACTCAAAAAATGGCATCCGGATTAGATAATTTTGCGTTATTAGCGATTCCATTTTTTATTTTAGCCGGAAATATTATGAATCGCGGTGGAATTGCAATTCGTCTGATTGAGCTTGCAAAAGTATTAGGGGCAAGACTTCCGGGATCATTATTTCATTGCAATGTATTAGCTAATATGATGTTTGGTTCTATTTCTGGTTCTGCTGTCGCATCCGCTGCTGCCATGGGCGGAATTATGTCACCATTGCAAAAGAAAGAAGGCTATGATCCGGAATTATCTGCAGCAGTGAATATCGCTTCCTGTCCGACAGGATTATTAATTCCTCCAAGTAATACATTGATCGTATATTCTTTAGTTTCTGGTGGTACGTCTATCTCTGCTTTATTTTTAGGTGGTTATTTACCGGGAATTCTTATGGGATTAGGAGTGATGTTGGTTGCTGGGTTTATGGCTAAAAAACGTAATTATCCACTTGCTCCGAAACCGAGTTGTAAAGATGTTTTGATGAAAACATTGGATGCTATTCCATCTTTATTACTAATTGTCATTGCTATTGGTGGAATTATTGCGGGAATTTTTACTGCAACAGAAGCTTCCGCAATTGCTGTAGTATATACTTTGATTCTCGCTGTAGGCATTTATAAAGAAGTAAAAATAAAAGAGCTGCCGGGTATTATTTTAGAATCTAGCGTAACAACTTCAATTGTTTTACTCCTTATTGGCGCTTCTTCAGGCATGTCTTGGGCAATGGCGAATGCAGATATACCTTATATGATCCAAGATGCACTAATGTATTTTTCTGAGAGTAAGTTCGTTATCTTATTATTTATTACCGTTATTTTACTGATTATTGGTACCTTCATGGATATGACTCCGGCGGTATTGATTTTCACACCGATTTTTTTACCTGTAGTAACGGAATTAGGTGTAGATCCAATTCATTTTGGTATTATGATGACATTCAATCTCTGTATCGGAATTTGTACTCCTCCGGTTGGTAGTGCATTATTTGTAGGATGCTCTGTCGGTAACGTAAGTATTGATCGTGTATTAAAACCAATGGTACCGTTTTTTATAGTATTAATAGTGACTTTATTATTGGTAACTTATATACCGGATATCAGCCTATTTTTACCAAAATATCTTTTAAATTACGTTCCAATGTAATAACTCATATGATAATTAAGGATTTATTATGACTACATTAAATACAGCAAATAAAATTGTTCATCTCGGTTTCGGTGCTTTCCATCGTGCGCACCAATTACTTTATACTGCAGAGACGAATCAACAAGCTACGCAACAATGGCGTTATTATGAAGTGAATTTGCGTAATGATTCAGAAATCATAGAACAATTAAAAGCGCAAAATTACCAATTACATGTCTTGGAAAAAGGGGCCAAAAACAAACGTTTAAAAGAAGTGAAAGCGGTTATTGAATATGCTTATCACCCAGCATTAGATGGGATTGATGCGATTTTAGAACGTATGGCGGATCCTGAAGTGGTGATTGTGTCTTTGACGGTCACAGAAAAAGGATATTGCTTGGATCCTGCCAGTGGCAAATTAGATTTAAATAATCGTGAGATTCAAGCTGATTTAAAAAATCCGACTGTTCCAGTTTCTGCGATCGGCTATATCGTAAGAGCATTACAATTACGTAAAGAACGGGGAATTCCAGCGTTCTCTGTTATGTCCTGCGATAATTTAATGGAAAACGGATTTGTGGCGAAAAATGCAGTATTAGGATTTGCTAGTCATCTTGATCCAGCATTAGCTGATTGGATTGAACAAAATAGCTCGTTTCCTTGTACAATGGTGGATCGTATTGTACCTGCAATGACGACCTACAGTTTACAGGAAGTTGCCGATGTTTTAGGTCAATCAGATCCTTGTGGAGTCGTTTGTGAAGAATACCGCCAATGGGTGATCGAGGATCATTTTGTTTCCGGTCGTCCTGAGTGGAACTTGATTGGGGCAGAATTGGTAGAAGATGTTCGTCCGTTTGAAGAAATGAAATTACGTATGCTTAATGGTAGTCATTCTTTCTTAGCTTATCTGGGATATTTAGCAGGGTATGCACATATTTCTGATTGTATGCAGGATAAAAATTACCATACAGCCGCGCATCAACTGATGCTAAATGAGCAAGCGGTAACGCTTTGTATGCCACAAGGCATTGATTTGACCCGTTATGCAAATCAATTAATTGAACGTTATGAAAATCCGAATATTAAACACCGCACTTGGCAAATTGCGATGGATGGTAGCCAAAAGCTACCAATTCGTATGTTGGCCTCAATTCGTTACCATCTTGCTAAAGGTTCCTCATTTAAATTATTAGCATTGGGGGTTGCTGGTTGGGCAAGATATGTGAGCGGTGTTGATGAGCAAAATCAGCCTATTGATGTTAAAGATCCTATGGTAGAAAAATTTCAGCAAATATACGCTCAACATGGTTTAACATTGGCTGCATTAGATGAGTTATTAAACTTAGAGGCTATTTTCCCAAGCGAATTAACATCAAATGCTTTATTTGTCGAAGAAGTGAGAGCAGCGTTTACATCATTGCTTCAGGTCGGTGCGAAACAAACGGTAGCAAATTACATTAATGCGTAAGTGAGGAAATGATGAAACAGTTTATGAATGAAGATTTTTTGTTATCCACTGATACTGCTAAAACTCTCTATCATGATTATGCCAAAATACAGCCGATTTTTGACTATCACTGTCATTTAAATCCAAGAGATATTGCAGAAAACCGTCAGTTCAAAGATTTAACTGAAATTTGGTTAGAGGGAGATCATTATAAATGGAGAGCAATGCGTTCAGCTGGTGTGCAAGAAGAGCTAATTACTGGTTCAGCTGATAATTACAGTAAATATCTGGCTTTTGCTCACACTGTGCCTAAATGTATCGGTAATCCAATTTACCATTGGACACATCTTGAATTACGTCGTCCTTTTGGGATTACTAATACATTATTTGGTCCGAATAATGCGGATAAAATCTGGCAGCAATGTAACGATATGTTGCAGCAACCTGAATTTTCCGCACGAGGCATAATGCAACAAATGAAGGTTGAGCTTGTTGGAACGACAGATGATCCTGTCGATTCATTGGAATATCATCAAAAGATTGCACAGGATCCTTCTTTTAATATAGAAGTTGTTCCGAGTTGGCGTCCAGATCGCGCCTTTAAAATTGAGTTGCCATTATTCAATGAATATATTACTACGCTTGAAAAAGTCAGCGATATAGAAATACGGACGTTTGATGGGTTGAAAAAAGCCTTAACAAAACGGTTGGATCATTTTGATCGAATGGGATGTAAATCTGCGGATCATGGTATGGAAATTGTCCGCTTCGCCCCAATTCCAGAAGACCGTGTATTAGATGCAATTTTACAGCAACGCTTAGATGGGCAAGTGCTTTGTGAAGAGCAAATTGCACAATTTTCTACCGCACTTTTGGTGTGGTTAGGGACGGAGTACCATAAACGTCATTGGGTGATGCAGATGCATATTGGGGCGATTCGTAATAATAATACCCGCATGTTTAAGTTATTGGGGGCGGATAGTGGATTTGATTCTATCGGCGATCGTTTATTTGCAGAACCGTTGTCTCGTTTATTAGATACAATGGACCAAACTGATCAATTACCTAAAACAATTTTATATTGTTTAAATCCACGTGATAATGAAGTACTAGGTTCAATGATCGGTAATTTCCAAACTGGTGGTATTTCGGGAAAAATCCAATTTGGATCTGGTTGGTGGTTTAATGATCAAAAAGATGGGATGGAACGTCAATTACAACAGTTATCCCAACTTGGTTTATTGAGCCAATTTGTTGGTATGTTGACGGATTCCCGTAGCTTCTTGTCTTATACGCGACATGAATATTTCCGTCGTATTTTATGTGAAATGCTAGGTAATTGGGTTGAGCAGGGGGAAGCCCCAAATGATATGGAATTACTTGGTGGCATGGTTAGCGATATTTGTTATACCAACGCAAAACGTTATTTTAAATAAAACGACAGGATAATTGTATGAAAAAAATTGCACTGATTGGCGAATGTATGATAGAGCTAAATGGTGAACCTTTCGGTAATATGTACCAGACTTATGGTGGAGATTCTTTAAATACAGCAACCTATTTAGCACGTATTAGCCAATCGGAACAACTTGATGTGCATTATGTTTCTGTTTTGGGCGAGGATAAATTAAGTCAGAGAATGAGGGAGCATTGGCAGCAAGACGGTATCAAAACAGAATGGGTATTAACTGATGCTGAACGTCAACCTGGTCTTTACTTAATCCAGCTGGATTCAGATGGTGAACGTACTTTTCTTTATTGGCGTAATCAATCTGCTGCTCGTTATTTATTACAGCATGCGGATTACCCAAAGGTGTTTGAGCAATTAAAAAGTATGGACATGGTATATTTTAGTGGAATTAGTTTTGCAATTTTACCGGAAAATGACCGCACTTTATTTATTGAGCAATTGCGTGAATTAAAACAATCAGGGGTAAAAATTGCTTTTGATAGTAATTTCCGCGTTAAACTTTGGGATAATCTGGCGCAAGCTAGACAGTATTATGAAGCATTATTACCATTAATTGATATTGCGCTAGTCACTTTTGATGATGAAGCCTTATTATGGGGCGATAATGATGAGCAGGAAACGATCAACCGTTTACAATCTTTTGCTATTCCGCTTATCGTTGTTAAACAAGGCAAACAAGGGGCTGTTTTTTGCCAACAAGGACAACAAACTTTTGTGCCGACAACTCCGGTGGAACATGTAGTTGATACCACTTCGGCGGGTGATTCTTTTAACGCTGGCTTTTTACAAGGATATTTATTGGGTAAAGACCTCATATGTTGTTGCCAACAAGGTAATCAATTAGCCGGTATTATTATTCAACACAAAGGAGCTATTATTGCACCGGAAGCGACTACCACATTACGTTGTCAATTTAATGATACACAGTCTTAATTAATATGGATTACAGAGGAAAAAATGAGTTATACAACAGAACAAATTGTAAAAAAATTAGCGGAATTAAAAGTGATTCCGGTGATTGCTTTAGATAAAGCAGAAGATATTTTGCCTTTAGCAAAAACATTAGCCGATAACGGTTTGCCGGTGTTAGAAATTACGTTTCGTTCCGCTGCTGCTGAACAGGCTATCCGATTAGCCCGTCAACATTATCCTGATATTTTGATTGCTGCCGGTACAGTTTTAACCACAGAGCAATTATTTGCCGCTAAAAATGCTGGTGCAGATTGTGTTGTGACGCCAGGATTTAATCCGAAAATTGTACAACTTTGTCAAGATTTAGCGTTACCAGTTATGCCGGGCGTAAATAACCCGATGTCTATTGAGGCAGCACTTGAAATGGGAATTAATGCTGTTAAGTTCTTTCCAGCAGAGGCAAGTGGCGGGGTAAAAATGATCAAAGCATTATTAGGTCCTTATGGCGATCTGAATATTATGCCGACCGGAGGTATCAATATAAATAATATTAAGGATTATCTTGCTATTCCGAATGTTGTTGCTTGCGGAGGATCATGGTTTGTAGAAAAATCGTTGATCAATGGTCAGAAATGGAATGAAATCGGACAGTTAGTTCAAGAAGCGGTAAGCTTAGTTCAGAAATAATAAGAGATTATTTTTTAGATACTATTGTTTGATAATTGGTGTAATTGGAACATTAATGGTGTTCTAATTGCACCAAAAATATTTTACACGCTGATTTTCATCATAAATACTTATATTTGCAGTGATAAACTAACTTGGTACTAATCATTGATGATGACTTAGTATCAACGGAGTACTAATAAAATGTTTTTTTCAACTATATCTCCCCTCATATGGGTTCTTATTGGTATTTTTCTTCTCATTTTCTTAATTGTTAAAGTTAAATTACATAGTTTTGTCGCATTGCTAATTTCTGCCCTTTTTATTGCGTTAACAGAAGGTATGCCGATAGAAAAAATTGCCTCGACCATTAGTACCGGCGTTGGTGGGATATTATCAGCGTTAGCTTTGATCGTTGTTATTGGAGCAATTATCGGCAAAATTATGACAGAGTCAGGCGCATCTCAGCAAATTGCCGACACCATAGTCTCATCTATGGGGGGAAAAATGTTACCGTTTGCTTTATTAATTATTGGCACCCTCTTTGGCATGGCAATGTTTTATGAAGTTGCTTTTTTAATTATTATCCCCTTGGTATTAAGTATTGCAAAAGAAGCTAATATTCACTATATGAAATTAGTTATTCCTGCAATTGCTGGTGCGACTATGGGACATAGTATTTTTCCTCCGCAACCTGGTCCTATGGCATTGGTATCCGCATTTAATGCCGATATGTCACAAGTTTATGTATTAGGTTTTATTGTGGTTATTCCGACAATTATTGCCTCAGGCGTTTTGGTTCAACGGTTTATTCCAGGACTTGAGCAAATGCCATTGGGCGATGTCATGAAACCGGCAAATAGGTTACCTAAAGCGAATTTACCCTCATTTGGTATAAGCATTTTAGTTCCTTTATTGCCAGCAATAATTATAATCATCTCCTCCTTAGTGAAAAATTTATGTTCTAACACAGACACGCTTTATCAAATCTTTAGTTTCTTTGGTAGTGCAGAGATCAGTATGCTGATCACCTTGCTGGCAGCGATCTATTTTTTTGGTTACAAGCAGGGCTTATCAGGAGAGGAGATCTCAAATCATTTAAGTGACGCTATAAGAGCCATTTCGAATGTGATTATTGTAATTGCAGCGGGTGGAGTAATGAAAGAGGTCATTATTGAAGCTAATGTAGGACAAGAGATCGTTAGGCTCATTGGAAATCTATCTATTTCCCCACTTATCTTAGGCTGGCTAATTACCGTTTTGATTCGCTTAATGACGGGACAAGGTGCTGTATCAGCAATTACAGCCGCAGGAATTGTTGCTCCTATGGTAGAGGCTTTTGATGTTAATCCGGTGTTAATGATGCTTGCTTGTGCAACGGGGAGTAATACCACGACATTAATGTGGGATGCTGGCTTTTTGTTATATCAGCAGTCTTTTGGAATCTCAATTAAAGACACAATTAAAACTTGGGGCGTATTGGAGGCTGTAAACTCTGTAGTCGGGTTAATTATTGTTTTATTATTAAGTCTTATACTCTAATGAGAATTGATGACTAAAACCGATTTAATAAACGAAATGAGTTCATATTTATAAATGTAATGCCATGACTATTGCATTTTCCCGTTTACCGTCTTTTGTTGGATAGTAATTTTTACGAATATCGACTAGATTAAATCCCTTGTTAAGGTAGAGATTTTGCGCGGTTAAATTGGATTCTCGAACTTCCAACCAAAGCGTAGCAATGCCTTTAGTTTGAAGTTGGTTAATTAGCTCCCTCAATAATCGGCTTCCCAAGCCTTGACCTTGAAATGAAGGATGAATGGCGAGGTTAAATAAGGTTGCCTCATCTAATACCGTTTGACAGATAGCAAAACCGATAATCTGATTTTGTCGCTGAAGTTTTAAATTCAGATAGCGTTCGCCTTGGCTATTTTTTAACGTCCCTAAGGACCAAGGAACGCTATGCGCGGCTTGCTCTATGGCATAAAGTTGCTCGAAATCTTGGGGTTCAATAAAAGAGATGCTGTACATAATCAGTGACTTTTTTGCATTTGTTGCCATAATTGACGTTTTGCTTGCGGCGATTGGCGGAGGGTTTGCCATGCCGGCGATTGCCATTGATGCTGCACTTGTGGGCATTGGCTTAAAGTGCGGTCGATTTTTTCTTGATTATCGCTCAATAACCAATAATCGACGTGGTGTTGTAAATTTAAATGGGGAACAAAGTCAAAATCAATGCGCAGACAATCGCTGATCTGCAGATTTAGGCTGTGCAAGATATCGCTTAGCAGCGGTTGCGGCGTGATTTCCTGTTCGGCAATAATAATCAAACGAATATGCGTCGCCACTGGCATATTGATGATCCCTTTTAGGACGTCGGGACGCTGCAATTGCCACTGGCAAATGTGCATTTGTTGTAGGAGTAAATCTCGTCTGTTCATTGCGTTGCAGTTTTCGTTTATAATGCGCCTAATTTTAACCAATATTGAATAGGATTAATAGCGTGATTTCTGTTGAAAGCCAAGTTCTACAACGTCATTTAGCATTTTTTGAGGGCAAATCGGTATTATTTGCTGGCGGGATTCGTGATGATTTTCCGTCGCAATTGACACAGGCGCGAGAGGTTTCTGTGTGGTCATGGTATTTTGACTATGTGAAAACGCAAAGTGCGGTCAGTTTTTCTTTAGAATGTCCATTTTCTGCTACACTGATGATTTATTATTGGACAAAAAATAAACAAGAAACTCAGTTTCAGTTAATGCAATTATTGGCAAAGGCACCTATGGAGCAAGAGATGCTGATTATCGGCGAAAATCGCGCCGGCGTGCGTTCAGTCGAAAATATGCTGGCGGAATATGGTGAGATTGTCAAAATTGACGGGGCAAGACGCTGCGGTTTATATCATTTTTGTTTAAAAAAACGACCGCACTTTTCTTTGCCGGCGTATTGGAAAAGCTATCAACAAGAGCACCTCAAGGGGTTAACAGTTTTTAGTTTACCGGGCGTTTTTAGTGCTAACGCATTGGATTTAGGGACGGATCTTTTGCTTTCGACGTTGGATCAACCCTTGCGTGGTAAGGTGCTGGATGTGGGCTGTGGTGCCGGTGTGATTGGCAGTTATATAAAAATGCAGCATCCTAAGGTGATCTTAACCATGAGCGATATTCATGCGATGGCGTTAGCATCGGCAACGCGGACGTTGGCGGAAAATCAATTGCAAGGCGAGGTTGTGGCGAGTGATGTGTTTTCGCATATTCAGGGAAAATTTGATCTGATTGTGTCCAATCCTCCTTTTCATCAAGGTGTTGATACCGCTTATCATGCGGTGGAAGAATTAATTCGCCAAGCCCAATGGTACCTTAATTCCGGCGGCGAATTACGCCTTGTGGCGAATGCCTTTTTACCTTATCCGGATCTATTAGATCGTTATTTTGGCGCCCATCAAGTTTTAGCGCAAACCAGTAAATTTAAGGTTTATTCCGCACGCGCAGCATAAGATTGTCGGCTTATGAAAGCCATTTGGCAGGTGGCATTGTTGTGTTAATGTGGCTTGCCAAATGGGTGAAAATCCCCTAAACTAAGCGCGATTTTTAATCACCCTCCCTTTAACTTTAAACGCTACCTGTGAGTAGCAGAAGGAATTCTTATGTCAGATAAAGTCAATAAATATGGCTGGAAAGCCTTATTAGGTTCGGCTGTGGGTTATGCCATGGACGGATTTGATCTCCTCATTCTCGGATTTATGTTAATCGCGATTTCTGCCGATTTAGCGCTGTCACCGGCACAAGCGGGATCCTTGGTTACTTGGACGCTTATCGGCGCCGTTGCCGGTGGGATTATTTTTGGTGCGTTAAGCGATCGTTACGGGCGCGTTCGCGTATTAACTTGGACTATCGTCTTGTTTGCGGTATTTACTGGGTTATGTGCGCTGGCGCAAGGCTACTGGGATTTGTTGATTTATCGTACTATCGCAGGGATCGGCTTGGGCGGTGAATTTGGTATTGGTATGGCGTTAGCTGCGGAGGCTTGGCCGGCAAAACATCGTGCGAAAGCAGCGTCTTATGTGGCATTAGGTTGGCAAGTGGGCGTGTTGGCAGCCGCCTTATTAACGCCATTATTATTGCCTTATATTGGTTGGCGCGGGATGTTTGTGGTGGGCATTTTCCCCGCGTTTGTGGCGTGGTATTTGCGGGCAAAATTACATGAACCGGATGTTTTTGTGCAAAAACAGACCGCACTTTTGCAAAATCAAGAGAAACAATCTAAGTTCGAAGCCTTTAAATTGTTGGTAAAAGATAAAGCGACAAGCAAAGTTAGCTTGGGGGTGGTAGTACTAACGTCGGTACAAAATTTCGGTTATTATGGGATCATGATTTGGATGCCGAATTTTTTATCCAAGCAGTTGGGATTTAGTTTAACCAAATCCGGTTTTTGGACTGCGGTGACCATTTGCGGCATGATGCTAGGAATTTGGATTTTCGGACGTTTAGCCGACAAATTCGGGCGCAAACCGAGCTTCTTGTTGTTCCAATTTGGCGCTGTGGTAAGTATTATTTTCTATTCCCAATTAAGCGATCCAACCGTAATGCTATTTGCTGGTGCTTTGTTGGGAATGTTTGTCAACGGAATGATGGGCGGATATGGCGCTTTGATGGCAGAAGCCTATCCAACGGAGGCGCGTGCCACCGCACAAAATGTGCTGTTTAACTTAGGACGCGCAGTCGGCGGTTTCGGACCTATCGTCGTGGGGGCGGTTGTTTCTGCCTATTCTTTCTCTCTAGCTATCGCCTTTTTAGCGCTGATTTATGTGATTGATATGATCGCAACGATTTTCTTAATTCCAGAATTAAAAGGAAAATCTTTAAATTAATTAATGCCTTAAAAAATAAAAAAACGCCCGATTGGGCGTTTTTTGTCATAAATGAATGAGAAAAAGTGCGGTTAAAATTACCAGCCTTTTACCACACCGTCTTTAAAGTGTTTCACTGCTTCTTGATACACTTCTTCTGTCTGGTAAGCTTTTACGAAGTTTTGTACCGCTTCGCTGTCTTTATTATCTTGACGAGCAACAATGATATTAACATAAGGCGAATCTTTGTCTTCAACAAATACACCATTTTCAGAGGCAGTTAATCCAACTTGACCAGCATAAGTATTGTTCACCACCGCTAAATCAACATCATCTAAGGCACGCGCTGCAACAGAGGTATCCACTTCTTTGATTTGCAGATTTTTCGGGTTTTCAATAATATCTAAAGAAGTTGCAAATAAGTCTGTACTATCTTTTAATTTAATCAAGCCCTGTTTTTCTAATAAGATCAACGCGCGGGCTAAATTGCTCGGATCATTTGGTACTGCAACTACTGCACCATCTTGTAACTCATTAACATTTTTAATTTTTTTAGAGTAACCAGCTAGTGGGTAAACAAAGGTATTGCCTACGATCACTAGATTATTATAACCGTTAGATTGGGAATCTTTGTCTAAATAGGGTTTATGTTGCATTGCGTTGACGTCCAAATCGCCTTTACTTACCGCTGGATTTGGTAGCGCGTAGTCGTTAAATTCTACGAATTCAACGTCTAAATTATATTTTTCTTTAGCCACTTTAGCCGCGATTTCCGCAACTTGATGTTCAGGACCGGACATGACGCCGACTTTAATTTTTTGTGCCGCTTTAGTTGGTTCTGCTGGTGTGGCGGTTTCTGGTTTTTTATCGTCACAAGCGGCTAAGGCAAAGACGGAGGCGAGTGCGATAACACTTAATGCTTTCTTAAAATTCATGATTTAAATCCTCTTTAAAAAGGTTGATTAATTAACGATGATCAAAACGATCAGCGAGTTTGTTTCCGTATTTTTCACATAACATGACGATAATTACGATAATAATGGTAGAAACCCATAATACGTAAGGCATATTTCTGTGTAAACCGAATGAAATCGCAGTATTACCCAAGCCACCACCGCCAACTGCGCCCGCCATGGCAGAATACCCGATTAAGGTGACCAAGGTGAGGGTCATGGCTTTAATCAGCATTGGCAATGCTTCAGGTAAATAAAAGCGAGTAACTAATTGCCAAACAGTAGTTCCCATGGCTTTTGCTGTTTCTGTGAGACCACTTGGGATATCACCGAGCGCGTTTGAGGTTAAGCGGGCATAAAACGGTAATGCCGCTACACTCAATGGAATAATGGCGGCGGTAGTACCAAGGGTGGTACCAACTAAGAAACGGGTCACAGGCATTAAATCAAATAATAAAATAATGAACGGAATTGAACGTCCTACATTAATGATGATTTCTAAAATGCGGTTTGCTCGTTTATTTGCCAACACTTGATTTGGTTTGGTTAAAAAATTTAAAACGCCTAAAGGCAGACCGAATAATACCGCAAACAAGGTCGCTACCAAACTCATATAGACAGTTTCAAAAGAACTCATCGCAATTAATTGCCATATTTGAGGCGTTAATTGGCGAGAAAATTCACTACTAAATTCAGTTAACATAGCCTAGTACCTCAATGCGAACGTTATTTTCCATTAAATAAATTTTAGTTTGTGTAATAGCATCTTCGCCACCTTCCACTTCGGCAATGACAAAGCCAAATTTGACGCCACCGGCATAATCAATTTGTGAACTCAAAATACTAAGTTCTACACCAAATTTTTTGGATGCTTGTGATAATAATGGAGCATCAACGGAACGACCGGTAAATTCAAACTTGATAATTGGTTGCGCGTTAGGGTATTTTGGTGTTTGCGATAATTTTTCCATATATTCGTCCGGCAAATTAATATGAAAAGTTGAACGAATAAATTCTTGTGCCAATGCAGTTTTTGGATTGGAAAAAATTTCACCCACTGAACCTTGCTCGATCAATTGTCCTTTATCAATGACCGCCACTTGATCACAAATGCGTTTGACCACATCCATTTCATGGGTGATCAATAAAATAGTAATCCCTAAAGTGCGGTTAATTTCTTTTAATAATTTTAAAATAGATTGCGTGGTTGCCGGATCTAATGCGCTGGTGGCTTCGTCGCAAAGCAACACTTTGGGATCACTTGCCAACGCGCGTGCAATTGCTACGCGTTGTTTTTGACCGCCGGATAAATTGGCTGGATATACGTCTCTTTTGTCATTTAATCCGACTAATTCCAAGAGTGCATTGACTTTTTGTTGAATATGATCTTGCGGCTTTTTTTCCAATTCTAGCGGTAAAGCAATATTGCCAAAAACGGTACGCGAACTTAGCAAATTAAAATGTTGAAAGATCATGCCAATATTGCGGCGTTCTTGAATAAGTTGTGATTCAGAAAGTTCTGTCAGTTCTTTTCCGTCAATGATAACGGAACCGGAAGTTGGTCTTTCTAATAAATTGACGCAACGGATTAATGTACTTTTTCCAGCGCCAGACGCGCCGATAACTCCGCAAATTTGTCCCTTAAGAATTTCTAAGGAAACGTTATCAAGTGCAGTCAATTTTTTACCAGAAATATCAAAAATTTTACTAATATTTTTCAGCTTAATCATATAAGCCCTTTTCGGTCAATGAGTTATTTCGCTATTTTAGACGTCTAGATTGCTATGTCAACTGTTATTGGAAAGATTTTTATGAACAAATAGAATAAATAAGAATTAAATTGCGTCAAATGATGGGAATAGCGATAATGCTTCTTTATTGAATAACTCATTGAGGATAATGAAATGAACAAAGCGATTTTTTTAGATCGTGACGGAACATTGAATATAGATTATGGATATGTGCATGAAATTGATCAATTTCATTTTATTGATGGGAGCATTGAAGCTTTACAACAACTAAAACAAATGGGCTATTTATTGGTGCTGGTGACCAATCAATCGGGAATTGCGCGGGGCTATTTTTCAGAACAGCAATTTTTGCAATTAACGGAATGGATGGATTGGTCACTGGCTGATCGAGGTGTGGATTTGGATGGAATTTATTATTGTCCGCATCATCCTGATGGTATCGGCGAATTTAAACAAGACTGCGATTGTCGTAAACCAAAAGCAGGAATGTTAAACCAAGCAATTAAAGAATTGAAAATTGATCCAGCACATTCCATTATGATTGGCGACAAAATGGAAGATATGATGGCGGGGAAAAGTGCGGGAATAAAAACGAATGTTTTGGTGCGTAGCGGAAAAACAGTGAGTGAAGATGGCGAAAAACTGGCAGATTATGTGATCGATTCAATTGCTGATGTAGTGTCATTAATTAAAAAGTTGAAATAATGCACAAAAATTTAATAAAAAACCATCATAAAGCCGAAAAAATGGTCGAGTGATAAAAAAATACAAAAAAAGTGTAAAAAGCACTTGCAAAGAAATTTCAGATGCCTATAATACGCACCCACAACGACGCGACGTTGTAAAACATTAAGAAAAACACCTCGCGTCGTTTTTTGTTCTTTAACAATATATCAGACAATCTGTGTGGGCACTTGTTGATTGACTTTGTTTAAAAATAATTTTTAATTTTGAAGTCTTAATAGGTGCTTAAACTAGAAATTCATAATTACGTAGAGTGATATGTAAACTTTAGCTAAGCAGAATATTGAGCGATTGAACTTAAATTGAAGAGTTTGATCATGGCTCAGATTGAACGCTGGCGGCAGGCTTAACACATGCAAGTCGAACGGTAGCAGGGAAGTGCTTGCACTTTTGCTGACGAGTGGCGGACGGGTGAGTAATGCTTGGGAATCTGGCTTATGGAGGGGGATAACGACGGGAAACTGTCGCTAATACCGCGTAGAATCGGGAGATGAAAGTGTGGGACCGTAAGGCCACATGCCATAAGATGAGCCCAAGTGGGATTAGGTAGTTGGTGGGGTAAAGGCCTACCAAGCCTGCGATCTCTAGCTGGTCTGAGAGGATGGCCAGCCACACTGGAACTGAGACACGGTCCAGACTCCTACGGGAGGCAGCAGTGGGGAATATTGCGCAATGGGGGGAACCCTGACGCAGCCATGTCGCGTGAATGAAGAAGGCCTTCGGGTTGTAAAGTTCTTTCGGTGGTGAGGAAGGTGGTGGATTTAATAGATTCACTAATTGACGTTAATCACAGAAGAAGCACCGGCTAACTCCGTGCCAGCAGCCGCGGTAATACGGGGGGTGCAAGCGTTAATCGGAATAACTGGGCGTAAAGGGCACGCAGGCGGACTTTTAAGTGAGGTGTGAAATCCCCGGGCTTAACCTGGGAATGGCATTTCAGACTGGGGGTCTAGAGTATTTTAGGGAGGGGTAGAATTCCACGTGTAGCGGTGAAATGCGTAGAGATGTGGAGGAATACCGAAGGCGAAGGCAGCCCCTTGGGGGGATACTGACGCTCAAGTGCGAAAGCGTGGGGAGCAAACAGGATTAGATACCCTGGTAGTCCACGCTGTAAACGATGTCGATTTGGGGATTGGGCTTTAAGTTTGGTGCCCGTAGCTAACGTGATAAATCGACCGCCTGGGGAGTACGGCCGCAAGGTTAAAACTCAAATGAATTGACGGGGGCCCGCACAAGCGGTGGAGCATGTGGTTTAATTCGATGCAACGCGAAGAACCTTACCTACTCTTGACATCCATAGAAGAGCTCAGAGATGAGTTTGTGCCTTCGGGAGCTATGAGACAGGTGCTGCATGGCTGTCGTCAGCTCGTGTTGTGAAATGTTGGGTTAAGTCCCGCAACGAGCGCAACCCTTATCCTTTGTTGCCAGCGATTAGGTCGGGAACTCAAAGGAGACTGCCGGTGATAAACCGGAGGAAGGTGGGGATGACGTCAAGTCATCATGGCCCTTACGAGTAGGGCTACACACGTGCTACAATGGTGCATACAGAGAGCGACGAGGCCGCGAGGTGGAGTGAATCTCAGAAAGTGCATCTAAGTCCGGATTGGAGTCTGCAACTCGACTCCATGAAGTCGGAATCGCTAGTAATCGCGGATCAGAATGTCGCGGTGAATACGTTCCCGGGCCTTGTACACACCGCCCGTCACACCATGGGAGTGGGTTGTACCAGAAGTAGATAGCTTAACCGTAAGGATGGCGTTTACCACGGTATGATTCATGACTGGGGTGAAGTCGTAACAAGGTAACCGTAGGGGAACCTGCGGTTGGATCACCTCCTTAACTAAATGAAGTGATAGCGAGTGTTCACACAGATTGGCTGAGATATTGTAGACAGAAAAGAATGAAAAAAAAGACCGCACTTTTAGGTTACTTTCTAGGTCGAGTAATAGCAGTTGTATTAATAAAGATTAATATAAAAGACGAAAGTGCGAGGAAAGCGAAGAGATTATCTTTACCTGATGTCCCCATCGTCTAGAGGCCTAGGACATCGCCCTTTCACGGCGGTAACCGGGGTTCGAATCCCCGTGGGGACGCCAATTAAAGATGATTTTAGATTGTCTTGTTGTTCTTTAAAAAATTGGAAACAAGCTGAAAACTGAGAGATTTTTCAAGTCAGGGCTTACGAGAGTAGGAACTGATAAAAAGGAAAGTCTGAGTAGTTCGAAAGAAAATCTTAACTGAGAAAAGGCAGTTAAGTGTTTAGTTGTAATACTACCGTTAAGCATAAAATGTTTGAGGTTGTATGGTTAAGTGACTAAGCGTACACGGTGGATGCCTAGGCAATCAGAGGCGAAGAAGGACGTGCTAATCTGCGAAAAGCTTGGATGAGTTGATAAGAAGCGAATAATCCAAGATATCCGAATGGGGAAACCCGATGGATGAAGAATCCATCATTCTTAAATGAATAAATAGTTTAAGGAAGCGAACCGGGAGAACTGAAACATCTAAGTACCCCGAGGAAAAGAAATCAACCGAGATTTTGTGAGTAGCGGCGAGCGAAAGCGAAAGAGCCAGCAAGTGATAGCGACTTAAGACAGAGGAAGCAATTGGGAAATTGCGCGACACAGGGTGATAGTCCCGTACTTAAAGTTTGGGTTGTGGTACTAAGTTTGCGAGAAGTAGGGCGGGACACGAGAAATCCTGTTTGAAGAAGGGGGGACCATCCTCCAAGGCTAAATACTCCTGATTGACCGATAGTGAACCAGTACTGTGAAGGAAAGGCGAAAAGAACCGGGGTGACCGGAGTGAAATAGAACCTGAAACCGTGTACGTACAAGCAGTGGGAGCCAAGTTATTTGGTGACTGCGTACCTTTTGTATAATGGGTCAGCGACTTATATTTTGTAGCGAGGTTAACTGAATAAGGGAGCCGAAGGGAAACCGAGTCTTAACTGGGCGGTGAGTTGCAAGGTATAGACCCGAAACCCGGTGATCTAGCCATGGGCAGGTTGAAGGTTGGGTAACACTAATTGGAGGACCGAACCGACTAATGTTGAAAAATTAGCGGATGACTTGTGGCTGGGGGTGAAAGGCCAATCAAACCGGGAGATAGCTGGTTCTCCCCGAAATCTATTTAGGTAGAGCCTTGAGCGGACACCTTTGGGGGTAGAGCACTGTTTCGGCTAGGGGGCCATCCCGGCTTACCAACCCGATGCAAACTGCGAATACCGAAGAGTGATACTCAGGAGACACACGGCGGGTGCTAACGTCCGTCGTGGAGAGGGAAACAACCCAGACCGCCAGCTAAGGTCCCAAAGTCTATATTAAGTGGGAAACGAAGTGGGAAGGCTTAGACAGCTAGGATGTTGGCTTAGAAGCAGCCATCATTTAAAGAAAGCGTAATAGCTCACTAGTCGAGTCGGCCTGCGCGGAAGATGTAACGGGGCTAAAATATAGCACCGAAGCTGCGGCATCAGTCGAAATACTGTTGGGTAGGGGAGCGTTGTGTAAGTTGATGAAGGTGTATTGAGAGGTATGCTGGAGATATCACAAGTGCGAATGCTGACATAAGTAACGATAAAACGAGTGAAAAACTCGTTCGCCGGAAGACCAAGGGTTCCTGTCCAACGTTAATCGGGGCAGGGTGAGTCGGCCCCTAAGGCGAGGCTGAGAAGCGTAGTCGATGGGAAACGGGTTAATATTCCCGTACTTGGTAAAGCTGCGATGTGGGGACGGAGAAGGTTAGGTTATCGCACTGTTGGATGTGCGTTTAAGCTGGTAGGTGGAGAGTTTAGGCAAATCCGGATTCTCATAACACCGAGAAGTGATGACGAGGTGCAAAGGCACTGAAGTAACTGATACCCTGCTTCCAGGAAAAGCCACTAAGCGAAAGGCTTTACTGAACCGTACTGAAAACCGACACAGGTGGTCAGGTAGAGAATACTCAGGCGCTTGAGAGAACTCGGGTGAAGGAACTAGGCAAAATAGCACCGTAACTTCGGGAGAAGGTGCGCTTACAGTAATTGAAGCCCTTTACGGGAAGAGGTGAGGTAAGTCGAAGATACCAGCTGGCTGCAACTGTTTATTAAAAACACAGCACTCTGCAAACACGAAAGTGGAAGTATAGGGTGTGATGCCTGCCCGGTGCTGGAAGGTTAATTGAAGGAGTTATCGAAAGAGAAGCTCCTGATCGAAGCCCCAGTAAACGGCGGCCGTAACTATAACGGTCCTAAGGTAGCGAAATTCCTTGTCGGGTAAGTTCCGACCTGCACGAATGGCATAATGATGGCCAGGCTGTCTCCACCCGAGACTCAGTGAAATTGAAATCGCCGTGAAGATGCGGTGTACCCGCGGCTAGACGGAAAGACCCCGTGAACCTTTACTATAGCTTGACACTGAACATTGAATTTTGATGTGTAGGATAGGTGGGAGCCTGAGAAGCAGTCACGCCAGTGATTGTGGAGGCGTTGTTGAAATACCACCCTTTAACGTTTGATGTTCTAACGAAGCGCCGAAGACAGGTGTTCGGACAGTGTCTGGTGGGTAGTTTGACTGGGGCGGTCTCCTCCCAAAGCGTAACGGAGGAGCACGAAGGTTTGCTAATCACGGTCGGACATCGTGAGGTTAGTGCAATGGTATAAGCGAGCTTAACTGCGAGACGGACAAGTCGAGCAGGTGCGAAAGCAGGTCATAGTGATCCGGTGGTTCTGAATGGAAGGGCCATCGCTCAACGGATAAAAGGTACTCCGGGGATAACAGGCTGATACCGCCCAAGAGTTCATATCGACGGCGGTGTTTGGCACCTCGATGTCGGCTCATCACATCCTGGGGCTGAAGTAGGTCCCAAGGGTATGGCTGTTCGCCATTTAAAGTGGTACGCGAGCTGGGTTTAGAACGTCGTGAGACAGTTCGGTCCCTATCTGCCGTGGGCGTTGGAGAATTGAGGGGGGCTGCTCCTAGTACGAGAGGACCGGAGTGGACGCATCACTGGTGTACCAGTTGTCTCGCCAGAGGCATTGCTGGGTAGCTAAATGCGGGAGAGATAAGTGCTGAAAGCATCTAAGCACGAAACTTGCCCTAAGATGAGTTCTCCCTGGCGATAAGCCGGTAAGGGTTGTTGAAGACGACGACGTAGATAGGTGGGGTGTGTAAGTGTAGTGATACATTGAGCTAACCCATACTAATATCCCGAGAGGCTTAACCATACAACCTCAAGCGTTTTAGTTTGGGATGTACAACGAGACTAGAGACGAAAGAGAGAAGTACAAAAGTGCGAAAGCGAAAAGAATACAGTAGACAGCTTGTTTCGGATTTAAGAGAAAGAATAGAGACGAAGAACAAAGACAAAACAAAGCAAGAAGATAGGATAGAGCACCGAAAGGTGAAATCATCGAAAGAATAATCTTGGCGGCGATAGTGCAGTGGGACCACCTGACCCCATGCCGAACTCAGAAGTGAAACGCTGTAACGCCGATGGTAGTGTGGGGCATCCCCATGTGAGAGTAGGGCACCGCCAGGTAACCAATCATAAGAACCTCAATGAGAAATCGTTGAGGTTTTTTGTTTTTTAACCAGTCGGCAGAGAGGAAAAGAGGAAAGGAGGATGCCAACACAAAAGGAAATCAGCTCCTAACCTACCTTATCATCCATCCCCAATAACTTAGCTACCAAAGGATAACTCCTTATCATAACGAATAACACCCAAACATCAATAACACAATAGAAAATAATGAAAAGTGAGGTGGTTTTTTATGTGTTTTTAGATAAAAACATGTGGAAAAATGACCGCTCTTTGTCTTTTTTCTTCCATATTCATCTAGTATTTACTTAATTCTTATATAGCCAATTTTGAAAATAGTTTGATTAGCGATAAATTAGCGACAAATTTCAGGTATATAGACATGAGATTTTTGTTTTTCTATTTTCAGTTGGCTTGCATTGCTCTATAATAGGTAGAATTTTACGTCCAAGTTCTACAGAGGGGAAAATGAGTACGCCAATTTATAAACGTATTTTGCTGAAATTAAGTGGTGAAGCATTACAAGGTGAAGAAGGTTTTGGAATTGATCCGTCTATTTTAGATAGAATGGCTATCGAAATTAAAGAATTATTAGCGATGGGAGTGGAAGTCGGTGTGGTACTTGGTGGCGGTAACTTATTCCGGGGCGCTAAATTAGCTAAAGCCGGAATGAACCGTGTTGTGGGTGATCATATGGGGATGTTGGCAACTGTGATGAATGGGTTAGCAATGCGGGATGCTTTACACCGTGCAGATGTCAATGCGAAATTAATGTCAGCGTTTCAATTAAATGGCATTTGTGATACTTATAACTGGTCGGAAGCCATTAAAATGTTGCGTGAAAAACGCGTAGTGATTTTCTCTGCTGGTACCGGAAGCCCATTTTTTACTACCGATTCCGCGGCTTGTTTACGTGGGATTGAAATTGAAGCGGATGTCGTGTTAAAAGCGACAAAAGTGGATGGGGTTTATGATTCCGATCCGGCGAAAAATTCGGAGGCAAAATTGTATCATCAATTGACTTATGCGGAAGTCATTGACCGAGAATTGCAAGTGATGGACTTGGCAGCATTTACTCTCGCGCGTGATCACCATATGCCGATCCGCGTATTTAATATGGGCAAACCGGGGGCGTTGCGTAACGTCATTTTAGGTAAGCAAGAAGGCACATTGATTTGTGAATAATTTTTTACTCAATCTGTAATTTTATCTAATTTAAAAGGAATAACTGTGATTAACGAAATTAAAAAAGATACGCAAGTGCGTATGGAAAAAAGTTTAGAAACCTTCAAAAGTCATATTTCAAAAGTTCGTACTGGACGTGCGCAACCCAGTTTACTTGATGGTATTCACGTTGATTATTATGGTGCGGCAACGCCACTTCGTCAATTAGCCAATGTTGTGGCGGAAGATGCGCGTACGTTGGCGGTAACCGTTTTTGACCGTAGTTTAATTAGTGCGGTGGAAAAAGCGATCTTAACTTCTGATTTAGGATTAAATCCTTCTTCTGCCGGTACGACTATTCGTGTTCCATTACCTCCACTGACCGAAGAACGTCGTCGCGATTTGATTAAAATCGTGAAAAATGAAGCGGAACAAGGAAAAGTAGCGGTTCGCAATGTGCGTCGTGATGCTAATGATCAAATTAAAGCGTTGTTGAAAGGCAAAGAAATTAGTGAAGATGAAGAACGTAAAGCACAGGATGAAATCCAAAAAATTACTGATCTTTATGTGAAAAAAGTGGATGAAGCATTAGCGGAAAAAGAAAAAGAATTATTGGATTTCTAATAATTTCAATCGATTACGAATACGCTTGTATGTAGGACGCTATGCTGGCGTCCTTTTTTATGTGATTACGATAAGACGAAAGTGCGGTTAAAAATTATGCAAAAAAAACAAAAAATAGTGATTTTAGGATCCACCGGTTCAATTGGTAAAAGTACCTTATCAGTGATTGAACACAACCCGGAATCCTACCAGGTATTTGCATTGGTGGGGGGGCGTAATGTCGAATTCATGTTTGAACAATGCGTAAAATTTCAACCGCACTTTGCCGCGTTAGAAAATGAGCAAGCGGCAAAATTGTTGGCAGAAAAGTTATCGGCAGCAGGTAGTCAAACTCAAGTGCTCAGTGGTCAACAAGCGATTTGTGAGTTAGCGGCACATGATGAAGCAGATCAGGTGATGGCGGCAATCGTGGGCGCGGCAGGATTGTTACCGACGCTTTCGGCGGTGAAAGCTGGCAAACGCGTGTTGTTGGCAAATAAAGAAGCCTTGGTGACTTGTGGGCAAATTTTTATCGATGCGGTTCAACAATATAGCGCACAATTATTGCCAGTGGATAGTGAACATAATGCGATTTTTCAATCTTTACCACCACAAGCACAAGAAAAAATTGGGTTTTGTCCATTGGCGGAATTAGGTATTAACAAAATTGTATTGACCGGATCCGGCGGTCCGTTTCGTTATACCGAATTATCCGAATTTGCACAGATTACGCCGGAACAGGCGGTAGCGCATCCTAATTGGTCGATGGGGAAAAAGATTTCTGTTGATTCGGCGACCATGATGAATAAAGGATTGGAATACATTGAAGCCCGTTGGTTGTTTAATGCGTCGGCGGACGAAATGGAAGTGATCATTCAGCCACAATCGATTATTCATTCCATGGTGCGTTATATTGACGGAAGCGTGATTGCACAAATGGGTAATCCGGATATGCGCACGCCGATTGCCGAAACTATGGCGTATCCAAAGCGGATTGTTGCCGGTGTAGCGGCGCTTGATTTTTATCAATTGAGTGGATTGACCTTTATGCAACCGGATTATCAACGTTATCCTTGCTTAAAATTGGCGATTGAGGCATTTGCTGCCGGACAATATGCGACGACGGCGATGAATGCGGCAAATGAAGTGGCGGTAGAGGCATTTTTAAATCGACAAATTGGTTTTATGGATATTGCGAAAGTGAATCAGGTGACAGTAGAAAAAATGACGCCGCAAGTCATTTCCGGAATTGACGATGTGTTGGCAGTCGATCACATGGCACGCGAATTTGCAAAACAAACAATTTTACGTTTTTAACATGATTAAGCCTATGATATAGTGGCGGGAATAAAAGTGCGGTTAAAAATCCGAGTCAATTGAACATATGAAAGAAGTAGATCCAGATAATATCCCACAACACGTTGCAATTATTATGGACGGTAACGGTCGTTGGGCGAAACAGCAGGGGAAAATGCGTATTTTTGGACACAAAAATGGCGTTTCCGCCGTTCGCCAAGCGGTTGCTTATACGCGTAAAGTTGGTATAAAAGTGCTGACATTATATGCTTTTAGCAGCGAAAATTGGAATCGTCCACAACAAGAAGTGAGCGCCTTGATGACCTTGTTTATGCAGGCGCTTGAGCGCGAAGTAAAAAAATTGCATAAAAATAATATTCGGTTACAAATTATTGGTGATGTGACAGGCTTTAGCGCCAGTTTGCAAGAAAAAATCAATCATGCGGAAAAATTAACGGAAAATAACACCGCACTTACCTTAAATATTGCTGCCAATTATGGCGGCTGTTGGGACATTGTGCAGGCGGCAAGAGCATTGGCAGCGCAAGTTAAAGAGAATAAGCTGGCAGTTTCAGAGATTACGGAAGCCCTGTTTCAGCGTTATTTAGTTACCCAAGATCAACCGCCAGTGGATTTATTGATCCGAACCAGTGGCGAGCAGCGGATAAGTAATTTTTTATTATGGCAGATTGCCTATGCTGAATTGTATTTTTCCGATGTATTATGGCCGGATTTTAATGAACAAGAATTTCATCAGGCGATCATGGCGTATCAGCAACGTCATCGTCGTTTTGGTAGTACGGAATAGTAGGAGATTAAATGCTTAAAGAGCGGATTTTGTCAGCCATCGTGCTTATTGGGATTGTTTTCGCTGCCTTATTTTTATTTTCACCTTTCTATTTTGCTTTGGCATTAGGCTTGGTGGCAACACTTGGCGTGTGGGAATGGACGCAGTTTGCGAAAATTAAAGGCGGTTTTTGGCGTATTTTAATTGCTGGTTTATGCGGGGCGTTTTTGTTTCTGTGGATTTTTGGCGAAGGCGATTATCTCAATGCAGGTCGGGTATTTGAAGGTTATGCTCAACCCTTATTGTTGCTTTCGGTGATTTGGTGGTTTGTCGCCTTGGGATTTGTTGTACGCTATCCAAATTCCGCTAAATTCTGGGGAAAATCGGCGTTTTGGCAACTTATTTTTGCTTTTTGTACCTTGATTCCTTTCTTGGTCGGCGTTTTAAAATTACGTTTGGATGGATATGGCGCCAATCCTTATCATGGCTTAATGTTGTTGCTTTATGTGTTTATTTTGGTGTGGAGTGCCGATTCCGGCGCTTATTTCGCCGGACGTAATTTCGGTAAACACAAATTAGCGCCAAGCGTATCGCCGGGAAAAACTTGGCAAGGGGTTTTCGGCGGATTAGTCACTGCTGGCGTGTTAGCAACGATTTTTGTTCAGGTGGCACCGGATAATTTATTTACGGTGGCGATCGTACCTTTTGTGGTTTTATCGGTGGCAACAGTGGCAATTTCGGTCTTGGGCGATTTAACGGAAAGTATGTTTAAACGCGAAAGTGGCATCAAAGACAGTAGCCAATTAATTCCGGGACATGGCGGGATTTTAGACCGAATTGACAGCCTAACCGCCGCAGTACCATTTTTTGCTTATTTTTATTTTTATGTGTTATAGGAAAGTGCTATGTCATTTTTATGGTCATTAGTTTCATTTTTGATCGTGATTGGGGTCCTTGTTTCTGTACACGAATACGGGCATTTTTGGGCAGCCAGAAAGTGCGGTATAAAAATTCACCGTTTTTCTATTGGATTTGGCAAAGTATTGTGGTCAAAAGTTGATAAACAAGGTACTGAGTTTGCTATTTCGGCAATTCCTTTGGGCGGTTATGTAAAGATGTTGGATGAGCGCAATGAGGCAGTTACTGCAGACTTAAAACATCAATCCTTTAACAGTAAAACCGTTGCGCAACGGGCATTTGTGATTGCTGCCGGACCGATAGCTAACTTTTTATTTGCGATTTTTGCTTATTGGGTGATTTATACGGTTGGCATCCCGAGTGTCAAGCCAGTGATTGAGGAAGTGATGCAAGGTTCAATTGCACAGCAAGCGAAAATCCAGCCTAATTCACAAATTATGGCGATTGATGGAACCGCGACGCCGGATTGGGAAACGATCAATATGCTGTTGGCAACGAAAATGGGCGAGTCGCAAGTGGCATTGACGCTATCGCCGTTCGGTTCCGCGATTTCACAAACCAAAATGCTTGATTTGTCGCATTGGACATTTGATCCAGAAAAAGAATCTGCTTTTAGTGCATTAGGTATGATACCAGTTCGAACTAAAGTCGAGATGACCTTGTCTAAGGTGCTGGAAAATTCGCCGGCAGAGCAAGCGGGACTGCAAGTCGGGGATAAAGTTTATGCAGATAATGCACAGTTAATGGCATGGCAAGATTTTGTTAAACTGGTACAAGCAGGTGACCCTTTTAGTGTACAAATTGAACGTCAGGGTGAATTTTTAACGAAAACGATCATCCCTACATTAAATGAGAAAGGGCAATGGCAAGTGGGGGTATCGCCGACCTTTCAACCGCTTGCAGATGAGTATCGCACAGAATTAAAATATGGTATTCTACAATCCTTGCAAAAAGGGATTGAAAAGACGCTTCAGTTATCTTGGCTAACGATTAAAGTTATCGGTAAATTATTTACCGGCGATTTATCCGTAAGTAACTTGAGTGGACCAATTTCTATCGCGAAAGGTGCGGGGGTATCGTCCGAAATTGGATTGATTTATTACCTCAGCTTTATGGCACTGATTAGCGTAAACTTAGGGATTATGAATTTATTCCCATTGCCGGTATTAGATGGCGGTCATTTAGTGTTTTTGGCTGCTGAAGCGGTAAAAGGAAAACCCGTTTCCGAGACTGTACAGAATGTTGCGTACAGAATTGGAGCGATTTTGTTGCTGGTGCTGACTGCATTCGCATTATTTAATGATTTTTTACGTTTATAGTCATTTTTTATAACAGGATAAAAGTAACGATGAAAAAACTTCTAATTGCAAGCCTCTTATTTGGTTCAACAACAGTTGTTGCAGCGCCATTTGTGGTGAAAGATATTCGGGTGGACGGTGTACAAGCCGGCTCTGAAAGTACGGTGTTAAGCGGTTTGCCTATTCGTGTTGGTCAACGTGCGACGGATAACGATATTGCGAATATTGTAAGAACGTTGTTTTTACGTGGGCAATATGATGATGTCAAAGCCTCTAGAGAAGGCGATACCTTAGTTGTTTCTGTGGTGCCTAAACCGATTATTGTCGAGGTAACTTTAGATGGGAATAGTTCAATACCTAATGAAGCACTGAAGGAGAATTTGAATTCTAATGGATTTGCAGTCGGGGATGTTCTTAATCGTGAAAAGCTAGAAGCCTTTCGGCAAAGTTTAGTGGAGTATTATGCGAGTGTAGGTCGCTATAATGCAACCGTAGATACAGTTATTAATACATTACCGAATAACCAAGCGGAAGTGAAGCTAAAAATCAAAGAAAATGATGTAGCGAAATTTAAATCAATTGATTTTATCGGTAATGAAACGGTGAGTAGCAGTAAATTGCAAGAGCAAATGGAGTTACAACCGGATGCATGGTGGAAGTTTTTTGGGAATAAATTTAGCCCAACAGAATTTAATAAAGATTTAGACGCAATTCGGGCTTATTACCTAGATAATGGTTATGCAAAATTCCAAATTATAGATACAAATATTCAGCTTAATGAAGATAAAACTGAAGCAAATGTTACTATTAAAGTCAATGAAGGTGAACAATATACGGTAAAAAATGCACGTATTGTCGGTGATGTTGGTGGTATGTCGGAAGCGTTAACACCATTATTGAAACAAATTTATATTGACGATACATTCCGTCGTAGCGATGTCGTCAGCGTTGAAGAAAGCATTAAATCAACGTTGGGTAAGCAAGGTTATGCGAACGCACAGGTGAATGTTAACCCAGCATTTGATGATGAAAATAAAACGATTGCGTTGACTTTTGTAGTGGATGCTGGTCGTCGTTATTCTGTACGTCAAATTCGTTTTGAGGGCAACACGGTAAGTGCCGATAGTACATTGCGTCAAGAAATGCGTCAACAAGAAGGAACTTGGTTATCTTCTCAATTAGTGGAGTTAGGTAAAGTGCGGTTAGATCGTACCGGTTTTTTTGATTCGGTAGAAACTCGTACGGAAAACGTACCGGGGGTAGATGATGAGCTGGATGTTATCTATAAAGTAAAAGAGCGTAATACCGGTAGTATCAACTTCGGTATCGGTTACGGTACAGAAAGCGGTTTAAGTTATCAAGCTAGTGTTAAACAAGACAACTTTTTGGGAATGGGGTCATCTATCAGTTTGGGCGGTTCCCGTAACGATTACGGTACTAGTATTAACTTAGGTTATACCGAACCGTATTTTACTAAAGATGGCGTGAGTTTAGGAGGTAACGTTTTCTATGAAACTTATGATAACTCCGACAATGACACCTCTGCGTCTTATTCACGTACCAGTTATGGTATCAATGGGACCTTAGGTTTCCCAGTAAATGAAAATAACTCATATTATGTAGGTTTAGGTTATATGCATAACAAATTGAAAGATATTGATCCAGAATACACTCGTGATCTTTATCGTCAATCTATGGGATATGATAATAATGATGACTGGCAGTTTAAATCGGATGATTTTGAATTCTCAATGGGATGGAACTATAACAGTTTAGACCGTGGCTTTTTCCCTACTTCTGGGGTGAAGGCCTCTATTGGCGGTAAGGTGACTATTCCTGGTTCAGAAAATAAATATTATAAACTAAGTACCAATGTACAAGGATATTATCCGTTAGATCGTGATCATACATGGGTTATTTCAGGTTCATTGGGGGCAGCTTATGCAAATGGATTTGGCGGTAAAAATTTACCGTTTTATCAATTTTATACCGCAGGTGGTATAGGCTCATTGCGTGGATTTGCTTATGGTGCGGTAGGTCCTCAAGCGATCTATAAGGATAATCGTAGTGGACAATGGGGTTATGTGAATAATGATATTATCGGTGGTAATGCAATGGTGACCAGTAGTGCTGAGCTTATTGTACCGACACCGTTTGTTGCCGATAAAAACCAACGTAGCGTCAGAACGTCATTATTTGTTGATGCAGCGAGTGTTTGGAATACCAAATGGAGTGCAACAGATAAACAACGTTTCCCAAATTTGCCTGATTATAGTGATCCATCACGTGTTCGTGTTTCTGCCGGTATTGGTTTTCAATGGCAATCTCCAATCGGACCTTTGGTTTTCTCTTATGCTAAGCCACTTAAAAAATATGATGGGGATGAGATTGAGCAATTCCAATTTAGTATTGGAGGAACTTTCTAGATATGGAACTTTTATTAACGTATATGGTCTAACGTCTTGTTCTTGTGCTATAGGTTCATAAGTTCGTTATAGTACAAGAGATAAATAGTAATTAATTAAAGGAAAAGTTGAAAATGAAAAAAGCTGTAAAATTAACCGCACTTTCTTTAGGTTTAGCATTGGCATCTTCATTTGCTATGGCAGAAGAAAATATTGCTTTCTTAAATGTGGATTATGCATTTGCCAATAATCCAACCCGTCAAGCTGAATTGAAAAAAATGGACGAGGAGTTCAAAGCACCAGTAGACAAACTTAAAGCTGATGAAAAAGTGTTGCAAGATAAAAAAGCAAGTTTTGAAAAAGAAATTGATGATAAAGCGAAAGCAATTGATAAAGAAATTGAATCTAAGGTTAAGTCTTTAGAGAAAGATGCACCGAAATTACGTCAAGCGGACATAAAAAAACGCCAAGATGAAATTTCGGCTTTAGCTAAAAAACGTCAAGGCGAAGTACAAAAGTTAGTTTCTCAACGTGATGCGGATTTTAAAAAATTAGTTGAAGAACACCAGAAAAATGTTGCTAAGTTCCAAGCTGATGCTCAACAACGTGAGAGAGAAATTAATCAAAAAGCATTGATTGAAATCCAAAAAACAGCAACTGATATCGCAAAAGCTAAAAATTTCTCTATTGTTTTAGATGAAAAAACGGTTGTTTATACAGTAGAAGGTAAAGATATTACCGAAGATGTGTTAAAAGCGTTGCCACAACCAGCAACTTCTACGACAAAACAGGCTAAGTAATGCGGGATTATTCTCTTCAAGAATTATCGACTCAAATCGGCGCTACCCTTCGCGGTAACGCCGATGTTGTTGTTGAAAGTATTGCATCACTAGATAACGCGAATGCGCGACAATTGACGTTTATTTCTAATGTAAAATTTCGTGAAAAATTAGCACAGTCTCAAGCCGGAGCCATTATTGTTTCTGATGCGGATGTGGATTTTTGTGCACCTGAAAGCAATTTATTAATTGTGAAAGATCCTTATGTGGCATATGCGATTTTAGCGCAATATATGGATAATACACCGAAAGCAGCAAACCATATTGCCGAAAGTGCGGTCGTTTCTTGTTCTGCTATTTTAGGCAAAAATGTGGCAGTGGGCGCTAATGCTGTGATTGAAGATGGTGCGGTGTTAGGTGATGATGTGGTGATTGGTGCCGGTTGTTTTATCGGTAAAAATGTTAAAATCGGTGCCAGAACGCAATTATGGGCAAACGTTTCCGTTTATCATGAAGTGGAAATTGGTGAACACTGTTTAATTCAATCCGGAGCGGTAATTGGTAGTGATGGTTTTGGTTATGCTAATGATCGTGGTCGTTGGATTAAAATTCCGCAAACGGGAACGGTGTTAATTGGTAATCATGTCGAAATCGGTGCTTGTACTTGTATTGATCGTGGTGCATTGGATGCAACGGTAATCGAAGATAATGTGATCATTGATAACCTTTGTCAAATTGCACATAACGTCCATATTGGTACGGGAACTGCAGTTGCTGGTGGCGTGATTATGGCGGGAAGCTTGAAAGTCGGGCGTTATTGTTTGATTGGTGGTGCAAGCGTTATTAATGGACATATGGAAATTTGTGATAAAGTCACGGTGACCGGAATGGGAATGGTGATGCGGCCGATTACCGAACCGGGCATTTATTCTTCGGGAATTCCATTACAAACCAATAAGGAATGGCGTAAAACCGCTGCGCTTACCTTAGACATTGATAAGATGAATAAGCGTTTAAGAGCTTTAGAAAAAAAACTTTCGTAAAAAACGTACCACAATTTGTGGTACGTTTTGTATTGAACAGTTAAATATCGTATAATTTCACCTAGTGATATTTGATTCTTTAAATTAAAGGTACTATTGTGACGACTACAACAACTGCAAGAACAATTGAAGCAAAAGAAATTATGACACTACTTCCACATCGTTATCCGTTTTTATTGGTGGATCGAGTTACGGATTTTGAAGAGGGTCGTTGGCTTAAAGCAGTGAAAAATGTCAGTGTGAATGAGCCTTGTTTTACTGGGCATTTCCCTGGAGAACCGATTTTACCCGGTGTCTTAATTCTTGAAGCCTTGGCGCAAGCTATGGGGATTTTAGCGTTTAAAACCCATGAACTTCAAGGGGGCGAATTATTTTACTTTGCGGGTATTGATGAAGCTCGTTTTAAATGTCCTGTGTTGCCGGGCGATCAAATGGAATTAAGCGTTACCGTAATTAAAGAACGTCGCGGAGTGACCGCATTTACTGGCATTGCGACGGTAAATGGTAAAGTGGCTTGTGAAGCAAAATTAATGTGCGCTCGTCGCTAAGAGGTGAATATGATTCATGCTAGTGCAAAAATCCATCCGTCGTCTATCATTGAGGAAGGGGCAAAAATCGGTGAAAACGTAGTTATCGGTCCATTTTGTATTGTGGAGCGGGGCGTTGAAATTGGCAAAGGCACCGTGTTAAATTCCCATGTAGTTGTTAAAGGTGAGACGAAAATTGGCGAAGATAACCAAATTTTCCAATTTGCCAGCATTGGTGAAGTAAATCAAGATCTGAAATATCATGGTGAGCCGACCAAAACGGTGATTGGCGATCGTAACCGCATTCGTGAAAGCGTAACCATTCATCGTGGTACGGTGCAAGGTGGGGGCGTAACGCGTATTGGTGATGATAATTTATTTATGATCAATGCGCACATTGCCCATGATTGCCAAATTAAAAATCGCTGTATTCTGGCAAATAATGCCACCTTAGCTGGTCATGTTGAGTTGGATGATTTTGTCATTGTTGGCGGAATGTCGGCAATCCACCAATTTGTGATCATAGGCGCGCACGTGATGCTCGGTGGTGGATCAATGGTTAGCCAAGATGTACCGCCTTATGTAATGGCGCAAGGAAACCATGCGCAGCCTTTTGGAGTCAATATTGAAGGATTAAAACGTCGTGGCTTTGATAAACCGACCTTACACGCGATTCGTAACGTATATAAATTGATTTATCGTAGCGGCAGAACCTTAGAAGATGTGATGCCGGAAATCGAAAATTATGCGGAACGCGAAAGTGCGATTAGTTTTTTCCTGGATTTCTTCAAACGCTCAACGCGTGGCATTATCCGTTAGATAATCTATAAAAAATCCTGTTATTTTCAACCGCACTTTTGTTATATTAAGTGCGGTTATTTTTTATTTCGTTTTTATTATTTTAAATGGCACATAAGGTAAATCAAAAATGCAAAATAATAGTCCGACTATTGCCATTGTTGCCGGCGAAGTGTCCGGTGATATTTTAGGCGCAGGCTTAATTCGTAGCCTCAAAATACGCTATCCCCATGCGCGTTTTATTGGTATTGGCGGGGACAAAATGATCGCTGAAGGATTTGAAACCTTCGTTGATATGGAGGAAATTGCGGTGATGGGGTTGGCGGAAGTAGTGAAGCATTTGCCGCGTTTGTTGAAAATTCGACGCCTAGTGATTGATACCATGCTGGAGAAAAAGCCGGATATTTTTATCGGTATCGATGCTCCGGATTTTAACCTAGATATTGAGTTGAAATTAAAAGAAAATGGGATAAAAACCATTCATTACGTCAGCCCGTCCGTTTGGGCATGGCGACAAAATCGGATTCATAAAATCGCTAAAGCCACCCATTTGGTGTTAGCATTTTTGCCTTTTGAAAAAGCTTTTTACGATCGTTTTAACGTGCCTTGTCGATTTATTGGGCATACGATGGCGGATGCGATCGCCTTAAAACCGTCACGTACTGAGGCTTGCCGATTATTAAATATTGAAGAAAATCAACGTTATGTCGCGATCTTGGTAGGTAGTCGTGGTTCAGAAGTAGAGTTTTTAAGCGTGCCTTTTTTACAAGCCGCAAAATTGCTCAAACAACAATTTCCGGAGATTCAATTTTTAGTTCCTTTGGTCAATGAGAAACGTCGCGCGCAGTTTGAGCAAATTAAGGCAAAAATTGCACCAGAGCTGGAGATGTATTTATTGGATGGACAATCGCGTCAAGCTATGATCGCGGCAGAGGCAACCTTGTTGGCGTCCGGTACTGCCGCATTGGAATGTATGTTGTGTAAATCGCCAATGGTAGTGGGTTATCGCATGAAAGCGACCACTTACTTTTTAGCCAAGCGCTTAGTTAAAACCGAGTATATTTCTTTGCCAAATTTGTTGGCGAATGAAATTCTGGTACCGGAGATGATCCAAGAGGAATGTGAAGCAGAAAAATTGGCGCAGAAAATGGCAGTTTATTTAAGCCAAGAAGAAGACGCGGTGCAACAGCGCCATCATTTAATTCAGCGTTTTGTCGATTTACATCAATTAATTCAATGTGATGCAGATAAACAAGCGGCACAATCGGTGATTGATTTATTGGAAGAGGTATAAGATGCAGCAATTTGATTATCCGGATTATCAATTTATCGCCGGTGTGGATGAAGTGGGGCGAGGTCCCTTAGTGGGTGCCGTGGTGACCGCTGCGGTGATTTTAGATCCTAATCAGCCGATTGAAGGATTAAATGATAGTAAAAAATTGTCCGAGAAAAAGCGGGTGTTACTTGCCGAGGAAATTAAGCAAAAGGCATTAGCTTGGAGCTTGGGGCGAGCGGAAGCAGAAGAAATTGATCAATTAAATATCTTACACGCTACCATGTTGGCGATGCAAAGAGCGGTGAAAAATTTAAAAATTCAACCGCACTTTGTATTAATTGATGGAAACCGTGTTCCTGATTTACCCATGCCGGCGCAGGCAGTGGTGAAAGGGGATAGTTTGGTGGCAGAAATTAGCGCAGCGTCGATTTTGGCGAAAGTAGCAAGAGATCAGGAAATGTTAGTACTTGATCGTCGCTACCCAGATTATGCTTTTGCGCAACACAAAGGTTATCCAACCAAGTTGCATTTGGAAAAATTGGCACAGTTTGGCGTGTTGCCTGAATATCGTCGTAGCTTTGCACCGGTAAAAAAATGTTTAGTAAGTACAAAAAAATAAAACCCATGCGTTAGAGAGGAGTAGAAAATATTTATGGCTTTTTGGGAGCAACAAATCGGTTTATTGACTTCCCCGTTATTGTGGGTGGTGATTTTTTTGCTGGTGGCGATTTTTTTGTTCGTACGCAATAAAATCCGTATGGATGTCGTGGCGTTGTTGGTCATGTTGGTCTTTAGTCTAAGTGGCATTTTGACTACAGAAGAAGTACTAGCCGGCTTTAGTGATCCTAACATTATTTTGATCGCTTTACTTTTTATTGTAGGTGAGGGATTGGTGAGAACTGGAATCGCTTATCAAGTGAGTGAGTGGTTAATTAAGGTGTCGAAAAACAGCGAAACTAAAGTGTTGGTATTGCTAATGTTAGCGGTAGCTGGATTGGGGGCTTTTATGAGTTCTACTGGCATTGTGGCGATTTTTATTCCCGTGGTGTTGGTGATTTGTCGGCAGATGAATATTTCGCCGAAGCGTTTGATGATGCCGCTGAGTATTGCCGGTTTAATTAGTGGGATGATGACGTTAATTGCCACAGCACCTAACTTGGTGGTGAACTCAGAATTGGTGCGCGCTAGCGGCGAACGTTTTAGCTTTTTCTCTTTTACTCCTATTGGTGTGGTGATTTTGCTGATTGGTATTTTATATATGTTAATCGCTCGGCGCTGGTTGGATAATGCAGATGAAACTTACGCAGAGAATAATGGGCGTTATTCGCTGAATGAATTAATTGAAGAATACGAACTTTCCAGTCGCACCAAACGATTTGTCGTGCGTAGCGGTTCAGATTTTATCGGTCAGCCAATAGAAGAATTACATTTACGTTCAAAATATGGCTTAAATGTATTGGCAATTCAACGCTGGAAACGTTTTAGACCAATTTTTTTATCTGTTTCATTGGGAAAAGTTGATATAAAAGAGAAAGATATTTTATTGATAGATATTAGTAATCCGGAATTTGATCAGGGGAATTTCTGTCAACTTCATCAATTGGAACCCGCGGAAATTCGCAGATACGATTTTAATCAACAGGTAAAATCCATTGGTATGGTAGAGGTGACGCCTATCCCTGATAGTGATTATTTAGGCAGAAGTATTGCGGAAATTCGTTTTCGTTCACGTTATGGTGTAAATATCATTGGAATAAAGCGTAATAATGAAATTTTGCGTGGTAATTTGGTGGAAGAGCCGCTCAAAGCCGGCGATCTGTTATTAGTTATTGGGGCATGGAAATTGATCCAAGAAATGAACTTAAAAACCAAAAGTTTTTTAGTCCTGGATTATCCGACAGAGATCGAACGCGCTGCGCCGGCACAAACTCAAGCATTACATGCTTTGTTTTCCGTATTGAGCATGGTTGTATTGATGGTCACGGGAATCGTGCCGAATGTAGTGGCGGCATTGATTGCTTGTTTATTGTTGGCGAAGTTTCGCTGCGTGGATGCTAAAAGCGCCTATGCCTCTATCCATTGGTCAAGTTTGATTTTGATTATCGGTATGATGCCATTTTCGATTGCGTTGCAAAAAACCGGTGGGGTTAATTTAATCGTTGATTTTATGATCGAAACTGTCGGTGGCATGGGTAAACATTGGATATTAATTTTCTTATTTATGATCAGCGCGGTAATCGGGTTGTTTATTTCAAATACTGCTACCGCGATTTTAATGGCGCCTATCGCGATCACCTTAGCGCAGCATTTAAATGTGTCGCCGACGCCGTTTGCTATGACCGTGGCGATTGCGGCTTCCGCGGCATTTATGACGCCGATTTCTTCGCCGGTCAATACCATGGTTCTTGGTCCTGGGAATTATCGCTTTGGCGATTTTGTTAAAGTTGGTGTCCCATTTACCATTTTAGTGATGTTGGTGACCGTATTTTTGGTTCCAATATTATTCCCTTTTTAATAACAAAATAATGAGTGAAATTATGCAAAATATGACCGCACTTTTAAAAATTGGCTTAGTTTCTGTGTCTGATCGCGCTTCGCAAGGCGTTTATCAAGATCAAGGTATTCCGGAATTGCAGGCTTGGTTACAGCAAGCGCTTGTTGATCCCTTTATAGTAGAAAGTCGTTTAATTCCGGACGAACAGGAGATGATTGAGAAAACCCTGTGTGAGTTGGTGGACGAACAACATTGCCATTTAGTGTTAACCACTGGTGGGACAGGACCGGCAAAACGGGATGTGACCCCAGATGCAACCTTAGCGGTGGCAGATCGTGAAATGCCGGGCTTTGGTGAGCAAATGCGACAAGTCAGCCTGCATTTTGTACCGACCGCGATTTTATCTCGCCAAGTGGGGGTTATTCGGAAAAACAGTTTGATTTTAAACTTACCGGGGCAGCCGAAAGCAATTAAAGAAACCTTGGAAGGTGTCAAAGATGGAAATGGCAAGGTTATTGTGCACGGGATTTTTGCGGCGGTACCTTATTGTTTGCAACTTATCGATGGGATTTATATTGACACCTATCCCTCTGTCATTGAAAGTTTTAGACCAAAATCCGCCAGACGTTAAAAGTGCGGTCAAAAAAGAGGAGTTTTGAGATGAAAAAAATTGAAGCGATTATTAAACCGTTTAAATTGGATGATGTACGCGAAAGCCTTTCCAATATTGGGATTACTGGTATGACCGTAAGCGAAGTTCGCGGTTTTGGGCGGCAAAAAGGGCATACTGAGCTATATCGCGGGGCGGAGTATATGGTGGATTTCTTGCCTAAAGTGAAATTGGAAATTGTGGTGGCGGATGATATTGTGGAGCAATGTGTGGAAGCCATTATTGATACCGCACAGACCGGAAAAATCGGTGATGGAAAAATTTTTGTCACTGATGTTGAACGCGTCATCCGCATTCGTACCGGCGAAGAAAACGAGGAAGCAATTTAATTGATGACAAAATCTTCTTCTGTGGCCAGAACGCTGGTTGCTATTGCCGCAATGGTGGTTATTCTTGCTGGGGTAAAATTAGCGGGCGAGGTTGTCGTTCCGTTTTTATTGTCGTTATTTATTGCGATTATTTGTTCGCCGACAATTAAATTTATGACCGATCGCAAGGTGCCACATTGGTTGGCAATGACTTTATTATTCGTGTTTATTTTGATTATCTTTTTCTTTTTGCTTGGTTTAATCAACAGCACCGTACGCGAATTTACGCAATCTATTCCGCAATATCGTATTTTGTTAAATGAGCGGATTTCCGATATTTTAGCGTTGGCGCAGCGGTTTCATTTGCCGATAAATATTTCGCATGAAAGCGTGATGGAGTATTTCGATCCGAGCGTGTTGATGGACTTTGTCAGCCGCGTTTTGTTAGGTTTTTCTGGTGTGGTGACGAACGTTTTTGTGTTGCTGTTGGTGGTGATTTTTATGTTGCTGGAAGCGCCGACCATCAAGCACAAATTGGCATTAGCGTTGAGTCAAAATAATCAAGATGTGGTACGTGAAGAACGCTATCTCAACCGCGTTTTACAAGGCGTTATCGGCTATTTAGGCGTGAAAACCGTGACCAGCTTAATGACGGGCATCGCGATTTGGATTTTGCTTAAAATCGCTGGTGTGCAATATGCGATTTTGTGGGCGACGCTTAGCTTTTTGCTGAATTACATTCCCAATATTGGTTCAATCATTGCCGCGGTGCCGATTATTGTGCAAGCGCTATTGCTAAATGGGTTTGGTACGGGGCTTGTGACCGCTGCCGGCGTGTTGGCGATTAATATGGTGATCGGTAATATTTTGGAGCCGCGCATGATGGGACGTACCTTGGGCTTATCTACGCTGATTGTGTTTTTATCCTTGCTATTTTGGGGCTGGTTGTTGGGGACGGTGGGGATGTTGTTATCGGTTCCTTTGACCATGGCATTTAAAATTGCGCTTGAAGCGGATGAATCCACTATCAAATACGCCGCGTTGTTAGGTGATGTTAGCGAGGTGCATTTGGCGGACACTACTAACGCCGATATTCCGTTAGAAAAAACGAAACCCCACTGACAAAAAAGAGCAATAAAACGTGCTTAAAATTGACCGCACTTTTTTCGGATTTAGCGATCCGGATCGCAAAAAAGTGCGGTGGTTTTTTCTTTTGTTTTGCTAAATCGAAGAAAACATCTAGATTAATCGGAGTGAAACCAGTACAATCGCAGCCTATTTTTTATCTGATTTATCATCCATGCCACAAGGTGTAATAACGAGGCTGAAACATGTCAACAAAAATTAATTTAATGAATTTAACTCGCCAACAAATGCGCGAGTTTTTTAAAGAACTTGGGGAAAAAACATTTCGCGCCGATCAATTAGTCAAATGGATTTACCATTTCGGTGAAGACAATTTTGACAATATGACTAATATTAACAAGGTACTGCGTGAAAAACTGAAAGCAGTTGCGGAAATTAAAGCGCCGGAAGTGGCGGTTGAGCAGCGTTCAGCAGATGGAACCATCAAATGGGCGATGCAAGTGGGTGATCAACAGGTGGAAACCGTGTATATCCCGGAGGAGGAGCGTGCGACGTTATGTGTTTCCTCGCAAGTGGGATGCGCTTTAGCTTGTACCTTTTGCTCCACCGCGCAGCAAGGGTTTAACCGTAATCTTACGGTTTCGGAAATTATCGGGCAAGTCTGGCGTGCGTCAAAAATTATCGGTAATTTTGGTGTGACCGGTGTGCGTCCGATTACCAATGTGGTGATGATGGGCATGGGGGAACCCTTACTGAATGTGGCGAATGTGGTACCGGCAATGGAAATTATGTTAGATGATTTTGCATACGGATTATCCAAACGTCGTGTGACCCTTTCGACTTCCGGTGTGGTACCAGCATTGGATAAATTAAGCGAAATGATTGATGTTGCCTTGGCGATTTCTTTGCACGCACCGAATGATGAATTGCGTAATGAAATTGTACCGATCAATAAAAAGTACAATATTAAAATGCTGATCGATTCGGTTAATCGTTATTTAAGTGTTTCCAATGCCAATCATGGTAAAGTGACTATTGAATATGTGATGTTGGATCACGTAAATGAGAGCGTTGAACACGCACATCAATTAGCAGAAGTGTTGAAAAATACGCCTTGTAAAATCAATTTAATTCCGTGGAACCCGTTCCCGCAAGCGCCTTATGCGAAAAGTTCTAATACGCGCATTGATCGCTTCCAGAAAACTTTGATGGAATATGGATTTACCGTGATTGTGCGTAAAACGCGCGGCGACGATATTGATGCCGCTTGCGGGCAATTGGCAGGTGAGGTGATTGATCGCACCAAACGTACTGCACAGAAAAAACAATTTGGACAGGCGATTGCGGTTAACGTGCAATAATAAATCGAAAATGAAGGAGGAAAAATGCAACGACGTTATTTCAAATGGTTCAATTTTGGTTTTTTTCCTTTTTTATTAGTGGCTTGTGTGTCACAAGCACCACAGCAAGATTTTGATAAACAAGAAGCAGCGAAAGCGCGCGTTGAGTTGGGGCTGGGCTATTTGGCGCAGCAGCAAGTTAGCCAAGCCAAATTAAATTTGGATAAAGCCTTAAGCTATGCGCCGGAGTATTATTTGGTGCATTCAGCATTGGCATATTATCACCAAATGCAAGGTGAAGTCGAACAAGCCGAAAAGTCCTATCAAACTGCAATTAAATTAGATAAAAATCAAGGGGATACCTTTAATAATTACGGTACGTTTTTGTGTTCCCATGGGCGTTTTGACGAGGCGTATCAACAATTTCAGTCTGCCTTAGATACGCCGAATTATTATCATCAAGCAGAAACCTACGAAAATATTGCTCTTTGTGCATTATCGGCACAAGATATACCTCGTTTTCAGCAACATCTTGCTTTATTAGAGAAAGTTTCTCCGCCGCGTGCGGCAAGTTTGCGTCAAATGCAATAAAAGAGCGGTGATTATTTCGCGTATTTTGCTTTTTGGGTGGTTTTATTTTCTATATTCACCGCAATAACTGTTGCAAAACCGAGCTTACAACTTTAAACTTTAGCTTCCAATAAAAGCAATCTAACCCGTAGAAATTATGACGAATTTAAAAAACAATCAGGAACAGATCGAAATAACTGGCGGACTTAATTTAGGCGAGCGTTTTCGTCAGGCACGCGAAGCATTGCAACTGTCTTTTGATGATGTAGCAAAAGAAATTAATTTACGCCCGACGATTTTAACTCACCTGGAAAATAATGAATTTTCTCATAAATCCATTCCGGCAACCTTTATGAAAGGCTATATTCGTAGCTATGCCAAATTTTTACATTTACCTGCTGCGGAATGGGAACCTGTGGTCGCGGGGTTAAGCGATACAGTGCATAACGATTTGGCAAAAAATAGTCGAGCGACGAAATCAGTTAATCAATATTCTTCTCATAGTCATCGTTGGGTGGGCTATATTACTATTTTGGTAATTTTAGTGGTGGCGGGGATGACCGCGCTTTGGTGGTGGGAAAACTACCAACAATCCAATCAAGAGCGGGAAAATTTTGTACAAACTTATACACAATCTAATGAACCTGCTTCTGTGTCTGTTGACGTGCCGGCAAGTGCTTCAATGGCAGAAGTGACATTAGATAAACCGACAGAACAAAAAGTAACTAATGTGGCAGCCGGCAATATGGCAACAAATGCCGCGAGCAAAAATGTAAACAGGGATACTGAAGCGACGAATTTACCGGCAGTAAGGGATAGTGCGGGCGTGGCGAGTACGCCAGATACAAGCGCAAACAATACTACGGGTGAGCTGACGATGCCTGCGACTTCTACCCAAGCCTTACAATCCGAAATGGCGAAGGTGATGGGGAATAATGCGACTGAAATGACGCAAGCAACACCGGTGACCAGTGGTGATTTGGTGATTGAAGTGACCGGTGCGAGCTGCTGGATTAGTGTACGCGATACAAACCGTAAAGTATTAGCACAAAAAGAATATAAACAAGGTGAAATTTTAACCTTTAACGAAGGAGCGCCATATTCTTTAATTATTGGTGCGCCGGGTAATGTTAAAATTACTTACAAAGGTGAGGCTTATCCGTTAAAAGTGGATGGGCGTGTAGCGAGATTTAAATTGCAATAAAGATTATGTCATCATTTAAACCAACTATTCAACGTCGTCAATCGACAAAAATTTATGTGGGCAACGTCCCTGTCGGCGGAGATGCGCCGATTGCGGTACAATCCATGACCAATACCAGAACTACAGATGTGGAATCGACCGTGGCGCAAATTAAGGCGTTAGAACGTGTGGGTGCGGATATTGTTCGTGTTTCTGTTCCAACCATGGAAGCCGCGGAAGCTTTCAAATTGATTAAACAGCAAGTGAATGTGCCTTTGGTCGCTGATATTCATTTTGATTATCGTATTGCGCTAAAAGTGGCGGAATATGGTGTGGATTGTTTGCGCATTAATCCGGGCAATATTGGGCGCGAAGATCGTATTCGTGCGGTGGTGGATTGCGCGAAAGACAAAAATATTCCGATCCGAATTGGGGTGAATGCCGGTTCGTTGGAAAAAGATTTGCAAGAGAAATATGGCGAGCCGACACCGGAAGCCTTGTTGGAAAGTGCGTTGCGTCATGTGGAAATTTTAGACCGCTTGAACTTTGATCAATTTAAAGTGAGCGTGAAAGCCTCGGATGTGTTTTTAGCTGTAGAAAGTTATCGTTTGCTGGCGAAAGCCATTAAGCAACCGTTGCATTTGGGGATTACGGAAGCGGGCGGTGCGCGCGCGGGCGCGGTGAAAAGTGCGGTCGGTTTAGGGATGCTTTTAGCTGAGGGCATCGGCGATACGTTACGCGTGTCGTTGGCAGCAGATCCGGTGGAAGAAATTAAAGTCGGCTTTGATATTTTAAAATCGCTGCGTATTCGTTCACGTGGGATTAATTTTATCGCTTGCCCAACCTGTTCTCGTCAAGAGTTTGATGTTATTGGGACGGTTAATACGCTTGAACAACGCTTAGATGATATTATTACGCCGATGGATGTATCGATTATCGGTTGTGTGGTTAATGGACCGGGCGAGGCGTTGGTCTCTGATTTGGGGGTGACCGGTGGAAATAAAAAAAGTGGTTTTTATTTAAATGGCGAACGCCAACGGGAACGCTTTGATAATGATGATTTGATTAATCAATTAGAAGCGAAAATTCGTGCTAAAGTAGCACAACAAGATCCGAAAAATCGGATTATTTAATATATTATTAACAGCCGGTAGAAATAGGAAAAAAGCGTGGCAAAAACAATTCAAGCAATTCGAGGAATGAATGACTGTTCTCCGACCGAAAGTCCGTTGTGGCAATGGGTGGAAGGAAAAGTGCGGTCAGTTTTACAAAATTATGGCTATTCGGAAGTACGTATGCCGATTGTGGAGAGTACGCCATTATTTGCGCGAGCCATTGGTGAAGTGACCGATGTAGTGTCAAAAGAGATGTATACTTTCTGGGATAATGATGAGCAATTGACCTTACGCCCGGAAGGAACTGCTGGTTGTGTACGCGCCGCAATTGAACACGGTTGGATTTATAATAACGAACAGCGTTTGTGGTATTTAGGACCCATGTTCCGCCACGAACGTCCACAAAAAGGGCGTTACCGCCAATTTCACCAAGTTGGCGTGGAGATTTTCGGTATTGCTAAGCCTGAAATTGATGTGGAGTTAATTTTGTTAACCGCACGTTTGTGGAAGGAATTGGGTATTTTTGAGCATGTGACTTTACAACTCAACTCGATTGGTTCTTTACAAGCACGTCAAAATTATCGTACAGCGTTAGTGGCATTTTTAGCACAACACCTTGATTTACTTAGCGAAGAGGAAAAAGAACGCTTAGTAAAAAATCCGCTGCGGATTTTAGACAGTAAAAATGAAGTGTTGCAAAAGGTCTTAAATGATGCGCCAAAACTGTTGGATTATTTGGATGACGACAGCCGTGAGCATTTTGCCCAAGTGTGTGCATTATTGGATGCCATGGGGATTCAGTATGAAGTCAACCCTAAATTGGTGCGTGGTTTAGATTACTATAATGATACGGTATTTGAATGGGTAACTTCCGCACTTGGCGCGCAAGGAACAGTTTGTGGAGGCGGACGTTATGACAGCTTAGTGGAACAACTTGGAGGGCATGCGACTAACGGAGTTGGTTTTGCCATGGGATTGGAGCGTTTGGTTTTGCTCGTGCAGGAAGTCAATCACCAAATTGAGTTGCCGAGATCGGTAGATATTTATGTAATTTATGCAGGTGAAAATACGACATTGCCGGCATTTCAGTTAGCAGAAAGAGTACGGACAGCGTTGCCACATTTGCGCACTATGGTTCATTGTAGCGGGGGCAATTTTAAAAAACAGTTTAAGCGTGCAGATAAAAATGCAGCAAAAATTGCGTTGGTAATTGGAGAAAGTGAAGTCGCGCAAGGGCAAGTGATTGTCAAAGATTTATTAGCTGGCGTCGAACAGCAGTCCGTGGCGCTGGATGATATTGTGGCGTATCTTAGTCAAGTTTTTAATTAAAAGGGTAGCGATATGGCTTATACCATTGAAGAAGAACAGGAAATTAATGAGATAAAAACATGGTGGAATGAGAATTATAAAGCCATCATTGCGATTGTAGTGCTGGCGTTTGCTGGTGTGTTTGGTTGGAAATATTGGCAGAGCCATCAAGCTGGACAGATTCAGTTGCTTTCTGCGCAATATGATCAATTAATTTATGGCGCGGAAAAAGGCGAGGCGAAAAATGCGCAGTTGGAACAATTCGCGAAAGATAACAGTAAAACTACTTATGCAGTGTTAGCGCTTTTTGAGCGTGCGAAAAGTGCGGTGGAAAATAACGATTTTTCTGCAGCAGAAAGCGCGTTGAAACAGGCCATGAGTGAATCTTCTGATGAGGTTTTAACTTCGCTTGCGGCGTTGCGTTTGGCGGCGGTGCAATTCCAATTGCAATCTTTTGATGCGGCATTGGAAACTTTAAAATCAGTGAAAGGCAGCAGTTGGGATAGTCGCAAAAATTTATTGACTGGCGATATTTTGGCGGCAAAAGGGGATAAAGCAGGTGCAAAAGCCAGCTTTGAAGCGGCACTTGCCAATGCAGATCAATTGGAACAGCAATTAATTCAAGTGCGGTTAAATAATTTATAGTTTTCGCGCTAAAGAAAAGGGCTGATTATTATCAGCCCTTTTTTATTATAGGCAGACAAAGTCTGCCTATAAAAACCATACGCTATGCGTATGGAATCAAAAAGCTTAAGCGTTGAGCAGAAATGAAAAATCCTCGCTATATAATGAATAAGGCTGACAACCAAAATTCAAAATATAGGAGGATAAGTTATGGCAAGTAAATCCAATGACGATTCAAGTCTATCACACACGAGATGGAACAGTAAGTATCATATTGTGTTTATTCCGAAATATCGAAGAAAGGCAATTTATGGGAAATTGCGAGTTGATATAGGAGGGATATTAAGGCAATTATGTGACTACAAAAATGTAGAAATCATAGAAGCTCATGCAATGAAAGAGCATATTCATATGCTATTAAAGATACCGCCGAAATTGGCAGTGTCGAGTTTTATGGGATATCTTAAAGGTAAATCTTCATTGATGATATTTGAACGACATGGGAATTTAAAATACAAATACGGAAATAGGCACTTTTGGGCGAAAGGCTACTATGTGAGTACGGTAGGCTTAAACACAAAAGTAGTGGAAGAATACATCAGGAATCAAGAAAAAGAAGATATGATTCAGGATAATTTATCGAAGAAAGAATATGTAGACCCCTTTAAGGGGTAAGCCATAGAGTCATTGTGCGGTTGTCGGTCTTTTCACATGCCCCTTGAGGGGCATGTGAAGTCCTAGGCCCTTATAGGGTAGCCTAAAAACCGCCCGTTTTACGGGCGGATTGTTATATCTTCATTTAATCGGTATTAACTTCTGGTCGGTTTATGCAATAGGGTGAAGGCAATAAACCCGAAGCCGAGGAAGCAGGATGCGATTAATGCATAAAAACCGCCATCCCATCCGTATAAGTCAACTAATTTACCCATGACCCAACCGGCACTGGCAGAACCGAGTAGATAGCCGAATAAGCCGGTTAATCCCGTTGCGGTTCCGGTTGCCACGCGAGGAACTAAATCCGCGGCTTGTAAACCAATCATCATCACAGGACCATAAATTAAAAAGCCGATTGCCACTAGACAAATATTATCCACTAACGGATTACCCGCCGGGTTTTTCCAGTAAATAATAATGGCAATTAACACACCAACGAGGAAGAATAACATTGGTGGAGCGCGGTGACCTTTAAAGACTTTATCACTTAAATAACCGCTGGCGAGCATTCCGAAGATACCGGCGTATTCATATAAGAAATAAGCCCAGCTTTGTTTATCCACAGTAAAATGCTTCACTTCTTTTAAGTAAGTGGGTGCCCAGTCGATAATTCCGTAGCGAATGAAGTAAACAAAGACGTTCGCAATGGCGATTGCCCATAGGAATTTGTTGTGAATAATATATTTGAAGAAAATATCTTTTGAGGATAACGTGTGCGCGGATTCCACTTTCTCAATCACTTTTTCCCCTTTCCATTCATCTACCGGTGGCAAGCCTTGTGATTCCGGTGTATCTCTCATTAACCAGAACATAATCAAGGCAAGCACAATGGCGATAAGTGCCGGTAAATAGAATAAAGATTGCCATACGCCAAAAATCGATAAACCGAGAATCGCTAATGGTCCGATTAAGCCGCCACCGATGTTATGTGACACGTTCCACCAACTCCACCAAACCCCACGTTCAGAGACGGAGAACCAGTTTGTCATGGTTTTCGCACCCGGTGGATAGCCCATGCCTTGAAACCAACCGTTTAAGGCAGCTAAAACTACCATGAACGGAATAGACGCGAGAACGCCGGGAACTAAACCGAAAATTAAGCTGACAAGGGCAGAGCCCAGCAAACCGACGGTAATAAAATATTTGGGGTTACTTCTGTCGGAAACGTTCCCCATGATGAATTTACTGAAACCGTAAGCAAGCGATAACGCCACGCCGACCATCCCCAGATCCGCTTTAGTAAATCCATACTCGTCAATTAAATAAGGGATAGCGAGTGAGAAGTTTTTACGTATTAAGTAATAAGCCGCGTATCCGATGAAGACCCCGGCAAAAACTTTCCAGCGTAATTTTTTATATTCTGCATCAACTAATGCATTATCCATTCTCTTTGCAGGAGGGGACGCTTTTAAAAATGAAAACATAATGTTCTCTCCTAAATTATTTTTGTTTAGTCTTAATTTTATGATGAAGTCATTATCAAAAAATGCGATAAGACAAGGTGAGTATATAACCCTGAGGAACGCTGAACAATGTTATTTTCTTGATTAAAATCAATATATTAGAATTCATTTAAAATATAATGCAAAATTAAAAAATAGCCCTAAATGGAGATAAAATTTATTCTTAATGAGGTATAAGAATTGTTCTTAGAAAAAAGAAGGTCACTGTATCTTTTGAGCGGATTGTAGTATGTTAAAAAAGGAAATATATTCTGAATAAATTGATTGGATAGTATTTGAGGTAAACAAAGTATGGTAGATTTCACATTATTACGTACCCAAGCCTACATTAATGGCGCGTTTATTTCGGCAAAAAATGACCGCACTTTTGCGGTATTTAATCCGGCAAACCAGCAAGTCATTGCGCAAGTTGCCAGTTGTGGCGCGGAAGAAACTCAAGCTGCCATTCAGGCGGCGAAAGTGGCGCAGCAAGATTGGAAAGCCTTGACAGCAAAAGCGCGGTCAAAAATTTTGCAAAACTGGTTTGCTTTGATCATGCAACATCAAGAAGAATTGGCGTATTTATTAAGTTTAGAACAAGGAAAACCGTTAGCCGAGGCTCGCGGCGAAATTGCTTATGGCGCCAGTTTTATTGAGTGGTTTGCAGAAGAAGCCAAGCGTGCTTATGGCGAGATTATTCCGCAAGATCGTGATGGGCTCCGATTATTGGCGGTGAAACAGCCAATTGGCGTAGTCGCGGCGATTACGCCTTGGAATTTCCCAAATGCAATGATTACGCGCAAAGCCGCTCCCGCATTGGCGGTAGGTTGTAGCATTGTCATTAAACCCGCGCCGGAAACTCCATTATCCGCATTAGCATTAGCCGAATTGGCGCATCAAGCCGGCATTCCGCAAGGTGTGTTTAATGTACTACCAACAGATCAGGCGCAAGAAGTGGGGGCGGTGTTGACTTCGCATCCGGATGTGCGCGCCTTGACGTTTACCGGCTCGACGAAGGTGGGAAGATTGCTGATGGCACAATGTGCGGGCAGCGTGAAAAAAGTGAGCTTGGAATTAGGTGGTAATGCGCCATCATTGGTGTTTGATGATGCGGATTTAGAGAAAGCGGTTGATGGTGTGATTGCTTCCAAATTCAGAAATTCCGGTCAAACGTGCATTTGTACCAATCGAATTTATGTGCAACGCGGTATTTATCGCGCTTTTGCTGATCGATTGGCGCAAAAAGTGCGGTCATTTTCTGTGGGCGATTTTACTTTGCCGGAAAGCAATATCGGTCCGTTGATCACGGAAAATGCAGTATTGAAAATTGAGCAACATATTGCGGATTCGGTTAGTCGCGGTGCGGTGGTGACGCAAGGCGGAAAACGTCATGCTCTAGGCGGTACTTTTTTTGAACCAACGGTATTAGAAAATGTAACACAAGATATGTTGGTTTGTCATGAAGAAACCTTTGCGCCACTGGCGCCATTAATTCCGTTTGATCATGAAGCCGAGGCTATCGCTATGGCAAATGATAGCGAGTTTGGTTTGGCGGCGTATTTATATACGGAAAATCATCAACGTATTTGGCGGGTGAGCGAAGCGTTGGAAGCGGGAATTGTGGGCATTAACGAGGGCTTAGTTTCCTCCGAAGTGGCGCCCTTTGGCGGCGTAAAACAATCAGGGTTGGGACGCGAGGGCGGACGTCAGGGCTTGGATGAATTCCTTGAAATTAAATATCTGTGTATGAATGTAGCGTAAAAGATGAACTCGCAGAAATCTGATTTGCCTACGGTAAAAAAACAGCAAAAAATTCCACCGCCCTTGCTATTTTTAGCTGGGGTGGTGGCGTTGAAACAGATGCCAATATGGGGCGCATTTCAACTTCATTGGCTTTGGGTTATTCCTCCATTGCTACTGGCGGGGATATTGGCATTGGGCAGTTTATGGCGGTTTTGGCAAGCACGTACCACAGTCAGCCCGATGACGCCGGAGAAAACAAGCTCGCTGGTCACCGATGGTGTTTATGCTTGGAGTCGCAATCCGATGTATTTAAGTTTATTGTTGGTGCTATTGGCTTATTTTCTTTGGTTGGGAAACGGGCTGGGAATTGTGGTTTTGGCAACGTTTGTTTTGGCGTTGACACATTGGCAAATTAAGGCGGAAGAAAGCGCGTTGCTTGCCTTATTCGGTGAGGAATATGCGCAATATTGTAACCGTGTGTGGCGTTGGATATAGTCTTATTCTTCCGTTGTGGTGGATAAATATTCTTCTAATAAATCAATGGCTTCTTGACAGCGATCTCGTCGTTGTTGGGTGATTTGAGTTTTTTTTGACCAATATTGTTTTTCTTGATCTGAACGAGCTTGATAAAATGCCAGTTGGTTATTTTCTATTATTTCATTTAACTGCAATAAGAATTCATAATATTTGGCTAAACGCTCTCTTGGCGGTAATTGATAGAGGGCATTTTGCATTTGTTGGCGTTCAGATGCACGGCGTTTTTGAGAGTTTTGTGAGGAGGTAGTTTGGAGTGTGAAATCCGTATCTTGGCGTTGTAGGGCATCAATAAGCGCATGACATTGCGCCAATAATTTTTGGCTGTAAAAATCGGTTTGGGGTTGTGTGTTGTCGGATAATTTTGCCAATTGAGCTAGAGTTTGTTCAATTTCTCTGAGGTAATCTTTCAGTTGCGCAAAATCGTCACGGAATAAAGTGCGGTCAAATTTAGCCAAGATTTGTTGATCCCGCTGATTTTGATAGGGGGAAAAAAGACCTTGCACCTTTTGGCTCAGTTGTTGATGTAGGCTTGAGGTTGACATAAGTTTGGTCCAAATATTCATTGGAAAGGGACGCTTGCGGCGTCCCTGTGTTTTTTAAAGATACATTGCAGCGAGCCAACCGAACACTAATAACGGAATATTATAGTGAATAAAGGTTGGCACCACGGAATCCCAAATATGATCATGTTTACCATCCATATTTAAACCGGATGTCGGTCCTAATGTGGAGTCAGACGCTGGGGAACCCGCATCACCTAACGCTGCCGCAACTCCAACAATAGATACTGTAGCAAGTGGCGAAAAACCAACGCTTAAACAAAGTGGCACATAAATAGAGGTGATGATTGGTACGGTTGAAAAAGACGAACCAATTCCCATGGTAATAAATAATCCAACCAACAACATCAAGAACGCGGCAAGCCCTTTATTGTCTGCGCCTAAACCTTGGCTAAAGGTTTCCACTAATTGCGTTACACCGCCGGTACTGTTGATCACGTTAGCAAAGCCGGACGCGGCAATCATCACGAAACCGATCATCGCCATCAAACGTAACCCTTGTTGGAAAATATCGTTACTTTCTTTTAACTTGAAAATTCCACAAGCGGCAAAGATGACTAATCCTGCGAGACCGCCGATAATAGTTGAGCTGGTGAATAATTGTAGCGCGAAAGTAATAATAATCGCGGCGATACTGGCGATAGCATGGAAAGGTTTGATTTTAGCAATGTGTGCTTCGATCTCAGCAGTGGTTAACTCTGTGTGGCTGGTGGCATATTCTCTTGGTTTACGATAGGTAATAAAAATTGCAGTTAATAACCCCAAAACCATGCCGATAACTGGAATTGCCATAGCTAAAGAGACTTCGCCGACACTGGTTTGTAGACCAAGGCTGGCGCCAACTTGGTTGATATTTTTCACCAATACGCTTTCAATAAAGATTTTACCGAAGCCGACCGGCAACAGCATATAGGTGGCGGTCAACCCGAAGGTCAAGACACAAGCCACTGCGCGACGGTCTAATTTTAGTTTGTTGAAAATCGCAAGTAGCGGCGGAATAACGATAGGAATAAAGGCGATATGTACCGGTAATAAGTTTTGCGAGGAAATGGCAAATAATACCAAAATCACGAGAATAAAATATTTAAATCCTGCCATAGAACGCCCACTTGGTGCGCTTCCTAAACGTTTAATCACTTTGTATGCGAGTAAATCCGTAATACCCGATTTAGAAATAGCAATAGCAAAGGCACCCAAAATAGCGTAGTTCATCGCTACTTCTGCGCCACCGCCCAGACCTCCGGTAAAAGTTTCGATCGTTTTGCTCATTCCAAGTCCGCCAGTTAAGCCCGCCGTCAACGCAGAAATTACCAAGGCGATAACCACGTTAATGCGTAATAAACTTAATGCGAGCAAGACAATAATGGAAATCACAACAGGGTTGGTTAGTAACATTGTGTATTGTCCTTATAGATTGTTATAAAAATGAAAACGAATACTGGCTAAATGCGCTTACAACTGTATGATTTAGCCAGTATTGCCTGATTTAATTTACCCAAAATAAATTTTTTGTCTAGAAAATTCTTAAGAAAAGACCGCACTTTTTTAAGTAGAATTAAAGTGCGGTTGTTTTTTATGCATTTTTGTTCAATTGGGCAAGTTGATATAATCTCGCTACGTTTTGTGCGCTGGAGATGAGGTTTTCTCGTCCGTTTTTCAAGGTGCTTTCAAGGCTATCTAGCTGGCGAATAATTGGAAAAACCGCATCAATTCCTTTATCGTAAACCACTTCATAATCTTCACGTAGGCAACCGACAATGGCAATCACTGGTTTATTTGCCGCTTTAGCGACTAATGCTACCCCAACAGGCGTTTTGCCTTGAGCGGTTTGTCCGTCCATTCTTCCTTCGCCGGTAATGACCAAATCGGCATCTTGGATTTTATGGCTTAATTGCACCGTATCAAGTACGATATCGACACCGGATTTTAACCGCACTTTAGGCAATAATAATACACCGCCACCCATTCCGCCAGCGGCACCAGTACCGGCTTGGTCACGAATGTTTAAGCCTAATAGTACTTTTACTTGCTGTGCAAAATGCGCTAAGGCTTGATCCAGTTGTTTGATCATTTCGGCATTGGCGCCTTTTTGTGGTCCAAAGATTGCGGATGCACCATTGTCACCACAAAGCGGGTTGGTGACATCACAAGCCACTTCAATTTCTACTTGTTGTAGCCGAGGATCGAGTGCGGAAAGATCAATTTGTTGAATATTGGCTAGGTTCTTTCCACCAAAGCCAATTTCTTGCCCTCGATGATCAAGACAGCGAATGCCTAAGGCTTGCAACATTCCAACACCACCATCATTGGTTGCACTTCCGCCGATACCTAAAATGATTTTATTTACCCCAAAATCTAGTGTGGCACGGATCAGCTCCCCAGTGCCAAAACTGGTCGTTAAAAGAGGATTGCGCTGATTTAATGGAACCAAATGTAAACCGGAGGCAGCTGCCATTTCGATAATGGCAGTTTGTTTATCGCCGGAGAGTCCCCATGTTGCCATTACTTTATTTCCAAGTGGTGTGGTGACTTCCGTTTGCATAAGTTTTCCTTGAGTTGCATCCACTAGAGATTGTACAGTACCTTCTCCGCCATCAGCCATCGGTACTTTTACGTATTCGGCGTGTGGAAAAATCCGTTTAAATCCAGTCTCAATTGCTTCCGCCACTTCTAACGCAGTGAGGCTTTCTTTAAAAGAATCCGGGGCAATAATGATTTTCATTCTGTCTCCTTGTTATAACAGCAGCAAAGAAAGTACATAAACCGTTAAGATTCCAACGAGCCCCATAATAAATGTCAAGGTCGTTTGAGTACGATAGCCTTGTTGTGGAGTCATTTTGGTAAAATTCGTGACAACCCAGTAATAACTATCATTTGCATGAGATACACACATTGAACCTGCAGCAATTGCCATAACGGTAAGCGCTGCGGCAATTTCAGATGTTAAACCGATCGCGTTCATTAGAGAGTCCGACGCACTAAACATTCCCATAATAGAGGCGGTAGTAATGATGGCAACAGTTGAGCTTCCTTGTGCGGTTTTTAAAATTGCTGAAATTAGGAATGGGAAGAAAATACCGGCGGTACTGATCACATGTGCATTTTGTTTAATGTATTCGACAAAACCGGCTTCCGTAATGACTTTACCTAATACGCCGCCGGCAGCGGTAATAAACAAAATTGGACCGACGAGTTTCAAGGTATCATTGGTTAACACATCAAATTCACTTAATTTTTTTGTATTCGCCAAAAGGAAGATAGAAAAGATTATCCCAATTGCTAAAGCAATGATCGGATTACCTAAGAAATTCATCACATTACCAAGCACACCTTGTAATCCGATGATTTTACTGATAGAACCTAATGCCATAAGGACAATGGGTACAAAAATTGGTGCAAGGCTAAGTGCGCCATTTGGTAGCGTTCCGTATTTTTTGAGCAGCGCCTCATAACTTTGATTAATGATGGTATCTGCTTCTTCATCCGATATAGTCACTTGTTTACCAATATATTTGGCGAATAAATAGCTGGCGAACAAGACCGGAATTGAAACGACAACCCCCATGCCGATCACTAACAAAAGATTGTGGCTAAGACCAACTGCACCGGCGGCGGCAATTGGACCTGGTGTTGGTGGGATAAATACATGAGAGGCGTATAACCCAGCACTTAATGCTACCGCCATGCCGACTGGATTGGCAGCAATTTTTTTACGGATAGCTTCTCGAATTGGATTGAGTACCACAAATCCGCTATCGCAGAACACTGGAATACCCACGACCCACCCCATAATTAGCATCGCTAATTCAGGACGTTTTTGCCCAACGAGTTTTACTACCATATCTGCTAATTTGAGTGCCGCACCTGTTTTTTCCAATACGGTACCAATAATGGCGCCGAAAATAATGACAAGGCCGATACTTTTAAAGGTTCCGCTAAATCCATTCCCAATAATCGTTGGAATTTTATTTAGCTCAATGCCGGCTAAAAAAGCAAGAGCCAAGGATATTGTCATTAAGGCAAGAAATGGATGAACTTTTAGTTTGGCAATCATCCAGATCATTACTATAATAGCGACAATAAAACTGATAATCAGTGCAATACCTGTCATGATAACCTCCGTATCATTGAGCCATAAAGAAACCACCCTATTTCTATAATTTACTTAATTTAAACAGAAAAAACTGTGAACTTAGTTGCATTTTTTGTTTTTCGTTATTAGAATTAGCACTCCTTGTCGTCGCTGAGTTAGAGATCGGCGAACGATGTATTATCAACCGCTCGTTTATGAGGATTTAATTATGTCTCTAAGTACAGAAAAAAAAGCAGCTATCGTTGCTGAATTTGGTCGTGATGAGAAAGATACTGGTTCTTCAGAAGTGCAAATTGCGTTATTAACTGCGCAAATCAACCACTTACAAGCACACTTCTCCGTTCACAAAAAAGACCACCACGGTCGTCGCGGTTTATTACGTATGGTTTCTCGTCGTCGTAAACTTTTAGATTACTTAAAACGCACTAATCTTGAGCTTTATAATACCACTATCGCTCGTTTAGGTTTACGTCGCTAATTCAAAGTAATAGCCAATTACGCCCTCTTGATGAGGGCGTTTTTTTTTCGCTAAATAAATGTAAATGTTATCTTTTTGTTAAAAATATTTTGTTTTTGCTTCATTTTTGGGCATAATCGGATTGAACACTCATCACACAATAGGAGAACGCTATGTATAAAAAAGCAAAAAAATATTTTTTAATTAGTAGTATTGCCGCCGCGCTGACGCTTCCGGTCTCCCTTGATTTGTTGGCAAATACGCAGCCGACGTCAACTCAATTGGCAGCGCAGCGGTATGACAGCAGCAAGGATATTTTTCATCCGGTATTTGGCAAGCAGGGAATGGTTGCTTCCGAGCAAGAGCTAGCGACACAAGTCGGGGTTGAGATTTTGCAGCAAGGCGGTAATGCGGTTGATGCGGCAGTAGCGGTTGGTTTTGCGTTAGCGGTGGTGTTACCGAATGCGGGAAATATTGGCGGTGGTGGCTTTATGGTGTTGCATGATGGGAAAAGCGGAGAGAGCTTTTCCGTTGATTTTCGCGAAATGGCACCGAGCAAAGCTAGTCGAGATATGTATTTAGACGAACAAGGCAATGTGGTGGATGGTAAATCTCTTTATACGCATTTTGCTGTGGGCGTACCGGGAACCGTAGCGGGAATGGAATATGCTTTGAAAAAATGGGGAACGTTGCCCTTAGAGAAAGTGATAGCGCCGGCGATTAAATTGGCAGAAGAAGGTTTTATCGTGAGCAATACTTTGGCTGCCACTTTGCAAGAAGAAACAGAAACCTTGGGTAAATGGGAAAGCAGTAAAAAAATCTTCTTTAAAAATGACCGCCCTTTAGTGGCTGGGGAACGTTTAGTGCAAGCCGATTTAGCGAATTCGTTGCGCCAAATTGCGCAGCAAGGAGCGAAAGCCTTTTATGAGGGCGAAATTGCTCAAAAAATTGTCGCTGAGATGGAAAAACATAATGGATTGATTACGTTAGAGGATATGAAAGGTTATCAATCCGTGGAGCGTAAACCGATTGTTGGCGAATATCGCGGTTATAAAATTGTCACTATGCCGCCTCCAAGTTCCGGCGGGATCCATTTGGTACAAATTTTGAATATGTTGGAGAACTATTCTTTGGCGGATTCTGGTTCTAATAGTGCCGAAACGATTCATTATTTAGCCGAAACCATGAAGTTGGCATATGCCGATCGTTCGGAATATTTGGGCGATCCGGATTTTGTGAAAATTCCGGTAACGGGGCTAACTTCCAAAGATTATGCGAAAGAATTAATTAAAGCTATCGACCCGGATAAAGCGCGACCCGCGGCAGAGATTAAACCGGGAAAACCTCAACCTTATGAAAGTGATCAAACTACACATTATTCCGTGATGGATAAAGCGGGCAATGCAGTTGCGGTAACCTATACTTTAAATTTGAATTTTGGTAGCGGTATTGTGGCGGAGGGCACGGGGATTTTGCTGAATAATGAAATGGACGATTTTTCAGCAAAACCGGGTGTGGCAAATGCCTTTGGGTTAATTGGCGGTGATGCAAATGCGGTGGAAGGGAAAAAACGTCCGCTTTCTTCAATGACACCGACGTTGGTGTTAAAAAATGATAAGCCTTGGTTGGTCACCGGTAGTCCGGGCGGCGCACGGATCATTACTACCGTATTGCAAAGTATTTTAAATACGATCGATCATGGAATGAATCCGGCGGAAGCGATTGTGACGCCGCGTGTTCATCACCAATGGTTGCCGGATGAATTGCGTGTTGAAGAAGGCTTAAGTCCGGATACGTTGAAATTATTGGTGGAAAGAGGGCATAAAATCAGCGAAAAAGCGCCGATGGGACGTATCCAAATTATCCAAGCTTTGGATGATGGATTCTATGGTTATTCCGATCCGCGTAATCCGGATGGTAAAACCCAAGGGTTTTAATTGATTTATCAATAAAAAGTGCGGTCAAAAAACATAAAATTTTGACCGCACTTTCTGTTTAAAGCAAAAGTATTATCGGCTTTTATTCAAACAAGGATTTATGCAACGCTCTGACCACTTCATCAGCTTGTTGGCTGTGAACCAGCATACAGATATTATTTGTGCTGGCGCCATAGCTTATCATGCGGATATTGTATGGTTCTAACGTGTCAAAAATACGTCTGGCAACACCGGCACTAATGTGCAAATCATTGCCGACCAATGCGACAAGAGAAAGTCCGGTATCGACTTTTACGCTGGACATTTCGCTTAATTCCGCTAATAAATCGCTGGAAGGCAAATCTGCACCGGATGAAGCGGAGCCAGTTTTGTCGAGTGTTAAGGCGACGCTGACTTCTGATGTCGTGATGGTATCGACGGAGATTTTGTGTTTGGCTAAGATGGCAAACACGTTTGCTAAAAATCCTTGTGCGTGCAGCATACTTAAGCTAGAAAGGGTGAGCAAGGTTTGGTCACGACGTAAGGCAATCGCGCGGAAAGTTGGGCGAGGTTGTGGATCGCGAGTAACCCAAGTGCCACCATCTTGTGGCGCTTTGCTTGAACCGACAAATACCGGAATATTGCTGCGAACTGCTGGAAGCAAAGTTGCAGGATGTAATACTTTAGCGCCAAAGGTTGCCATTTCGGCGGCTTCGGCAAAGCTCATGGTATCAATGCGTTGGGCGGCAGGAACGATGCGGGGATCGGTGGTGTAAATACCCGCTACGTCTGTCCAAATTAATACATCTTTGGCGTTTAATACTTCGGCTAAAAGTGCAGCAGAATAGTCGCTGCCGCCGCGCCCTAATGTTGTGGTTTTGCCGCTTGGTTCACGTCCGATAAAACCTTGGGTGATCACTAATTCACCACGATCAATTAACGGTTTTAAGATCAAATCGCTATTTTTTTGCGTTTGTTCATCATTTGGTGCGGCTTTACCGAAATTGCTGTTGGTTGCCACCACAGTACGTACATCCACCCAAGTTGCATTGGTATTTAATTCGCGCAATACTTGCACAAAAATTAAGGTGGACATCATTTCGCCTTGGCTGATTAATTCGTCAGTAAGTGCGGTCGAGTTTGCCAAACTTGCTGCTTCAGCTAAAGATTCAATGTGTTTTAGAATTTGCTCTATTTTGTTTCGGACTTGGGAGGCGTCTTTAAGTTCCTCTAAAATATTTTCTTGAATTTGTCGAACTTCTTTGATTAATTTATTCCGCTCGGTTGCCTCACAACCTTTCGCCAATGTTACTAATAAATTGGTGACACCAGCAGAGGCAGATAGGACTACGACGCGTGTATTGGGATCGGCGATAACGATATTGGCACAAGCGGTCATTGCGGCATGATTGGCGACACTGGTCCCGCCGAATTTAGCAACTGAAAAATGAGACATGATAAATTTTCCTTATTGGTTAATAAAATATTGTGTTTACTATATAACATAACGCTAATAGAATTGGCGATTTTTAAATAAATTTCAGTAAAAATCAAGTATTGATCTCAGGAGCATTTTCTTACCAAAGTCAATTCGGCGTCTTAATTTTGGCTAAGTGATTTTTAATATAATTTGTTGTTGAGAATCATGAGGCTTAGTGTTACTATCCTGTCGGTCGGCTTCGGTCGGCTTCGGTCGGCTTCGGTCGGCTTCGGTCGGCTTCGGTCGGCTTCGGTCGGCTTCGGTCGGCTTCGGTCGGCTTCGGTCGGCTTCGGTCGGCTTCGGTCGGCTTCGGTCGGCTTCGGTCGGCTTCGGTCGGCTTCGGTCGGCTTCGGTCGGCTTCGGTCGGCTTCGGTCGGCTTCGGTCGGCTTCGGTCGGCTGAGATGCTGAAATCTGAATAGTCATATGTGAAGGTTTCCAAACCGTAACGCTACTTTCTCTTTTCAGTTAGGATAGGGTTTTATAGAAATGAACAAGGGACTATCTTGGAGTGACTTATTTTTCTATAAAAAGTGTTTCATCGTCTATTTTTACTAAATAGATGTGTATGAGAGGTATAAAAATGGCAGATAAAAATCTTATTGATAAATTATCATCCTCTGTTGATGAGTTTGTTCAAATACGTAGAGATATTCATTCTCGTCCAGAAGTTGGGTTTGAAGAAAAAAATACCAGTGAATTAGTTGCCAAAAAACTCACAGAGTGGGGATACAGTGTTCATACCGGTTTAGCTAAAACCGGAGTAGTTGGTACTCTTAAGTGTGGAAACAGTGATAAAGTGATTGGATTAAGAGCGGATCTTGATGCGTTGCCTATTATTGAACAAAGCGGAAAACCTTGGAGTAGCCAAAACCATGGAGTATTTCATGGCTGTGGGCACGATGGGCATACTGCAATGTTACTTTGTGCCGCTAAATATTTAGCAGAGACAAAAAACTTTGATGGAACTTTGCATGTTATTTTTCAGCCAGCCGAAGAAACCCTGTATGGTGGTCGTCAAATGATCGATGACGGTCTTTTTGAACTCTTCCCATGTGATAAAATCTTTGGATTACATAATATACCTGGTTTGAGAGAGGGGGAGTTTTATTGTCGTGCGGGCTCAATGATGGCTTCTTCTGACACTATCCATATTCATATTCATGGTGTGGGAGCGCATGGAGCGATGCCGGAAAAAGGGATAGATGCGACTTTAGTTGCTTGTCATATTGGTATTGCGTTACAAAGTATCGTATCTCGTAATGTTCCTCCATTGGAACCAGCGGTTGTTACTATCGGTTGTATTCAATCTGGCGAAGCACCTAATGTAGTTAATGACACCGCGTTAATGAAATTGAGCGTTCGTACCTTAGATAAGGAAACGAGAGAGTTAGTTGTTCGTCGAATTCATGACATTGCATTAGCACAAGCAGAATCATTTGGTGCTAAAGCGGAATTGGAATTCATAAATAGTAGCCCTGTTTTAGTTAATGGTGAAGAAGCGACGGAATTTGCCATGAAAACTGCGGCAGCTTTAGTTGGTGAAGATAAAGTACATGTTGCTACTCCGTTAATTGCGAGTGAGGATTTTGCTTTCATGTTAGAAGCACATCCTGATGGTTGTTATATGATGCTTGGTAGTGGAGATGAACCGGGATATTGTAATCTTCATAATCCAAAATATGATTTTAATGATGCAATAATTGCAAACGGTGCGGCTTATTGGGTCAAATTGGTTGAAACGTATTTAGATAATTGAGATAATCCCTAGCCTTTTTAGGCTAGGGAGCTAGGGAGCAAGGGTTGTTATGTCATCTTTATTTAGTTTCATTGATCTTCTCGGTACGTTTATTTTTGCTTTGAGTGGTGCTGTTGCTGGAGTAAAAAAAGGCTTTGATCTATTTGGTATTTTCGTCGTTTCGGCGGTGACTGCTGTTGGTGGAGGCGTGATTAGGGACTTATGTTTGTCTGCAACACCTCCTGTCGGATTGGAAAATATTGAATATTTAGGCACTATTATTTTAGCTATTATATGCGTATCTTGTTTTCAGAAAAAAATACTGTCACTTTCTGGGCTGAGTAATTTTTTAGATGCCATTGGGTTAGGCTTTTTTGCTGCTTTTGGGGCAAATAAAACTTGGCACATGACGGGAAGTATTCAGTTAGCGATTATTTTAGGGTGTATTACAGCAGTAGGTGGCGGTTGTATCAGAGATGTGTTGACAGGGAGACCGCCGTTGATTTTTCAGGCTGAAATTTATGCCAGTGCAGCTATTGTTGGGGCATTAATAGAACTGTTGGGTTCTACAGGGGTGATCCCTCCCTTACTTAGCCCGTGGCTCGCTATCATTGCCTGTATCGTCATCCGAATGTTATCAATAAAATACAATCTAAAATTACCATTTATTAATAATAAATGTTTTTAATTTCTGATCGTATAATCACCACAACATACCCATTTATAAGTTGTCAGTGCTTCCAGTCCCATAGGTCCACGCGCGTGTAATTTCTGGGTACTGACAGCGACTTCTGCGCCCAATCCGAATTGTCCGCCATCAGTAAAACGTGTACTGGCGTTGACATAAACCGCCGCCGCATCTACTTGAGCGACAAATTGATGGGCGAGAGATTGGGATGCAGTCAGGATGGCTTCCGAATGTTGGCTGCCATATTCGCGGATATGATCGATTGCTTGCGCCATATTCTCAACGACAACCACATTTAAATCAAAGGATAGCCATTCGTTACGTAACTCTTGATCTTGCACCGGATAAACTTCAGCAGAAGCCCGTTGTAAGACGGAAAGTGCGGTTGGATCAGCATGAAATTTAACTTTTTTCGCGGCAAGATGACGGGCAAGTTTTGGTAGAAAATCGGCAGCAATGCTTTTTTGTACTAATAAGGTTTCCAGCGTATTACACGTACTTGGACGTTGGGTTTTCGCATTTTCAATAACGCCTAAGGCTTTGTCTTGATCGGCGCTTTCTTCTACGAATACATGACAAACGCCGATGCCACCAACGATAACCGGGATGGTGGAATGCTGTTTACAAAATTCATGCAAACCGGCGCCACCACGCGGAATAATCATATCTACATAGCGATCGAGTTTGAGCAATTCCATCACTAAAGCTCGATCTGGCGAGTTAATTGCCTGAACCGCGTATTTCGGTAAATGTGCTTGTTCAAGGGCATATTGGATCACCTCAATTAACGCTTGGTTGGAATATTGCGTTTCTTTTCCACCGCGTAAAATCACCGCATTGCCGGTTTTTAAACATAAACTGGCAACATCAATGGTGACGTTTGGACGGGATTCATAAATAGTACCGATAACGCCGAGCGGTGTACGTACGCGTTCAATTTTCAGTCCACTATCTAAAATGCCACCATCAATAATTTTTCCAACTGGGTCAGCAAGCGAAATAATATGGCGCACATCATTGGCAATGGCGCAAAGTCGCGCTTTGGTGAGCAGCAGGCGATCAATAATCGCCTCACTTAACCCATTTTGTTTTGCTAAGGCGATATCTTTGGTATTTTCATTGAGGATTTTTTCACTTTGCGCTTCCAATTGATCAGCAATGATCGCTAATGCATGATTTTTTTCTTGGTTCGACAATTGGGACAGAGTAAATGCTGCTTGTTTGGCTTGTTTGCCCATTTCCACTAAATTGATGCTCATTTTTTATCCTTATCTGTTTTTTGTCGGTGATTTATTGTCATGCTTGCTTTTTTTATATCATCTTCTTGATAATCAAATATTGGTAGCCCCCATTCGAAATGAATTGCTAGTAAACGTATAGTAAATCCGCAAGCTAAAGTAGTAATAATAACAATATTTTGATTGATTTGTAAGCGTTGTAATTCAACATAGATAGCGGTTGCAAGGAGCGCAATGCTGGCATAAAGCTCTTTCTGGAATACTAACGGGATATGGTTACAGAAAATATCACGTAAAACGCCACCGAACGCTCCAGTGACAATGGCAGCAATGCTGGCAACGATGAAACCGTGACCCATATCCAGTGCAATTTGCGCACCAATGATAGAAAATACAATTAATCCAAGGGCATCTAATATGAGAAAAACCTTATGAAAATAACGCATAGGTCGTTTTATTAATGGAGTGATAAATACAGTTAATATAGCTGCTGTTGCTACGATTAAAAAATAATGTGGATTTTTTACCCAGCCTAAAGGGTAATGCCCTAATAAAATATCGCGTATGGTTCCTCCGCCGATTGCCGTCATTGAGGCGATAATGACCACGCCGAAAATATCCATTTTTTCTTTTCCGGCAGCAAGGGCGCCGGTAATTGCTTCGGCAGTAATACCAATAATATACAGTATGCCTAGTAACATAATTTATTTCCAAAAAAGAGGTTTTAGGTAGATATTTTAGTGGGGAACGAGATAAAATGCCATAAACAATATTCATTTTGACCGCACTTTTAAATTTTTGCATAATGATAGCCAATTTTGTTTAACTTTTTTTATGATGACTATGCCGCAGACACAATCCAACACAAAACATATTTTTATCTCTTTATTTTTTATCGTTATTTTACTGGTAATGGATTTCTTTACCTTATCCTTACAACCACAAGCTAAAGCCATTTCGCATTTAAGTGTTGGGGTGTTATTTGCGCAACTAGTCGCATTTTTAGTGTTCAGTCAGGGACAAATTTGCAATGGACAACGTTTACGCTTAATTAAGGTAAACTTATATTTGTTGCTATATTGGGGAATTTGGCTGTTTATTAGCCTCTTTTCTAATTACCATTATGTGATTACCGATTTAGTCAGCCTATGTGGGATTGCTGGGTGTTTAGCCGCTTGGTTTCAGCCGCAAGATCCGCAAATGCGTAAGTCCATTTTAATTTTGGGCGCCTTGTTATCGGGGCTTGGGATCATTTGCTATTTCTTGATGTTTATGGATTTATCTTGGCATTTTTTCCCGCAATATAATCTTTTTGCGCAATTATTGATGGGCGTGATTTTAGCAAATATGTTATTGGTAATTTCGCGTAACCGTCTGCAAGGATTGATTGCCTTGTTGCCATTAGTGATGCTGATTTTCTTATTGCTAAATGCGATAGCGGTATTCGGTTTTATGGCTTATGCGTATTCAAGCGCGGTCACTTTTGCCAATGAATTTGCCCTTGGACTATATTTTGTGTTGCACTTGGTGATTGTGGCAATTATTGCGCTACATATTTTCCGCAAATGGACGCTATCTTATAATACATTGATGATTCTACTTTTATTAACTGCCAGCCTGCCACTGTGGGTCAGTTTTGCTTATATTGCATAAGGTTGCAATAAAAAGCGGAAGAGGTTACTTCCGCTTTTTGTTATTCATTGAAATAGTCTTATAGTTTACCATCAATGCAAGGCTGGATTTTAGCTAAAATTTCTTTGACGATGCGAGCTGGTGCGGCAACAATATGACCGTCGGTGAGGTAGTTGTGACCAGCATGGTAATCGCAAACCAATCCGCCCGCTTCACGCACGATTAAATCACCGGCAGCAACGTCCCAAGCTTTCACACCAAATTCAAAGTACCCATCCACACGACCAGCGGCAACGTAACATAAATCCAATGCGGCAGAGCCAGTACGACGGAAATCAGCGACTTCGGAAAGCAAATTACTCATCATAGCAAGTTGCATTGGTATTAATGATGTTTTCTTAAATGGAAAACCAGTAGCCAGTACGGTGCCGGCTAATTCGCGTTTGCTGTCAACGCGCAAGCGGACTTCATTAAGTTTAGCACCTTCGCCACGTACTGCGGTAAATAGTTCATTGCGGATCGGATCGTAAACTACGCCCACCTCGGTACGACCTTTGACACGAATAGCAATAGACACAGAGAAATGTGGTAAACCTTTAACAAAGTTGGTGGTACCATCTAGCGGATCAATGACCCATTGTACATCACTGTCTTTCCCTTCTAGTGCACCGCTTTCTTCGGTAATAATTGTGTGATCCGGATATGACTTTTGGATAATTTCGATAATTGCCGCTTCAGAGGCTTTATCAATATTTGTCACATAGTCATTCGGACTTTTTGTAAATGTTTGCACTGTATCGCGACGTTCATACCCTTGAGCAATCACATTACCCGCTTTTCGCGCCGCACGAATAGCGATATTTAACATTGGATTCATATTTTCACCAGATTTTAAAGAACGGATTAAGAGTTGTGATTATAGGAAATTTTGTCTCAGATTGCAAAGAGGAAATCGTGCTTTTTCCTTTTGCTGACAGGGAGATGGGAGAAAATGATTACGCATGCTGGATAGATAAAAAAGTAGGAAAGTGCGCGTCATTGCGCGACTTTCCCGATTTGTTGTGAGTGAAAATTACACAATTTGTTGTTGCAATTGCCCAATAATTTGTGGGTTTTCTAAGGTAGAAATATCTTGCGTAATTAATTCGTTTTTCGCAATGGAACGTAATAAACGACGCATGATTTTACCCGAGCGAGTTTTGGGCAGGTTTTCTGCAAAGCGAATATCTTCTGGACGGGCGATTTTGCCGATTTGATTGGAAACCCAAATTTTTAATTCTTCAGCAAGGGCTTTGGCCTCTTCACCTTCCGGCCGATAGCCTTTAACCACCACAAACGCCATCACGGATTCGCCTTTCACTTCATCCGGTTTACCAACCACTGCTGCTTCAACCACTTGTTCGTGCGAAACTAATGATGATTCAATTTCGGCAGTACCGAGGCGGTGACCAGAGACGTTTAATACGTCATCTAAACGACCTAAAATCCAGAAATAACCATCTTTATCGCGTAATGCCGAGTCGCCGGCGACATAGTATTTACCATGATATTCTTCTGGGAAATAGGTTTTTTTATAGCGCTCCGGATCGCCCCAAATTGTTCGTAACATGGATGGGTAAGGACGTTTGATGACCAACGTGCCGGCTTCTTCTTCCTCACATTTTTTACCTTGCTCATTCACCACATCCGCCATAATACCTGGTAATGGCAGGGTGCAGGAGCCAGGCTTGGTTGCAATAACCCCCGGAATCGGCGCCAGCATAATTGATCCGGTTTCTGTTTGCCACCACGTATCCACGATTGGACATTTTCCTTTACCGACCACTTCATGGAACCACATCCATGCTGATGGGTTAATAGGTTCGCCAACACTGCCTAGTAAGCGCAGGGAAGATAGGTCGTATTTATTAGGTACTTGTTCGCCCACGCGGGTTAAGGAACGGATTAAGGTAGGTGAGGTATAAAAAACAGTGACTTTGTGACGTTGAATCATACGCCAAATTCGTCCGACGTCAGGATAACTTGGGACACCTTCATAGATCAATTGTGTAGCGCCATTGGCAAGCGGTCCGTAGCAAATATAAGAATGTCCGGTTACCCAGCCCACATCAGCAGTACACCAGTAAATATCGCTATTTTTATGATCAAATACCGTGCGGAAAGAATTCATGGCGCCTAATAAATAACCGGCAGTGCTGTGAACCACGCCTTTGGGTTTGCCGGTAGAACCGGAGGTATACAAAATAAAGAGGGGATCTTCGGCATTCATCCATTCTGGTTCACAAAAGGCAGGTTGGTTTTTAGATAGTTCATTCCACCATAAATCACGTCCTTTTTTCCAAGGAGTATCAATATTAACGCGATGGTAAACCACCACATTTTCTACGGATTTACAGCCAATCTCCAAGGCTTCGTCAACGGTTTCTTTTAATGGAATAATTTTTCCGCCACGTAATCCCGCATTGGCGGTGATGACAATTTTGGCTTCCGCATCTTCAATACGATCGCGTAATGCACCGGCAGAAAAACCGCCGAAAACAACGGAATGGATTGCGCCAATTCGCGCGCAGGCTTGCATGGCTACAATCGCTTCGGCAATCATAGGTAAATAAATAATAACTCGATCGCCTTTTTTTACGCCAAGTTCACGCAAGGCGTTACCAAAGCGACAAACACGGTTATGGAGTTGCGCATAGGTGAATTGTGAGACCTGACCAAAATCGGACTCAAAAATCAGTGCTAGTTTATCGCTTTTATCTGGTAAGTGGCGATCTAAGCAATTGTAGGAGACGTTTAATGTGCCGTCGGTAAACCATTTATAAAATGGTGGATTGCTATCATCAAAAATTTGCATAAAGGGTTTTTTCCACGTGATCAATTCACGGGCTAAATCGCTCCAATATTGCAAATAATCTTTATCGGCAAATTCCCAAAGTGCTTGGTAATTTTCCAATCCTGATATGTTGGCTTGGCGACGAAACTCATCATTGGGTTTAAAAATAACAGAGGTTGTGTTTTGCATAGCATACTCCTATAAAAGAGAAAATAGGGAATATAAATGGAGTGTCTCTGAAATAATCTAAATGAGATTATAAAATAGATCAATTTTGTTAATAAAATATTGTGATCTTGTTCGCATAATTTTTCTAATTTGTAACAAAATTATGTGCTTTTGTATTGGAAATCTTGATTTATGCGTTGTCAGTGTCTATTTTATCGCAATAAATAATGAAAATTGTTGACTAAAAATAGTGGATATTATGATAGAATAACTCCCACTAAATTAGTGGGAGTTAAGTCGGCTCATTTCGTTTGTTCGTCTCTCTCCCCAGAATAATGTTATCTGTTTGATTATGTTAGAAAATATTCGAATTATCCTAGTGGAAACCTCGCATAGCGGTAATATTGGTTCCGCTGCTCGCGCCATGAAAACCATGGGCTTAAGCCAACTTTATTTGGTTTCACCTAAATCCGTAGATGAACAAACATTTGCTTTGGCGGCTGGGGCGGAGGATATTGTGCGTGATATCAAAATTGTAGCTAATTTTGAGCAAGCCATTGCGGATTGCTCGTTAGTTATCGGAACCAGCGCCAGATTACGTCATTTACAAAGTAGTCTTATTGAACCACGTGAATGCGGTGTTAAAGCCTTGCAACATTCAGTGATGGGGACAGTGGCGATCGTTTTCGGACGGGAACGTGTTGGGTTAACTAATGATGAATTATTAAAATGTCATTATCATCTGGCTATCCCGGCAAACCCTGAATATTCTTCTTTAAATTTGGCGATGGCGGTACAGCTGGTTTGTTATGAAGTACGTATGGCATGGCTAGCAGCGCAACAGTCTTCAACGGAATTTGCGCTTACCCAGACAGACAATCCTTTTCCTAGTGCTTCGGAAATGGAATACTTTTTTTCTCATACTGAAAAATTGTATCAACAATTAGGGTTTATCCAAAATCAAGCGGTGATGCAAAAACTAAGACGTCTTTATCAACGTGCCGCGCTGGAAAAAAATGAACTGAATATTTTGCTTGGAATGCTAAGTGCGGTGGAAAAATCCCTAAAATCTTAGCGGGATAATAGTTGACTATTTTGGTATGATATGTAAAGATCAGCCAATCGTTATTAGAGGAAGGAACAGAAAATGAAATTAACGTCAAAAGGTCGTTATGCAGTGACTGCAATCTTAGATATTGCCTTGCATTCGGATGATGGCCCGGTAAGTTTATCGGATATTTCCGAACGTCAACACATTTCCCTTTCCTATTTAGAACAATTATTTGCCAAATTGCGCCGTCACGGGTTGGTAAAAAGTGTGCGTGGACCAGGTGGTGGTTATCAATTAGGACTTGAGCAAAAAGAAATCTCAATTGGGATGATTATTGCCGCCGTCAATGAAAATATTACGGTGACCCGCTGTCAGGGACAGGCTAGCTGTCGAGGTGGAAAAGAATGTTTAACCCATTCGCTGTGGGAACAACTTAGCTTACGTATTGAAGGTTTTTTAAATGAAATTACGGTATCGGAGTTGGTGACACAGCAGCAAAATCGGCGCAAAAGCAAACAAATTCATCAATATCAAGATTTTGAAAATTTAGTCGTTGTAAATCAATAAGTCAGCATAAAGTGCGCTATAGAATAAAGCTATTTAGGAGTGAATTAAATGAAATTACCCATTTATTTGGATTACGCTGCCACATGTCCTGTGGATCATCGTGTTGCAAAAAAAATGATGGAATATTTAACAGTTGATGGTGATTTTGGTAATCCAGCCTCGCGTTCTCACAAATTTGGTTGGCAAGCGGAAGAAGCGGTAGATGTTGCGCGTAATCAAATTGCAGATTTAATTGGTGCGGATTCGCGTGAAATTGTGTTTACCTCAGGTGCAACAGAAGCAGATAACTTGGCGCTCAAAGGGGCAGCCCATTTCTATCAAACCAAAGGTAAGCACATTATTACTTGCAAAACCGAACATAAAGCGGTGTTGGATACCTGTCGTCAATTAGAACGTGAAGGTTTTGATGTGACCTATTTAAGTCCGCAATCAGACGGTTTGATCAATTTAGATGAAATAAAAGCGGCAATGCGTGCGGATACGATTTTAGTTTCCATTATGCATGTTAATAATGAAATCGGCGTGATACAAGATATTAAAGCTATTGGTGAGTTATGTCGTGAACGCAAAATTATTTTCCATGTGGATGCGACCCAAAGTGTTGGTAAATTGCCGATTAATTTGAGCGAATTAAAAATTGACTTAATGTCAATGTCAAGCCACAAGTTATATGGACCGAAAGGGATCGGCGCATTATACGTTTGTCGTAAACCGCGTGTGCGTTTGGAAGCGATTATTCATGGTGGCGGACACGAACGTGGTATGCGTTCTGGAACCTTGCCGGTACACCAAATTGTTGGTATGGGCGAAGCGTATCGTATTTGTAAAGAAGAAATGGCAACAGAAATGCCACGCTTAAAAGCCCTGCGTGATCGTTTATATAATGGATTGAAAGAAATTGAAGAAACGTATGTGAATGGTTCAATGGAATATCGTGTAGATAATAATCTGAACATCAGTTTTAACTATGTGGAAGGGGAGAGCTTGATGATGGCGTTGCGTGATATTGCGGTTTCTTCAGGCTCCGCTTGTACTTCTGCTAGCCTTGAACCTTCTTATGTGTTACGCGCTTTAGGATTAAATGACGAATTGGCACACAGCTCAATCCGTTTCACCCTAGGTCGTTACACCACGGAAGAAGAGATTGATTACACAATTAATCTGGTTAAAAGTGCGGTCGAAAAATTAAGAGAATTATCCCCCCTTTGGGATATGTACAAAGAAGGGATTGATTTAAGTTCTATTGAATGGACACATCATTAATTAATATCAGTATTGATTGGTCGGAATGTTTTATCCGCCCAACGCGAAAGGAAACAGAAAATGGCGTATAGTGAAAAAGTGATTGAACATTATGAAAACCCGCGTAACGTGGGATCATTTGATAAAAAATCTGCTGATGTCGGAACCGGTATGGTTGGCGCGCCGGCTTGTGGTGACGTAATGCAGTTGCAGATCAAAGTCAACGAGCAAGGCATTATCGAAGATGCGAAATTTAAAACCTATGGTTGCGGTTCAGCGATCGCATCCAGCTCATTGATCACTGAATGGGTAAAAGGTAAATCCTTAGATGAAGCGCAAGCGATCAAAAATAGCCAAATTGCCGAAGAATTAGAACTTCCGCCGGTCAAAGTGCATTGTTCTATTCTTGCCGAAGATGCAATCAAAGCAGCAATCGCAGATTATAAAGCGAAAAAAGGCGAATAATTTTATCGGGTTAGGTGGGTGGACAACGCCCACTGGTTTTGTATGGTTTTGGAGTCCGTATTATGGCAATTACATTAACTGAAACAGCAGCAAATCGCGTCGTGACCTTTTTGGCAAATAGAGGAAAAGGGATTGGTTTACGCCTAGGGATAAAAACTTCAGGTTGTTCTGGTTTAGCTTACGTATTGGAGTTTGTCGATCATATCAATGAAGATGATCAGGTTTTTGAAAGTAATGGAGTTAAAGTCATTGTCGATACGAAAAGTTTGGTTTATCTAGACGGTACACAACTTGATTTTGTCAAAGAAGGCTTAAACGAAGGATTTAAATTTACCAATCCAAACGTTAAAGATCAATGTGGCTGCGGTGAAAGTTTTAACGTGTAGTTAGGGTGATTATAATGATAAATCCATTTCTTTTATTTGATTTACCCGTGGATTTTACGGTGGATCCAACCTTACTCTCGCAACGTTATTTAGCGCTGCAAAAATCGTTACACCCAGATAATTTTGTGCAACATTCTCCACAAGAACAACGGCTTGCCATGCAAAAATCGGCGGAAGTAAATGATGCGCTACAAATTCTGAAAGATCCTGTATTGCGGGCGGATTGTATCGTAGCGTTACATACTGGCGAGAACTTAGATCTTGAGCCACAAAGTTCAAAAGATATGGCATTTTTGATGCAACAAATGGAATGGCGCGAGCAATTGGAAGCCTTAGAAGCACAACAAGATGCGCAACAGTTGATTGAATTTAGCCAACAAATTGAACAATATCAACAGTCTATTTTAGCTGACATTTCCACCGCACTTTCTGCACAAGATTGGCAACAAGCGAAAATGTTGACGGATCGATTATGTTTTATCAAAAAATTACAGCAAGAAATTGAACGAATCGAAGACGTTTTATTAACGATTTAATCCCGCAAGCCAACTAAATGAGTTAAACTGAGCGTTAAATTGGCGCTTATCATGATTATAGAGAATAACAATGGCATTACTTCAAATTGCAGAGCCCGGTCAAAGCGCCGCACCACACCAACAAAAACGCGCGGTCGGTATTGATTTAGGGACAACAAATTCTTTAGTCGCGACCGTGCGTAACGGTTCTACAGATATTTTACTCGACGCAAAAGCGCGTCCGTTGGTACCTTCCATTGTCCATTTTGGTCAAGCGCAAGAAGTGTTTGTTGGTTACGAAGCCGGCGAATTAGCCAGTCAAGATCCGCAAAATACGATTATTTCCGTCAAACGTTTAATCGGACGTTCTTTAGCCGATGTAAAAACACGTTACCCAAATTTGCCCTATCATTTCAGCCAAAGCGAAAATGGATTGCCATTAATTAATACATCGCAAGGGGTTTTTAGTCCGGTTGAAATTTCCGCTGAAATTTTGAAAAAATTGACCGCACTTGGTGAACAACGACTTGGTGGCGAGTTGGATGGTGCAGTAATTACTGTGCCGGCATATTTTGATGATGCGCAGCGCCAAAGTACTAAAGATGCGGCGAAACTTGCCGGCTTAAATGTGTTGCGTTTACTCAATGAACCGACGGCGGCTGCGATTGCCTATGGATTAGACAGCGGGCAAGAGGGCGTGATTGCGGTTTATGATTTAGGTGGTGGTACCTTTGATATTTCTATTTTGCGTTTATCTAAAGGGATTTTTGAAGTTTTAGCTACCGGTGGCGATACCGCGTTGGGCGGTGATGATTTTGACCATTTGCTTGCTGATTGGATTATGGCGCAATCTGGCATTACGCCGCTTGATGATCGTCAAACCCGTCAATTGCTAGAACTTGTCAAAGGCGTGAAAACCCAATTAAGCGAAGTGGAACGTTGTGCGTTAAACTATCAAACTTGGCAAGGGGAAATTAGCCGCGCGCAATTTAATCAATTAATTCAACCCTTAGTAAAACGTTCGTTATTGGCGTGCCACCGTGCATTAAAAGATGCTAAAGTGGCTGTGGATGAAGTGTGCGAAGTGGTGATGGTGGGCGGTTCTACACGCATACCTTATGTGCGCGAGCAAGTGGGCGAATTTTTCCGTAAAACCCCATTGACTTCCCTTGACCCAGATAAAGTAGTGGCGCTGGGGGCGGCAATTCAGGCGGATATTTTAATCGGCAATAAACCGGATTCGGAAATGCTGTTATTGGATGTGATACCACTGTCTTTGGGGATTGAAACCATGGGAGGCTTAGTGGAGAAAATTATTCCACGTAACACCACTATTCCGGTGGCGCGCGCGCAAGAATTTACCACCTTTAAAGAGGGACAAACAGCAATGTCAGTGCATATTGTGCAAGGAGAACGCGAAATGGTGGACGATTGTCGGTCGTTGGCGCGTTTTACCTTGCGTGGTATTCCGCCGATGGCAGCGGGGGCGGCACACGTGCGCGTGACTTATCAAGTGGATGCTGATGGATTATTAAGCGTGACCGCCATGGAAAAATCGACCGGTGTGCAATCATCTATTCAAGTTAAACCCTCTTATGGCTTGACCGATGATGAAATTGCCACTATGTTAAAATCTTCCATGGAAAATGCCAAACAGGATATTCAAACCCGCTTGTTGGCGGAGCAACGCGTTGAAGCAGCGCGCGTGTTGGAAAGCGTGTATGCGGCGTTGCAACAAGATAAAGATTTGTTAAACGACGAGGAGCTAAGTGCGGTTAAAAATGCGATCGTTTCTTTAGAAGCATTGAGCCAACAAGAGGATAGTTTAGCGATTAAGCAAGGCATTAAGGCTTTGGATCAGGCGACACAAGAATTTGCCACGCGTCGTATGGATCAATCCATTCGTAAAGCACTTACCGGTCAATCAGTGCAAAAATTAAGCGCCAAGTAGTTGTAAAATTTAGTCAATGTAGGAATAATGATGACAAAAGTAATTTTTTTACCGCATGAAACGTTGTGTCCGGAAGGTATGGTAGTAGACGCTGCCGAAGGGGATAATTTATTAGATGTTGCCTTGGAGGCGGGGATTGAAATTGAGCACGCTTGCGATAAATCTTGCGCTTGTACCACTTGTCATGTGATTGTGCGCGAAGGGTTTGATAGCTTAAATGAAACCACGGATGATGAAGATGATATGTTGGATAAAGCTTGGGGCTTGGAAGTCGATAGTCGTTTGAGTTGTCAATGTAAAATTGGTACGGAAGATTTGGTGGTGGAAATTCCGAAATACAGTTTAAATCACGCCAGAGAAGAACACTAAACAAGCGAAAATTAAGCAAAAAGTCACCGCACTTTTCAAGATTGATGAAAGCGGATCTTGGGTTAAATTTCTGCGTTGTACAAAGGAAAACAGAATGAATATACAGCAAGTGATAAAAAAACAGGGGTTAGGGCTGCTTTTTCAACAAGCGTCATTTGGCTTGGAAAAAGAAAGTCAGCGCGTTTATCAGGATGGATCTGTGGTGACGACGCCGCATCCGAAGTGCTTTGGTAATCGTTCTTATCATCCTTATATTCAAACTGATTTTGCGGAAAGCCAGCTGGAATTAATCACGCCACCAAATAAAAAATTGGAAGATACGCTGCGTTGGTTATCTGCGATTCATGAAGTGGTGCTACGTTCCATGGCGGAAGATGAATATATTTTTCCGATGAGTATGCCTGCCGGATTGCCACCAGAAGATCAAATTAAAGTGGCGCAATTGGATAATCCGGAGGATGTTGCCTACCGCGAACATTTGGTGCAATCTTATGGCAAAAGTAAGCAGATGGCTAGCGGTATTCATTATAATTTTCAACTAGATGGCGATTTAATTCATACCCTATTTAGTTTGCAGAATGAGTACCAAAGTGCGGTCGAATTTCAGAACGATTTATACCTTAAAATGGCGAAAAATTTCCTTCGTTATCAATGGGTTTTATTATATTTGTTATCCGCAACGCCAACGGTTGACAGCAACTATTTTAGAGAGGGTTCGCCATTAAAAGCGGGGCAATATGTACGCAGTTTGCGTTCCAGTAAATATGGTTATGTGAACGCGCCGGATATTATTGTTTCTTTTGACAGCGTGCAGCAATATATTGACTCCTTGGAACATTGGGTGGCATCCGGACGTTTGATTGCTGAAAAAGAATTTTATTCCAATGTGCGCTTGCGTGGTGCGAAAAAAGCGCGGGATTTATTGACCAGTGGAATTCAATATTTGGAATTTAGATTGTTTGATCTTAATCCATTTGAACCTTGCGGCATCAATCTTAAGGATGCGAAATTTATTTACTATTTTATCTTGTTAATGATTTGGTTGGACGAAACCGCCGATCAAGATGAGGTGAATTTGGGAAAACAACGTTTAGCTGATGTGGCGTTTGAGCATCCATTAAACCAAACTCAATATCGCCAAGAGGGCGAAGCGTTGTTGCAACAATTAATGGCAATGTTGCAAGAAATCGGGGCGGAGCAAAGTGCGGTGGAAATTGTGCAAGAAAAATTTGCGCAATTTGCTGAACCAAGCCGGACGCTGTGTGGACGTTTGGTACAAGCCATTGAACATGCTGGCGGTTATCAAAAATTGGGAGCGACCTTGGCGCAACAATATAAAGCGGATGCGTTTAAACGTTTTTATGCCTTATCTGCTTTTGATAATATGGAGCTTTCCACGCAAGCCTTGATGTTCGACTTAATTCAAAAGGGTATCAAAACTGAAATTTTAGATGAAAACGATCAATTCTTACGTTTACAATTCGGCGATCATATTGAATATGTGAAAAATGGCAATATGACTTCCCATGACAGTTATATTTCGCCGCTGATTATGGAAAATAAAGTGGTCACCAAAAAAGTGCTACAAAAAGCTGGTTTTAATGTACCGCAAAGTGTGGAATTTACTTCAGCGGAACAAGCGCTGGCAAGTTATGCTTTATTTTCCGGTCGCGCGGTGGTGATCAAGCCGAAATCCACAAATTATGGGCTGGGCATTACCATTTTCCAACAAGGCGTACAAGATCGCGATGATTTTGCTAAGGCAGTCGAAATTGCTTTCCGTGAAGATAAAGAAATCATGGTGGAAGATTATTTGGTCGGGACGGAATATCGTTTCTTTGTGTTGGGTGAAGATACGTTGGCAGTGTTGTTGCGCGTACCGGCGAATGTGGTCGGAGACGGTGAACATACGGTAGCGGAATTGGTGGCAGCGAAAAATGATCATCCGCTACGCGGTGACGGTAGTCGCACGCCACTGAAAAAAATTGCGTTAGGTGATATTGAACAATTGCAACTCAAAGAGCAGGGCTTAACCGTAGAAAGTATCCCGGCGCAAGGTCAGCTGGTTCAATTACGTGCAAATTCCAATATCAGCACCGGTGGTGATAGCATTGATATGACCGACGAAATGCACCCTAGTTACAAGCAATTGGCAGTGGGGATCACTAAAGCCATGGGCGCGGCGGTATGTGGCGTGGATTTAATTATTCCAGATTTAAAACAGCCGGCGCAACCGAGTTTATCTTCTTGGGGCGTGATCGAAGCCAATTTCAATCCAATGATGATGATGCACATTTTCCCTTACGCCGGTAAATCCCGTCGCGTGACGCAAAATGTGATTAAAATGCTATTTCCTGAATTAAAATAGCAAGCAATTAAAGATAAAAGTGCGGTGAAAAATAACAAAATTTTCACCGCACTTTTGTCTATTATGCCTGTTTTGGGGCAATTACAATTTTACCGCTAATTTATCATAAGCACGTTTCACTTTCGCCAACGCGTCCTCGACAGAATTATCGCTCGCCAGCAATACGCCCATGCGGCGATGTCCGTCCACTTCGCCTTTGCCGAATAAACGAATATTGGTATTCGGTTCCGCTAAGACTTCGGCGAGGTTGCCAAATTGCACTTGATTGGATTTTCCTTCTATGACAATGGCTTTGGAGGCTGACGGGCTAATCAGACCAATATGCGGAATCGGTAAGCCTAAAATCGCGCGGGCGTGTAGCGCAAATTCGGAGAGCTCTTGTTAAATCAACGTGACCATGCCGGTGTCATGTGGGCGTGGTGAAACTTCATTGAAAATAACCTCGTCACCACATACAAACATTTCCACGCCGAAAATACCGCGTCCGCCAAGTGCGGTAGTAATTTTTTCGGCAATTTGTTGCGCTTTTTGTAATGCCACTTCTGACATGGCTTGTGGTTGCCAGGATTCGCGATAATCTCCATCTTCTTGGCGATGTCCAATTGGCGCTAAAAATGAGGTGCCATGAATATGGCGCACGGTTAGGAGAGTAATTTCGTAGTCAAATTTCACGAAGCCTTCTACGATAACGCGACCGCCACCGGCACGTCCGCCTTGTTGCGCATAATCCCAGGCTTTTTGCAGATCTTGGTGTGATTTTAAGATACTTTGTCCGTGGCCGGAGGAAGACATAATAGGTTTGACCACGCAAGGCATGCCGATTTTTTCGACCGCACTTTCAAATTGAGCGAAGCTATCTACGAATTGATAAGGGGAGGTCGGCAATTCCAATTCTTCCGCCGCTAAACGACGAATGCCTTCGCGGTTCATGGTCAGGCGCGTGGCTTTCGCGGTTGGAATGACGTTAAAGCCGGCTTGTTCTAACTCTACTAAGGTATCTGTGGCGATAGCCTCTACTTCCGGTACAATATAATCCGGCTGTTCTTTTTCTACTAAGGCTTTTAATGCCGCGCCATCCAGCATGGAAATGGTATAAGCACGGTGTGCCACTTGTTGTGCTGGTGCGTTTTCGTAGCGATCTACCGCGGTTACCTCTACGCCTAACCGCTGTAATTCAATAACGACTTCTTTGCCTAATTCTCCGGCGCCGAGCAACATCACTTTGGTGGCGTTGGCGGTCAGGGCGGTTCCGATAGTTGTCATATAAACTCCTTTGCTTATGGATTGAGTAAGGCTTCGTCGAGGGTTAAATCTTCGTTTTTATTAATTGCAATGCCACGATTTAACACATTTTGTACGATTTGATGGGCGTCGGATAAGGAATGTTCGGTGTAGGTACCGCATTGATATTCATTCAACTCCGGAATATGGCGTTGATTTTGCACATTTAACACATCTTTCATTGAAGCAAGCCATGCTTGAGCGACTTGTTGTTCGTTCGGCGTGCCGATCAAGGACATATAAAAGCCGGTGCGACATCCCATTGGCGAAATATCAATAATCTCTACGCTGTCGCTATTGAGGTGGTCGCGCATAAATCCGGCGAATAAATGTTCTAATGTATGAATGCCTTTCGAGGAAAGAATTTCTTTATTCGGAATGCAAAAACGCAGATCAAACACCGTAATATCATCACCTTTCGGGGTTCTCATTGTTTTGGCAACACGCACCGCCGGCGCATTCATACGAGTGTGATCCACTTTAAAACTGTCGAGTAAAGGCATAGTTTTTTCCTTAATTATAAACTTATGTAAAAATATCTGAACTTTAAAACGAATATACTGTCTTATAGAGTAACAACTTGCAGTTGTTTTTATAAAATTGGTTCCTTAGATTACTTTTTACCACTTAAATTATTTTAAGTGGTTTTTTTTGCGCTACAAAAAGAGAATTGTAAATTTTTTTGAGCGAATAAATAATCGTGTAAACTTTAACTTTTTGAAACATAAATGAATTTTAAAAGTGGCGAAAGTTTTTCGTAAAATAATGTAAATTTATGTAAATTTTTTTAAGCTTGTGTTATAATCTTGCCCAGACTGCAGTTCGCAGTTGTTTATAAAAAAATTGGTTCCTTAGGTTATTCGCCACCTTTTAGGTGGCGTTTTTTTACTTGTTAGCATACACTAGATTGCAACTTAAAATAAAGTTGCCCAACCAAAAAACATAAGAAAAATATACCGCACTAATTTTCCAAGCGTAATAAAAAGCATTGTGAGAACCCCATTGAGGCGTAACCAACCGGCAATGGCGCAAAATAAATCACCAACAATCGGTACCCAACTAAACAATAAGATGATAACGCCATAACGTTGCATTTTTTCTATCGCCCAGCGGGTGCGAGGATGTGCGCATTGGCGCAGATTGGCTTCGGGAAACCAGCGCCCCAGCCAATAGGTCGTTAAACTACCAAGGCTATTGCCAATCACTGCGCTGGTGAGTAACGCCAACATATCGCTAGAAAATGAAAAATTATCCTTTAATGCCAGTGGTGACATCAAGGCGAGAAATACTACTTCCGAATTGCCAGGCAGCACGGTTGCGCTTAAAAAAGCGCTGATGAACATCAGCCATAAACTGTGAGGTTGCCAAAAATCCCAAGTAAAATAATCAAGCATAGCACAATATTATTGCCAAGGTGCGCAACCGTTAAGCGCGGATAATTTGATTAACCCGTACGTCAAAAACTTGCATTCCAGCGGCGAGTCCGGCTTGTACGCCTAAATCCGCATCTTCAAATACCAAGCAATCTTTGGCTTCTACGTCAATTAATTCGGCGCAACGTAAAAACGTATCCGGTTCAGGCTTGTGTTTATGCACATCTTCAGCGGTGACTACCGCATTAAAATATTGCTGGAAATTGAATTTATTCAGCAATAGTTCAGTCATCCCGCGATGGGAACCCGTGCCTAACGCTAGGGGTTTTTTCTGATAAAACCGTTTGACTACTTGCGCGGCGGGTAACAAGGTTGCTTCTTGCAATAACAATTTTTTCCCCCATTCCCGTTTTAAGTGAATGACTTCTTCGATGCGATCCAATGGCATATTGGCTTCTTGCATCATGGTTTGTGCAATGACACGAACTGGCGCACCGCCTAAACGGTACATGGTGGTGCCATTAAAGGTATAACCCATTTCTTTACCGACAATTTCCCAAGCTTTCGCATGGCTTGGCATGGTGTTGATGACAGTGCCATCCATGTCAAAAATTAAGCCTTTGTATTGGTGAAATAAATCAAAATCTAACATTGTATTCCCTAAAAATACGGCGGTTTTTTGTGAGGAGTTAGCATAGCATAAAGACGTTTTTTGAGCTTAGGTTTTTATCGTGATTTTTGCTTAAAAGGCAGAAAATTTTGACCGCACTTAACGCGCGCAGTCAATGCAGAAAAAAACGGTCAGTTCCGCGAGGGAAGCTGACCGCAAGGGGAAAATAAATTAGCCCTCGATACCTTCAAATAAGGCAGTGCTTAAATAACGTTCTGATGCTGAAGGTAGAATCACCACGATAAGTTTATCGGCGAACTCCGGCAATTTCGCTAGACGATCGGCAGCGGCTAATGCGGCACCAGAAGAAATTCCACCAAGAATTCCTTCTTCCGCCATTAAACGACGCGCGGTAGCAATTGCCAAATCGCTACTTACGCGCTCAACACGGTCGATCAACGAAAGATCTAAGTTTTTCGGAATAAAGCCGGCGCCGATACCTTGGATTTTGTGTGAACCCGGTTTGACTTCTTGACCAGCAAGGGTTTGAGTGATTACTGGGGATTCTTCTGGTTCAACCGCCACAGAAATCACTTTTTTACCTTGATCTTGTTTAAGATAGCGGCTGATACCGGTAATTGTACCGCCAGTACCTACGCCGGCAACGATCACATCCACTTTACCTTCTGTATCGTTCCAAATTTCAGGGCCGGTCGTTTGTTGGTGAATCGCTGGGTTTGCTGGGTTTTCAAATTGTTTTAACATCACATAACGGTTTGGATCTGATGCTACAATTTCTTCCGCTTTGGCAATCGCGCCTTTCATCCCTTTTGCGCCTTCAGTTAATACTAAGTTCACGCCTAAACCGCGCAATAAACGTTTACGCTCTAAACTCATGGTTTCCGGCATGGTTAAGGTAATTTTATAGCCACGCGCAGCGGCAACATAAGCTAACGCAATACCGGTATTACCACTGGTTGCATCAACGATTTCTTTCTCTTTGGTTAATGTACCGTCTTTTTCTGCTTGCCATACCATGTTCGCACCAATACGACATTTGACGCTAAAACTCGGGTTGCGCCCTTCTACTTTGACTACGATATTATTGTTGCCGAAATGTTTTAAACGAACTAATGGCGTGTTGCCGATAGAATATGAGTTATCTGCATAAATTGTCATAAAAAATTCCCCTTTGGTTTATGATTTAACATGATGTCTTCACTTGCGTTTATTTTTAGCACAGGCTTTTAGAATAAAAAAATAGTTATTAGCTATATTTTATAACCAAATGCTATTTAATCAGATCATTGCCGCTCGCTTTGTTTTGTATCTCGGTGCGATTGGAACGTACTACTACATCTGTACCGGTTTTGCTTAGATTAATATTAAACGCCAAATTATCCCGATAAGTACCGACCCACATTGCAGTGGCGCCGCAAACCGCGACCGGAATAATCACCAAGTTTAACAGCGGCACGAAGGTAAAGCAGGTGACTAACGTACCAAATGTTAACGTCATAGAACGTTTTTCCGCTAACTCGGTTTTCATAATGCCGAAAGGAATTTTATGGTTATCAAAAGGGTAGTCGCAATATTGAATTGCCATCATCCAAACAGTAAATATAAAGGTTAAAATCGGTACGATACTTTGCCCTAAAACCGGAATAAAACCTAATAAAAACAAGGCAATAAGTTTAGGCAGGCTATAAACTAATTTTTGCCATTCGCGCGCCAACATTCTTGGTACGTCTTTGATAAAATCCATGGCACCCCCGTCTAATAAGTTCTCACTCGTCAGCATTTTTTCCACTTTTTCTGCCAACAAACTGTTAAAGGGCGCCGCAATAAAGCCCGACAGCGTGGTGAAAATAAAATAGAATAAAATTAGGATCATTAAAATGGATAATATCAGTAAAATACCACTTAGCCAGCTTAACCAATCCGGAATATAGTCAATCAGATTATTAATCAAATAGTTAATTTGCGATAACAAAACCCAAAATAACCCGCTAAGTAATAAAATATTCAACAAGATAGGCAGGATCACAAAACGTCTTAATCCGGGTTTCATGATTAAGTGCCAGCCCATGATAAAATAGTGAAAACCTAACTTTAGTTCAGATTGTTGCATAATAATTCTCTTTAAAGTCAAATGAGCGATAAGAATACAAAGTGCGGTGAAAAAAATCAATTTTTGCATATCACCGCAAGAATAAAATGTGATAAGCTAAATAACAATTTATCCTGTGAAGTAACGATAACGAGGGATCTCATAATGGATTTAAACACGATTTTAATTATTTTAGGAGTGGTTGCCTTAATTATTTTAGTTGCCCATGGGTTATGGGCAAATCGACGTGAAAAATCACAGTATTTTCAAAATGCGAATACCTTTACTAAAGATTCGCGCGTTCAAGTACAAGACAACCAATTTCACTCGCAAGAGCGGACGGTTAATTCCTCGCAAACTGCTAATAATTCTTTTACCGCATCGGTACCGTCTGCCCCTCCAATTGCACCGCAAGCAACGCAGCAATCGCTAAATTTTGATGAAATGCGAGAAGATCCTCAAACCTATCAACATGATATCCAAAATGTTGAACAAGCGGTCAGCCAAATTAAGATTAGCTTGCCGAACTCGCCGACTGCTTCGCAAGCCACCACCGTTCAAGAAGAATTTTATCCAACCGGCAATCGCAATGCGTCGCAGCGTTCTATTGCCGAGCGTTCCATTGCTGAGCTTGAGTCGCAAGATAATGTGGTGGATTTGTCTTCCGAACAATTGCGTCAACAACTGGCGGATGCCGCGTTGCAACCGGCGGTTGAATTATCTCGTGCAGCGCCTTCTGTACAATCTGTCGCTTTGGAGCCAACCGCCAAAATTGAGATGGAGGAAATGGTGCAACCACAAGCGCAACAACATGAGGTCAACAACAATCAAGCGGAACAAGATAATGCGTTCATGTTGCTTTATATTGTGGCACCGGAAAACCGTTTCTTTGGTGGCGAATTATTGGCGCAAGCCTTGGATAATTTAGGCTTTATTTATGGTGCGCAGCAAATTTATCATCGCCATTTAGATTTGAGTATTTCCAGCCCGATTTTATTCAGCGTGGCGAATATTCAAGATCCGGGAACCTTTGATCCTTATAATATGGCGGATTTCCATACTGTAGGGGTGGTGTTATTTATGCAGTTACCATCACAACATGGCGATGATCTCACCAATTTACGCATGATGATCCGCACTGCTAAAAACTTGGCGGAAGAATTGGGCGGATTTGTGTTAACGGATCAGCAGCAAATTTTTACTGCGCAAGATGAACAGGATTACTTAAATCGCGTGAAAAAATCGTAAAAGATAAAAAAACGATAAAAAAGAGACCGCTCTTTTAAAGGGCGGTCATTTTTTTGTTTATTTTTCCAATATCTTATTTGGTTTTTAATAATTCAGCGTGTGCTTTTTTCTGCTCTTTCATTTTTGTACTGATTTCGCGACGTTGTTTGGATAATTCTGCATTGCGAATGGTGTAATCATCAACGCGCGTTTCATAGTCATCACGCATATTTTCAATAATCACGCGCACATCTTCAATACTCATATCATCACGAATATATTGGTTAAGATTGTCTAACAACAACACGCGTTTTTGGTTATCACGGATTTTGCGGTTATTATCATCCATATCACGTAATAACTTGTTTTTTAAACGATACATACGCACATACTCCAATACTTCTTGGAAGGATTGTTTATTGACATTTTCCATAAATTCACTCTCTTGCTTAAAATTAAATTAATTGTCTCATAATGTAGTCTTTTTTGCCGAATTCGTCAAAGCATTCAATACGTTTTTCTCAAATATCCGGAAATTTTTCGCATAATGAAATAAAGTCATTGCCTATCATCTCATGTGGTGATAAAACTACAAAATCGTTTTTGTTTATTTTGATTTATAGGAAACACAACATGACACAAGTTTATAATTTTAGTGCAGGTCCGGCGATGATCCCAACGCCCGTTTTGGAAAAAGCGCAAAGTGAATTATTAAATTGGAAAGATCAACATACTTCCGTGATGGAAGTGAGCCACCGCGGGAAATTGTTTATGGAAATGATCAACGAGTCGATTATTGATTTTCGCAAGCTTTACCATATTCCGGAAAATTACAAAATCCTGTTTTTGCAAGGTGGCGCAAGAGGGCAATTTGTCGCGATCCCAATGAATTTAATTGGCGAAAAAGGCAAAGCGTTATATTTAACCGGCGGGCATTGGTCAGCCACTGCAGCAAAAGAAGCGCGCAAATTTTGTGACATTGACGAAGTGAATATTTTAGCGCCGGGCGACGAATTAAAAGTGGGTAATTTGGATTTTTCCGATATCGCGGAACAATATGATTATGTACATTATTGCCCAAATGAAACCATCAGCGGAGTAGAGATTTTTGAAGTACCGAAAGTGGGCAACGCGGTGCTTGTGGCGGATATGTCGTCTAATATTCTTTCCCGCAAAATCGATATCAGCCAATTTGGCTTAATTTATGCCGGTGCGCAAAAAAACTTGGGTCCGGCAGGGATTACGATTGTGATTGTGCGTGAAGATCTGATCGGCAAAGCGTGCAAAGCGACACCGTCCATTTGGAATTACGAAACCCAAGCTAACAGCGATTCCATGATCAACACGCCGCCGACATTTGCGTGGTACCTTTGTTCCCTGGTATTTAAGCATTTGATTAATATTGGTGGATTGACCGAAGTTGAAAAACGCAATCAAGCCAAAGCCGAATTGCTCTACAACTTCCTCGACCAAAGCCGTTTCTACCGCAATACCGTGGCGAAAAACAACCGCTCTTTAATGAACGTCACCTTCACCACGGGTAACGACGAACTGAACGCTAAATTTGTCGCCGAAGCCGCTGCCAACGGTTTACAAGCCTTAAAAGGTCACAAAGTATTAGGCGGAATGCGTGCGTCTATTTATAACGCCATGCCAATTGAAGGCGTACAAGCGTTAATTGCGTTTATGCAGAAATTTGAACAAGAAAATCAATAGGTGAAGAATGCAATGTTTTACGGATGCCAGCGTGACGTTCCTACAAATACTCTGTATTTATATTGTTTGACAGATTTTCAATTGCAGTTGGTGAAGCTAATCAATCGGGCTGTGCAGGCAGATGGAGCGGTGAATTTACTGGATATGTTAGAGCGCGCTCAGCCTAATATCAGTATTTTTCAGAAGAATTTTTAAACAAAATTGGGAAAAGTAACACGTAAAACCTGTAGTTACTTGCGGTAGAGCGTTATCTTCGTACTTCAATGTGGCTCAACAAAATTGGGCGAAGGTGTTAAAACTTGTCAAACAAGAGTGTGATTGGTGAGTGCTATTTCTTGTTATTGCAGCTTAATGGCAGCGATTTACGCATTTGTTTTATGTAATAGGCGCATTTTAGTGGATTTTTCTCCGTTTTTTATCGTTTTGGGGGCGATTAGCAAGATTGATAAGAAGTGATTTTTAATCTTAGGCAAAATCGGTTAAGATAAAATGCTTTTTGAAAATAAAAAAGACAAGGCGGAATTCCGCATTTGTTGATGTGATGAAAATATAAAATAGCAATAAAAAAGGAAGAATTATGCAATTTATCAATATCGCCAATGAAGGCGTGAAAACGTTGGCGCCTTATCAAGCCGGTAAACCGATTGAAGAACTTGAGCGTGAATTAGGTATTTCAAATATTATTAAACTGGCGTCCAACGAAAACCCGCTTGGTTTTCCGGAAAGCGCAAAACAGGCGATTATTCGGCAACTAAACGATCTGACTCGTTACCCTGATGCTAATGGCTTTGAGCTGAAAGCCACGATTGCGAAAAAATTTGGGTTACAAGCGAATCAGATTACATTAGGGAATGGTTCTAACGATTTGATCGAGCTTTTTGCCCATACTTTCGCCGGCGAGAAAGACGAAATTATTTATTCACAATATGCGTTTATCGTGTATCCGCTAGTGACCCGTGCCATCAATGCGATTGCACGTGAAGTGCCGGCAAAAGATTGGGGACATGATTTAGCGGCATTCGCACAAGCGATTAACGAAAAAACTAAATTAATTTATATTGCTAACCCAAATAACCCGACGGGTAATTTTTTATCTCAAGAGGAAGTGGAATCCTTTTTAGATAACGTTCCGGCGAATGTGATTGTGGTGTTAGATGAGGCTTATACGGAATTTACGGATGCAAAAGAGCGGTTAAATTCTTTTGAGTTAGCGAAAAAATTCCCAAATTTAATTGTTTGCCGCACCTTATCTAAAGCCTATGGATTGGCGGGCTTGCGTATCGGTTATGCGGTATCGCATCCTGAAATTGCTGATTTGCTTAATCGAGTGCGCCAACCGTTTAACTGCAACAGCCTTGCCTTGGCAGCAGCGGTAGCGGTGATGCAAGATGATGATTTTATTGCAAAGGTCGCTGAAAATAATCGTCAAGAAATGAAACGTTATGAAGCCTTTTTTGATACACATCAGTTGGAATATATTCCATCTAAAGGCAATTTTATCACCGTTGATTTAAAACAACCGGCGCAGCCAATTTATCAAGCGTTGCTGCATGAGGGGGTGATTGTACGTCCGATCGCTGGTTACGGAATGCCAAATCATTTGCGCGTCAGTATTGGTTTACCGCACGAAAATGATCAATTTTTTACCGCGCTTTGCAAAGTACTAGGTAAATAATTCGGCGGAAATCTTCTGATATAAAAAAGCGATAAACATTGAATTTATCGCTTTTTTGTTGGTTGAGCTTAAATATTAGCCGACGACTTTTGGCAATAATCCGTTTTCGATTAAGAATGGAACATTCATAATCAATAAACCTAATGCTAATGCCAAGAGCAGTGCCAGATTTCCACCCATTACGCGATAAGGTAAATCCGGATATTTTCTGCGCAATACCCACACAATCCCTACCGGAAGCACTAATCCGTAGAAAGTGAACATTTGACCAGCGTAAGTGAGTACCGCCAAGAAATCGCGATAAAATAGCGCGAATAATAATACGGGTACGAAGGTCAGTAAACTTAATACGATACGATTGGCATTGACCTTGGCGCGTTTTAACAAATCGTCTATACAGTCCACTAAGGCTAAGGAGACGCCTAAAAACGAGGTAACCAACGCCAAGGCAGAGAATAAACGGACTGCGCCGCTGATAAAATCGCTGCCGGTGGCTTGATATGTGGCTTCTACTAAACCGTTTAAGGTTGGATCTTTACGGATAATTTCCACAAATTGCATTTGGCTGAACACACCATGGGTCGCCATTTGCCATAAAATATAGGCAACCAACGGAATGGCAGTACCGGTGATAATAGCAATACGTAAGCGGCGCACATCACCATCAAGATAATTATTGATACTCGGGATGACCACATGGAAACCGAAAGAGGTGAAAAATACGGGGCTGGCGGAAATAATCAGCAAATATTGCAGCGGCATTGCACCTAAATTTTCCATGGTCACTTTTGGCAACATCATAAATAATACGAATAAAAAAGCGAATATTTTGATGGTGAACAGAATACGGGTAAAAGCATCAACTGCGTGGGTTCCGATGGTTACCGCAATTGCAAAAATGACCACGAACACAATAATCGCTAGCGTTCCGGCATTTTCTCCGGCGAAAGTGAGAAACGGTTCCAGCAAATTACCGCCACCAAGGGCATACACAGTTAAAATCGCGTACATAAAAATAATGAGGGATAATGTGGCTAAAATTCGCCCGATAACACCAAAATGTTGTTCGGCAAGGGTGGCAATCCCGGCATCTTTGCGTTCCGCTTTTTGATAGGCTTCCACGAATAATAATGCACTATAAGAAAGTAAAATCCATAATGCGAATAATAAAAGTAGCGTATAACCAAATCCCATTTCAGCTGAAGTGAGCGGCATAGCAAGCATTCCCGCACCAATTGTTGTGCCGGCAACAATTAAAGCGCTTCCAAGTGTTTTGTTTTTCATATTAGACCTTAGATAAAATGAGGAGAATGCTATTCTAGCAGAGAGAAAATAAAATTGTACTATAATTTTTACTATTGTAATTATTTATTTACAAATAATGACATGGGTTACATTAAAATTGATTGTAATTTTATGCTGAACCGTTAAACTGGCAAAACAACGGAAAAAACAACCTATTGATTATTATCGGAACAGGACATGGAAAAATTAACCTTATTGCCTATTAAACAAATTGAGGGCGAAATTAACTTACCCGGCTCAAAAAGTTTATCCAATCGTGCATTATTGTTGGCAGCCTTAGCACAAGGTACAACACAAGTGACCAATTTATTAGACAGCGACGATATTCGTCATATGTTAAATGCGTTGAAAGCATTAGGTGTCAATTATCAACTTTCAGAAGATAAACGCGTTTGTACTATTGAGGGCGTTGGCGGCGCTTTTCAGTGGCAAGACGGATTGTCGTTGTTTTTAGGTAATGCGGGAACAGCGATGCGACCGTTGACTGCGGCGTTATGTTTAACAGGAAAGGCGCCGGCGGAAGTGGTATTAACCGGTGAGCCGCGGATGAAAGAACGCCCGATTAAGCATTTGGTGGATGCGTTGCAGCAAGCAGGCGCAGATGTTCAATATTTGGAAAATGAGGGATATCCGCCGATTGCTATTCGTAATTCCGGTATTCGTGGCGGCAAAATTAAAATTGATGGATCTATTTCTTCTCAATTTTTGACCGCACTTTTAATGTCGGCACCTTTGGCTGAAGGGGATATGGAAATTGAAATTATCGGCGAATTAGTTTCCAAGCCTTATATTGATATTACGCTTGCTATGATGAAAGATTTTGGCGTGAGTGTAGTTAATCAAGACTATCAAACCTTTTTAGTCAAAGGAAATCAATCCTATATAGCGCCGGCAAAATATTTGGTGGAGGGAGATGCCTCTTCCGCCTCTTATTTCTTGGCTGCTGCGGCGATTAAAGGAAAAGTGAAAGTGACGGGAATTGGGAAACATTCTATTCAAGGCGATCGCTTGTTTGCGGATGTGCTGGAAAAAATGGGGGCGAAAATTACGTGGGGCGAGGATTTTATTCAAGCAGAACGTGGCGAATTGAATGGCATTGATATGGATATGAACCATATTCCTGATGCGGCAATGACCATTGCCACTGCCGCTTTATTTGCGCGTGGTGAAACGGTTATCCGTAATATTTATAATTGGCGGGTAAAAGAAACCGATCGTTTGAGTGCAATGGCGACAGAATTGCGGAAAATTGGCGCAGAAGTGGAGGAGGGCGAGGATTTTATTCGTATTCAACCGTTGGCATTAGATAAATTTCAAGCGGCAGAAATTGAAACGTACAATGATCATCGGATGGCAATGTGTTTTTCATTAGTTGCTTTATCAGATACGCCGGTGACTATTTTAGATCCGAAATGTACCGCGAAAACGTTCCCAACCTATTTTTGCGAGTTTGAGAAAATCAGTCTTCGTTAAAATGTGGGATGACTAATCCTCTTGCAAGTAAGAGTTGACATATCATGCCAACTCTTTTTTTACAATAGTGTTTCTATTATATTTTTGTCCTTTGTCCTTTGTCCTTTGTCCTTTGTCCTTTGTCCTTTGTCCTTTGTCCTTTGACGTTTTGTCTATTGTCCCCTGTTTTTTGTCGTCCTACTGCTTTTTCACTATAGACTTTATTCACACCATGCTTTACCCATTATGGCGTTACCTATATTATGACACCAAGTCCAACATTTCTTGTGCGTTTGCCAAGGCGCTTTCCGTAATTTTGCTGCCACCGAGCAATTTTGCTAGCGCTTTTACGCGTTGTTGTGTGGAAAGTGCGGTCATTTTTGTTTCAGTTTTATGATTTACCACCGCTTTTTCTACGATAAAATGATGATTTCCTTGGCAAGCGACTTGCGGTAAATGAGTAACGCAAATAACTTGGCATTTTTTCCCTAATTGACGCAACAGTTTTCCGACGACGCTCGCGGTGGCGCCGCTAATACCAACATCTATTTCATCAAAAATTAAGGTTGGAATATTTGATTTATCGGAACTTAATACTTGCAATGCGAGAGCAATGCGCGATAATTCCCCGCCGGATGCGACTTTTGCTAATGGTTGTGGCGATTGTCCTAAATTGGCGCGCAACATAAAGGTTACCTCATCCATTCCGTTTGCGGAGATTGACGTTTGTTCTGATTGCAAATTAATAGAAAACTCGGCGTTTTCCATGGCGAGTTTTTTAATCGCTTTAGTGACTTGCGCTGAAAGTTTTTCCGCGCTTAAGCGACGACTTTGGCTTAACGCCGTGGCAGCATTGAGCATGGCTTCATAAGCTGCTTTTTCTTGTGCGATTAATTCGCTTTTACTTTCGGAGAAATCCGTGAGTTGTTGCAGTTCTTGCTTTAAAGTGCGGTGTAATTCTGCTAAGTTTTCTGCTTTCACATTGTGCTTGCGCGCTAATTGTAACGCTTGGCTCATACGCTGTTCGATTTCTTGCAACAATGCCGGATCTTGATCAATACGAGAAGATAAATGCTGGATTTCGGAGGTCGCTTCTTGTACTTGAATTAAGGCTTCTTGTAGCATTTTTTGGGTATCGGTATAACGCGGATCGAGATCGCATAATTCATCAATATATTGGTTGGCTTTATGCAACAAATTATCGATACTAAAGTCATCATTTTCACTGAGTAATTGCAAGGCAGCTTGTGAAGCTGAAAGCAATTCTTCGCTGGCGGATAATCGTTTATGATCTTCTTCCAATGCGGTATATTCATCCGGTTTGAGGTTAAATTCATCCAATTCTCCCACTTGGTATTGTAGCAATTGCTTTTTCGCCTGATTTTCGGCGCATTGTTGCTGAAAGTTTTTCACTTGTTGCTGCAGTTGCTTCCACGTACGATAGGATTGTTGCATCTGAGTTAATAAGGAAGTGTGCGCACATACGCTATCCAACAGGTGTAGTTGATAGTCGTTTTTGAGCAAAAATTGTGAACTATGTTGCCCGTTGACCTGAACTAAATATTGACCGAGATCTTTTAATTGCGTTGCTGATACAGGGATGTTGTTAATAAACGCTTTAGAACGCCCATCTTGATTGATAACGCGGCGTAAAATACAATTTTCCGGAAAATCAGGATCTTGTAGCTCATGTTGCGCTAACCATTGGTAAGCCGGATTGGTTGGTTCAATATGAAAAGTGGCGCAAATATCGGCGCGTTCTTCTCCCTCTCTTAACATACCAATATCGGTACGTTGCCCCAAACAAAGCCCGAGTGCGTCAATTGCAATGGATTTTCCCGCGCCGGTTTCGCCGGTAATGACGGACATTCCTTGGGCAAATTCAATATCAAGATGATGAACGATAGCAAATTGGTTAATAGTGAGTTGAGCTAACATAATGAAATCCTCCACTGTATAAATATTAGTTTATACATGTTTTTATATACAGTAAAGGATTTTTTTAGAAAATTTTAGGCAACGTTTCTTAACCAACCTAATTTTGAGCTTAACACATTGTAATAATTATAATTTTTTAAATGTAGTAAATGGAGCTTATCGGCACTTTTCGCAATATGTACTACAGCATCCGGTGTGAACGGTAGAGCGATTTGGCTGTCGCAGCCGACTTCCAATTGCGCGGTATTGTAGCCGGCAAAGCGAATGGAAATTTTGCTTTCGCCATCAATAACTAACGGACGAGAGGTGAGCGTGTGAGGGAACATTGGCACCAAGGCAATGGCATTAAGTTGTGGAGTTAAAATAGGTCCGCCGGCAGATAAGGAATAGGCGGTGGAACCCGTTGGCGTTGAGACAATTAACCCGTCTGAACGTTGCGAAAAGGCAAATTTATCATCAATATACACATGAAAATCAATCATATGGGCAATTTTTGCTGGATGGATAACGACCTCATTGACTGCATTTCCCGATTGAATAATTTCAGCATTTCGTTCAATTTTGGCTTCCAATAAAAAACGTTCTTCAACAAAAAATTCGCCACGATCTAAACAGGCTTCCAGTTGCGTATAAGCGTTTTTCGGATCAATATCCGTTAAAAAACCTAAATTACCGCGATTGATGCCAATTAAAGCGATATCATATTTCGCTAAAATTCGCGCTCTGCCCAACATATTGCCATCACCGCCGATCACGATCGCCAATTGTGCTTGGAAGCCGATTTCATCCAAGGTAGCATAAGTTTCTTTGGGTAAAGCTAAATATTCGCCGATTTGCTGTTCGATTAACACCCGATAACCTTTTTCACTTAGCCAATGAAACAGGTTTTTGTGCATTTGCAAATTCACATCATTGCGTGGCTTGCCTACTAACGCAATGGTTTGGAAAGATGTATGTAACGTGTCATTTTCAACAAAATTTCGTGCCGGCATAAAGATCTCTGCTTGTCTAATCAATCACATCTTGAATTCAACGGTTTTATCCTTATATTACACAGAAAGTACATCAGTTGCTAGTAAGTCGCAGTTGAAGTATTCATTTTTATTGTTACAATAGCTGAAATTTTTAATCAACGGAGTAGAGTATGTCAGAGCAAGAACAGAAAATCGAAAATAATGAAGCGGAAGTGGTAGAGACGCAACAAAATGATGTCGAGTTGCGAGCAGAAGAAAGCCAACAAGAAACGGATGCTTTAGAAGAAGCGATTGCTCGAGTTCAAGAATTAGAAGAACAATTGGCAGAAACTGCCAAAAAAGAACAAGATATTTTGCTACGTACTCGTGCGGAAATAGATAATATCCGTCGTCGCGCGGAACAGGATGTGGAAAAAGCGCATAAATTTGCGTTAGAAAAATTTTCCAAAGATTTATTGGAAACCATTGATAATTTAGAGCGCGCTTTAACAACCCCGGCAAATGTCGAAGATGAAAGCGTTAAAGCCTTGGTTGATGGTGTTGATTTAACCTTGAAAGGGTTATTGGCAACCGTTGCACGTTTTGGCGTTGAGCCGGTAGGTGCGGTGGGTGAAACCTTTAATCCGGAGTTGCATCAAGCTATTTCCATGCAACCAACAGAAGGGTTTGAAACCAACCAAATTACGGTGGTGCTACAAAAAGGCTATCTCTTAAATGGACGCATCATCCGTCCGGCGATGGTGATGGTTGCAGCGTAATTTTATCTGGTTTTTATAACGCAAAGTGCGGTGATTTTTTATTTGTTTTTATTAAAAAACAGACGAAAAAATCACCGCACTTTTGTTTTATTTTTCTACTATTTTATGTGGAAAGCCACCGAGTTGTTTGAGATGATTCACCATATAGCAAAACAGTTCGGCGGTGCGCTCAGTGTCGTAGAGGGCGCAGTGGGCTTGTTTTCCATCAAAGGGAATGTTTGCTGCTTGGCAGGCTTTTACCAATACGGTTTGACCGAACATAAAACCGCTTAAGGTTGCTGTGTCAAATAAACCAAAAGGATGAAACGGATTGCGTTTGATGCCGGTACGTTCTGCCGCTGCCATCATAAAACTTTGATCAAATGCCGCATTATGTGCCACGATAATCGAACGCTGGCAATCCGCCTCTTTTTGTGCGCGGCGTACCATTTTAAACAATTCACTAATCGCGATATTTTCCGACACCGCACCGCGCAGCGGATTGTGAATATCAATCCCGTTAAATTGCAAGGATTCCGGATTAATATTGGCGCCTTCAAATGGCTCAATATGAAAATGGCATTTTTGATCGATTTCCAATAAACCTTGCTCGTTCATTTTTAACGTAATCGCCGCTAATTCCAATAAAGCATCGGTTTTTGCGTTAAACCCGGCAGTTTCCACGTCGATAATCACGGGAAAATAGCCGCGGAAACGATTTTTTAGCAAGTTGTAATTGGTTTCTTCATTGGTTTGTTGCACATTATCTCCTTGAAAAATAAAGCGTGGCAGAAACCACGCTAAAAAAGCTTATAAAAACGACCGCACTTTGGGGACAAGGATTAATGATGTCCTAATCCGTCTTGCGCTTGTTTATTTTCGATAAATTCGATTTTGTAACCGTCCGGATCTTGTACGAAAGCGATAACCGTAGTGCCGCCTTTTACCGGACCTGGTTCGCGGATGATGTTACCGCCGGCTTGGCGAACTGCTTCGCAAGTAGCGTAAATATCGTCCACACCAATGGCAAGGTGTCCGAATGCGGTGCCTAGTTCATATTCGCTGACGCCCCAGTTGTAGGTTAATTCAATCACGGAAGATTTATCTTCATCGTCGTAACCTAAAAATGCTAAGGAATATTTGTATTCCGGGTTTTCGCTGGTGCGCAATAAACGCATTCCCAAGACATCTTGGTAAAATTTAACCGAACGATCTAAATCGCCAACCCGTAACATGGTGTGTAAAATTCGCATAGTATTATCCTTGTTGAATGAGTTTCGGGCATTATATCCTATTTTATCGCAATCATTGAACCAAAATTAAAACATTGAAACCACAGTTCAATATGGGAAAATCCGACAGATTTTAACCGCGCTTTGTGCGTTTCCACGCTATCGGTGCGCATCACGTTTTCCAATGCGGTACGTTTTTGGCTAACTTCTAATTCGCTGTATCCGTTGGCGCGTTTGAATTGATGATGCAAATCGATCAACAGATCGTTGACGTTTTCTTCCTCAAAACGGAATTTTTCTGATAACACCAACAGTCCATTTGGCGTTAAACCGGCATAAATTTTCTCTAACAGCGCAAGACGGTCTTCCGGCGGCAGAAATTGCAACGTGAAATTTAAAATCACCATGGAGGCATTTTTTATTTCTACCTGGCGAATATCATCACATAAAATTTCCACCGGGATGTCGCTATGATAAGCATTGACGTGCTGGCGGCAGCGTTCGACCATGGGTTGCGAATTATCAATACCGATAATTTTGACATTCGGTTGACGAATATGGCGACGCGCGGAGAGGGTTGCCGCGCCGCGGGAACAACCTAAATCATAGACGTTGGTATTTTCAGTGACAAAACGTTCGGCAAGCATCCCGATGGCTGTAATAATATTGGAATAGCCCGGTACGGAACGTTGGATCATATCGGGAAATACTTCGGCGACGCTTTCGTCAAAGGTAAAATCGCCCAATTTTTCAATAGGCGCGGAAAAAATGGTATCTTTATTCATAAGTGCGGGCATTTTTGCAAAATTTTTAATATTTTAGAAGAAGTTTGCATTCTACTCAAATAAATTTAGGTATTTAACTTGAGTTTCGGTATAATTTGAAGGTTATTTTGTCGAATAAAACGTAATTTAAGTGGTATTAAAAAGGAATATATTATGATGCGAACTCATTACTGCGGTGCCTTAAACCGCAGCCATATCGGGCAAGACGTGACCTTAAGCGGCTGGGTGCATAAACGTCGTGATTTAGGTGGATTGATTTTTATTGATATGCGTGATCGCGACGGGATTGTACAGGTTTGTTTTGATCCAAAATATCAAGAGGCGCTCACCGCAGCGGCTGCATTGCGTAATGAATTTTGTATTCAAATTCAAGGCGAAGTGATTGCACGTCCGGAAAATCAAGTGAATAAAAACATGGCAACCGGTGAGGTAGAAGTGTTGGCAAAATCTTTGTCGGTTTACAATGCTTCAGAACCGCTACCGTTGGATTTTAATCAAAATAATACGGAAGAACAGCGTTTAAAATACCGTTATTTGGATTTACGTCGTCCGGAAATGGCGCAACGTTTGAAAACCCGTGCGAAAATTACCAGCTTTGTGCGTCGTTTTATGGATGATCATGGCTTTTTGGATATTGAAACGCCAATGTTGACCAAAGCCACGCCGGAGGGCGCGCGTGATTATTTGGTTCCAAGCCGCGTGCATAAAGGCAAATTCTATGCCTTGCCACAATCGCCGCAACTATTTAAGCAATTGTTGATGATGTCCGGATTTGATCGTTATTATCAAATCGTAAAATGTTTCCGTGATGAAGATTTGCGCGCGGATCGTCAACCGGAATTTACCCAAATCGATGTGGAAACGTCGTTTTTAACCGCGCCGGAAGTCCGCGCTATTATGGAAGAAATGGTGTATGGGTTGTGGTTGAATACCATTGGCGTGGATCTTGGTAAGTTCCCAATAATGACTTGGCAGGAAGCGATGCAACGTTTCGGTTCAGACAAACCGGATTTGCGCAATCCGTTGGAAATGGTGGATGTGGCAGATATTGTTAAAGATGTGGATTTCAAAGTCTTTAGCGGTCCGGCGAATGCTGCGAACGGGCGTGTGACTGTGATTCGCGTACCAAATGACGCCGCGATTACGCGTAAACAAATTGATGAATATACTCAATTCGTCGGTATTTATGGCGCAAAAGGTTTGGCGTGGTTAAAAGTTAACGAACGTGCTAAAGGTTTGGAGGGCGTGCAAAGTCCAATCGCTAAATTCTTAACCGAAGAAAAATTGACCGCACTTTTGGATCGCGTGCAAGCGCAAGATAACGATATTTTGTTCTTCGGTGCTGATAAATGGCAAGTGACAACGGATGCGATGGGCGCGTTGCGTTTGAAATTAGGGCGCGATTTGGGATTGACCAAATTGGATCAATGGGCGCCGCTTTGGGTGATTGATTTCCCAATGTTTGAGCGAGATGACGAGGGCAATTTAGCGGCGATGCACCATCCATTTACTTCGCCAAGAGATTTTACGCCAGAGCAATTAGAAGCGGATCCGACCGCGGCGGTTGCCAATGCGTATGATATGGTGATTAATGGTTATGAAGTTGGCGGCGGTTCGGTGCGGATTTTTGATCCGGAAATGCAACAAACCGTGTTCCGCATTTTGGGCATTAACGAACAAGAACAGCGTGAAAAATTCGGCTTCTTGCTTGATGCCTTAAAATTTGGTACGCCACCACACGCCGGTTTAGCCTTTGGTTTGGACCGTTTAACCATGTTGTTAACCGGGACGGAAAATATTCGTGATGTAATTGCGTTCCCGAAAACGACTGCTGCGGCGTGTTTGATGACGGATGCGCCAAGTGTTGCTAATGCGCAAGCGTTAACCGAGTTGGCGATTAAAACTACGCTAAGCGAATAATATCAATTGTAGGCATTTGCCTACCATTTAGCTTTCTCAAGAAGATTGCCGCCGAAAGGCGGCATTTACTTATATTCAATTGGTGCGGGATAGCCAATTTGCATGGTTAATGGGCGATTAGTGCTGATTTGATTTTGACGTTGTGCGATAAAAAAGCGCGAGGTCATCACTTTTTCGCCATGGTTGAGGAAGATTTCCACAATAGAGCGATCAAAGAAAATTTCAACCTCGTTTAATGCGTTGATTTCGCAATAACGCTGTGCGCCAAATTGTTGCATCAGATCGGTTTGTTCGCTTTGTTCGCGATCCAAACAAAGTAGATTTCCGTCATAAGTTAGGCGGAGTTGTTGCGCTTTATCATTGCTGAAAAAATGCAATTCAAAGGGGTGGGTTTGCGCATCAAATTTGACATAAGCGCGATCTAAATCGGCAATTTCTGTGGTATTTTCGAGGGGCACCGTCGAAAGTGTGGGCATTTTTTGATAGATTTTTTCAATTGGTTTTTGATAAATTCTTCGATTTTCTATATTTAATCGACGCGGTAGGGTGAGCATGGAATGCCATTTATAGACATCTGTCGGATAGGTTAAATCCGGCAAGCCACACCATGCCAGCATAATTGTTTCTACGCCGGAAAAGGTTTGCGGGGCATAAAAATCAAAACCTTGATCCAATTCGTCAATATATTCGGCTTCAAAGTTTAGCGCGTTCAATTTGCCGAGAGCGTAAGTAGCGTGGTAGTTATTTTGATATTGGTGCGCTTCGCGTGGCTTGCCTTGCGGAGACCAAATAAAAATATCTTGTTTCATTTGTGAAGAATGGAATAAATCTGGGCATTCCCACATAAACACATGGCGATTATCAAAGGCTGCAACTTGAAGTTCTCCAAGCAATCGCGGGGTATCTTTTAAATCATTCATTTCAAACACCAGAGCGGTACCGCTTAAATCATCCCGTTGTGCGCCACAAACGAAGCGAATTTTTCCATCGCTCGTTTTAAAGGGTTTCGGATCGCGCACGTGTTCGGTGTAGCCTTTCGGCGCTTGGTGAATGAGCGGGCGTTTGCTGATTAAGCGCCCATCCTTGCTAAAAATCGCTAAATTTTGATAAGGCACCCGTTGATTATCCGCGGCGCGACGGGTATTGCCGGTATAAAATACCGCGATTTGTTCGCCCACCAACAACGCGCCACCGGAATAGCAACCGTGGCTTTCAAATAATTCGCAAGGAATGAGATCGTCCGCAGCTTGAAAATGATGAAAATCTGTGGTGGTAAAGTGTTTCCAATGTTTCATGCCATGTAGTGCATCAAAGGGAAACCATTGATAAAAAACATGAAATTTTTCGCCATCAAATAAAAGCCCATTCGGATCGTTAAGTAATCCAGTCGGCGGTGCTAGGTGGTAGGTTGGACGAAAATCCTGATCTTGTGCGACGGTTTCGGCAATTTGTTGTAATTCATTTGGTTCGGTGGCATAAAGGCTTTTATATTTACCGCTATTAAAAATTATCATATTGACCTCAAGATATAAAATAAAGGAGGCAATCGCCTCCGTTACCTTTAATGATTTAGGAATACTGCCAGTTACGCTTGATTCGGCAGGGTGGACATGGCACCTTTGGCAGTCGTCGCTAGTGCGCCGCAAGCGTTGGCTTGACAAATAATCTGCTCTAATACCGTCGTTTGTTGCCAGTCGGCATGCTGCGATAAGCCGGCTAATAAGCCGCCGACAAAAGCATCTCCCGCACCGGTGGTATCAATTGGTTGTAGTGCCTTGCCGGCAATCACGGCTTTTTTGCCTTGTAGATGATACAAGGCGCCATCTTTGCCGAGGGTGACGATAATTAATTTTTGCGGATAAAGTGCGGTGATTTTATCGAATGCTTTTTCTAAGCTGTCGCAATTGGTCAACAGGGTTAATTCTTCTTCGGAAAATTTCAACACATCAGCGAGCGCCACGGCTTGTAATACCACGGATTTCATTTCATCCTGACTTTGCCACAGATTTTCGCGCAAATTCGGATCAAAAGAGACATTGCCGCCGGCATCGCGGATGGCTTGCATGGCGCTTAATGTGGCTGTTCGAGTTGGCTCGTTGATGAGGGCGATAGAGCAACAATGTAACCATTCGCCGGCATGAAATTTTGGAAGATCAGAAACGGTTAAAAATTGATCCGCACTTGGGTTGACCATAAAGGTAAAGCTGCGTTCGCCATGGGTAAGTCCAACGACAACCGTTGAGGTGCGATGTTGCGGATCAAGGAACATAAAATCGGTGTTCACGTTTTCTTGTTGCAGCGTTTGTTGCATAAATTCGCCGAGCGGATCTTGTCCAACACGTCCGATAAATGCACTGTCACCACCCAACCGCGCCACGCCTACCGCCACGTTTGCCGGCGCACCACCGGCGCAGCGTAAATAATGTTGCTCACCGTCGGGAATTAAATCCACCACTGCATCACCTAGCACCCAGATTCTATTTGGCATGTTGTTACCCTCAAAAAAAAAACGATAAAAATAACCGCACTTTAAAAGTGCGGTTAAAATAAATGTTATTTTACCGTGATACGCGCAAATTTACGCTTACCGACCTGATAAACCGCTGTGCCGGAGGTGATGGTCAATTTGCTGTCTTCAACTTTTTCACCGTCGATTTTGACCCCGCCTTGTTTTACCATGCGCATGGCTTCGGATGTGGATTCCACTAATCCGGCTTCTTTTAACAAGTTGGCTAAGCCGGTTGCGCCTTCAAATGTAAATTCCGGCATTTCATCCGGCAACGCACCTTTTTGGAAGCGATTGATAAATTCTTGTTCTGCTGCTTCGGCCTCTGCATCAGAATGGAAACGCGCAATAATTTCTTTGGCTAACAATACTTTAACGTCACGCGGGTTGCGACCGGCTTGGACTTCTTGTTTCAGTTGCGCAATTTCGGTTAATGGGCGGAAAGATAATAAATCATACCAATCCCACATTAATTCATCGGAAATTGACATGATTTTACCAAACATTTCGTTTGGCGCTTCGGTCACGCCAATATAGTTGCCGAGAGATTTAGACATTTTTTTCTCACCGTCCAAACCGACTAATAATGGCAACGTGATCGCCACTTGCGGTTTTTGACCAGCGGATTTTTGTAATTCACGACCTACTAACAAGTTAAATTTTTGGTCAGTTCCGCCTAATTCAACGTCTGCTTCCAACGCGACGGAATCGTGACCTTGCAATAATGGATAAATAAATTCATGAATCGCAATAGGTTGGTTATTGGTAAAACGTTTTTTGAAATCGTCGCGTTCCAACATACGCGCTACGGTATAATTCGACGCAAGGCGGATCATACCTTCGGTACCTAATTGCCCCAGCCATTCGGAGTTAAACACGATACGGGTTTTTTGCGGATCAAGAATTTTAAAAATTTGTTGTTTATAGGTTTCCGCATTGCGCAAAACATCTTCGCGAGAAAGTGGTGGGCGCGTTGTATTTTTGCCGGACGGATCGCCAACCATACCCGTGAAATCCCCGATTAAGAAAATGACTTCATGCCCAAATTGTTGGAATTGACGCAATTTGTTTAACACGACGGTATGCCCAAGGTGAATATCGGGTGCAGTTGGATCCGCGCCCAGTTTTACTTTTAATGGACGATTTTCTTTTAATTTTTCAATCAAATCGGCTTCAGAAAGCACTTCATCTACACCGCGCTTTAGTTCCGCGAGAACGGTATTCATATCAGTCATTGCGAATTCCTACTTATTATTTAAAGACTAAATTTTGTATTATAGAGATTATTCCTGAAATGAAAAGGGTCGTTACGGGATTTATCCTGAATTTCCGCGATTTGTTTGATGGTGACTTAAATGTCGGCAAGGAGGGTAAAATATCCGGTATTACATTAGCGAAAAAAAGCGTTTCTTTCTGTGGGAAAAGAAACGCCGAAGATTGGAGTGATTATCTATTTTTATGTGATAGATAATAATCATTCTCAAATATAAAGTCAATAGTTAAATGAAAATAATTCTCAATTATTTTTATCTAAGCAAGGAACACTGTCTTTGAGTAAAAGTGCGGTCGGAATTTGATCAGAAAATTGAAATTGCGCCGAATATGCGTACACTTCCACGCCTTCTTGAATGGCTTGGTGCAATAATTTGGCATAATCAGGATCAATATATTCCGCTACTTTAAATTGATCGAAACCATCATGCAATCCGGCAAAAAAAATGATCGCTCTTTTGCCGAGTTTTTTCATTATTATTAATTCGCGTAAATGTTTTTGTCCGCGTGTGGTCACTGCATCAGGAAACATCCCTAAATTATGCTTAACCAAGGTAATGGATTTTACTTCCACATAGCAATCCGGCAGGTCTTCACCTTTTAATAAAAAGTCAATTCGACTGTTTTCTTCGCCATATTTGACTTCCGGTAAAATGTTCAAATACATGGCTAGTTCCTTGATTTGTTTATGCTGTAAGGCTTCAAATACCAGTTGGTTGGAACGATGGGTATTGATACAAACCAATTGCCCGTTTGGCAATGCGGTTAATTCCCAAGAATGCGGATATTTACGCGTGGTGCTGTCGGAGGTGGAATACCAAATTTGATCGCCGGGCGCGCCACAACCAGTCATCGCCCCGGTATTCGCGCAATGAATAGTCATGATTTCGCCATTTGCTAATTGCACATCAGCAAGAAAACGTTTATAGCGACGCAGTAAAATAGCAGATTGTAAGGTTGGAAATTGCATAGGATTTATCTGAAAAAATAAAAATGGCACGCCCTATTGGATTCGAACCAATGACCTACGGCTTAGAAGGCCGTTGCTCTATCCAGCTGAGCTAAGGGCGCATTTCAAATGGATATAAAGAAGTGGTCGGCGAGATAGGATTTGAACCTACGACCCACTGGTCCCAAACCAGTTGCGCTACCAAGCTGCGCTACTCGCCGACGGATGTGTAGCATTATAATTTTCTTTCGCCAGCAGTCAATGAATTTTTTAGATTTTTTACTCAATCGCTCAAATTTATTCCAATTAGGGTTACATAAAAGGCTTTTTTCTGACAAAATAGCAAACGTTTACTTTTAGATTGTAAAAGGATCAAAGAATGGTAGCTCAAGTAATTTCCGGTACGGAACTTTCCAAAAAAATTAAACAAGAGGTGGCGCAGAAAATTCAGCAGTATGTGGCGCAAGGTTATCGCCCTGCCGGATTAGCGGTGATTTTAGTCGGTGCCGATCCGGCGTCGCAGGTTTATGTGCAAAGTAAACGCAAAAGTTGTGAAGAAATTGGCTTTTATTCCCAATCTTATGATTTACCAGAATCCACTTCGCAACAAGAATTGTTGGAATTGATTGATAAACTTAATCAAGACAATGCCATTGACGGGATTTTGGTGCAATTGCCATTACCGGCACATATTGACTCCACGTTGGTGATTGAAGCCATTGCTCCGGAAAAAGATGTGGACGGTTTTCATCCTTATAACGTCGGTCGTTTGTGTCAACGTATTCCAACATTACGCGCTTGTACGCCTTACGGGGTGATGAAATTATTGGAAACCACCGGCGTAGATTTATATGGGCAGCACGCGGTGATTGTTGGCGCGTCAAATATTGTAGGACGCCCAATGGCGCTGGAATTATTGTTAGCCGGTTGTACCGTAACAGTGACCCATCGTTTTACCAAGGATTTGCAACATCATGTGCGCCAAGCGGATATTTTAGTGGTAGCGGTTGGAAAACCGGCATTAATTCCCGGCGAATGGGTTAAAGAAGGTGCGATTGTGATTGATGTGGGGATTAACCGCGTGGATGGCAAACTTAAAGGTGATGTAGAATATGATGTCGCAAGTCAAAAAGCCGCATTTATTACGCCGGTTCCCGGTGGTGTTGGTCCGATGACGGTAGCAATGTTGATGCATAATACCTTAACCTCCTATCAAAATCGGCTCAAATAAGGTTCATATTAAGCGATCGCCTTGGCTGAATTTTTTCATAAAAACCAAGCGAACGCTGAGCTTCTTTTGGGAGGTTTTTCTAAGTCGGTGATGTATTTCTGTACAGAAATATGGTACGCTGAATGTCCATATCAAGACTAACATCACATTGAGGTGAATTATGTGTACGACCTGTGGATGTGGACATCCTGACCAAGTAAAAATTGGCGAATTACCCCATACTCATGACAATCAAACTACACAACGTGCGGTCAAATTAACATCATTTTCTCAACTGACTTTCCATGCGCTAGATGCCATGCAAGCATCACAACAAGAAACCGAAAAACGTTTGCTGAAAATCGAACAAGATGTGTTGGGACAAAATAATAAATTAGCAGAAATTAACCGCACTTTGTTTGAAAAACACCATATTTTGACATTCAATTTAGTCTCCAGCCCCGGTTCCGGAAAAACGACCTTATTAACCACAACGCTTAACGCGCTGAAAGCCAAAAAACATTGTTATGTCATCGAGGGCGATCAACAAACGGAAAATGATGCGGAGCGAATTCGTTCTACGGGCGTGCCGGCAATTCAAGTGAATACGGGGAAAGGCTGCCATTTGGATGCGCAAATGGTGGGAAATGCATTAGCTAAATTGCAACCGGTGGAAAATAGCCTGTTGTTTATCGAAAACGTGGGTAATTTGGTTTGTCCGGCAGAATTTGATTTGGGTGAAAAAGCCAAAGTAGTGATTTTGTCCGTGACGGAGGGGGAAGATAAACCGTTGAAATATCCGCATATGTTTGCCGCGGCAAAATTGATGATCTTAAATAAAGTGGATCTTTTGCCTTATTTGCAATTTGATGTGGAAAAATGTATTGCCTACGCCAAACAAGTGAACCCGCAAATTGAAGTCATTCAATTGTCCGCCACAACCGGACAAGGGTTGCAAGATTGGTTAGACTGGTTAGAAAAATAGGATTGGCAATGCAGTTTGTGGATGAATTTCGTGATCCGAATTTAGCGAAATATTTATTGGCGCATTTGCGTAAATTGATGGAAAAACTACCGCACTATTCGGCGCAAAATCCGTTGTATTTAATGGAAGTGTGTGGCGGTCATACGCATACCATTTTTAAATTCGGCTTGGATCAATTATTACCTAAAAGCATTGAGTTTATTCATGGACCAGGTTGCCCGGTTTGTGTGTTGCCTATGGGGAGGATTGATGTATGTATTGACATTGCCGAGCGCGACCATGTGATTTTTTGTACTTTCGGTGATGCAATGCGGGTGCGTGGGCGCAAGGGATCTTTGCTGGAGGCGAAAGCCAAAGGGGCGGATGTGCGAATTGTGTATTCGCCGCTGGATGCGTTAAATATTGCGCGTAATAATCCGAATAAGCAGGTGGTGTTTTTTTCTTTAGGGTTTGAAACGACTATGCCGAGCGCGGCGATTACCTTGCAACAAGCAAAAAAATTACAAGTTACCAATTTTTTTGTCGTTTGCCAAAATATCACCATTATTCCAACGCTCTATCAATTGCTTTCTCAAGACCAAGTTAAAATTGACGGATTTATTGCGCCGGGTCATGTCAGCATGATTATCGGAACCACGCCTTATCAGCAACTTTGCGACAGTTATCATAAACCCTTTGTGGTGACAGGTTTTGAGCCTTTGGATATTTTGCAAGCCATTGTGATGCTGGTGACGCAATTTGTGGAAAAGCGTTGCGTGGTAGAAAATCAATATAAACGTATTGTGCAAACTGATGGAAATCGCTTAGCACAATTGGCGATAGCGGAAGTTTTTCAACTTAAAGCACGCAGCGAATGGCGCGGGCTTGGCGAAATTGAGGAGTCTGGTGTGGAGTTGACCGCGGATTATCAGCAATTTGATGCCGAACGTCATTTCAACAGCCAGCCGCAACAGGTCGCAGACGATCCGAATTCATGTTGCGGTGATGTATTGGTGGGCAAATGCAAACCGAAAGATTGTCCGTTATTTGCGACAGCTTGTAATCCGGACAATGCCTATGGCGCTTTGATGGTGTCCTCCGAGGGCGCTTGTGCCGCTTATTATCAATATCGACGGGAATAAGGATATTAGCATGAGTGATTTTATTACGATGGCGCACGGAAACGGTGGCACGACAATGCAAAAATTAATTCAACGGTATTTTATGCAAGCGTTCGATAATTCGATTTTGGCGCAAGCAGAAGATCAGGCACGTTTAGCGCTAGCGGATTTGGTTGCGCAAGGTGATCGTCTTTCATTTAGTACAGACAGCTTTGTGATCGATCCGATTTTTTTTCCCAACAGCAATATCGGCAAATTGGCGGTGTGTGGAACCGTGAATGATGTTGTGGTATGTGGTGCCATTCCGAAGTTTCTTTCTTGTGGTTTTATTTTAGAAGAAGGATTACCTTTAGCTGATTTAGAACAAATTATTCAAGCCATGGCAGAAACTTGCCGCCAAGCGAATATTCAAGTGGTCACCGGCGATACTAAAGTCGTTGCAAAAGGGGCAGTGGATAAAATTTTTATCAATACCAGCGGCATTGGCGTTATCCCGCCACACATTGACTGGGGTGTGCATCAAATTGCGGTCGGCGATCAGATTATTGTCAGCGGAACCTTAGGTGATCATGGCGCTACTATTTTGAATTTACGAGAAAATTTAGGTATTCAAACCGATTTACAAAGTGATTGCGCTGTGTTGACGCCTTTAATTGATCGCTTGCGTCCGATTGGTGGCGTTAAAGCGGTGCGTGATGCGACGCGCGGAGGCGTGAATGCGGTGTTGCATGAGTTTGCACAAGCCCAGCAAGTGGGTATTCAAATTGATGAAACCGCGCTACCAATTCGTCCGGAAGTTCGCGGTATCTGCGAATTGTTAGGACTGGATCCACTGAATTTTGCTAATGAAGGAAAATTGGTGATCGTGGCAGAGGCGAGCAAAACACAAGATATTTTGACCGCACTTCGTACCCATCCGTTGGGGGAAAATGCCGCCTTAATTGGCGAAGTGACCGCAGATAAAAAAGTGCGAGCCTTAGGGATTTTCGGACAAAGTCGCCTATTGGATTTGCCGACGAATGAACCTTTACCGCGCATTTGTTAATAAAGATTGCGATCTTGATCAAATTATTTCACATAGGGCTTTGAATGAAAAAAAAGGCTTATGTTATACTCATTGTAGTAATTTCAAACATTTAAGGAGTGAATGTGAAATTAGATGAACTCGCCAAACTAGCTGGCGTTTCACGCACTACCGTCAGTTATGTAGTCAATGGAAAAGCGAAACAATATCGTGTTAGTCAAAAAACAATTGATAAAATCCAAGCCCTAATTGAACAATACGATTTTAAACCCAATGCCATGGCGGCAGGGTTGCGGGTTGGGCGCAGTTATACGATCGGTTTGATTGTGCCGGATTTTGAAAATATCAGTTATGCTAAAATTACCAATCAACTGGAAAATAAATTTCGTGAGCGAGGCTACCAGCTATTAATTACTTGTAGCAACGATAATGCGGAAAGCGAAATTGATTGCGCCAAACATTTATTCCAGCGCCAAATTGATGCGTTAATTGTCTCTAGCGCGTTGCCGGTAGCAACGGATTTTTACACGCAATATAAAAAAACACCGATCTTTTGTTTTGACCGTCGGTTAGCTTCGGAATGGGTCACGAATTTAACCACGAATGATGAAGAAGATGCCTATCGTTTGGCGAGTCAATTGTTGCAGCAAGGCGATTATCAGCAGATATTATTTTTGGGGGCTTTGCCGGAATTACCAATTAGCCACGAGCGGGAACAGGGCTTTCGTCGCGCAATCGCAAACCATCCGCAGATTGCTACCGATTTTCTCTATGCAAAAAAATTCCATAAAGAGGAGGCAGCAGAAGCGTTTGCCGCTTGGTTATCTGATCATGGATTACCACAAGTGATTTTTACCACTTCGTTAACTTTGCTACAAGGCGTTTTTTCGCATTTATTACAACAGCATGGCAGCATTGATCCCGCGCTTGTGATCGCTACGTTTGGTACGCACGAGATGTTAGATGTGTTGCCGAACAAAGCCATTTGTAGCGTGCAAAACCATGAAAATATCAGTCATAATTTGGTGGAGTTGGTGATTGCGCAGTTAAATAACTGCAAAACTGAACCAAATCAGACCGCACTTTTACGTGATATTACGAGTCATCATTTCTAATGATACGGAACCGTTGCCGGCAACGGTAGTGGTTCTGGTTTGCCCAAAAAGTACGGTTCTTTTTCGATTAATAAATCCCATATTGTTTGCAAACGGGCGAAAAATTCTCTAAAGCGAACAAAGGTGTATCCTGTTGGATATTCCGCCGCAAAACAGATAGCGTCAATATTGTGATATTTAGCAATAAATAATGCTCTTTCACAATGGAATTTTTGTGTGATAATCGTCATGGAATGTGCTTTAAATATCCGATCAGCACGAATAACCGAATCTAATGTACGAAAGCCAGCATAATCCATATACATAAATTCCGGCGGAACATCCATTTTTTTCAAATCCTTATACATGGTTACCGGTTCGTTGTAATAAACGGTTCGATTATCACCACTGAGCAACAAATAATCGATTTTTTTTGCTTTAAATAATTCTTGTGTGGCGAGTAAGCGATTGTAATAAAACAGATTAAGTGTATTTTTAGCAAAATATTTCGAGGTTCCTAACACCAAACCGTAAGGGCGATAGGGGAGTTTTTGAATATCGGTGTAAATCGCTTGTCGGACATAAAATCCGATCGATTGATCGATTAGGATCAAAAGACCTAAACATAGCAGCAAAAATACAACAGTATAATGTAAACCTTTTTTTGAAAAATTTTTACTGCTTTCTTTTAACATGAATGAATATATTTTTGTTAATACCGACATGGGGTTTTATAACTGAAAAAAACATTACCAACATAATGAAAAATGAATAGGAATTCAAGTGTTATTGTGCGTTTTCTTAGTGGGAGAGGTATTTTTCTTTAGTTGTCACTTTTCTTTGTTTTACCATAAAATTTTTAGATTTTGAACGTCGTCTTTGCCGGCGGCACGCAGTGCGAACGCAGCGAGTAATGAAAAGTAACCAAAAGAAAGGCAACCCGATTTCACCTTTATTCCTGCACTTGGTTACCATTTCTTTCACGGAAAATTTAAAACTCACTTGTGTTGCAAGCGCAAACAGGACAAGTTTTCCTAGAAACAGCAAGTCGTTCCAGCGAGGAAAACGGGGAAGATAGATAAAAGAACGGTCAGTGGTAATCTATCATTAAATGTCATTTCTTGCTTGCGCCAGCAGTTTGATGGGGAGAAAAGTGCGGTCGTTTTTTTATCGTTTTCTTATCGTCGGTATGGTTTGCTTATAAGAAAAAACCCTTTCATTTGAAAGGGTTTTAGGTTATTTCATTTATCTATTAAAGCGCGATAACGGCGAATAATACGATAATACTATATAGTACGGATAATCCGTAGAAAATCCAACCGCTAGCAGGAACATGAACTTTAAAATCATGTAATCCTAAGTGTACACGGTGCATACCACACCACATTGGGAAAATAAGCAAGGCAATAATGGCTAATTTTCCAATCCAAGTATGCGAAAATGCAATGATATTATCCGGTGTCACTAAACCGAAAGGTAGTAAAAACCCTAAGATTAAGACTAATACAGGGAAAAATACCGCACTAATCGCACCGCCGGCACCAAATAGCAACCATACGGAAGGTTCATTTGAACGTTTTGGATTTGTTTTGTCCATGTCTTTTCTCCCTATACCAAAATTAAGGCGATAATACTGATTACAGCGGTGATTCCCCAAAATACGCGGTTCACTAATTTAGTGTCGATACGTTCGTTTTTCACGATAATATTCAGCATTTGTGGCGCCATTCTGAAGAATGTGAAGCTGTTAAGTAACACTGCACCTAAGGTAATAATATTTAAAATTACTACGAGCGGATGTTGTAAGAAATTTACAAAGTTAGTCGCAAAGGTATCATTTCCTAAGCAAATTAAACCGTAAAGCAGTTCAAGACAGAACCAAATTGTCGGTAAGGATGTACTTTCACGCAATACATAGAATTTGTAAAAATCTAACTTTTTCCACCATGTTGGTTTAACTTCACGCACATAACGATTGCGTTTACTTGTTGTCGTTGTCATTCTACACTCCTTACTTTTGCGGTTTTAACATCGCAATGACGTAATCTTTCGCACTTTCGATTTTGCCTTGGTTTACTGCAGAAGCCGGTCCCACGTGTTTTGGACAAACTTCGGAACAATAACCGACGAAAGTACAGCTCCACACCCCGTTTTTACCGTTAAGGATTTTCATCCGTTCAGCTTTACCGTGGTCGCGGTTATCAAGGTTGTAACGGTGACCCAAGGTAATGACAGCCGGTCCGATAAATTCCGGGTTTAAACCGAATTGTGGACAAGCAGCGTAACACAAACCACAGTTGATACACATAGAGAATGTACGATATTTCTCTAATTGTGCTGGTGTTTGTTTTGTACGACTTTTCGCCAATTCAGCTGAAGGATGCGGTTTTCCGTCTAATTCTGGCGCTTGGTTGCCGATAATATACGGTTTGATGCTTTCCAAACTTTCGATAAAGTGGCTTAAATCCACGACTAAATCGCGCTCAATTGGGAAGTTAGCCAAGGCTTCAATGCGCATATGACCACTGTAGTCGCGCAAGAACGTTTTACATGCCAATTTTGGTTTACCGTTAACCATCATACCGCAAGAACCACAAATCGCCATACGACAAGACCAACGATAAGAAAGTTCAGGCTCAAGTTTATCTTTAATATAACCTAAGGCATCAAGTAATGAAGTTTGGCTATCGTAAGGGACCTGATAAGTTCTTAAGTATGGCTCTTTATCCACTTCCGGATTGTAACGCAATACTTCAACATTCATTATTGCTTGATTAGCCATTTGCATTCTCCTTAGCTTTCGCAGTGGCTTCTTGAGCTTCTGCTTCCGCACCATATACACGTTTTGCAGGTTGAGATTTCGTGATTTTCACATCACTGTATTCAATGCGAGGCGCACCTTCAGGATTATAGAAGGCAAGGGTATGTTTCAAATAATTGACATCATCACGCTCAACATAGTCTAAACGTTGATGCGCACCACGAGATTCTTTACGTTCAATTGCCGAGTTAGCGATTGATTGTGCAACGTCTAAGATATATCCCAATTCCACGGTGTAAAGTACATTAGTATTAAACACGCTGGAACGATCAGCGATACGGATACGTTTATAACGTTCTTTTAATTCGGCAATTTTATCTACGGTTTTTTGCATACTTTCTTGAGTACGGTAGATACCACAGCCTTCTTCCATAGAATCGCCCATTTCATCGCGGATTTGTGACCAAGATTCCGTACCTTCTTGGTTATATAAATCTTCTAAACGACGAACAACATCTTGCGCTTGGGCATCAACCGCGGTTTGATTAACGGAAGTGGCTTCAACTGCACGTTGTGCTGCATATTCACCCGCAACGCGACCAAGCACCACTAATTCTGCCAATGAGTTAGAACCTAAACGGTTTGCACCATGTAAACCAGAAGAGGCACATTCACCCACCGCAAATAAACCTTTGATACAGGTTTCGCTATTGAAGTCCACTTCAATACCACCCATGGTATAGTGAACCACTGGACGGACCGGAATAGGCGCTTTTGCCGGATCCACGCCTTCATAGGCTTGCGCTAATTCACAGATAAACGGTAAACGTTCATGTAAATATTTTTCACCCAAATGGCGTAGATCCAAATGCACTACATCAACGCCTTTGGCAGTTTTCAAAGTATTACCTTTACGCCATTCTTGCCAGAACGCTTGGGATACTTTATCGCGTGGACCCAATTCCATATATTTGTTTTCTGGTTTACCGATTGGGGTTTCCGGTCCCAAACCATAATCTTGTAAATAACGATAACCGTCTTTATTGACTAAGATACCGCCTTCACCCCGACAACCTTCGGTCATCAAAATACCAGTATTTGGCAAGCCGGTTGGGTGATATTGTACGAATTCCATATCACGTAACGGGACGCCGTGACGATATGCCATAGAAAGTCCGTCACCGGTTACGATACCACCGTTCGTATTGAAGCGGAATGCACGACAGCCACCGCCGGTTGCGATAACGACCGCATTGGCATTGATTTGTACTAAAGTACCTTCCATCATATTCATGGCAACCATACCGCGTGCATGACCGTCATCGACTAAGATATCTAAGACAAAGTGTTCATCAAAGCGTTGGATTTGCGGGTATTGAATGGACGTTTGGAAAAGGGTATGAAGCAGGTGGAAACCGGTTTTATCGGCAGCGAACCAAGTACGTTCAATTTTCATCCCTCCAAAACGACGCACGTTGACATCACCATCCGCTTTACGACTCCAAGGACAGCCCCAACGTTCAAGTTGAGTCATCTCCACTGGAGAATGTTGAACGAAATATTCAACCACATCTTGTTCACACAACCAGTCACCACCGGCAACCGTATCATGGAAATGTTTCTCGTAAGAGTCTTCCTCTTTGATGACCGCCGCGGCACCACCTTCTGCTGCAACAGTGTGGCTACGCATTGGGTACACTTTTGAAACTAATGCAATTTTTAAGTTAGGGTTTGCTTCCGCTGCTGCAATTGCGGCACGTAAGCCACCGCCACCAGCACCAACAATTGCAATATCGACATTAACAGTTTGCACGATATTCCTCCAATAATAGATATGAAAGTAAAAATTAAGGTCTCGTCAGGACACCATATAGGAACGCCCTTATTCTGCCATTATTTTTGAATAGAAATAACCCTTTTTTATTAAATTATTGTAAGAATAATTCAGTTTCGTGATCTAGTTCAAAAAAGTTAAACCGAAATTAAAAATTCGGCTATAATTGACCGCACTTTATTTTTGAAGGAATTTTTATCATGTCAACCGATATCGAAATGCAGTGGCAACCGAGCGCCCCAATCAAAAATCTTTTAGCGCGCGCCAAAATCATCAGCGATATTCGACGCTTTTTTACCGATCGCGGATTGCTTGAAGTGGAAACGCCAGTATTAAGCGAATTTGGCGTTACCGACGTCCATCTTTCTACTTTTAGTACAGATTTTATTGCGCCACATAATGCGCAATCCAAACCGCTTTGGTTATCAACCAGCCCGGAATATCACATGAAACGCTTGCTCGCCGCGGGCAGTGGCGCGATTTTTCAGTTGTGTCACGTATTTCGCAATGAAGAAGCGGGGCGCAAACATAATCCGGAATTTACCATGCTGGAATGGTATCGACCGCACTTTGATATGTATCGCTTAATTAATGAAGTAGATGATTTGCTCCAACAAATTCTCGATTGCGAACCGGCGGAAAGCCTAAGTTACCAATTTGCTTTCCAAGAATATGTCGGGTTAGATCCGCTTTCAGCAAGCAAAGCGGAACTTGCCAGCAAAGCCAAAGAATACCATCTTATGGAGGCTGAACAACAAGATCGCGATACGTTATTACAATTTTTATTTAGTAGCGTTGTCGAGCCGCAAATCGGCAAAGAACGTCCAGTTGCCATTTATCATTTCCCGGCGACGCAAGCCGCATTAGCGCAACTTAGCTCCGAAGATCACCGCGTTGCCGAACGTTTTGAGTTCTATTATAAAGGAATCGAATTGGCGAACGGTTTTCATGAATTAACCGACAGTAACGAACAACGTATTCGTTTTGAGCAAGATAATCGATTAAGAGAAAAAATAGGCTTGCCACAGCGCGCCATTGACCATCGTTTTCTTGCCGCGCTCCACGCCGGTGTCCCAAATTGCTCTGGCGTTGCCCTCGGCGTTGACCGCCTGATTATGCTCGTGCTTAGCGAAGAGCGTATCGACCGCGTGATTTCTTTTGCGATAAATAATGCCTAAGGAATTATCTCTTTGCTAAAGATAAAGAAAAGTGCGGTCGATTTTTATTCAATTTTAATGAGTAACAATGCGCGAGAGCTATTTTAAAAAGCGCTTTTGTTTAATCAAGTCGCATAAAAAAACAACAAAAAGCGCATTGGCGTTAAAAGGGAAAGAAAATAAAACCTAAAAAATGTGATCATGATCACCAATTTAATTGAACTTTTTTGTTTTTTTATTGACAGGCGTATATTTCTTTGCCAATATTAGTCTGCCTTAAATGAAGCAAGTTTTGATAGTTCAATTCTTGGAATGTTCGGCGCTAATCTTATAACAAACTTAATTCTGGAAAGGAATTTATTATGAAAAAGACATTAGTAGCATTAGCAGTAGCAGCAATGGCAGCTACTTCCGCAAACGCATTTGTTATCTATGAACAAGATGGAAGTAAAGTAGATCTAAACGGTTCTTTCCGTATGTTTTTAGGTAAAGTAGGTGACAAACGTGGTGATTTAATCAACGACGGTTCACGTATCAATATCCGTGCAAGCCACGATTTAGGTAATGGTTTATCCGCAGTTGCCGGTTATGAAATTCGCTTTGAAGATAATGAGAAATATAGCAAAGCATTCAAACAAAAGGGTGCGAACAGCGATTTTGGTAGCCCAACGACTCGTAAATTATTCGGCGGGTTCAAATACGAGGATGTCGGTACATTAACTTTCGGTCGTCAAGCAACAAACTCAGATGATGTTGTTCAAGATGCGGCGTATTTCCGTTCTGGTGAATATAATCCGCTACTTACCAACGCGGATAAATCTGTAAAATTCCGTTCTGCAGACTGGAATGGTTTCAGCTTCGGTGTTGACTACTTATTCGGTCACTCAAATAAAGCTTTAGATCCTAGACTTGTAGATGATGATGGTGATGCTATTGCCGAATACAAAAATGGTTATGGCGTAGCCGCATTCTATCACTACGATATCGCAGATGATCAAAAAGTAGAATTTGCTGCGGCATATAACCAAAACCAATACGATGCATTAGCATTAACTGCTGAAACAGCACAAAAAGATCGTACATGGGTTGTTCACGGTAGCTATACCTATGGCCCTGTTTACTTCGCGCTTAACTATGGACAAGTAAGAACTTCATATAGCAATGTTTGGTCTGGTGCTGAAGATGAGAAAAGCCGCTATGCAATGGTAGATTTCCGTTATCAATTCTCTGATCCATCTGCTTTCTTTGCACAATGGGAACGCGCAGATGAGCGTACTGATGGTCAAGATGTTACAGATAAAATCAAAAACCGTTATCAAGTTGGTTTAGACTATCAATTCAGCAAAAACGTTGTGGCTTATGCGATTTATGAGCAAGAACGTACAAAAGATAGCAACGGTGATACTAAAAAAGACCATATCTATGGTACAGGTTTACGCGTATTCTTCTAATTTGAAGCAATCGTAACCATAAAAAAACCATCCGACAGCGGATGGTTTTTTATTATCGGTATTGGGGTGAAAAAAGAATGATTTTAAAGGTGTTCAATTAAGGACTATCAGCCGTGGATTTCTAATCCGCTGCGGATTTTCGCGTCAAAAAAGTCATAATCCACTAAAAAAGCATCATGACCGTAATCGGATGGAAATTCATAATATTGCAAATTTACTTTGCTTTGCTCCAACAAAGCTTTGCTTTTATGCAGATCAATGATTTTAAACAATTGATCATTGCTGACTGCAACAAGGGTATAGCGTGCTTGAATGCGCGAAAGTGCGGTATTAATATCGGCATATTTTAGCGCGGGATCATATAAATCCAAGGCGCGTAATAAATGCAAATAACTGTTGGCGTCAAAACGATCGAGGAATTTTTGCCCTTGATAGCTAAGATAGGATTCTACTTGAAAATAATCACCCCAAAATACGCCTTCCGCTTTTGTCGCCCGCCCAAAGGCTTTGGCTAATTGTACGTCTGTGCGATAGGTTAACATCCCCAACATTCTGGCAATTGCTAAGCCTTTTGTCGGCGGCGTTTTGTCATAATAATCCCCACCGTGAAAATTCGGATCATTGATAATCGCTTGGCGCATTACATGGTTAAATCCAATCGCTTCCGCGCTAAAATACAGAGATGAACACAAATTGATCACATTATCCACGTAATCCGGATAATCAATTGCCCATTGGGTTGCCTGCATTCCGCCAAAAGATCCGCCGATCACGGCGTGTAAATGGGGAATTTGTAAAGAAGCTAATAATTCGCGCTGTACTTGAATTAAATCTTGCACCACAATATTCGGAAACTGGCTGCCATAAGGTTTTTGCGTTTGCGGGTTAATCGAGGAGGGACCAGTGGTACCTTTACAGCCACCCAACACATTGGAGCAAATGAAGAAGTATTTGGAGGTATCTAAGGCAAGTCCGTCGCCCATAAAACTTTGCCACCAGCCGTTTCCTTCCTCGGGGTTGGCGTGATAAGGTTCTGCATCACCGGTCAACGCATGACAAATCAATATCGCATTACTTTTATCCGAGTTTAACTGCCCGTAAGTTTGGTAAGCCACCTCAATATTCCCCAGTTCACCGCCTAAACTCAAAGAGAGCGACTTATTGGTAAAGAGTAATGCTTTTTGTACTGCCATTGATTATTCCATCAAAATAATAAACTATTTCCTGACCTCATAAACTACAGCGACAAAGATCTAATGTCAAGAAATTTTAGACGTCTAAACTTCTAGATGTTTAGGTTGCTTATTATGTGGAGGCTTTGTGTTGCTAAAAGCGCGTCATTTTATTTATTGCGAGTACTTGTCGTGTGCGTAATAAAAACTCATCTGTTTTCTGCGTTTCCTTAAATGCTTGAATCACGGAAGCGGTGAAAATGGGGTGAGCAGACTAGGCAAAAAGTGCGGTAAATTTTTTAATTTTATCGGTTTTAACCTTCGTCGCGCCAAGAGTCCTCGGTCAGTAGTCGTCCGAAATGGCTTTCTACTAGGCGTTTAGTGATGTCGGTGTGGGGTTGCGTGAATAAGCGTCGAGTTGATCCGTATTCGATCACTTGTCCATTGTCCATCACTAACACGTTATCCGCAATATGTTTGATCATGCCAAGATGTTGCCCGACATAAATATAAGCAATGCCAAGTTTTTCTTGAATTTCCAACATCAGGTTCATGAGTTGGGTTTTTACCGTGGTGTCTAATAAGCCGAGAGCATCGTCTGTGATCACGATTTCCGGTTCTAAAATTAAGGCGCGCGCTAAGGCAATGCGTTGTTTTTGGCTGGCGGACATGGTGTTAATTTTGATATTGGCATGATCTGGATGCAAGCCGACCAAACGCAGGGTAGAAAAGATTTTTTCGTTGCGCTGTTCTTCATCTAAATCTGTGGTTAAACGCAGGGGAACATCTAAAATTTGTCCAATATTCAATTTGGGATCAAATGCCGAGTTGCTATCTTGGAAAACCATGCGAATATGCTGGGCACGATATTGATAATCGCCGAAAGTGAGCGGTTTCCCGTTGAAGATAATCTGTCCGGAGGTGGGTTCAATAATGCCGACGATCATCTTGGCTAAGGTCGATTTGCCGGAACCGTTTTTACCAATGATTGCTAAGGTTTTTTTAGGTTCCAAGGCAAAGCTGACATTTTCAATAGCGGCGAAACTGTTAACGCCCCAGATTCCGACGGTATCAAAGAAATATTTGGATAAATCTTGTACTTCTAATAAGGCACTCATTCTTTCACCTCTGTTTTATTGACCGTAAGTGGCATCATTGGCGCTTCTTTTTCTTTGCGCTGATTTTCGCGTAAATTTAACGGATAGTGGCACGAATATTCATGTTGTTTTATGCGACGAGATGGCGGTTTTACGACACATTTTTTTTGTGCAAAGGGACAACGTGGACCTAAGCGACAACCGATTGGCATTTGTTCCAATAGCGGTACGGTGCCTTTTAAGGTACTTAGCCGGCTTTTTAGCGGCAAAGGTTGCGAGAAATCAGGAATTGAATGCAGTAAGGCTTTGGTATAAGGATGGTGCGGCATTTCTAAAATGCTTTCTGTCGGTCCCGCTTCCGCATTTTGCCCGCAATAGAGGATCACAAAACTGTCGCACCATTCGCTAATACTTTTAATATCATTACTGGCGAGTAAAATAGAGGTACCTTGGTTTTGATTCATGCTGGAGAGCAGGCGAAAAATTTGACTGCGCGTAATCGATTCAAGGGAGTTGGTCGGTTCATCAGCAATCAGCAGGCGCGGTTGATTGGCGACCGCCATGGCAATCATGACTTTTTGTCCTTCGCCTTCGGTTATTTCATGGGGATAGCTGTTCATAATATCTTTATGATCTTTAATCCCGACGCGATGCAGCAATTCAATGGCGCGCCGTTTTTTCCAGCCGAACCATTGCCACCAACGTCCTTTAAAGGTCCAAGCCGGAATGTTTTGGATAATTTGTTTACCGATTTTTTTACTGGAGTCTAAACAACTGAGTGGCTCTTGGAAAATCATGGAAATTTCTTTGCCAATCAATTTGCGGCGTTTATTCGGGCTAAGTTTTAATAATTCAATATCATTAAAACGGAAACGATCAGCGCTTACAATCCAAGATTCTTTCACTGCATTGCAAATCACCTTGGCAATTAAACTTTTCCCCGAACCGGATTCACCCACTAAACCGCAAATTTCCCCTTCATTTAGGGTTAAACTGACGTTATCTACAATTCTGAATTTACCTGCGTTGGTTTGAATATCAATACACAGGTTACGAATATCAAGTAAAGCCATTGTTCGTCCTATTGATAATATTTTTCCATGGCTTTACACAGCCCGTTGGTAAAAATTAAGCTGATTAGCACGCTGGTGATAATTGCCACACCCGGTAAAATCACCGCCCAAGGCGCCAAGTAAATCAGTTCGATTGAATCTTTAATCATCGCGCCCCATTCCGGCGTTGGGCGCTGGGCGCCGAGTGAAATAAAGCCGAGAGCGCTAATATCTAAGATGGCAATGGTAAATGCGCGGGAGATTTCCCGAATATATTGCACGCTGATATTAGGCAAAATGGTTTCTTTGAGCAGCAGCCAGTTTGATGCCCCCTCCAGTCGCAACATCAGTACGTATTCTTTTTTTAATTCCACTTGAATGGATTTGTAAATTTCATGAATAAAATAGGGGAGCAGCGCCAAGGTAATGGCGAGCATGGCGTTAAATAAGCTGGCTTGCATTAGGGTGGCAATAATAATGGCAATCAGCAAAATCGGGATGGTGAGAAAGCTGTCAAAAATATGATTGAGAACGCGAGATTTAATGCCTTGTGACATGCCTGCCCAAATGCCGAGAATACCGCCTAAAATAGCAGTAAACAGGACCACAATAAGCGACGCACCAAAGGTGTAGCTGGTGCCGATAATGAGGCGACTGAAGACATCACGACCAATATCGTCAGTGCCGAAGAAGTAGGCGATTTGTCCGCCTTGTACCCAAGAGGGCGGCAGCAGTTCCAAACCGATAAATTGTTGATCGCTATGATAAGGCGCAATAAAACGACTAAAAAGTGCGGTCAAAATTAGCAACAAAAAGAGATAAAAACTTGTCAGGGCAATTTTATCTTGACTAAAAAGTTGCCAAATATCGCGCAATGTGGTGGTTTGTCTAAAATCTTCCGGTTCTCTATCTTGCATACCAGCCTTTCTTATTTAACGGATCAATGATAAAAGTGAGGATTAATACGAGCAGGTTGACGCTAATAATACATAATCCAATCACGATAATGCCGGTAGAAATGCTGTTGTAATCCTGTTGGCTTACCGCATCAATCAACCAGCGCCCAATTCCTGACCAGCCAAATGTCGCCTCTGTGAGCATACATTGTGCCATGACCAAGGTAAATAAACGGGTCATGGGGGGAAGAAGCAAGGGGAGGGTATTGCGTATAATGTGGGTACGCAATATTTTCCATTTTGACCAACCTCGGGTTGCCGCTATTTTGACATAGTTTTGTTCAATTAAAAATTCTGCCCGTTGCTGGACTACGCGGGTAATTTCCATTGTTGGCAGAATGGTTAATACCAAGGTCGGCAAGACTAAATGTTGTAGCGCATTTTGGATAGCTTTAAGGCGATAGGGTTGTTCGATAAACCATACGTCGATCAAGTGAAAACCGGTGACCGGTTTGATTTCATATAACAGATTATACTGTCCGATAGCGGAAATTTCCCATGAGTAAATTGCTGCCATATAAAGGATAATAGGCGCAACCCAAAATACCGGTAAAGATAAGCCGAGGGATGAGAAAGCACGAATGAGTTTTCCCGGTAGATACTTGCTATTCACTGCCCCTAATATCCCTAATGGGATACCAAAGAGAATGGCGAGTAAAATTGCACTAAAACAAAGTTCCAATGTGGATGGGAGTAGGGTAAATATTACTTCTTTTAGCGATTCTCCGCTGACATAGCTTATTCCTAAATCACCTTGTAATAAATTACTTAGATAAAAACGATAACCGGAAAATAAACTCGGCGTAGCAAACACTTCATTGAGCGGATCGCGTAGAAAAATACTGTAACTTATCAGGGATAAAATTAACAGAGTGATTGCCAATAGCAATAGATGGCGAAAGAAAGAGGAAATCATGGTGTTTCTCCCGCTTGAATTGAGAGCGTAGAAAAATCAATTACGCCAAAAGGTGTCATTTCGATACCTTGTACTTTCGCATTAACGACGAGTACCCGTTTTACGTTCGCTAACGGAATAAGGGGCAGTTCTCTTAACATAATCGCTTGTGCTTGATTATAAAATTGCACCCGTTCATGTAAGTCGGTTGCTGTTAATGCACTGTCCATTTGTTCTTCAAAATCGCGATAACACCAGTTTGATAGATTTGTTAGGTTATTGGCAGCGTCACATCCTAAAATAGGGCGTATAAAACTGTCCGGATCTAAATTTCCGCCAAGCCATCCAGCTAAGATCATATCGTAATTTTCATTTTGATTTTTTAATTGTTTCATGAGGTAAGTACGCGTTACCAAACGGATATCAACCATCACGCCAACCTTTGCTAAATCAGCTTTGATTAATTCTGCGGTTTTTATTGGCGAAGGATTATAAACCTGTTCCTCGTTTAATACCCATAAATTTAAATTTATTTTACGATTTTTAAAATAGGCTTGCGCTTTGGGTGGATCATAATCATAGTCAAAGTCAGGCGTATTGATATTTGCTGCCCATGAAATTGATGGAATAATGTTATTTGCGACAGTCGCGGTTTGGTGATAAATCGTTTGAACTATCCTTTCTCGATTAATTGCATGTGAAATGGCACGACGAAGTTCTACATTTTGCATTGAGGGACGCGCAAGATTAAAAGCGATATAAGCGAGGTTCATTCCTTCTGTCGATTTGATGTCGTATTTTTTATTATTTTTTTGTAGTAATCCTAATTGCGTCACTTCAGGATAATAGACAATTTGACATTCATTATTAAAGAATTTTACCAAGCGACCACTTCGCTCGGTAGATAAATCGACCACAATGTTTTCAATGTTCGCCTTTGTTTTCCAATAATCATTGTTGCGAATTAAACGGACATATTGATTGCGGAAATAATCTTTCACTTGGTAAGGACCTGTTCCCACCGGCAGTAAATCCAGTTGCACTAAATTATCGTCAGAATTTAATTGCACTGCATATTCTTGTGAAAAAATAATCGCATACTGGCTGGCTAAATGGGACAAAATGGATGAATCGGGCGCAAACAAGGTAATTTGCACTTGATAAGGGTTAATTGCTTTAACCGATTCGATTTTTTCATTTAAGCGAATACTTTCAAAATAAGGAAAGCGGACTTTTTTCGCCTGTTCATGGAAAATTTTGTATTGTGGGTTACTGTAGTTTTTTACATTTTGATCTAATTCGGGCAATCCCATATTTTGCCCCAACACCCGATTTAAGGAAAAAACTACATCATCCGCATTAAAATCTCGCGTTGGTGTAAACCATGGGGTTTTATGAAATTTCACGCCATGGCGTAAATTAATCGTGATGATTTTACCATCTGTAGAAACCGAATAAGACGTTGCTAACACGGGGACGAGGGCTTCACGATTATTTTTTATTTCAAATAATTTATTGTAGATTTGTTCGGTAATGACGTTCATACCTGTTCCGGCATCCGCTGTTTGCGGGTTAAAAGAAAATCCGCCGGGATAGGTGCAATAAACTAAACCGTTTTGTGTCAGCATGTCCGGCACTTTCGGCGCCGCAGGGACATTTTCGCAAAGCGTAAATAAACCGAGAAATGTGCAAAGGGCGATAATATTTCTAGTCAACATAAAATCTATATTTGTGATAAATTATAGCCAGATTGTAAGATATTTAATTTAAGTTAGAAACTAAGAATGTTTAATTATATACAAAAAGAATTGGATAGCCTAATTAATCGTAGTTTTGACCGCACTTTGCGTCTGGCGGTCACGGGATTAAGTCGTAGTGGGAAAACCGCGTTTATTACCAGTTTGATTAACCAATTATTACATATTAATCGCGTGGATAATCATCATATTCCGCTCTTTGAACCAGCGCGTAATTTATCAATTATCGGTGTAAAACGTATTGGGCAATTGGATTTGAAAATTCCACGCTTTGATTATGAAGGTAATCTACGAGATCTCATGGCGGAGCCGCCGCAATGGTGTCAATCGACACGCGGTGTCAGCGAAACTCGCCTAGCAATTCGTTATCAACGCCAGCAAGGCTTAATGCGCCATCTCAAAGAGCAAGGCACATTATACTTGGATATTTTTGATTATCCTGGCGAATGGTTATTGGATTTGCCACTATTGGATTTGGGCTATCAGCAATGGTCTTTGGCGCAACAACAGTTGTTTAAAGGCATGCGTGCAGACATCGGCGCCGATTGGTTGGCGCAATTAAAACGGCTAGATTTAAGCGCGCCTGCCGATGAAGATGTGCTAGCTAAAATTGCTAAAGCCTATACCGCCTATTTGCTGCAATGCAAGCAACAAGGCTTGCATTTTATCCAACCGGGGCGTTTTGTTTTGCCCGGTGAATTGGAGGGAGCGCCGGCGTTACAATTTTTCCCCTTATCACATTTAAGTAGCGAGCAATGGCAGCAATTTAAACAACAGGCTAACGCGGGCAGCAATTTTTCCGTCTTGCAGCAACGCTATGATTATTACAGCCGCCATATCGTCAAAGGATTTTATCAGGATTATTTTTCCACCTTTGACCGCCAAGTGATTTTAGCCGATTGTTTAACTCCGCTTAACCACAGCCGCCAAGCATTTTGGGATATGCAAGAAGGCTTACAGCAATTGTTTAAGAATTTCCATTATGGTAAACGCACCTTGCTTAATCGATTATTTTCGCCACGCATTGATAAGCTGATGTTTATTGCGACCAAAGCCGATCACATTACCAGCGATCAACTGCCGAATTTGGTCAGCTTAATGCGTCAATTGGTACAAGAAGGCGGGCGTTATGTGGAATATGAAGGAATTCAAACGGAATATACTGCCATTGCCGCCATTCGCGCCACACAACAGTTGAACATCACGCAAAATGGACAACAATTTAAGGCAATTCAAGGCATTCGTTCCAGCGATAAACAAAAAGTGACCCTCTATCCCGGATCCGTGCCAAGTCGCTTGCCCACAGCGGATTTTTGGGCGCAACAGAAATATGAATTTGATCAATTTGAACCACAACGCTTAGAATCAGGCGAAAACCTACCGCACTTACGCATGGACGCGGTATTGCAATTTTTATTAGCGGATAAATTAGATTAACGGACAACCAAGGAAAAGCGAAAGAAATTATGCAAAAACAAATTTTTGAACAAAATGCTGCTCATGTTGAAGCGCTTGACGACGAGTTTACGCCCAAAAAAGAATTTGATTTGAGCAACGCTAACGTTGAAGTGGATAACACAGAGGCACCGGAAGCAGAATGGATAACGGAAAATTTTGCGCAAATTGCTCGCCCTAAACCGCGTTGGTGGAAAAAATGCTTAGGATTGACCGCACTTTTATTCGGCGGCGCGACCATAGCCCAATCGGTGCAATGGTTAATTGACACTTGGCAACAACATCAATGGATTTATTTCGCCTTTGCTTTGGTGGGATTTGTAGTGGTGATGTTGGGGGGTGCTGCGATTGTGAAAGAATGGCGCCAATTGGTAAAACTTAAACGACGGATGCTATTGCAACAACAAAGCGGACGTTTGATGTTAGAAAGTGCGGTCGATTTTTCATCAGATTTACAAACCGCGGAACAAGGAGAAAAACTGTGTTTGGAAATCGCGCAAAACATGAAACTGGATGCGCAATCGCTCACCATGCAGCAGTGGAGACGACAATTAAACGACAGTTATTCCGCGCAAGAAGTGGCGTATTTATTTAGCCAAACCGTGTTAAAACCGTTGGATGTACAAGCGAAAAAATTAATCGCGAAAAGTGCGATGGAGGCGGCGGTGATCGTTTCCGTAAGTCCGTTAGCGGTGGTGGATATGTTTTTTATGGCATGGCGAAATATTCGGTTAATCAATCGTTTAGCCAGATTATATGGTATTGATCTGGGTTATGTCAGTCGTCTTCGTTTATTGCGCATGGTGTTTTTAAACATGGTGTTTGCCGGCGCGACCGAAGTGGTGCAGGATATTGGCATGGATTGGTTATCGCAAGATGTGACCGCAAAATTATCCGCCCGCATCGCACAAGGGATCGGCGTGGGATTATTAACGGCGCGCTTAGGCATTAAGGCGATGGAATTTTGTCGTCCTTTGGTATTGAGCAAAGAGGAAAAATTGCGCTTAAGTACCATTCAAAAAGACTTATTAAGCCAATTGAAAGCTACCGTATTGGGTAGCGAAAAAATCAAAGAGAAAACAAAAGTGTAAATTTTTCTTATCGTTTGTTTTAAAAATGGTGCTATTTTATCGGAACTTGCGATAAAACCACGTGCTTTAGGGCATATGGATATAAGGTATAAAAATTGATACAATGATTTTTTTCACAGAGATGTCTCTCGTGTTTCTTCTAGCGTTAAGGCATAGCTACAGAGCTTAAACGAGTATTTCTTAGCCCTCGGTAACAAGCCTTTCACCAAGAGTAGACGCCGTTTTGTATTCTAAGTCGGTAAGCCTTTTTCTTGATTTAGGAGAGATATTCAATTTAATCTTATTAATCTTAATTATGGAGTTGTTATAGTGCCTCAACAAGAACACAATAATCGTACAGATATTTATAACCACGCTCGTTCTGAAAAAAATGTCCGTGCTGCGGCATTGGCTGGCGGTGTGGGTACTATGTTGGAACAATTTGATTTTGCGATCTATGGTTTAGCAGCAGCATTAGTTTTTCCTCAAGTCTTTTTCCCGCAATCCGATCCGCTTGCTGGTGCATTGATGGCATTTGCTGGGTTTGCAGTAGGGTTTTTAGCCCGCCCTATTGGTGGTATTATTTTTGCCCATTTTGGTGAAATTTACGGTAGAAAATGGGTACTGGTCATGACATTAGCCTTAATGGGCGTTGCTACCTTTCTAATCGGCTGTATTCCAAGTTATGAATCCATTGGAATTGCAGCGCCGATTTTATTATTTCTATTACGTTTATTACAAGGTCTGGGAGCTGGTGCGGAGCAATCTGGTAGCGCGACATTATTGGCAGAAACTGCTCGGATTGGTCAGCGCGGACGTTTAAGTTCCTCGGTAATGGTGGGCGCCGCGGCGGGAACTGTATGTGGCACCTTCATGTTTTCCGTTGTCCAATGGTTAATTCCAGAGCAGGATTTCATTAATTGGGGATGGCGGATTGTATTTTTATTTTCTGTTATTGTGACCATTGCTGCTTGGTTAATTCGTCGCCATTTGGCGGAGTCGCCAGTATTTGAGCAATTAAAAAGATCGACATCAGAAAATCACAAAACAGAGGCTCCTTTAGTTCAATCGGTAAAATATGGTTGGAAACGCATTGTACAGGTTGCCATAATGAATTGGGGACCAAATACGAATTCTTACACCGTGCAAACTTTTTTTGTAACCTATGTCACAGCACATGTTTTTTTAACCGGTACAACCGATTTCTTTCCACGTTCTACGATCACCGATATCCAACTTATCGGAGCCTTTATCGGTATGATCTCCGCTTTTATGTGGGGCGCATTATCCGATCGGTTTGGACGAAAACCTATATATTTGCTGATCGCTGGATTGGCAACGATTATGCCATTCATTTATTTCAACTTATTGGATAGTGGATCCGTCTTTTTAGTCAGTGTTGCGGTTATACTGGGTTATATTTTCGCGGCTTATGGGAATGTGGGCGTACAAATGGCTTATTTCCCAGAGTTATTCGGTACAAGGTATCGCTACGCCGGAGTTACTGTAGCTCGTGAAATTTCGTCCTTAATTGGTGGTGGTATTGCTCCTATGATTTGCTCATTTCTACTACTCGCTTACGGTACGTGGTTACCTATTGCTATTTACATTGGCTTTACTATGCTGTGTTCTTTCTTGGCGACATTATTTGTGCCTGAAACCTTGGATCGCGATATGACTATTGTTACTGATGCAGTAAAAGGCGAAGATCGAACAGGTTTTTAAAATAAATAAAAAAATACCGCACTTTTAGTCACTGCGGTATTTTTAATGCGTAAAGTGTAATTAATCCATTACGGTTTGAGAATAATCTGTTACTGAACAATGTGTTATGGAACAAAGATATTGCCGGAGAATAATTTATGCAAAGCAAAACCGTCTCTTTTGATGATCTTATCGCTGAAAGTAATAATATGCATTCTGTAGTGGAAAATGCGAAGAAATTTGCTGTCTTGAATGCCCCGCTGCTTATTCAGGGCGAAACTGGAACCGGAAAAGATTTACTAGCGCGTGCTTGCCATAACGCTGGCGCAAGGCGCAATAAAAAATTTATTGCGGTAAATTGTGCGGGTTTGCCAAGTGATGATGCGGAAAGCGAAATGTTCGGACGGGTAGATAAAGGTTATGAGAGTATTGGTTTTTTTGAATATGCCAACGGTGGCACGGTGCTGCTTGACAGTGTTGCAGAATTACCTTTGTTATTACAAGCCAAATTATTACGTTTTCTCAATGATGGCACCTTTCGTCGTGTTGGTGAAGAAAAAGAACATTTCGCTGATGTGCGGGTGATTTGTACTTCGCAAGTGCCACTACAACGTTATGTTGAAGAAGGCAAAATGCGTGGTGATTTATTTCACCGTTTGAATGTTCTCAGTTTGACTATTCCTCCTTTGCGTGAACGTCCAGAGGATATTGTGGCATTCACCACACTTTTTATCCGGCAAATTTGTGAAAATTTAGCGATTTCTATTCCTCATCTTGAGGATGATATATTGCCTTTTTTAAAAAGCTATGCTTGGAAGGGGAATGTGCGAGAGTTGCATAATGCCCTTGTTCGTGCCTGTACGCTTGCGCAGAATAATCGGATTAGGTTAGCGGATTTAGCGTTGACGAGAAAAGACAGTATACCACTTAAAATTGAAGAGTTTGGCAATAAAACCTTAGATGAAATTATGAGCAATTTCGAAGCCATGGTATTACGTAAATTTTATGAGCAATACCCGAGCACTCGTAAACTTGCTGCTCGCTTGGGGGTATCGCATACTGCTATTGCCAATAAATTAAAAACCTATGGGATAGGGAAATCATAAATTCTAATATTTTCCTGGCGTAACAAGTAAAAAAGACCCGATTTTTCAAATAGATAAAAATCGGGCATAACATACTTGTTATTATGCAGGAGTCTATAATAGATCTAAAAATAAGCGCATTACCGCTGGGTTATCCGTCAATTCCGGATGGAATGAGGCGGCAAGCAGTTTGCCTTGTTTCGCCAATACGATATTTTCCTGAAATTGCGCCAACACTTCCACTTGCGGCGATAATACTTGCGTAATATAAGGTGCGCGAATAAATACTGCGGGGAACGGAGTGGCAATGCCTTTGATATGCAGATCCGTTTGAAAACTGTCCACTTGACGACCAAAAGCATTGCGCTGCACACCAATATCCATCAGTTTTAAATGTGCCGGCTCGTTATTTTCTAAGACTTTTGCTAATAAAATCATGCCGGCGCAGGTACCGAAAATACCTTTATTTTGCTGCGAAAATTGGCGAATAGCGGCGATAAATTGCTCATGTTGCATTAATTTGCCCATCGCAGTGCTTTCGCCGCCGGGCAACACTAAACCGTCTAACTGCGCCAATTGTTCGGGATGCTTGACCGCAATAGCATTGGCACCTAGGGCGCGAATTTGTTGCATATGTTCGCTTACCGCGCCTTGCAAATCCAACACGCCCACTGTTAAATGTGAATATGCCATTTTACCAACCACGCTCTTGCATTCTTTCATTTGGCGCTAAACGGGAAATTTCTAACCCTTTCATCGCCGCTCCTAAGCCCTCTGATAGACGCGCAATCAGATCATAATCCTGATAATGGGTGGTGGCTTGTACGATGGCTTTGGCAAATTTTTCCGGATCTTCCGATTTGAAAATACCGGATCCGACAAACACCCCGTCCGCCCCCAGTTCCATCATCAATGCTGCATCTGCCGGAGTGGCAATACCGCCGGCAGCAAAATTGACCACCGGTAATTTGCCGAGCGATTTGATTTGTAATAATAATTCAAAAGGCGCACCGAGATTTTTGGCTTCGGTCATCAATTCATCTTGGCTCATCGCGACAATTTTGCGAACTTGCGCATTGACTTTGCGTATATGACGCACCGCCTCAACGATATTTCCGGTACCCGGTTCGCCTTTGGTACGCAACATGGAAGCACCTTCGCCAATACGACGCAACGCCTCGCCTAAATCACGACAACCGCAGACAAAAGGCACGGTAAATTCGCTTTTTAGCAAATGGAATTCTTCATCCGCCGGGGTCAGTACCTCGCTTTCATCAATATAATCCACGCCCATGGCTTCTAAGACGCGCGCTTCGGTAATATGACCGATACGCGCTTTCGCCATGACCGGAATGGAAACCGCGCTCATCACTTCTTTGACGATTTTCGGATTTGCCATACGAGCGACGCCACCGGCGGCGCGAATATCCGATGGCACTCGTTCCAGTGCCATCACCGCAACTGCGCCCGCAGCTTCTGCAATTTTCGCCTGTTCAGCATTGACCACGTCCATAATCACGCCGCCTTTTTGCATTTGTGCCATGCCACGTTTTACTACATCAGAGCCTAAAATTGTCGTCATATTTAATTCCTCTTTTTTTGTATGGGTTTTATTTGTTGACTATTTTGAAGAAACTTAAGTATGATTAAAAGTGTCAAATTTGATTGTTTTAATGGGGTCAGAGATGAAAATTCTAAATTATCAATTAAATAAATCGCACCCTAAACCGCTGTATTTGCAGTTGTACGAACAAATTCGTGAGGCAATTTGTCAGCTGCAGTTTCGCTTTGGCGAGAAATTGCCATCCAAACGTGAACTTAAGGATTATTTGCAAATTAGCCAAAACACTATCGAAAGTGCGTACGCGCAATTGGTTGCCGAAGGTTATATTGAACCCAAAGCGCGACAAGGTTATTTTGTTTGTTTTCAGGCGGAATTGGAATTTGCTACACCACGCAAAATAAAAAGAACGAAAGAGGTTGCGCGTCCTACTAAAATCCGTTTTGATTTCAATCCTAATCGCATTGATAGCAAAAATTTTCCGCTACAAATTTGGCGCAAGTGCGGTCGAAATTGTTTTAGTTTGCAAGGTGAAAAGTTGTTAGGGCTAGGAGATAAGCAGGGCGATATGGCGCTACGTTGTGAAATCGCTGATTATTTATTAGCCTCGCGTGGCGTACATTGTGAGGCGGAGCAAATTGTCATTGGCGCTGGCGTCGAGGGATGTTTGCAACAATTTATCTTATTATTCAATCAATTATATCCGCAAAAAAATTTCCGTTATGCGATGGAAAAATACGGTTATGACAAAGTGGAAAAATTGTTTCAGTTGTATGATAAAGCGGTCGTTAAATTGCCGATTAACAGCGAAACCCGCGGGATTGATTTACAAAATTTAGTGCAAAATGATGTGAATGTGGCGTATTTAACCCCGTCGCACCTTTATCCATTTGGGCAAGTGTTATCCATTAGTCAGCGGCAGCAGTTGTTGGAATGGGCGAATGGTACAGAAGATCGTTTTATCATTGAAGATGATTACGACAGCGAGTTTCGCTACAAAGGTAAACCTATTCCGTCGTTGCAAGGGCTTGATTTACATGGCAAAGTGATTTATCTCGGATCTTTTTCTAAATTGATTATGCCGGGATTGCGAATCAGTTTTATGGTGATCCCTAAATCCTTACTTGGCGCCTATCATCAATATTGTGATTTTTTTCATTCTTCCGTTTCCCGCTTTGAACAGCAACGTTTAACTAATTTTATACAGCAAGGCGAATTTGCCAAGCATATTCAACGGATGCGCAAAATTTATCGTAAAAAGATGGAGTTATTGTGTCAATTATTGGCAAATTGTAAATCTAAAGTGCGTTATTATGGGGAACATTCTGGGTTTTATTTGCTGATTGAAATTCTTGAGCAAGAAAAAACGCAAGAAAAATTGACCGCACTTGCATTGCAACAGGGAATTGTGGTTTATCCAGTGGATTATGAGCAACGCCTTTTATTTTCTTTGGGCTTTGGTGATTTGTCAGAAAACCAATTGCAACAAGGGGTCAATTTATTATTGGATATTTGGCAGCTTAAATAAGTTATTCCACTATGCTACCTTTTAGCCATTTACGCACCCAATTTCGGTTAGGCGACAGTTGTTGCAGAATATCTTCCCGCAGCGGTAAGGGTTCGGCATAGATAAGCGAGGCGAGAATTTCGCCCAACAACGGCGCGGAGGTTAATCCGCGTGATCCCAACGCAGCGACGAGATAAAGATTAGGAAAATAAGCCGCATTTTCAATCGGTTGTTTTCTGCGCCGCAGGTTAAATAGGTTGTGATATTGCAGGCGTTGCTGCGCAAAATCGGATACATTGCCTAGCATTGGAATGCGATCGCGGGTCGCACAACGCACGCCGATACGCGCTTGATTGCCGGAGGTGTCCACGTCATTAACCCAATCTACTGATGCCAAATTGTGTTGAATTTTTTGTTGGTTTTCTTGTTGTTCTTGCGCGCTAAACGTCCGTTCGACATTATCACGCACATGGCTGGCGCCGATGCAATGGGATTGTTTGGCTTGGTCAACGGGCGTTAAATACCCGTCGTAACACAGGACGGATTTCAATTTTAACAGGTGCGGCGAGGTAGGAATTTGGCTCACTTGACCGCGCACCGGATACAGCGCCAATTTTTCCGTTTGAGTAAAATCGGTAATTTGATGCCCATTGGCTAGCACGACCACCTCATGCGCCATTTTTTCACCTTGTGCATTGGTTAACACCCATTGAGATTGGCGTTCAAGTGCGGTGATTTTTTGTAAAGTTTTGATTTTTACACCGCACTTTTGCAAATAGGCAAAGGTATTTTGCACCAATTGACGCGGCGCAAGCCATGCGCCTTGTTTGATAAAGCCACCGCCACAAGGCAAGGGCAAACCGACTTTTTCGCTTAATTGGGTGGCATTGAGTGGTTGATACAATTGTGCTGACCAAGCATAATCGGCAATTTTGGCTAATTTTTTAGCGCTTTTTTCATCATAAGCACATAACCCAACACCACAAAATTCATGTTCAAATTCAATTTGTTGCGCAATCAGCCAATGCAATTGTTGCAATCCGTAAGCAAAGGCGTGGATATAAAAACGGATATTGCGATGATCGTCGTCGCTAAGTTGCGGATAAAATGCCCCTTGTTTATTGCCGGACGCATTGAGCGCTGGCGCTTCATCTTCGCAATAAAGGGTCACATTGGCGCCACGTTGTAACAAGGAAAGTGCGGTGAATAATGAGGCAATTCCGCCACCGATAATGGCAATATCGGCGTTCTCCTGTGTCAAATTTGCCGGTTGTGGTAAATACCATGGCGTATTGTCGGGCGTTTCGTCGGCTTGCGGTTTTATTCCGTGTAAACATTCTCGTTTTTTCGCGAAGCCTGCCCGTTTGTGAACCTCAAATCCGGCAAATTCTAGGTGTTTTCTGACCGCACTTGCCGCGGTAAAGGTGGCAAAGGTGCCTTGCGGTTTAGTATAGCGAAAGATCAGGTTGAGCAAGTCAGATTGCCACATTTGCGGATTTTTACTCGGCGCAAAGCCATCTAAAAACCAAGCGTCAATTTTATTTTGCATATAATCGCCCAGCTGTGGCAGGTTGTCGGCAATGTCGCCTAGCCATAAATCCAAGCGGGTTTCGGCAAAATGAAACGGGTAGCAACCAACGATAAAATCTTGCCAATGGGCTTGTAATTGTTGGCTTAATTTGCCAAATTGCGGGTAAATTTGATGTGCTTGGCGCAAAATTTCCACCGGTAACGGGTATTTTTCAAAGGAAATAAAAAATAAGCGTTTTAACGGTGATTGCGGAAATTGCGCACGAAATTGGCGAAAGAGGGTAGTAACCGATAAAAAATTTAGCCCCGTCCCAAAACCGGTTTCCGCAATGGTGAAATGCGCGTGAGGAAAATGGCACCAGCGTTCCCATAATTGATTTCCTTGTTGAAAAACATAGGCGCTTTCGGCTAAACCGTCTTGGTTGGAAAAATAAACATCGTCGAATTGTGCAGAGACAGGCGTGTTGTTGTGATTAAAATATATCTCTGCTTGACTTACGTTGAACATAATGTCGTTTATCTCTTTGTTGAGTAAATGATTTTTGCTATAATAGCGAAAATTTTTGTATTGGTCTAACCTTCAAAGAAATACTTGCAATATTTTCAATTCATAGTAAGTTAGCCAACAGTTGTATTGACATTTAACGCAAAGGAATAATTTATGAAAAGAGCTGTGATCACCGGTTTCGGTGTTATCTCCAGTATTGGTAATAACAAAGAAGAAGTATTAGCTTCATTAAAAGCGGGAAAATCAGGTATTGAAGTGGTTCCCGCGTTTGTCGAAGTCGGTATGCGTAGCCATATCGCCGGTACCATCAAATTAACACCGAGCGAATTAATTGATCGCAAAGTGTATCGTTTTATGGGGGATGCGGCGGCGTATGCGTATCTTTCAATGAAAGAAGCTATTGAAGATGCTGGTTTAACAGAGGATCAAGTTTCCAATGATCGTACTGGATTGGTGATTGGTGCCGGAACGGGGTCAGCGCATAATCAGTTGGTGGCTTGTGATGCAGTGCGCGGTCCACGCGGTGTGAAAGCAGTTGGACCTTACGCGGTAACGAAAACTATGGCATCCAGTGTTTCTGCTTGTTTGGCAACGCCTTACAAAATTCGTGGCGTTAATTACAGTATGAGCTCCGCTTGTGCAACTTCTGCGCACTGTATCGGACATGCGCTTGAATTAATTCAATTAGGCAAACAAGATATTGTGTTTGCCGGCGGTGCGGAAGAGTTATCTTGGGAATGTGCCACTGAATTTGATGCTATGGGCGCGGTTTCTACCAAATATAACGACACGCCAACCAAAGCTTCTCGGGCTTACGATGCCAACCGCGACGGATTTGTGATCGCCGGTGGCGGTGCTGTCGTGGTGGTGGAAGAATTGGAACATGCCCTTGCGCGCGGTGCGAAAATTTACGCGGAAATTGTCGGTTACGGAGCCACTTCTGATGGTTACGATATGGTGGCGCCAAGTGGTGAGGGCGCGGAGCGCTGCATGAAACAAGCCTTGGCAACAGTCGATACACCAATTGACTATATCAACGTACATGGAACTTCTACACCGGTGGGCGATGTGAAAGAATTAGGCGCCATCAAAAATGTCTTTGGCGACAAGGTACCGGCAATTTCTTCCACGAAATCCATGACCGGTCACTCATTAGGTGCTGCCGGCGCCCATGAAGCGATTTATACGTTATTAATGTTACAAAACGATTTTATCGCCCCGAGCATTAATATCGAAACCTTGGATGAAGCTGCGGTTGGTATGAATATTGTCACCGAAACCAAAGAAAACGCCGGTTTACAAACTGTTATGTCAAACAGCTTCGGCTTTGGCGGCACCAACGCCGCGTTGGTTTTCAGACGTTATAAATAATCAGTAACCTCGTCTTTTAAGTATAGAAAGTGCGGTTGTTTTGATCTGTACCCCAAAAGTTGGACGAACGATCTAACCAATTAAGGTACAGATTTTTTATGCCTAAATATAACCAAACATTTAAACAGTAGGTCGTAAATTTCTATCTCGAAAATTACGAAAATCCTCTGTTCGCACTTCTACTTAATTTATCTGACAAAACTGTTAGACGTTGGATTGCCCAATTAAGTATTTAGATGTCAATGGGTTAGCGGTTTTTCACGCCAAAAGGGTTTATTCTCGAATTTAAATGCTATGTTTTCAATCTAATCTGTTAGACATTTTATTGTCCATTGCAAAGTTCATCCGCAGTAATGACTAAATTCACTCATATCAAGCACATCATAACTACGATAAGTATTGGTGAAATACTATTGGGCTTCACTTATTCTTGAATAATCTGTAATAATGTTGCAGATTGTGCATTCGGTACAGCAACGGTATAAACCTTGCTATTATGTTTGATAGGCCCGAATAATGCGATTTTGCCTACTGCGCCAACCACGTTTACCTTTGCGATCATCACCGAAGTAGCTTTCATTTACTTCAATTTTGCCTTCAAACATCGCTAAGTGAAGGCTGTTTTGATAGATGAGCTGGTGTAAACGAAAATAGTAGGCAGCGCTCGTTTTTTTACATTGATCAACTTTGCGACTATTCTTGCTGAATGCCAGCAATAAACAACTCAATGAGTTTATTTTGTTTATGTTGACTTAGACAACTTTTTTCATTGGGATGTTTTAACCAAATGAAGTTTTTAGTCGTTATCTAGAGCCGCCCTTTATTTTTTATGTTCATCGCAGTTTTTGAGATCACTGCATTTCCCGTATAAATATAGGCTATGGGTTTTGAGTTTAATCCCATGTTCGGCGCTGATTTCGCGTTGGCGTTTTTCGATAATTTCATCATTAAATTCAAACACTTTTCCACAATCAATACAGATAATATGATCATGGTGTTCTGCCGGAGCGAGTTCAAAGACGGATTTATTGCCCTCAAAATTATGACGAATTAAGATGTTGGCTTCATCAAGTTGATTGAGAACACGATATACTGTTGCCAGACCAATATCTTCGCCGCGTTCAAGCAACATCTTATAAATATCTTCTGCAGAAAAATGCTGAACTTGATTTTCTTGCATCAACGCCAAAATTGTTAAGCGAGGTTCTGTAATTTTGAGTCCTGCTTTTTTCAGTAATTTGATATTTTCTTCAGACATAATTGCCCCTTGTGTTTGAATTTAAGCTAACTCTGCCAAGCACATTTCATCGTAAACTTGTTTTACCCATTTTTCTACGCGTGCGGCAGTCAACTCCGGCTGGCGATCTTCGTCGATACATAAACCAACGAAAGTATCATCGTCAATTAATGCTTGCGAAGATTCAAAATGGTAGCCTTCTGTTGGCCAATTTCCCACAATAATCGCACCGTGTGGCTCAATAATATTGCGCACCGTTCCCATCGCGTCACAGAAATATTCTGCGTAATCTTCTTGGTCTCCACAACCAAAAATTGCCACTAATTTATCAGTAAAATCAATTTCTTCCAAAGTTGGGAAAAAATCGTCCCAGTCACATTGGGCTTCACCATAATACCACGTTGGAATGCCGATCATTAAAAAATCATAGGCTTCGATATCTTCTTTGGTGCTTTTCGCAATATCACGAATATCAACAAGGTCGGAACCTAATTGTTTTTGAATCATTTTGGCAATGTTTTCTGTATTGCCTGTGTCACTCCCGTAAAATATACCAACAATAGCCATGCGTTATTTCCTATTTTCTTTCTTGTGCCGAAAAATAATGTTGTAAGATATTTTCAATTAATTCTGCGCGACTGGTACCTTGTTTTGACGCTTGCGTCTCTAGTTTTTGTACCAATTCCAAATGCAGTTTTAATTCAATCCGTTTCAACCCGCTTGATTTATCGCGGCGCAGTTGATTTCGCTTGTTAACTCGAATTTGTTGCTCTCGGGTCAGTGGGCTGGTTTTGGGACGACCCACCTTAGGAGTATTTGCAAACAGATCCAACGTTATGCAATCTGCATCCTGTTTTGCCATTTTCAACTCACTTGAGTTTATTTTAACGTTGAGCTAATTGAGAATGATAAGCCACAACTCCTTTTTGTGGCGAACTATAGCATAATTCCGACACAATTTAAACCCTATTAATTGGGTAAGAATTAGGCGAGAAAACGCGTAATGGCTTTGATCACCAATTCCGGCTTATCGGCGTGGATCCAATGCCCGCTGCTATTGATAGTAAATGAAGTGGCTTTGGGAAATTGCGCCAAAATGGTTTGCGTATATTCCGGTAAAATATAATCAGACAAGCCCCCCTTGATAAACAGCGTTGGTTTGTCAAAAAAACAAGGTGACCAATCCATCAGGTGCATATAATTGGCTTTAAGTGCGGTCAAATTAAAACGAAATCGTTGTGGCGTTTCGGCGGCAAAGGATTTGAGCATAAATTGCAGCACACTTTCTTCGCGAATATGTTGCGCTAAAATTGGTTTTGCCTCTTGGCGCGTATTTACTTGCGCTTCTTTCACTGCAAACAAGCCATTAAACACGCTATCATGTCCGTGATTACCGTAATTCACCGGTGCAATGTCAATTACCACTAATTTTTCTACCAAATCCGGACGCAATGAAGCAGCACGCATCGCGGTTTTTCCACCCATGGAATGCCCAATTAAAATGACTTTTGCTAATTGCAAATGTGTAATGACTTGCAACACATCTTGCGCCATCAGCTCATAATTCATTTCATCGGTATGAAAACTATGACCGTGATTACGTAAATCAAGGCGCAAAATTGAATATTGCTCTGAAAATGCACGCGCAATAATACCCAGATTGTTCATATCGCCAAATAAACCATGGATAAAAACCAATGTTGGCTTAGTATTGTCTTGTTTTAATTGGTGAAATTGAAAATTAAGTAAATTTTGTTGTAACATCATTTTTGCATAGAGAATTTGTGCATAAATCGTTATAATGTTGCAAAATTCCAAAGAGATCAAGTAAGTGGAGAGAAAAAATGAAAATTATTGAAGTGGATGAAGAGCTTTATCAATATATTGCCAGCCAAACGCAATCTATTGGCGAAAGTGCCTCTGATATTTTAAGACGTTTGCTCCATTTTTCGTCCAAAAGCGCGGTCAAAATTGACGACAAATTGATAGAAGTGGAAACGCCAGTGGAATTAACGCCAATTGAGCCGGCGATCATTCCTCATTCCGCCAGCAATGAAAAAGCGGCGGCGCCGGAAATTGTACCGGTGGCGATTAAACCGGTGAAAAAACAATCTGATGAGTCGATTCAGAAAATTGTTGATCGTGTGCGTCAAGTGATCCGTTCTGAAGATTTTCAGCAAGAAACAAAAGCAGTTGTGCGTTTTTTATCCATTTTGACTGCGTTGTATCGTACCAATCCGGAAAGTTTTGCACAAGCGACAGAATCGCTTCAAGGGCGGACGCGGGTTTACTTTGCGCGTGATGAAGGGACATTATTAATGGCAGGTAACCACACCAAACCAAAACAAATTCCGGATACGCCATATTGGGTGATCACCAACACCAACAGCGCGCGCAAAATGTTGATGTTGGAAGGTGCGATGCAATCCATGCATTTACCGGATGCGTTAATTGAAGAAATTCGACGCTATTTTATTGCAAATTAGATCTCACTATGTTTCTTTGGCAACAATACGCGAGCTCTCCAACCTTGCAGCATAAAATTGCCTTGCGTGATGAGCAAGGCAATGTCTTTACTTGGCAACAAATCGCCGATCATATTAATCAACTTGCTTTTTCGCTCCAACAACAAGGCGTTTCTTCGCAGTCAGGCGTTGCGCTGTACTGTAAAAATAATTTACCCGCCTTGCTGTTGTATTTAGCTACCATCCAACTGGGCGCACGAGTGATGGGCGTAAATCCTGCCTTTCCAGTGGAGAAAATGCAGCAATTATGCCAACGCTATCAAATTCAATTTTATTATGCGCCGCAATTTGACAATCAAGGAGATAACACTTCACAAAAATTGACCGCACTTTCCGTGGATTTCGGCGATAAACCCGTTTCGGCGGATCTTTTTGCCACTTGGGATCAAACGCGACCTGCCACCATGACGCTTACCTCCGGTTCTACGGGGACGCCGAAAGCGGTGGTGCATTCGGTTCAGGCGCATTTGGATAATGCGCGTGGTGTGTGTCAATTAATGCAGTTTTCGGCGGAAAATGCTTGGTTACTTTCTCTCCCGTTATATCATGTTTCTGGTCAAGGTATTGTGTGGCGCTGGTTAACCGCTGGCGCACAGTTGCATTTGCCACAAAGTGATTTTTATTATTCAGTTACGCAAGCCTCGCATATTTCTTTAGTGCCGACCCAATTGCAGCGTTTTTTGCATTATTTGCAAGCACAGCAAATTAACCAGTTTAAAACGCAGCATATTTTGTTAGGCGGAACTAACATTCCCCTTAATTTGACACAAGCCTTGATTCCATTGAGGATCAAAAGTTATTCCGGTTATGGGATGACGGAAATGGCATCCACTGCCTTTGCCAAAGCCAGTGATTTACGCCAAGGCGTCGGGCAACCGTTATTAGGGCGAGAGTGGAAAATTGTTAATGATGAAATTTGGTTGCGTGGTGCGGGATTGGCGCTAGGCTATTGGCAGCAAGGCGAAGTGGTATCTTTGCTAAATGAACAAGGTTGGTTTGCCACCAAAGATAAAGGCTGTTGGCAAGACAATGAATTGTTGGTATTGGGTCGGATGGATAATATGTTTATTTCCGGCGGCGAAAATATCCAGCCGGAAGAAGTTGAACAAGTGATTTTAGCTCATGAGAATATCGAACAGGCTTTTGTTTTGCCGATGGATGATGCCGAATTTGGGCAACGTCCGGTAGCAATGGTAAAATTTAAGGAGAATTTCTCGCAAAGTGCGGTCAAAAATTTAACAGATTGGTTATCTGGTCGACTAGAGCGCTTTAAACAGCCGGTGAAATATTTTCCATTGAATGTTGAAAATAGTCAGCAAGGAATTAAAATTTCCCGTCATTTATTAAAAAATGAATTACATAAATTATTAGGAAAGTAAGATGCGAAAAACTTCTGTACTAACTCGACTGCTTTTGATTGTCGGTTTGGTTTTTGCCTTTAGCCAAGCGGGCTGGGCGGAATTGCCGACGGAAAAAGAGTTACAAACGCAATTGGATTCGGCAAAAGCGGATGAAAGCAAAAAAGCCGATATACAAAATTTAGAAGATACCTTGGCGTTGTTATCTAAAATTGCAACCCAAAAAGAGAGTAATAACGCGTTAGAAGCGGAAATCAGTAATGCAGCTAAAGGGATTGCGAAAGAGCAGCAGGCGTTGGATAAGTTGAAAGAGACAGGAGAACAAGCGACGCTAAACTTCGGGCATTTATCCTTATCGGAACTACAATCGCAATTAGCACAGACGCAGCACAGTTTGCAACAGGTTCAGACGGAATTGACTTCTATTAATGCGCAATTGATTAATCTTCGTTCGTCGCCGGAACGGGCAAAAAATGCATTAAGTACTAATTTGGCGCGCGGACAGGAAATTGATAAATTATTGTTTGATACGACCATCAGTGCAACGACGAAAACCAAATTGGAAACCGAGTTGGCGTTGTTGGAGTTGCAAAATAGCTATAATCAAACCTTATTAAAAGGAAATAATGATTTAATTTCGTTGTATTCGTTGCAAATGGAAGATAAAACCTTGCGTCAGCAACAATTACAAAAAAAATTGACCGCACTTCAAGAGACGATTAATGAAAAAAACTTGCAAGAAACGCAACAGCAAGCAGAAAAATTGAGCCAATCGCAATCGAATAGCGAAGCAGATAATCCGATTTTGAGCGAGCAATCGCACATTAATTTAATGATTAGCCAAGATTTGGTGAAGCAAACGACACAACTTAATACACTTTCACAAGATAATTTGCGTGTTAAAAGCGTATTAGATAATTTGCAACAAACCGAGCGCAATATTAATGAGCAAATTAGTGCACTGCAAGGCACCTTGGTATTATCCAAAATAATCAATAAACAGAAGCAATTATTACCGCAAGATCAATTTATTAGCGGACTTTCCAAGCAAATTACCGATTTGCGCGTACGTATTTTTGATTTGACGGAATTGCGCGATCAACTTTATGATACTTCCGCTTATATTGGTAATTTAGAGAAAAAAAATGCCATTAGTTTTTCGGCGGATGAAAAAACGCAGTTAGGCACGATCTTGCAAGATCGCCGCAAACTCGTATCCGATACTATTACTTCGCTAAATAATCAATTAAATTTAGCGATCAATATTGAGCTTAACCAGCAACAGGTCACCGCGATCAGTGACAGTTTGCAAAGCAAATTGCAACAACAAAGTTTTTGGGTAAAAAGTAATGCGCCGATTGATATGGATTGGGTAAAAAACTTTTTGACCAATGTGAGTTTTGAGCTTAAAGAAATTAGTGCACAAATTAATTTTACCAATTGGCGGGAGAATTTAGTACCGGCAACAGCCTTGATCACGATATTGTTGCTGGTTGCGGGATTGATTGTTTGGCGTAAACCAAATATCAAACGACGTTTAAGTGAAATTAACGGTAAAGTCAGCACCTTGATTTCAGATAGCCAATGGTACACACCGGAGGCGGTATTTTGGACCATTATCCTTTGTTTACCAAGTACCTTGGTATTTTTATCTGCCTTGATTTTTATCACCTTTATCTGCTTTGAAACGCCAGCAAAATATTGGTGGTGGAGCTTGGAGATGGCGGGGTATTGGTTGTTTTTCGCCTTTATGTTGGCAATGCTCCGACCGAATGGATTATCTCATCGTCACTTTAATATGCCGCAACAGAACGTGGAAATTTTCCGTAGCGTGTTAAAACGCTCGGTCTGGATTTCGGCATTGTGGCTGAATGCGGGGATGTTTACTTATTTAGATTCTGGGATTACCAATGATGTGATTGGACAAGTCATGACCATTTCCGTATTGATTGTATCCTTATTTATCGTTGGTCCTCGTTTGCGCTATGCTGTACAAGCCTACCAAGACAATCAACAAAAAGTTGGGTGGTTGTATAAATTTACTCATGTATCATTAGTGCTGGCGCCAATGGTGTTAATTAGCTTAATTCTGATGGGGTATTATTATACTGCGCTTAATTTGATGGATCATTTGATATCATCCTACTTTGTCTTTGTCGCGTGGTTGGTATTTAGAGATATCATTTATCGTGGATTTAGCGTATCTTCCAGACGTCTAGCCTATCGACGTTTAAAAGAAAAACGTGAGCAAATGAAAAATAATAGCAACCAAGATACGGGCAATGAGATTACAATTGATTTACAACAAGATGAATTAACCATTGCCTCGGTTAAAAGCCAGGTCTTGCGCATGGTTGATCTCTTTTTATGGTGCTTGTTGATTGGACTATTCTCTTGGGTTTGGGCAGATTTGATCACGGTTGCCTTTTATTTACAAGGGGTGACCTTATGGCAACAAAGCGTGACTACCGACGCCGGCGTGGTGATGGAGTCGATCACGTTATTGAACTTGTTGCTGGCAATCGTGATTTTATTGGGCACCTATGCCATAGTGCGTAATATTGCTGGTTTATTGGAAGTTTTAATCTTCTCACGAGTTAACTTCTCGCAAGGTACGCCTTACACCATCACGACCTTATTGACCTATTTTATTATCGCCATTGGCGCAGCGGTTGCGTTTTCGACACTTGGAATGTCGTGGTCAAAATTACAATGGTTATTCGCCGCCTTGTCTGTCGGTTTAGGTTTCGGTTTACAAGAAATTTTTGCGAACTTCGTTTCTGGTATTATTATTTTATTTGAAAGACCGGTACGTATTGGCGATATGGTAACTATCGGCAACTATTCCGGAACCGTATCGAAAATTCGTATTCGTTCTACTACGCTGATTGACTCTGATAATAAAGAAGTGATTGTGCCGAATAAAGCATTTGTAACAGAACGTCTAGTGAATTGGGCATTAGCAGATTCAATGACAAGGGTTGTTATCTCTATCGGTGTAGCTTATGGTTCTGATGTAGATTTAGTTAAACATTTACTATTACAGGCAGCAAATGAAAGTGAGCGGGTTCTTAAGGATCCTGAACCGACGGCATATTTTTTATCATTCGGTGCTAGCACATTGGATCATGAATTGCGAGTTTATGTGGGCAAATTAGGTGATCGCACGGTAACAATTGATTTCTTAAATAGACGAATTAATCAATTATTCGCTGAACATAATATTGAAATTGCGTTTAACCAGCTTGATGTGTTTATTAAAAATCAAGCCACTAATGAAGAAATTAAAGTGAATTCTGAAAAATTAAATTAAGGAAGTGAAATAAATGGCTGGAAATAGCATTGGTCAACTTTTTCGTGTGACCACCTTTGGTGAGTCGCACGGTATTGCATTAGGTTGTATTGTTGATGGCATACCGCCGGGGCTTGCGTTAAGCGAACAGGATATTCAACCGGATCTTGATCGTCGTAAACCGGGAACCTCGCGTTATACCACTCCACGTCGTGAAGATGATGAAGTACAGATTTTATCCGGCGTTTTTGAGGGCAAAACGACGGGAACCAGTATTGGTATGATCATCAAAAATGCCGATCAGCGTTCGCAAGATTATGGCGACATCAAAGATCGTTTTCGCCCGGGACATGCAGATTATACCTATCAGCAGAAATATGGATTACGCGATTATCGTGGTGGCGGTCGTTCTTCCGCGCGTGAAACAGCAATGCGTGTAGCGGCGGGAGCGATTGCCAAAAAATATTTGCGTGAGCATTTTGGTATTAACGTGCGCGGTTATTTGTCACAAATCGGGCAAGTGCAAATTAACCCAGCAACAGTGGCGGATGTTGCCCAAATTGATTGGCAGCAAGTGAACAGTAACCCGTTTTTTAGTCCGGATCAAAGTGCGGTGGAAAAATTTGATGAATTGATTCGCGAGTTGAAAAAAGAAGGCAATTCTATCGGCGCGAAACTTACCGTGGTGGCAGAGAATGTGCCAGTTGGGTTGGGCGAACCGGTATTTGATCGTTTGGATGCGGATTTGGCGCACGCGCTGATGAGCATTAATGCGGTGAAAGCGGTGGAGATTGGCGACGGGTTTGCGGTGGTGACACAAAAAGGGACTGAACATCGTGACGAAATGACGCCGGAGGGATTTTGTTCCAATCATGCAGGCGGCATTTTGGGCGGGATCAGTTCTGGTCAACCGATTATTGCTACTATTGCGTTAAAACCGACCTCCAGCATCACTCTCCCAGGGCAGTCGGTGAATTTGGATAATCAACCGGTAGAAGTGGTAACCAAAGGTCGCCACGATCCTTGCGTAGGTATTCGTGCGGTGCCGATTGCAGAAGCAATGGTAGCCATTGTATTGCTGGATCATTTGTTACGTTTTAAAGCACAATGTAAATAGTAGAATTTATGTTTAATTATTTTAAAATTACTTTAAGTGCGGTTATTTTTTGTATTGTTTTGAGCTCAGTATCTTTTGCAAGCTCGGAGTATTGGCAACGTGTTAAACGTCCTATTCCGGGAGAACCAACACCGGTTGGCTCTTATAGCAATGGTTGTATTATTGGTGCGCAAGCCTTGCCATTTGAAGGTGAAGGTTACCAAGCTATTCGAACTGGTAAAAATCGCTATTATGGACACCCGGATATGATCCATTATTTGCAGCGTTTAGGCAAAAAAGTCAAGCAGGCAGGGTTACCGACTATGTTAATCGGCGATATTGCGATGCCAGGTGGTGGACGTTTTCTCACTGGGCACGCGAGCCACCAAATGGGATTGGATGCCGATATTTGGCTACGCATGGGACGCTTGTCGGCAAAAGAGGCGCAAGATCCGTCCGGCATGGGATTATTGGTTGTCAATCGTAAAGCGCAGCGGGTAGATGATCGCCTTTGGTCGCCTAATCATGCGGATCTTATTCGCTTGGCAGCGGAAGATGTGCAAGTAAACCGGATTTTTGTTAATCCGGCGATTAAACTTAAATTATGTCAAACCGTAAAAGGCGATCGTAGTTGGTTGCATAAAATCCGTCCTTGGTTTGGGCATGACTCCCATTTCCATGTGCGTTTAACTTGTCCGAAAGGGGCGGCGTATTGTGAAAATCAAGCGCCAATTCCAGCTGGAGAGGGCTGTGGTGCGGAGTTGTATTCTTGGTTTGAACCGGCAAAACCAAGCACCACGGTTTCTAAGCCAAAAGTTATTCCGCCGGAGCCGGCTTTATGTCAACAAGTGATTAATGCACCCAATCGTAGCGAGTGGTTAGAATAGGAGAGAAATAATGGAACTCGGTCTGCAAATTTTGGCGATTTTATTTGTGGTAGCGTTGGTTGCCGGATTTATCGATGCGATAGCTGGTGGCGGTGGTTTAATTACGATTCCGGCATTATTAATGGCGGGGCTACCGCCGGCAATGGCATTGGGAACCAACAAATTGCAGGCTTGTGGTGGATCATTTTCAGCCAGTATTTATTTTTTGCGCCAAAAAGCAGTCAACCTAAAGGAGGTTTGGCTGCTGATTTTGATGACCTTTCTTGGCGCGGTACTGGGGACGATTTTAATTCAATTGGTCGATAGTTCATTGATTAAGCGCGCCATTCCGTTTTTGGTTTTAGCCATTGGTTTATATTTTTTACTCACACCATCATTAGGGGAAGAAGATCAGCAAAAACGCATTTCCTACGGTGTTTTTGCATTTACAGCCGGTTTTGGGATTGGATTTTATGATGGTTTTTTTGGTCCCGGAACGGGATCCATGTTTAGTTTGGCGTTTGTGACCTTATTAGGTTTTAATTTAGCAAAAGCCACCGCTCATGCCAAAGTCCTAAATTTTACTTCTAACATTGCCTCGCTTATTTTCTTTTTAATTGGCGGTAAAGTCATTTGGACGGTGGGCTTGGTGATGATGGTTGGACAATTTATCGGCGGGAATTTAGGGGCAAAAATGGTCTTAACCAAAGGAAAAACCTTGATTAGACCGACGGTCGTGATGATGTCGTTTATGATGACGGCGAAAATGGCATATGAACAAGGTTGGTTTAGTTAACAGTAGGTAATAATGAGTAAACAAAATGAAAATCTACGTTTAACCGCGCGCGTGGGGTATGATGCGCATTGGTCTTGGTCGTATTTGTTGCCGAAATATTGGGGCGTTTGGTGCGGTATTTTTTTACTGGGGATATTGGCGTTTGTGCCTTTCCGCTGGCGCGATAAATTAGCGGAAAAATTAGGTGTGATTATCGGGCGTAAAGCAAAAAGACAGCGCCATCGAGCGAATGTCAATTTGCGCTATTGTTTTCCTCATTTATCTGATGCAGAGCGGGAAAAGATTATTGATAAAATGTTCGTCACGGTCACCCAAGTGATGTTGGGCATTGGCGAAATTGCCTTGCGTTCCAAGCAACATTTGCAAGCGCGCAGTCGCTTTATCGGGATTGAACATATCCAACAAGCGAAAGCGGCGGGATATAATATTATTTTAATGGTGCCGCACGGTTGGGCGATTGATGCATCCGGCATTATTTTGCATACTTATGGAATGCCGATGACCTCAATGTATAATCCGCATCGCAATCCGCTCGTAGATTGGTTGTGGACAATCACTCGTCAACGCTTTGGCGGTAAAATGCACGCACGCCAAAATGGTATTAAACCTTTTTTAAGCGCAGTACGTCAGGGCGAAATAGGCTATTATTTGCCGGATGAGGATTATGGTCCGGAATTAAGTGTTTATAGTGATTTTTTTGCCACGTACAAAGCCACCTTGCCGGGATTAAATAAAATGGCAAAGTTATCTAAATCGGTAGTGATCCCTATGTTTCCGCGCTATCATGCCGAGCGTGGGCGATACGAAATGGAAATTCATCCGGTGATGGAATTAAGCGAGGATCCTGAGCAGTCAGCGCGTGCAATGAATGCTGAAATTGAACATTTTGTAACACCTTATCCGGAGCAATATGTATGGATTTTGCGCTTGCTGAAAACGCGTAAAGACGGTGAGGATATTTATCGTTAATTTTTATGATTTGTGGTAAGATGCGCAGCGTTTGATTTTGATAAAAACCATTAAAAATTTGACCGCACTTTTTAGGTAAAAAAATGAATAATCCATTAGATCTTATTAAATCTTCTATTAAATCTATTCCAAATCACCCCAAAGAGGGCATTATTTTTCGCGATATTACCAGCTTAACGGAAGTGCCGAGCGCTTTTAAAGCAACCATTGATCTGATTGTAGCGCAATTTCAGGATAAACAAATTAACAAAGTCATCGGTACCGAAAGTCGCGGATTTATTTTTGGCGCGCCAGTTGCTTTGGCGTTGGGTGTACCTTTTGTGTTGGTGCGTAAACCGGGTAAATTACCACGCGAAACCATTGCACAATCTTACCAATTAGAATACGGACAAGATACCCTAGAAATTCATGTGGATTCTATTCAAATCGGCGATAACGTATTGATTATTGATGATTTATTAGCAACCGGCGGAACCGTGGAAGCAACAGTTAAATTAGTTGAACGCTTGCAAGGACACGTCAAACACGCTGCGTTTGTGATCAATTTACCGGATCTTGGTGGCGAAGCGCGTTTACGTCAATTAGGTGTAGAACCCTTTACGTTGGTAGATTTTGCCGGTCATTAATCAATTTTTCATTCAAAGGGAAAACATGAGTTATCAAGTATTAGCAAGAAAATGGCGACCAAAAACTTTTGCGGAAGTTGTCGGACAAGTTCCCGTACTGACCGCGCTTGCTAATAGTTTGCGTGAAAATCGCTTGCATCATGCTTATTTGTTTTCCGGTACCCGCGGTGTGGGAAAAACCTCTATTGCTCGCCTTTTGGCTAAGGGATTGAATTGTGAGCAAGGCGTCAGTGCTGAACCTTGTGGCGTTTGTGCACATTGTAAAGCCATTGAAGAAGGGAGATTTATTGATCTGATCGAGATTGACGCGGCATCTCGCACCAAAGTGGAAGATACGCGGGAATTGCTGGATAATGTGCAATATAAACCGGTGCAAGGGCGCTATAAAGTCTATTTGATCGACGAAGTGCATATGCTATCGCGGCATTCTTTCAATGCGTTGTTGAAAACCTTGGAAGAACCGCCGGAATATGTCAAATTTTTACTGGCGACCACCGATCCGCAAAAATTGCCGGTAACCATTTTATCCCGCTGTATGCAATTTCATCTAAAAGTGCTGGAACAGACGCAAATTGCCCAACATTTAACGTATATTTTAATGCAAGAAAATATTGCTTTTGACGAGTTGGCAGTAGAGAAATTAGCCAAAGCGGCAGAGGGAAGTTTGCGCGATAGTCTTAGTTTAACTGATCAAGCTATTGCCATGGGAAATGGTCGGGTGAGCAAAGAGATTGTCAATCAGATGTTGGGATTATTGGATGATAATCAACCAATTGAGATTTTATATGCGTTGCAGGCGGGCAATGGCGAAGCCTTGATGAAAGCGGTACGACAAGCCGGCGAGCGTGGCGCTGATTGGGATGGATTATTGGCAGCGGTTGCCGAAAATTTACATCACATTGCCATGCTGCAATTATTGCCGAGTAATATTGACGAGCAGCAGCCTTTAGGTTTTCTTGCCAAACATATTGCGCCGCAAGATTTGCAATTTTATTATCAAATTATCCTCAACGGGCGCCAAGAAGTAGCGTTGGCGCCTAATCGTCAAATGGGCGTGGAAATGGTGTTATTGCGGGCGTTGGCATTTCATCCCAAATTGCTTGCCGAAACCGCGCCGGCTGTAACAGAAACAAGCCATGTAGCGACACAAAGTGCGGTCAAAAATTCGCAAGTTTTTGAAATGCCGGTTGTTTCTCAAGCCATTAAAGCTACATATCAACCCAAATTGGCGTCAACACCGGCCGCTACTCCGGCGACAAAACCGTCGGCACAGTCCCATTCAAGTGCGACATTATCCGCCACCACCCTTGATGTATTAGATGCGTTAAATCAGTTGGAAAAACCGGCGACATCGATCTCGGATGAGCTAGAAAAAAAAAACGCTAGCGGGTTAAATGCGCCGCAAAATAGCCAAGAAAAAACGGCTGAAAATTTGACCGCACTTTCTGTGGTAGATATGCCACCGACAAAAGCGGAAAAAACCTTATCCACATCATCTTCTGTTGCCAATGTTAAGCGTTTGTCTGATGAGGCGGAAAATGATGAGCCTGTAGATAATGCAGATAATTCGGATGCCGAAGAAATACTATCGGCGGAAACCTATCGTTGGGAATGGATTAATCCGGAAATGGCGGAAGAAGAACAAGCTATTCGCCCGTCAGAAATTAAGCAGGCGATTTTGCAAAATATGACCGCTGCGTTGCAACAACGCATTATTGATACTGCTTGCCAGCTGGATGAATGGACAAATTTGATTGAAAAAATCGGGATTTCAGGCTTGTTGAAAGAAATGGCGTTGCACAGTTTTATTTTGCAACAAACAGAAGATACGCTGGTTCTAGGGTTGGCTGAAAAAAAATCCCATTTGTTCAAAGAAAAAAATACACAGCAATTACAACAAATTATCAGCGAATTTTATCAAAAACCGCTTCGGCTGGAGATTCAGTTGGTCAGCGATGAACAAGAGGACAAAATAACACCAGCAGCTTATCGGCATAAAGTGTATCAGCAATTTTATGAACAAGCGAAGCAAGATCTGCAAATTGATCCGCAAATTTTGCTATTACAACGTGAGTTTGATGGAGCGCTGGATTTAGAGAGTATTCGACCGGTTTAACATGAAAAATAGCAAAAAAGTATTTGCGTTTTTCTATTTTTTAGGGTAGTTTAAAAACACTTGAGTTTTTTGGAGAACGTTATGTTTTTTGTTCGTATTCACCATCATCACCATATTTCCTGAATATCTTTCGGGCATTTTGGTGTGGTCGGAAGATAAAACTTCCGAGAACGAATGAAATAACATCCAATATTCACAACCCCTCGGAAGCATATTCTGAGGGGTTTTTTATGCTTTTAATTTCAATAAACAGGAAAATATTATGTCAAACAACAGCAGATTACGTATTGCTATGCAAAAATCAGGTCGCTTGAGTAAAGAATCCCAGGAATTATTAAAACAATGTGGGGTAAAAATCAATTGGAATGAACAGCGCCTCATTGCTTATTCTGAAAATATGCCCATTGATATTCTTCGCGTACGCGATGACGATATTCCAGGATTGGTTTTTGATGGCGTAGTGGATCTTGGGATTATTGGCGAAAACGTTTTGGAGGAAGAAGAACTTGGACGTTTGTCAGGCGGAGAAAATGTGCAATACAAGATGTTAAAACGTCTGGAATTCGGCGGTTGTCGCCTTTCCATTGCGGTTCCTCGCGATATGCAATACAACGGAATTCAAGATTTAGCCGATGCCCGCATTGCCACCTCCTATCCTAACTTACTTAAACGCTATATGCAAGAAGAGGGCGTTCCTTTTAAAAATTGTTTGCTCACCGGTTCCGTTGAAGTGGCGCCGACGGCGGGGCTTGCTAGCGCCATTTGCGATTTAGTGTCATCCGGCGCTACATTAGAGGCGAACGGATTAAAAGAAGTGGAAGTGATTTATAAATCTAAAGCCTGTTTAATTCAACGTGCAGCAGCACTTTCTGATGAAAAACAAGCGCTTATCGATAAATTATTGACGCGTATCCAAGGTGTACAACAAGCGGCGGAATCAAAATATATTATGTTGCACGCGCCAAAAGAAAAATTAGAAGAAATCACCGCACTTTTACCAGGCGTGGAAAATCCAACCATTTTACCGTTGGCACATGATGGCACTAAAGTCGCGATGCACGTGGTGAGCCAAGAAAATCTGTTCTGGGAAACCATGGAAAAATTGAAAGAAGCCGGTGCTAGTTCGATTTTAGTGTTGCCAATTGAGAAAATGATGGAATAAAGGGAAGGAAAAAAATATGCAAACCTTAATTTGGAATACATTAACCGAAACGGAAAAACAGCAAGCCTTGACGCGACCGGCGATTTCCGCATCAGATGAAATTAAAAGTGCGGTGGAAAATATTGAGAATTTAGTGACAAGTCACGGGGATGCGGCGTTATTTGAATTAGCGGAAAAATTTGACAAAACAACGCTTGAAAGTTTAGTCGTTTCCGCAACGCAAATTGAGCAAGCCAGTAAGCGCATTCCGGCAGAATTGAAACAAGCTATTCAACATGCAAAAGCGAATATCGAAACTTTTCACCGTGCGCAGCAAGCGCAAAGCGTGGATATTGAAACGCAAAAAGGCGTGCGTTGCCAAGTGGTGACACGCCCGATTTCCCGTGTTGGCTTATATATTCCGGGCGGTTCGGCGCCACTGTTTTCGACCGTATTGATGCTTGCTATTCCGGCAAAAATTGCCGGCTGTAAAAAGATTGTACTTTGTTCACCGCCACCGATTGCCGATGAAATTCTTTATACCGCTAATCTTTGTGGCGTTGAAACGATTTATACCGTGGGCGGGGCGCAGGCGATTTTTGCCATGGCAAAAGGTACGAAAACCGTAGTGAAAGTGGATAAAATCTTTGGACCGGGCAATGCGTTTGTGACGGAAGCGAAACGTCAAGTGGTGCAAAAAGGAACTGCCATTGATATGCCGGCAGGTCCGTCGGAAGTGTTGGTGATTGCGGATGAATTTGCCGATCCGGATTTTGTAGCAAGTGATTTACTTTCTCAAGCAGAACATGGCGCGGATAGCCAAGTGATTTTGGTCACGCCAAGCCAATCCTTGGCGGAGGCGGTGAATGTGGCATTGGAACAACAATTAGCCTCTTTGCCTCGAGCGGAAACTGCGCGTAAAGCTTTATCGCACAGCCGCACATTTATTGCGCAAGATTTGGCGCAAGCGGTGGAGATCAGTAATCAATATGCGCCGGAACATTTGATTGTACAAACCGAAAATCCGCGCGCTTTATTAGACAGTTTGGATAATGCCGGCTCAATTTTCTTAGGTGCATACAGCCCGGAAAGTATGGGCGACTATGCTAGCGGAACTAACCATGTTTTGCCAACGTACGGTTACACCAAAACCTATTCCAGCCTTGGTTTAGCGGATTTCAGCAAACGCATGACCGTACAAGAACTCTCGCCGCAAGGGTTTAAAGATCTGGCGAAAACGGTGGAATTAATGGCATCTGCCGAACAGTTGGATGCGCATAAACAGGCGGTGAGTATTCGTTTAGCGAAGCTTGCTTAAGGGAATGCATGATACTTTACCCCATACGTGAGTATGGGGAATATAAATAGAACAGGAAAAGAAGATGACAATCTCACAACTCTCAAGAAAAAATGTCCAAGCCCTTACCCCATACCAATCTGCGCGACGCTTGGGCGGGTCTGGTGACGTATGGCTAAATGCTAATGAATATGCGCTTTCACCAAACTTTGATTTAATTAACCGCACTTTTAATCGTTATCCTGAACCGCAACCGCAAGTAGTGATTGAGGGCTATGCGGCTTATGCCGGCGTTGCACCGGAAAATGTATTGGTTTCACGTGGCGGTGATGAAAGTATCGAATTGATTATTCGCGCCTTTTGTGAACAACACGATAGCGTCCTTTATTGTCCACCGACCTATGGCATGTATAGCGTTTCTGCGGAAACTTGTGGCATTGCGCTCAAAACGGTTCCATTAACGGCGGATTTTCAGCTGAATTTGCTTGAAATTGAAAAAAATCTTGATGGTGTCAAAGTGGTTTTTGTGTGCAGTCCGAATAACCCAACGGGGACGCTGGTTGATCGGGCGGATTTACTTGAATTATTAGCCATGACGGCGGGTAAAGCGATTGTGGTGGTGGATGAAGCCTATATTGATTTTTGTCCGCAAGCGACGATGGTGGCGGAATTAAAAAATTATCCGCATTTAGCCATTATCCGCACGCTTTCTAAAGCCTTTGCACTTGCCGGACTTCGTTGCGGTTTTACCCTTGCCAATGCGGAGTTGATCAGCGTATTGCAGAAAGTGATCGCGCCTTATCCATTGCCGGTTCCCATCGCGGACATTGCGGCTCAAGCGTTGCAACCACAAGGCATTGCAAACGTAAAACAGCGGGTGGAAGAAGTCTTGCAATTGCGTGCGTCATTGCAGCAACAATTAGAAACGCTGCCGATAGTGGAAAAAGTGTTCGCCAGCGAGGGGAATTATTTATTGGTGAAATTCCAAGATGGTCCGAAAGTGTTTAAGGCTTTGTGGGAGCAAGGTATTATCTTGCGTGATCAACATAAAGCGTTGGGATTGCAAAATTGTATTCGGATTACGGTGGGGACAAAAGCGGAGTTGGAGAGAACTATCGAAGCGATTAAACAAGTGTGATGGTAGCATGGCTTGTTAGACTTCCAAAAAAATTCACCGCACTTTATGTATATTGATGGTGGGCGACTCAGTCCACCCTAAGAGGAAACAAAATGACACAACAATCTATTTTATTTATCGACCGTGATGGTACGTTAATTGATGAGCCGAAAACCGATTTTCAAATTGATCGCCTTGAGAAGCTGAAATTTGAGCCGAATGTAATTCCTGCATTGCTTAAATTAAAACAGAAATACCGTTTTGTGATGGTGAGCAATCAAGACGGTTTGGGGACGGATTCTTTTCCACAGGAAGATTTTGATAAACCGCATAATGCGATGATGGCGCTGTTTCGCTCGCAAGGTATTGAATTTGATGAGGTGTTGATTTGCCCGCACAAGCCGGAAGATAACTGCGATTGCCGCAAGCCGAAAACCAAATTATTGCAACGATATATTGATGGCAAATGGTTTGATCCGGCAACGAGCTTTGTGATTGGCGATCGTGCGACGGATGTGCAACTGGCGGAAAATTTAGGGATTCGTGCGCTTCAATATCATCCTGAAAAATTAAATTGGGATTTGATTAGTGAAAAATTGCTGGGAGAGGCGGTGACCAATATTGGTGAGCGTACGCCACGCTATGCGGAAGTGGTGCGTAAAACCAAAGAAACTGACATCAACGTACAAGTTTGGCTAGATGAAACCGGCGTTAACCAAATCAATACCGGTGTTGGTTTTTTTGATCATATGCTCGATCAAATTGCCACTCATGGCGGTTTTAGAATGAATGTGCAATGCAAAGGTGATCTCTGGATTGACGAACATCATACCGTTGAAGATACTGCGCTGGCGTTGGGTAGCGCGTTAAAACAAGCTATCGGCGATAAACGCGGTATTGCACGTTTTGGTTTTGTTCTCCCAATGGATGAATGCCAAGCGCAATGTGCTATGGATCTTTCCGGTCGTCCATTTATCAAATTTAAAGCTGCATTTAAACGGGATAAAGTGGGTGATTTCAGTACGGAATTAACCGAACATTTCTTCCAATCTATTGCGTTTACTATGCTTGCTACCTTGCATTTGAAAGCTAAAGGTGACAATGATCATCATAAAATTGAAAGTTTGTTTAAAGTATTTGGGCGTACATTAAGACAAGCCATTCGTATTGAAGGAAACGAGATGCCAAGTTCGAAAGGGGTACTATGATTTTTGTTCTAGAAACAAAGAGAACAGTAGGTTTTAAAGGGGGTAATATTTTTGCTTAGCAAGCGTTATGAAAAATTAAAGATATTTCATTTTGCCATTTTTCTGTTTCAAGCATAAAATATGCTTATTTTTAGTTTTCATAGAAGAGAGTTATGCAAAAACGTGTCATTATTACAGTAGATGGTCCAAGCGGCGCGGGAAAAGGGACGCTTTGTTATGCGTTAGCAGAAAAATTGGGCTTTGAATTATTAGACAGTGGCGCGATTTATCGAGTAACCGCTTTGGCGGCGCTAAAAAGTGCGGTCGATTTAAGTGATGAAATGGCGTTAGAGCAATTGGCGAAAAATTTGGCTATTCAATTTGTGCCGCAAAATGGGGAAGTGCAAATTGTGTTGAACGGGGAGAATGTCAGCCAACAAATTCGTACCCAAGATGTGGCGGAAGCGGCGTCAAAAGTGGCGGTGTTTTCACGGGTGAGAACCGCGTTATTACAAGTGCAACAAGACTTCGCTGAGAAAGGGAAGGGATTGATTGCTGATGGGCGAGATATGGGAACGGTTGTCTTTCCTGCGGCGCAAGTCAAGCTGTTTTTAGATGCCAGCGCGGAAGAAAGAGCGAAAAGACGTTATAAACAGTTGCAAAATAACGGGATTAGTGGTAACTTTGCACAGATTTTGTCCGAGATTAAAGCGCGTGATTTCCGCGATAGAAATCGCGAGGTGGCGCCACTGAAACCGGCAGAAGATGCGTTACTTCTTGACAGTACTGCATTAAGTATTGATGAGGTGATTGCTCAAGCTTTCTCTTATATCAGACAACGTCTTGATATTACAGCTTAAATTATGTAACTCGTTTGTTCATGGAGCGAATAAACTTTTATTATCAGCCCCACTTTTTGATGGATAAGAAGTGGACGTTATTAACTTAAATTTAGAAGATTAATTATGTCAGAATCTTTTGCTCAACTATTTGAAGAATCATTAAAAGACCTTGAAACCCGTTTAGGTTCTATCGTTAACGGTACCGTTGTTGCTATTGAAAAAGGCTTCGTGTATGTAGATGCCGGTTTGAAATCTGAAGCGCGTATTCCTGCTGAAGAATTCCAAAATGCACAAGGCGAATTAGACGTTAAAGTAGGCGATGTGATCAATGTTGCCTTAGACGCAGTAGAAGACGGTTACGGTGAAACTAAACTTTCTCGTGAAAAAGCAGTTCGTCACGAATCTTGGATCGAGTTAGAAAAAGCATACGAAGAACAAGCTACAGTAGTAGGTTTAATCAACGGTAAAGTGAAAGGCGGTTTCACAGTTGAGTTAAACGGTGTTCGTGCATTCTTACCGGGTTCATTAGTCGATACCCGTCCTGTACGTGATACCTTACACCTTGAAGGTAAAGAATTAGAATTTAAAGTGATCAAACTTGATCAAAAACGCAATAATGTGGTCGTTTCACGTCGTGCGGTAATTGAATCTGAAAGCAGCCAAGATCGTGAAGCACTTTTAGCAAATCTTGCTGAAGGTTCTGAAGTAACTGGTACTGTCAAAAACTTAACAGACTACGGTGCGTTCGTCGATCTAGGTGGTGTTGATGGTTTATTACATATCACTGATATGGCGTGGAAACGTGTTAAACATCCAAGTGAAATCGTGAATGTAGGTGATGAAATCACTGTTAAAGTATTGAAATTCGACAAAGATCGTACTCGTGTGTCTTTAGGCTTAAAACAATTAGGTCAAGATCCTTGGGTTGCAATTGCTGAAAATCATCCAGTTAACAGCAAATTAACTGGTAAAGTGACTAACTTAACTGATTATGGTTGTTTCGTTGAAATTTTAGATGGTGTTGAAGGTTTAGTACATGTTTCTGAAATGGATTGGACCAACAAAAATATTCATCCATCTAAAGTAGTAAGTTTAGGCGATATTGTTGATGTAATAGTATTAGAAATTGATGAAGAGCGTCGTCGTATTTCTTTAGGGTTAAAACAATGTAAACCTAACCCATGGCTACAATTTGCCGAAACTCACAATAAAGGTGACAAAGTTTCCGGTAAAATCAAATCTATTACTGATTTTGGTATTTTCATTGGTCTTGAAGGTGGAATTGACGGTTTAGTTCATTTATCTGATATTTCTTGGAATATGCCAGGCGAAGAAGCTGTTCGTACCTACAAAAAAGGTGATGAAGTTTCTGCAGTAGTTTTACAAGTGGATTCAGCAAAAGAACGTATTTCTTTAGGCATCAAACAACTTGAAGAAGATCCGTTTAACAACTTTGTTGCAGTAAATAAAAAAGGTGCAGTATTAAGTGCTAAAGTTGTTGAATCTGATAGCAAAGGTGCGAAAGTTGAATTAGACCACGGTGTAGAAGGCTATATCCGTGCATCTGATTTAACAGAAGAAGTGGCTGTAGGTGATGTGGTTGAAGCGAAATATACTGGAGTAGATCGCAAAGCACGTATCGTTCACTTATCTGTAAAAGCGAAAGATCAAGCAGAAGAAGCCGCAGCAGTTGCAAATGTGAATAAAGAAGAAATTGCTATTCCAAATGCAATGGCTGAAGCTTTCAAAGCAGCTAAAGGTGAATAATTAATTCCCTTGTAGTTGGTGCGGAGATTTCCGCACCAACCTATATGGCGTAAAGTTAGGAGAAAGAGAATATGACTAAGTCAGAGCTGATTGAAAATTTAATTCAAAAAAATCCAACAATATCAGTAAAAGATGTGGAAGTTGCGGTAAAGGATATTTTAGAGCAAATGTCATATACTTTAGAGAAAGGCGATCGCATTGAAGTGCGCGGATTTGGCAGTTTTTCCTTACATTTTCGTCAACCTCGAGTCGGGCGTAATCCGAAAACAGGCGATCAGGTTAAATTAGAAGCCAAAAGTGTACCCCACTTTAAGGCGGGTAAAGAACTTAGAGAACGTGTTGACGCTCAATCATAATTTGCTTTTTACTAACAATAACGACACTTTAAGTGTCGTTTTTTATAGTAAAATTTGGCATAATGATACCTGTTTTGTATTCTAAGAAGGATAGAAGAATAGTATGATCAGATACATTTTAGGATTTATCGTATTATTGGCGGTGGTGCTTGTGGCGATCACGATTGGAGCAAATAACGATCAAGTGATCAGTTTCAATTATATCGTCGCGCAAAGCGAATTTCAGCTTTCTACATTGGTTGCCATTTTATTTGGTTTAGGATTAATTTTGGGTTGGTTGATCACCGGATTATTTTACCTAAAATTAAAATTGAAAAATCTTTCTTTAACTCGTCAAATTAAGCGTCAAACTTTACAAATTAACGAATTAACGACAAGTCGAGATAAGGCAGCACAGTAATGCTTGAATTGCTCTTTTTACTTTTGCCTATTGCTGCTGCTTACGGTTGGTATATGGGGCATCGTAGTGCAAAAAGAGATCAAGATGATGTTAGTAATAAACTTTCTCGTGACTATGTGACAGGGGTTAATCTTCTTTTGTCAAATCAACCTGATAAGGCGGTTGATTTGTTTTTGAATATGTTGCAAAAACAAGAAGAAGAAAACAAAATCGAAAGCCATTCTCAATTTGAAGCAGAATTAACGCTAGGAAATTTATACCGTTCACGCGGTGAAGTGGATAAAGCCTTGCGTATTCACCAAGCTTTAGAACGTAGTCCAAATTATTCTTTTGAACAAAAACTATTAGCAAAACAACAACTTGCCAAAGATTTTATGGCGGTTGGTTTTTTTGATCGTGCTGAAAATTTTTATATTGCTTTAGTGGATGAACCGGAGTTTGCTGAAAATGCGTTACAGCAATTAGCGGTGATTTATCAAAAAACGAAAGAGTGGAAAAAAGCGATTAATGTGGCGGAGAAATTGGCTAAAATCTCGCATATCGCCAATAATGTGGAATTGGCACATTATTACTGCGAATATTCTTTAAGCATTTCGCATATCAATAAAGAAAAAGCAAAAGCCCTGTTACAAAAAGCCTTGGAGGTGTCGCCAACTTGTGTTCGCGCCTCGATTTTATTAGCCGAGTGTTTTATTGCCGAGCAAGATTATCAAAGTGCGGTCAGAAATTTAGAAAATGTTTTAACGCAAAATGCAGATTATGTTAGTGAGATTTTGCCTTCGTTGAAATATTGCTATGAACAATTGGCGCAATTAGATAATTTTGAATTATTTTTAATTAAAGCGAGCAGTTGTAACGATAGTGACGTGGATTTAGCATTAGTGGATTTGATTGCGAAAAAAGACGGAATCTCTGCCGCACAAGGCAAGCTCTACCAACGTTTGACACAAAATCCGAGTACCTTTTTGTTCCATCGCTTTATTCAGTACCAAATTGATACTGCCGAACAAGGGCGGGCAAAAGAGAGTTTGATTTTATTACATAAAATGGTGGGTGAGCGCATCAAACAAGGATTTGATTATCGTTGTACCAACTGCGGTTATCAAACCCATAAATTAGTTTGGTGTTGTCCGTCTTGTCGTCAATGGGAAAGTATCAAACCGATTCGTGGAATTGAGCATAATTAATGAGAGGAAAATAATATGAGCAGCAAAATTATCGTTGCACTGGATTACGAAAAAGAAGAGCAAGCCTTGGCATTAGTAGATCAAATTGATCCGCAATTATGTCGTTTAAAAGTAGGTAAAGAAATGTTTACAACATTGGGAACCCAGTTTGTTAAACAACTTCATCAACGTAATTTTGATGTATTTTTAGATTTGAAATTCCACGATATTCCGAATACGGTCGCAAGAGCGGTCAGATCTGCCGCTGATTTGGGAGTATGGATGGTGGATTTACACGCCAGCGGTGGCTTACACATGATGGAAGAGGCGAAAAAAATTCTTGAACCTTATGGTAAAGATGCGCCGATTTTAATTAGTGTTACTGTACTTACCAGTATGGAAGATTTAGATTTATTACAAATCGGTATTAATGCATCACCAATGGAACAGGTCATTCGTTTGGCGAGATTAAGCCAACGTGCCGGTTTAGATGGGGTGGTTTGTTCGCCACAAGAAGTGGAAATTTTACGTGCGGAATGCGGAAAAGATTTCAAATTAGTGACGCCAGGCATTCGCCCAATTGGTAGCGATTTTGGTGATCAACGCCGCGTGATGACGCCAAACGCAGCAATTCAATCGGGTTCTGATTATTTAGTCATCGGTCGTCCGATTACGCAAGCAGATAATCCGGCGGAAGTATTACGCGCGATTAATGCTTCTATTACTGACTAATTGAATTGAGGAAATCATGTCAGAAAGTGTATTGGTTTATTCCACCGAAAGCGGCAAAATAAAAGCAGCACCGCAACCGGCAGCACGTCCAAAGGGCGACGGTATTGTGCGCATTCAGCGCCAAACTAGCGGTCGTAAAGGCAGTGGCGTGTGTGTGATCAATGGATTGGATTTACCGGAAGCCGAGTTGAAACAACTGGCTGCTGAACTGAAAAAACGTTGCGGATGCGGCGGTGCGGTAAAAGGCGGTGAGATTGAAATTCAAAGCGATAAAAGGGAATTGCTGAAACAGTTGTTGGAACAGAAAGGCTTTAAAGTGAAATTGGCTGGCGGCTAAGAAAGTTTGCCACAATTTTATGTGGCGAAGCTGAAATAAAAAATGTTTGTAGGGTGACTTACAAACATTTTTGTTTTTTAGGGAAAATTTTAGTGGAAAAATCCCACTAAACCTGCCAAGGTGAAGCTGACAAGCGCGAGTATAAAATGGGTTGATTTAGGTTGTATGTCATTTTTGCCGAAAAATTTAGCTGCGAAAATAATATATAATATCAATAAGGCAATTTTAATGAGCCCCCATGGCGGTACATGAAAACCAAACATGGCGATAATGCCCACGCCACTTAAAATCAATAAGGTATCACTTAAGTGCGGTAGAATTTTCAGCAGTTTTACCGCCCGCCAATTTTTGTCGGACAATTGCATTACGCCACGAATAAGCAGTAACAATAAACTGACAATAGCGCAAATAAGATGCACATAAACAAGTAAGGAAATTGACATATTTAACCCAAGTTTTAAAGAGAAAAACGGTTAGCGCAAGGCTAACCGTAGATAAAAAGTGATTATTCTTCCGAATTTTCAACCGCACTTTCGTCACATTCGTCTTCATCCACTTCACAGATGCGTTCCAAACTGACTAATTGCTCGTTTTCGGCAGTACGAATTAAGCGAACCCCTTGAGTATTGCGTCCGACGATACTGACTTCATTGACACGCGTTCTGACCAAGGTACCGGCATCAGTAATCAGCATGATTTGATCATTCTCTTCAACTTGCGTCGCGGCGACCACTTTTCCGTTGCGCTCGCTAACTTTAATCGAAATCACTCCTTTGGTATTCCGTGATTTGGTCGGGTATTCGTCTAACGCAGTACGTTTACCATAACCATGTTGAGTGGCGGTAAGAATTTCGCCTTGATTTTTCGGTACGACCAAAGAGACGACTTTATCGATATTTAAATCTAAGGTATCATCATGTTCTTCCGAAATGTCTTCATTTTCGACCGTACTTTCATCATCTGAAATTTCATTGGTTAATGCTAATTTAATTCCGCGCACCCCTGCGGCGGCACGTCCCATGGCGCGCACCGCATTTTCGTCGAAACGCACCACGCGACCTTGTGATGAGAACAACATAATTTCGTTGTTACCATCCGTAATATCTACGCCGATTAATTCGTCTTCATCACGCAAGTTCAAGGCAATAATACCGCTGGAACGAGGACGACTGAACTCTGTTAAGGCGATTTTTTTCACCATCCCGCCGGCGGTTGCCATAATGACAAATTTATTTTCTTCATAAGTTGTAATCGGTAAGATCGCCGTAATACGCTCATTTTCGTTCAACGGTAAAATGTTGACGATAGGACGCCCGCGTGAACCGCGGCTGGCTTGTGGCAACTGATACACTTTTAACCAATATAAGCGTCCACGGCTGGAGAAACACAAGATCGTATCGTGCGTATTGGCGACCAATAAGCGCTCGATAAAATCTTCTTCTTTCATTTTCGTTGCCGATTTTCCTTTACCGCCGCGGCGTTGTGCTTCGTAGTCGGTTAGCGGTTGATATTTGACATAGCCTTCGTGAGAAAGGGTCACCACAACGTCTTCTTGCGCGATTAGGTCTTCTAAATTAATATCGCTGGATGCTGTAGTGATTTCAGTGCGACGTTTATCGGCAAAATCTGCTTTTACTTTTTCCAATTCTTCGCATAACACTTCTTTTAAGCGTTCAGCGCTGTTGAGAATGTATAAATATTCATTGATGATATCGATAATTTCATTGTATTCATCAAAGATTTTCTCTTTTTCCAAACTGGTTAAACGGTGTAATTGCAATTCTAAAATTGCTTTAGTTTGTACCTCTGACAAACGATAGACATTGCCTTCTGGTCCTAATTTAGTTGGCAGCCCTTGTGGATATTTGATCCGTTCAGCAAAGGCTAACATTTGCGCCGAATCGCCCGCACTCCATTCTGTATCCAACAATTTTTGTTCCGCTTCAGCACGCGTTTTGGAGTTACGGATTAAATCAATGATTTTATCAATATTCGCTTGCGCAACTGCTAACCCCTCTAAAATATGCGCGCGATCGCAGGCTTTGCGCAAATCAAACACGGTGCGGCGCGTGATAACTTCGCGACGGTGTTTAATAAAGGCGGCGATAATTTGTTTTAAATTCAATAATTTTGGTTGACCATGATCCAACGCTACCATGTTGATCCCAAAGGTGACTTGCATTTGGGTTAATGAGTAAAGGTGGTTGAGTACCACTTCAGCAACTGCATCACGTTTAATTTCAATGATTACGCGAATATCTTCTTTGGAAAGATCGCGGATTTCACTAATGCCTTCCAGTTTGCGCTCTTTGACTAAATCAGCAATTTTTTCGATTAAGGTTTTTTTATTGACTTGATAAGGCAATTCCGTAATCACAATTTGTTCGCGGTCACGATCATTTTTTTCGATTTCCGCTTTTGCCCGCACATAAATTTTTCCGCGTCCGGTTTTATAAGCCTCTTCAATCCCTTTGCGTCCGTTGATGATCGCGGCAGTTGGAAAATCCGGACCCGGAATATATTGCATTAATTCGTCAATGGTAATTTCTTCGTTATCCACATACGCCAAGCATCCGTCCAATACTTCTGCTAAATTGTGTGGCGGAATATTAGTCGCCATCCCCACCGCAATACCTGAGGATCCGTTGACCAATAATGTCGGAATTTTGGTTGGCAATACATCTGGGATCATTTCTTTACCATCATAATTTGGCGAGAAATCCACGGTTTCTTTGTCTAGATCGGTCAATAATTCTTGGGTGATTTTTTGCATCCGTACTTCGGTATAACGCATTGCCGCCGGCGAGTCACCGTCCACCGAACCAAAGTTACCTTGCCCGTCAACCAACATATAACGTAGAGAAAATGGTTGCGCCATCCGTACAATAGTATCATACACTGCGCTGTCACCATGAGGATGGTATTTACCGATAACATCCCCAACCACACGCGCAGATTTAATATGAGCTTTATTATAGGTATTGCCATTTTGATCCATTGAATATAATACGCGGCGGTGAACCGGTTTTAAACCATCACGCACATCAGGCAACGCCCGCCCGACAATCACGGACATGGCATAATCAAGATAGGAAGATTTTAATTCTTCCTCAATACTTACAGGAGTGACATTTGGGACTAAACTTGCCATTTAGAATTTCCTAATAACATACAAAAAATTAGCGGAATTATAGCATAAATTATGCTGTTCCTCTAATTTTATAGTGAATTTTTACCGCACTTAGGGAATAATAGAGGGAATGTAAACGGAAAATAACAAAAGGATAATCATGCAAAATCTTGACCCGCAAGAACTTGAAAAATTTGAGAAAATGGCGAAAAGTTGGTGGGATCCGCAAGGCGATTTTAAACCGATTCACCAACTTAATCCGCTGCGTTTAGGCTATATTCAACAGCAAGCCAAGGGGTTACAAGGCAAAACGGTATTGGACGTGGGCTGTGGTGGCGGAATTTTGTCGGAAGCGCTGGCAAAGTGCGGTGCAAATGTGAGCGGAATTGATATGAGTGTCGCGCCATTGGAAGTGGCGAAATTACACGCGCAAGAACAAGGTTTAAAAATTGATTATCAATTAACCACGGTCGAAGATTTTTTACAAAAACAGACCGCACTTCAAGCGGAAAAGTTTGATGTAATCACCTGCATGGAAATGTTGGAACATGTTCCGCATCCAGATTCCGTCATCAATGCTTGCAAAGCCTTGTTAAAACCTAATGGAACCCTGTTTTTATCCACTATCAATCGCACCTTCAAAGCGTGGACTCTGGTGGTGTTGGGGGCGGAATACGTGCTCAAAATGCTACCGAAAGGTACGCATGATTATGACAAATTTATCAAACCCGCGGAATTATTGCATTGGACGGATCGTGCGAATTTAGAATGCCGAAATATGGTGGGGTATCACTACAATCCGTTGACTGGAAATTTCTGGCTGAACAATGATGTTAGCGCCAATTATATGGCGAGTTTTGGGCTGAAATTGTAAAAAAAAGTGCGGTCAAAATTAAGTATGTGTCGCCTTGCATAAAGATTTAACTCAGCTTTTTGTTACATTTTTGTTATCTATTGTAATATAAGGATCGTCGTCATATAAAATAGGCACATTTGACTTTTACTGATCAAGGCATTTTTTCCATTAATTTAGCGTGCATCACATAATAGATTGCGCTATTTCTTATATAAAAATCGCCTAGAAAGGCGATTTATTAACATGGATTTTAAGTGTTAGTTGCTTTATTGGTGTTCTTTCCATTGACCATTTACCGCTGTTCCAATTATTTTGTAATCTGGTGTAAATGCAGTCAAATTAGCCACTTTACCTATTTCAACAGAGCCAAGTTTATTTTCTACATTAATCGCTTCGGCAGGGTATAAATTGCACATTCTTAACGCTTCATCTAATGGAATACCTACATGTTCTACCGCATTTTTAACAGATTCAATCATTGTAATTGAGGAGCCACTTAATGCGCCATAAGCATCATAACAGCGTCCGTTTTTCACAAAAATTTGTTTGCCAACAAACGTAAAGGATTCAATATTAGAACCTGCTGCGGCAAGCGCATCAGTAACAATACAAAGTTTGCTTCCTTTGAGCGTTTTGGCAATACGTATATTACCGAAGGAAACGTGAACACCGTCGACAATAACGCTGGTATAAACATTAGAAGAGTCTAATACTGCACCAACTACGCCCATATCTCGACCGGAGCTAATGGGGGACATTGCGTTATGTAAGTGCGTTGCGAATGTTGCACCACGGCGGAACGCTTTTTTTGCAATGTCATAACTGGTGTTTGAATGACCTATAGATACAATAATGCCATTTTCCACAAACTCTGGGATAAATTCTGCTGTTGGATTTTCTGCAGCAAGCGTGATTTTAGTAATCACAGCAGCATTATCAAGCAAAAATTGCTTCATTTCAGGGCTGATGGTACGAATATATTGCGGTTGGTGCGTCCCTTTCTTTTCAACGCTAATATAGGGACCTTCCAAATGTAAACCGAGAGCTTGGTTTTTGTATTTGGTAAGATATTCGCTCATAATTTTGACCGCACTTTTCATGTCTTCATCAGGAGAAGTGATGAACGTCGGTAGGAAACTTGTTGTACCTGACTTCAAGTTGGTTTCTTGCATCATTTCCAAGGTTTGTAGCGAAGTTTGGTCATTGAACATAACTCCACCACATCCATTAAGTTGCAAATCAATAAAACCAGCAGTGAGATTATTGCCTTTTAAATCAATTGCTTCAATATCTTTGTCCAAATCTTGTTGGGGAATAATGGCTTTAATTTTATCTTGCTCAACGACAACCGCGTAATCTCGTAGCACTTCTCGCCCAGTGTAAGTTACGCTATTAATTAACGCATAAGTCATAATTATTTTCTCTCTGTTTAACTTAATACACTATGAATTGCCCGTTGCTCTAATTCAGTGAAATATTTCACTGTTTTTACTTTCAATTCTTGTTGTGCCGGTTCATCACATACTAATAGGAAATGACGATGCAGTTGCAATGCACTAATCGTCCAAAGGTGATTGATTGCTCCCTCTACACCAGCTTGTACTGCTAACGCCTTATTGTAACCAGTGGCTAAAATCATGACTTCTTCGGCATCCAATAGTGTTGCTACACCGATAGTGAGGGCATATTTAGGCACTTGATTAATGTCATTATTAAAGAAACGAGAGTTGGCGATAAGCGTATCAGTGTTCAGGGTTTTAATACGAGTACGAGAGCCTAAAGATGAAGCCGGTTCATTAAATGCAATATGCCCGTCTTGTCCGACGCCCCCCATAAATAGGTGGATTTTACCGTAAGATTTTATTTTTTCTTCATAACGGCGACATTCTTCATCATGATCATCTGTATTACCATTGAGGATATGGATATTTTTTTCTTGAATATTGATGTGGTTAAAGAAATTTTTATACATAAATGAATGATAGCTTTCGGGATGCGCTTTCGGTAGTCCTACATATTCGTCCATATTGAAAGTAACTACGTGCTCGAAACTCACTTTGCCGGCTTGATAAAGTGCAATCAATTCCTTATAAGTTTTGAGGGGAGTGCCGCCTGTAGGCAAGCCAAGCACAAAGGGACGATCTTTTGTTGGGTTGAAATGATTAATTCTATTTACAATATGACGAGCAGCCCAAAGGCTCACTTGTTGTTCGGTTTGTAAGGGGATTAGACGCATAGAAACACTCCTTTAATATTTCTATAGGGAGAGCCTAAAGCCAGTCCCTATAGAAAGTGCGGTTAACTTTATAAATATTTCTCTTTCAACGCTTTTGCGATAGCTAGTTGTTGTTCCGTTGCCGCTTTGGTCATTGGTTCACGACAATAGCCGGCATCAACACCTTGTAATTTCAAAATTTCTTTAATAGTTAAATATAAACCATTAGCAAGAATTCCCTCAATTAAATCGTTAGTGATGTGCTGAATAGAACGGGCTTCTTCAAGTTTGCCCGCTTGAGTAAGTTCAAAAATTTGACGAGCTCGAATGCCATTAATATTGAATGTACTACCGATAGCACCATCTACACCTAATGCAGCAGCAGGTAACATCATTTCATCAAAACCAGCCCAAATAAGATGGTTTGGATAGGCATTTTTTAGGCGTTCTAACAAATAGAAGTCACCAGCAGTGAATTTAACGCCGAGTACTTTCGGATTTTTATAAAGTTCACCAAATTGTTCAATGCCCATATTCACGCCAGTTAAGAACGGAATAGAGTATACAATCATATTATTACCTGTTTCCGCGATGATGGTATCGTAATAATGTTTGATTTCAGCAAAACTGAATTTGTAGTAGAACGGTGTCACAGCAGATAAACTATCATAGCCTAATTCCGTAGCATATTTACCTAATTCAATCGCTTCGTGTAAATTTACACTACCTACTTGAGCAATTAATGCAATATCATCTTTTGCTTCATCTTTTGCAATACGGAAAATTTCTTTTTTCTCTGATGTAGAAAGCATAAAGTTTTCACCAGTAGAGCCGCCAACATATAGTCCATCTACTTTCATTTTATCAATATTATGACGGATAATTTGGCGCAGCCCTTTTTCATTAATGGAACCATCTTCATTAAATGAAACTAATAAAGCACTAAAAATGCCTTTTACGTTTTTCATAACGTTCTCCTATTTTTGACGTTGTTCTAAAATAACACTAAGGGTTTTTTGTTTTGCAATCAGGGCTTTTTCTTCTTCTGCTTGAACGAGCAATGTGTAAATTAAGTCTAATACAAAAGATTGTGCGGTTTGTGTTCCCATAGAATCGCCTTGTAACAAACATTGCCGATTTCCATTATGCAAAACATAATCAGCCTCTTTGGTGATGGGTGAGCGAGAATTATGAGTAATTGCAATAGTGGTTGCCCCAGCTTTACGAGATATCGCGAGCGCGTGTGTTGTTTCGGCAGATTGCCCAGAGTGACTTAATCCAATAACTACATCCCCTTTACGCATTAAGGAGGCTTGCATATACATAAAATGATTATCGCTAGTGGCATCAACTTGTATACCAATCCGCATTAATTTATTTTTTGCCCACTCTGCGACCAAGCCTGAGGACCCTACACCATATAAAAAAATTCGTTTAGCAAGACGTACTTCCTTAACGACTTGTTCAAGTACATTGAAATCCAAGAGATTAATGGTTTCACTGATGACTTTATTTAACGCTATTTGAATTTTATTTGCGACCAGAGCAGGCTCATCATCATTTGAAATATCGGTATCTAACAAGGTTGTTATAGATTGATCTTGCGTAGCGAGCTCAATGGCAAAATCCATTTTAAAATCACTAAATCCTTTGAAACCAAGGGTTCGGCAAAAACGGATTACCGTGGCTTCTCCCACTTTCATATTTTTGGCAATCTCTGCTAATGAACAGTTATTCAGCAGTTCTGGATCTTGCAATATGTGTTCAGCGATACGTTTTTCCGTTTTAGTTAAACTTGCCTGCAAAGCGGCAATACGTTCTAAAATATGATTATTTGCCATAAAAACTCCTACTTTAGTCAGCAAGTGTACTTTTATAGTAGTGAAACCGGCACTTTAACGACGAGTTTTTTCAGCGTTGCTACTTTATTATCTATATTGCAGCAAGGCTTATGTGGTTCATAAGGATAGAAGACAACAAATTGTTGTGGATGCACCTTAATCCAGTTTTTATTAGCGATTTCTGCATTGGTGAGTTGATAATCCTCCTCTTCGTGATAATCTTCATATTGGCTTAAATCTGGCTGCTCAAGACCATATTCCATACCATCAACACCATCAATAATAACTTGAATATCAATATAGCGACGGTGTAATTCTGCTTTTTTATGATCAGCTGCATCAGTGGTTGGAGTCATCACATTCATGAAAATCTCACTCGTAATAGTGTGGCGACCATTTTCTAAAGCGGTTAAATCTACTGTTTTTAAATAATCACAAACATCAGCTAATACTTTTGGTAAATCGCGTTTATAATCTTGACGTGTTAAAGTTCCGATATACATATTTTATCCTTCTATTTCATGTTATGTGTTGAGATACAAAGAGTAGTATCTAGTATCTTGATGATTGTTTTTGTAACAGTTGCGCGTAGCCCCAAGCAGCGGCGCCAATTAATCCAGCATCATTGCCAAATTTTGCCAGTCGTACTGAACAATGATAAAAGTGCGGTTGGTTTTGCATAAATTTTTTAACTAATGATAAATAGCCATCAGCTAGCCCTACACTACCGCCAATGGCGACTTTTTGGGTATCTAAGCTAATTCGTAAATCAGCGATTAAGTTCGCAATAGCCTTAGCCGAACGTTCTATAAGTGCGGTCGCTTTTTCATCATTTTCACGGAATAATTCAAAAACTTGTTTCGGCGAACAAGGATTCTCCCATTGACTAGAAATGGCTTCAATCGCTCTCCCTGAAGCAACAGCCTCTACACAGCCACGACGACCACAACCACACATCACTTCATTTGGATCGGCAAGAGTGTGTCCAATATGTCCCGCTACCCCATTCGGTTCGGTCAGTAAATGACCATTTTGTACAATACCGCCACCAACACCGGTAGAAACAGTAATAAAAACGAAATTTTGCACCGTATTTGGGTCTTCCTGTTGATATTCTGCAAAGGCAGCTGCTTGTACGTCATTAAGTAAAAAAATAGGTTTATCAGACACTGATGCTAAACAATCGTATAAAGGAAACTCAGCTAAGCCACCAAGATTTTTAGGATTTAATGCAGTCAACCTTCCTTGATTAATCATGCCAGTCGAAGCGACAGCAATATAATCAAACCGCCCTTGATATTGTTGCACCAAGCAAGCTAGCGTATTGCGCATTGCTGTACCTGTATTTTCTTGTGGAGAGGTAATTTGGTGGCGTTGTGATATTTGGTTATTCTCAACGAGGGCAGTGGCAATTTTAGTCCCTCCAATATCAATGGCTAAACAGCGCATCATTTCTTCCTTTTGTTTATTTTATCGTAGCAGATAAGCATTATGCTTGCTTAACAGCGGTAACGAACCAATGTACAATATGTTCCAAGCGTGTTAGAGCGGAACCTACGGTTACACAGTCAGCCCCTATTTCAATTGCAGAGCGCGCAAGTTCTGGCGTGTTATAACGTCCTTCAGCCATAACAAAGCAACCTGCGGTCTTTAAGTCTTTGACTAATTGATAATCTGGTTCATCAGGCACGTCGTTGCCCGTATAACCAGACATAGTGCTGCCGATAATATCAAAACCTAATTTTTGGCAATACAATCCTTCTGCCAAATTTGAACAATCTGCCATGGCAAGACAACCTAATTCGTGAATTTTTGTTACAGCTTGTTTAAGGTCGATAGGACGCGGGCGATCTGTACCATCTACCGCAATAATATCTGCACCAGCAGCAGCTAAATCTTCAATATCTTGCAAAAAAGGAGTGATACGTACAGGACTATCGGGCAAATCTCGTTTTACGATACCAATAATAGGGGCAGAAATTGTTGGACGTGTCGCTTTTAAATTTTCAATCCCTTCAATTCGCAATCCTGCAGCGCCGCCGACGATTGAGGCTTGTGCCATTGCTGAAACAATTTCAGGTTTATCCATCGGACCATCATCAACAGGTTGACAAGATGCAATTAATCCATAACGGATTTTGTTTAGCACTTCTTTATGATTCAATTTTGACATATTTACTCCAAAATTTGACTTGGTTATTTATCGTTTCTAAGAGATTGTGAATATATTCTTTTAACTGTAAATGACCAAGATACACAGAAATTAAATTCTCTGTTGCGCAAGACAGCGTGTGATATCTTCTTTGATTTTGTTGTAACACGTTCTTTTTCCTAAGAATAACATGTGAGCACTATCTTGAACCATTCAATTAAGGTAGAGGAATTATACGCCTCTTACTTCTAAAAATAAAAATAATTTTGGAGAATTATTCCAAAAAATCCATAAATTGTGATATTGCTCACATTTTAGAAATAAAACTCCATTTTTATTTGAAAAAATGATGTATTTGCTTTATAACGATAGCCAAGATAAGTAAATATGAATTGTAATCAGTTTTTATACCGTACTTTCTAAAAGCCACTTATAAATTATGCTCAATGCTAACAAGGAGATTCCTTATGAAATTAACAAAATTAGCCCTTTCTACCTTAGCCTTTGCTATCTCTACTTCCGTTTTTGCTGCGGATTATGATTTAAAATTCGGTATGGTGGCAGGAACTAGTACGAATGAATATAAAGCAGCAGAGTATTTCGCGAAAGAAGTAAAAGAAAAGTCAGCAGGAAAAATTGAAATTTCCATTTATCCCTCTGCGCAATTAGGCGATGACCGTGTCATGTTGAAACAATTGAAAGATGGAGCATTAGATTTTACTTTTGCCGAGTCTGCACGTTTCCAACTTTTCTATCCAGAAGCTGAAGTATTTGCATTGCCTTATATGATCAAAGATTTTGAGGTAGCGAAAAAAGCATTGTTAGATACCAAATTTGGGCAAGATTTATTATCAAAAATTGACAAAGATTTAAATATGCAAGTGATTGGTATTGCTTATAATGGTACTCGTCAGACTACATCAAATCGCCCAATTAATAGTATTGCAGACATGAAAGGGTTGAAATTGCGTGTACCAAACGCCGCCACGAATCTCGCATTTGCTAAGTACGTAGGCGCTGCACCAACGCCAATGGCGTTCTCAGAGGTGTATTTAGCATTACAAACTCACTCTGTTGATGGTCAAGAAAATCCATTATCGGCTATTCAAGCACAAAAATTTTATGAAGTACAAAAATATTTGGCATTAACCAATCACATTTTAAATGACCAGCTTTATTTAGTCAGTAACGATACCTTAAATGATTTGCCTGAAGACTTGCAAAAAGTCGTGAAAGATGCGGCGGGGAAAGCGGCAGAATACCACACTAAATTATTTAAAGAGAGTGAAAGCGAGTTAATTACATTTTTCAAAGATCATGGCGTTACTGTCACTGAGCCTGATCTCAAACCATTCAAAGAAGCGTTACAAGCGTACTATGATGACTATATAAAACGCACAGGAGAGACGGGTAAAAAAGCAATTGAAGAGTTCTCTAAGTTGGATCAATAGGCGATTAAGTTAGAGCGTAGGGTGTGATAAGTCACGCCCTAAATATCGTCCCTAATATTAATTAATCAGTCCAATTTCGGAGGTATTATGAAATTTATCAATAAATTAGAAGAATGGCTTGGTGGTGGATTGCTTCTTATTATTTTTGCCATTCTCGTAGCGCAAATTGTTGCTCGTCAGATTTTTGATTCTCCTATTATTTGGAGTGAAGAGTTGGCGCGTTTGTTGTTTATCTATGCAGGTTTATTCGGCATCAGCATGGCGATCCGCAGTCAACAGCACGTTTATATTGATTTTATCACGAATTTAATGTCCGAAAGAATTCGGCGAGCAGCAAACTCTTTTGTGCAAACTTTGATATTTATTTCCGTGGTACTATTTGTACATCTTGGTTTTAAAACTTGGGCAGATGCGAGTTTTGAAATGGTTTCTTTAGGCATTTCTGAAAAATGGTTGTATGCCGGTTTACCTTTCATCTCTATTTTGATGTTTTATCGTTTTTTACAGGCACAAAGTGAAAACTATAATAATAAATTCACCTACTTGCCTGCGATATTTTATGTCATAAGTGCGGTCATTATTTTTACGATTTTGTTCTTTCAACCAGATTGGTTCAAGGTGCTTCGTATTTCCAATTATATGAAATTGGGAAGTTCAGCTGTTTATGTTGTTTTAGCGGTTTGGTTGATTATTATGTTCCTTGGTACTCCTGTGGGTTGGTCGTTATTTATTGCTACCTTGCTTTATTTCGCCATGACTCGTTGGAATGTGGTTAATTCTGCATCTAATAAATTAGTCGATAGTCTTAACAGTTTCCCATTATTAAGTGTACCGTTCTTTATTCTGACAGGGATTTTGATGAATACTGGGGGGATTACCACAAAAATATTTACCTTTGCGAAAGCGTTATTAGGACATTACACTGGTGGTATGGGACACGTGAATATCGGGGCGAGCTTGATTTTCTCTGGGATGTCAGGATCTGCGCTTGCTGATGCCGGTGGTTTGGGGCAATTAGAGATTAAAGCCATGCGAGATGCCGGTTATGATGATGACATTTGTGGTGGCATCACAGCAGCATCTTGTATCATTGGTCCATTAGTGCCACCAAGTATTGCAATGATTATCTATGGCGTTATTGCTAATGAAAGTATTGCGAAGCTTTTTATCGCGGGGTTTGTACCCGGCGTGCTCGTGACGATAGCGTTAATGATGATGAATTATTTCGTGTCCAAAAAACGAGGCTATCCAAAAACACGTAAAGCAACGAGAGAGGAGCTCTGCAAGGCGTTTAAAGAAAGTATTTGGGCAATTTTAACTCCAATTCTTATTATTGGTGGTATCTTTTCAGGGTTATTTACCCCGACTGAAGCGGCAGTTTTTGCAGCAGCGTACTCCATGATTGTGGGTAAATTTGTTTATAAAGAGTTGAGCTTGCAAAGCTTATTTAAAAGCTGTGTGGAAACCATTTCTATTACAGGTGTCACTGCGTTAATGGTAATGACCGTAACATTCTTTGGCGATATGATTGCGCGTGAACAAGTTGCCATGAGAATTGGGGAAGCCTTTGTTGCGATTGCAGACAGTCCAACAATGGTATTGGTGATGATTAATCTATTACTCTTATTTTTAGGAATGTTTATTGATGCGCTTGCATTGCAATTCCTTGTGTTACCAATGCTTATTCCAATTGCTCAACAATTTGGTATAGATCTTGTGTTTTTCGGCGTGATGACGACATTGAATATGATGATTGGTATTCTTACACCACCAATGGGAATGGCGTTATTTGTGGTAGCACGTGTAGGTAATATGACCGTTTCCACTGTAACTAAAGGTGTTTTACCTTTCTTAGTGCCGATTTTTGTCACATTAGTATTAATTACCCTATTTCCACAGATTATTACATTTATACCTAACTTATTAATGCCTTAAAGTGTGGTTATAACAATGAAACTTTTCTAAAACAATAAGGTGTATTCCTATGAAAATTACAAAATCTTTTTTAGCGACATTCATTTTAGGCTTAACCGCATTTTCTGCACAAGCAGTCTATCCTGATTTACCCATAGGGATCAAAGGAGGTGCTGGAGCATTAATTGGTGATACTATTTATGTAGGGTTAGGCTCTGGCGGTGATAAATTTTACGCATTGAATTTAAAAGAAAAAGATGCACAATGGAAAGAAATTGCTGCATTCCCAGGAGGGGTGCGTAACCAAGCCACAGCAGCGGGTGTTGACGGTAAGCTCTATGTATTTGGTGGTTTTCAAGATACTGCAAATTATAAAAGCGAAAGTATTAATGATGCTTATGTTTATGATCCAGCGAACAATACTTGGACAAAATTACAAACTCGTTCACCCAAAGGGGCAACGGCGGGAACAAGTGCAGTTGCAGATAGCAAAAAAATCTATTTTGTTGGAGGGGTAAATCAAGAAATCTGGAATGGTCTATTTCAAGATGTTGCTGCGGCAGACGGTGACAAAGAGAAAGAAAAAGCGATATTTGATCCTTATTTCAATCTACGAGCACAAGATTTCTTTTTTTCGCCAGAAATTGCAAGCTATGAACCTGCGACCAATATATGGCGTAACGAGGGCATATTCCCATTCTTGCCGCGTGCCGGTGCAGTGGTTGGCTTGAAAGATGGTAAATTGTTAGTCGTGAATGGTGAAATAAAAGCAGGCTTACGTACCCCAACTACAGAATTGGGAACAATTGGCAAAGATGGCATTACTTGGAAAAAACTTGGTGAGTTACCAACGCCAGCAGGTTATAGTCAACAAGAGGGTATTGCAGCGGGGATGGGTGGCTATTCTAACGGTTACTTTATTGTTACCGGCGGGGCAAATTTCCCAGGTGCACGTGCGAATTATGCTAAAGGCATCAACGACGCGCACCGTACAGGAGGCTTGAAGAAAACTTACCATAGTGATGTGTATGTATTCAATGGGAAAAACGGCACTTGGAAAATTGTCGGTAAATTGCCAGAAAATATCGCAGCGGGTGTTTCTTTTAGTTACAAAAATAAAGTATTTCTTGTAGGAGGAGAAACGGATGGCGGTAAAGCATTAACGAAAGTTCAAACTCTGTCTTATAATGGGAAAAAATTAGTTGTAGAATAATTAACATTCATTGTCTAGGGGCTAATTTGTATACTCAAACTAATCTGATAGCCCCTATTTTAAAATTACAATCGCTATTAGATGGAGTTCCGGCTTAAATTCTTTTCTTTCCAATAGCCAATCCATTCTTTTAGCGCTTGCATATTTGCTGGCATGGCAGCGGCTTGCGGGATAAAATGCATCAAGCCAAGTTCATAGGATTTTGGTGTAATCCCGTTGCCGACGCTGGCGGGTAATACCTCAAATCCTTGTTTTTCAAATAATAATTTCGCACGCTGCATATGCCATTGGTTGGTCACCAAGATAATGCGATTAATGTTTTCTTTTTCCAATAATTTTTTCACCAATTCGGCGTTTTCACTGGTAGTTAAAGAATGTTCTTCCAGCCAACGCGTTGGGGTATGGAAAAATTCTTGTAATTCTTTTTCCATCACTTTGGCTTCAGAATTGCCATTTGGGCTGGAGCCACTTAATAAAATCGGCAAACGAGTTTTTTCATATAAGAAGGCAGCGTAGCGCAATCTTTCTAACGGAATTTGTGGTACTGCGAGTGTGCCGAATAATTCTTTGCTGTCGCGTAGCCCGCCGCCGAGGACGACGATAGCTTGTGCGGTTTGGTAATCTTCTAGCGTGAGATTATCTTCAATTACAAGGCTATCATTTAATTTTTGCGCAGTATAAGGAATGCTGAACACATAAAGGATTAAAATGCCTAAAAGTGCGGTGAATTTACTTAAGATTTTGTAATCAAACGCGCCGAGAATTAACGATAAAATAAAAAGCAAGATCACATTAAACGGCGGAAGAATAATGGCGGTAATTAATTTGACTAACATAAACATAAGGCCACCTATTGGATATTTGAAATGGGTACGCTCAAATAGGCAAGAATAAAGAGATTGTAAGATTTTGTAAAGATTTATTGTTTTATTGAATGTCGTTGCGGTTCGCTTTACAATGGCACGTTTATGATAATAAGCCAAATAGGCGGATAAAGTTGGTGGTCGTCGAAGATGAATAGCAATCAACGAAATTTAGTCAGTTTAATTTTAGTGACCTTGTTCAGTACGGGATTGACCATGGTCAGTTCGTTTTTGTTGGCACGATTGCTGGCAGTTGAGGAACGCGGGTTGTTCCAACTTTTTGTTACCTCGGTGAGTTATGCGGTGGCGATTGGTTCCGGCGGCGTAGGATTTGCTTTTGCTTTAAGTATGCGCCATCAACAATATCAAGGATGGCGCTATTATTTTCTTGGCTTTTTAGCGTTCGCCTGTTTAGTGGCGGCGATTGCCTTGTATTTTTTTGAGGTGACGCACTTTTCTTATTTATTTATGTTAAATGTGGTTTTAACCGCCATTTTAACGATTACATTAGAAAAAAGTAAAATTGATGCGAATTTAAAAATTTATCGGGTGATTTCCTTACAACAACCGATTTTAGCAGTGATTTTATATGCGGCTTGTTATTTTATTGGAGGAGAACAGCCAATTGCAATCGCGTTATATTTATTAACCGCGTTAACGATTGTGCAGGCGTTATTTTGTTTATTTTACCTTATGCGCATTGAACGCCAATTTATCCGAGAGCATGATGTGAAAAAAATGGATGGGCGTTTTTTTGCTAAAAATTGGATTAAACAAAATTTATTACAAACCTTTGGCGCAACGACAGTCAATTTAGATAAATTTTTAATTGTTTCTTTAATGGGAAATTATACTTTAGGGTTATATACGGTTTGCATTGCTTTTGATGCATTATTAACAAAATTTATTAATATGCTTGCGGATTATTATTATTCCGGCTTGCTTAACCGAATGAATCGCATTCAATCTGTTTTATTGTTAATTGGATTTATGGCAATAAGTGCGGTCATTATTGTGCCATTTTTAGCAAAACCCGTCGTGGTTTTCTTTTTTAGTGAAAAATATGCGGAAGTTGCACCAATTTTAGTTTGGTTTATTGTGAATTCTATTATCGCTGGATTATCTTGGGTGTTATCCCAAAATATGTTGATTTTAGGCAAACAAATTTTGTTATTTACCCGTCAATTAATTTCTATTGCGGTGTTGGTTGTATTATTTTATTGTTTTAGAGAACAAGGTTTATATGGTGTTGCTTATGCGTTAATTGGCGCCAGTTTAACTCGTTTGTTAATTTCGATCGGGTATTATTATAAATTTCCTATGAACGAATTAAATATCAGCGCACAACTGCATTAAAGAAATAAAGGAACGTTATGTCAGCAATATTTACGCTTTTTTATCTTTATGATCCTTGGTTATTCCATTTTTTTCGGATGGCATTTTTTGTCGGCATTATCGCTTTGTTGTGGTTAGGCTATCGGCTTTACCAACAAAAAATCACACGGGGTATTATGCTTCCTGTGGATAGCCTTGTGGTTATTATTGCCTTAATTTTATTAAGTTTTGTTCCCTTATTAGTACATCAGACGCGAGATTTTTCCGTCGTGATTCAATATAGCAAGACATTGATTTTATTTGTTTTTGCAATTGGTTTGTATAATCTGTTTTATGCCCCTAATCATGGGCAACATTCATTGGGGCAACAACAATTCGTACGCGATTTAAAATGGGGCATTTCCGTGCAATCAGCAATAGGTTTTTTGGCTTTATGCGGAATTCCTTGGATGATTGATTTTGCCCTTTCGACCAATGCCTTGTTGCCGCGTTTTTATGGTTCCGAACAAGAATATCGCTTATATACCTTAACATCAGCTGCTTTTTTTCAGTTAAGTATTTTTTATGTTATGTTGTTGCATTTTTTATTGGCATATAATCAGCGTTATAATTCTATGAGTTCAGTGTTTGTCTTTTTATTATTATTTGTCGGGTTAATTTCTGGTAGAACCTTTTTATTCATGTCAGCGGTGAGTATTCTGTTGTATTTTAAATGGCGTTATCTTCCGGTATTATTTTTATTTGTGGCAATTTGTGTATTTCTTGCGATGAATTATGCAGATAATAAATATGTCCAACACGCATTGGAACCTTTGATTAATTTATTGGGGCATAAAGGATTAACCAGTTCTTCGACTGATACGTTGATGCAAAAACATTTATATATGCCGCAATTAAAACAAATTTTATTTGGTGACGGATATTATATCACTACTGATGGACATTATTATGGCGCAACAGATAGCGGATTTATTCGTCAAGCATTATATGGCGGTATTTTAAACGTTATTATGGTTTTTTTATTTACCGCTTATTTTGTACGTAAAATCGCGCTCAATTGGTTTGCAGGCAGTTGGTATTTTACCTTATCTACTTTATTTATTTTATCCGTCTTAAATGTTAAAGCCGATACCTATGCCTTTCCGGGAATTATGTTGGTGTTATTGATGTTACTTTCCTTATTCGGATCGTCGGGAAAACATCTTATTTTATTTAAAAAAGAGGCGTAAAGATGCTGAGTATTATTGTTCCATCATTTAACCGCAAACAAGAAATTCCGGCGTTATTAGACAGTTTAGTAGCGCAAACGCAATATAATTTTGAAGTAGTAATTGTGGATGATTGTTCGCAAGAGCCGGTAGAAATTGATAAAACCTACCCGTTTTCGGTGCAACTCATTCGTAATCAACAAAATCAAGGTGCCGCCGGCAGTCGCAATATCGGCGCGCAACAGGCAAAATATGACTGGTTATTATTTTTAGATGATGATGATCGTTTTGCTGCATCAAAATGCGAAGTGATGGCGCAAACCATCGCACAACATCCAGATTGCAATGTGGTTTATCATCCTGCGGAATGTGTGATGGTAAACGAAAACTTCACCTATTTTACCCATCCATACCGCGATCCGGCACAATTGACGTTGGATAATATTTTAGTCGCCAATAAAATGGGCGGTATGCCGATGATTGGTGTGAAAAAAAGTTTCTTTTTTGCTCTTGGTGGATTATCGACAGAATTAAAATCCTTGGAAGATTATGAATTTGTGTTGAAATTGGTTTCTTCGCCAGCCTTTGCGCCGGTGTATGTAGATCAACCGTTAACCAAATGCACATTCCATACTAAACGCTCCAGCGTATCGACTAATACTGCCAATACGGAGGCGGCAATTGCAGTGATTGAGCAACAGTATGTGCATAGCGCACAACAGCACAAAAACTTTGCCATCAACGCTCAATATATGTTGGCTTACCCGAATATTATGAATTTATCCCGCCACGCGGCGTATTATTATTTTGCAATGTTTAAGTTGAATAAGCGGATTAAAACGCTGCTGATCGCAGTGATTACCTTTATTTCTCCAACATTGGCGATTTATTTAAAAAGGTTTATGTAATGAAATTTTCTGTTTTAATGTCTCTTTATGTCAAAGAGCAAGCGCAATTTTTGCTTGAATGTTTAGAAAGTTTACGCCAGCAAACACGTCCGGCGGATGAAATCGTGTTGATTTTTGATGGTCCGGTAACGGAAGCCTTAGAAAGTGCGGTGGAAAAATACCAAGATTTATTGCCATTAAAGGTGGTGAAATTGGCGCAAAATCGCGGTTTAGGTAAAGCGCTAAACGAAGGATTGCGACATTGCTCTTATGAATGGGTTTTTCGTATGGATACGGATGATATTTGCGATCCGCAACGCTTTGAAAAACAAGTAGCTTTTATTGAACAGCATCCGGATACGGTCATTTTTGGCGGTCAAATTGCGGAATTTGGTCAACATATTGATGATATTGTCAGCTACCGCCACGTCCCGCTGAATGCGCAAGCGATTGTTGCTTTTACGCGCAAACGTTGCCCATTTAACCATATGACGGTGGCATACCGCAAAACGGAAGTATTAGCCGCCGGCGGTTATCAGGATTTACAGGAAGATTATTACCTTTGGATTAATTTAGTGGCGAAATTCCCGCAACAAGTGGCGAATTTGCCAGATATTTTAGTTTATGCTCGCGTTGGCAATGGTATGGTTGGGCGTCGTCGTGGCATAGCGCAAGCGAAGTGCGAATGGAACCTGTTTAAATTAAAACAGCGCCTAAAATTACAAGGCACATTGCCAGGTTTGTTGGTTTTCGCATTACGCGTGATCCCGCGCTTGTTACCGTTATCGTTGTTAAAAATCGTGTATGGATTTTTACGTAAATAATTAGGTTGATCCGTTATTTTTTACCCTTATTTTCAGGAAAGTAATATGCTGAAAAATGAAATCAAGTTATCTTTATTAGCATTGCTCGCAATATTGACTGGTTGTGCCGGCAATCCGTCTATTCAGTCAGTAGAAAAAGAGAGGCGGTATAATAAACTTCGTATTGTAGAAAATTTTAATGATTATGTGCAGTTTTTAAAAGCTAAAGCGGCGGAGCAGGGAGTGTCAGCGTCGGTGTTGAATGAACAAAACAACATTCGTTTTATCCAAAAAGCAGTGGATTTAGACAGACAGCAAGCAGGTAAAATTACAAAACGCGCTCCAAATCAACCGCCGGTATCTAATCCAAAGGGAATCACTAATTACTTAAACCGTGTTTTAACTGCGGATAAAGTTAATGTCGCGGAACGTCGTTATTGGGAACAATTGCCACAATTGGAAAAAGCGAGCAAACGGTTTGGTGTACAAAAAGAATATTTGATGGCGTTGTGGGGCATGGAAAGTAGCTTCGGTTATTATCAAGGCAATTATGACGTCTTATCGGTTTTGGCGACTTTAGCCTTTGATGGACGTCGAGAAGCCTTATTTAGCAAAGAATTTATTGTGGCAATGAAAATGTTGGAGCAAAATCGAATTCAACGCAACAAAATGCTGGGTTCATGGGCTGGCGCTATGGGACAAACGCAATTTATGCCGAGTTCATATTTGCGTTATGCGGCGGATGGCGACAGCGACGGCGAAAAAGATATTTGGAAAAATCACTACGACGTATTTGCTTCGATCGCCAACTATTTGCATACTGTCGGTTGGAGCGCTCAATTGCCTTGGGGCGTGGAAGTCAATTTGACACAATATATGAGCTTGGATCTCGCCGGTATTGAAAAAGGCAAAGCGCGTTCATGGCGCGAATGGCAAAATAAAGGCGTAGTGTTAAAATCGCCAACTTCACAAGAATTGGAAAAATTGACCGCACTTTCTTCGACTGATTTATGGTTAGTGCGTCCGGATCGTGAAGCGGGTCGCGCGTTTTTGGTTTCAAACAATTTCCGTACCATTTTAGACTGGAACAAATCCAATTATTTTGCGGTGAGCATCGGGATGTTTGCTGATCGGATAAAAGCCCGCGTGAATGGGAATTAATTCTAGTTAAAATATGAAAAAGTGCGGTCAATTCCGCACTTATTTTTTACCAATTATCTAAAATAGCTAAGGCGTCGGCGAGTTTTTTGACCGTAAAAACTTGCATATTTTCCACCGCACTTTTCGGCTTGTTGGCAAAGGGGACAATCGCGCGTTTAAACCCGTGTTTTGCCGCTTCGCTAATGCGTTCCTGACCGCTTGGCACCGGGCGAATTTCTCCCGCCAAGCCCACTTCGCCGAAAACTACCAAATCGCGTGGCAACGGGCGGTTGCGGAAACTGGAAATTAACGCCAATAATAACGCCAAATCCGCCCCGGTTTCGCCGACTTTAACGCCGCCTACCACGTTGACAAACACATCTTGATCCGCCATTTGTAAGCCGCCATGGCGATGCAATACCGCCAATAATAACGCCAAGCGGTTTTGTTCCAACCCGACCGCTACCCGTCTTGGATTGGCGAGCATGGAATGATCAACCAAGGCTTGAATTTCAACTAATAGCGGGCGTGTACCTTCCCATAATACCATTACTGAACTGCCGGAGGTTTCTTCTTCGCCGCGGCTTAAAAAAATTGCCGACGGATTTTTTACTTCGCGTAAACCTTGTTCGGTCATGGCGAAAACGCCGAGTTCGTTGACCGCCCCAAAACGGTTTTTATGGCTGCGCAAAGTACGATAACGGGAGTCTGCTTCGCCTTCCAATAATAGGGAGGCATCAATGGCATGTTCCAACACTTTCGGTCCGGCAAGGGTACCGTCTTTGGTCACATGACCAACCATCACGATCGCCACATGGCGGGTTTTCGCATAACGAGTTAAAAATGCCGCACATTCTCGTACTTGTGCCACACTGCCGGGGGAGGATTGAATATCCGCAAGGTGCATCACTTGAATGGAATCAATCACGATAATTTGCGGTTTTAATTGATCGGCTAAGGCACAAATTTGTTCAACAGAGGTTTCGGATAACACTTGTAATTGATCCGTTGGCAAATTTAAGCGATTGGCACGCATGGCAACTTGTTGCAATGATTCTTCGCCTGTGACATAAAGTGCGGTCGAATGTTGCGCTAATCCGCACATCACTTGCAACAACAAGGTACTTTTTCCCGCGCCGGGATGACCGCCGATTAAAATGGCGCTGCCGGGGACGATTCCGCCACCAAGAACGCGATCCAATTCGTTAAATCCGCTGCTGAAACGTGGTAATTCTTGCAGACTGATTTCCGATAAGCGCTGAATTTTGGCGTGAGTTTCGCCGGCGTACCCGCTGAATCGGTCATTTTTACTTTTCGTCGCAGAAACTAACCGCACTTCGCTGATAGTGTTCCAAGCTTTGCAGGCGGAACATTGCCCTTGCCAACGCGCAAATTCTGCGCCACAGTCGCTACATACATAAGCGGTTTTCGGAGATTTTGCCATTTTATTTTACCGTTAATAATAAAAAGTTAAGCATCCGTTTTACATATCGTCCGCTTTGGAGCAAAGAAATCAGGCGGCTCATGGCGCGTAAATTATCTTTGCTTTCGCTGTGTAGGCGGATAATTTCTTTGATTTCATCAAGCAAGCGGGTATTGCTTTCTAATAATTCGGTTAACCGTTGCTCATCAAATCGGATTGGCGCCTGTTCGGCTTGTTCAGCAATACTTTGTTCTAACAGTTTGGCATTTTCACTGTAAAAATAATACAGATTAAAAAAAGCGCCGATCCGTTCTACGCTACGGATAAAATCTTGCGCAAAATAGTCTGCGCCGAGATCGACGGTTTCTTCAATCATCTCTTGTTCCAGCTTGATAAGTGCGGTCAATTTTTGCGTAGAATTGACCACACTTTGGGCAAAATCTAAAAATTCACGCCATTTGGTTAACCAATTTTGCGGTGCGATAGATTGATTTAGCGCCAGTTGATAGCCGCGTTGCGCTTTACTGCGTTGGCTTAAGCGGGCATCACAAGCAAAACTAAGTTCATTGACGAAATACAATAAATCGGCAATATTTCCTTGTTTTAATTCAAATTCGACTTCGCAAATCGGCGCGGTTTTGTCTTGTGCGATGATCTCCCCTTGATCTAATGCTACTTCAATTTGCGTACCATTGCCACATTCGATAAGCCAAGATTGGCGTTGAAAATCCGTGGAAAATAGCGCGGTAAGCTGTAAAGATTGCGCATTTTCTAGCGGATAAACTTGGGCCAATTGGCTTAAATTGGGATGGGCGTCGTTAAGCGGAACATTATATTCAGGGCGAATGTGTAACCCGCTTTGTACGGTTCCGTTGGTTTTTAGGGTTAACGTAAAGGAGTCATCTTGTTGACGCACCCGCAATCCCATTTTATTTTTGGCGAAGAATTGATCCGGTGTATCGTAGTAACAATTGCGTAAAAAGACGCTTTTTCGCGCTAAAATCATAAAATTACTAATTTCTTGGCTTAAAAATTGGGCAAATTGGGGCGAGGCGATTAATTTTAGTTCAATTTCGTTTTCCATATAAATTCCTTTTATATTAATTACTTACTCTATAAATAAGCGATTAATATGCAAATGACTTGTGATATTATCTAATAAATATGGAGATTTTTCGATTAAAATCGTGAATTTTTACCTTATATCATGTAATATGCGCCTGAAAATTTAATCAACTTGTTAAGGAGTAAATTTATGGCAGTGAATAATATTCTTGGATTATTTGCCCATTCCCCTTTTAAGCCCTTACAACGACATTCAGATAAGGTAACAGAATGCTGTAGCTTACTTGTGCCTTTTTTTGAAAGTACGTTTAACGGAGATTGGGAGGCGTCTTTAGAAATTCGTCGACAAATCTCTGAGGTGGAGCGTCAAGCTGATACTTTAAAACGTGAAATTCGTTTAAAACTTCCTCGTGGTTTATTTATGCCGATTGATCGTACGGATCTATTAGAATTGGTGACTCAACAAGATAAATTGGCTAATTGTGCTAAAGATATTGCAGGTCGAATGTTAGGACGTCAATTTGCTTTCCCAAGTGGTATGCAGGAGGAATTCATGAAGTTTCTTTACCGCAGCCTAGATGCGACTGTGCAGGCACACCGTGTCATTGACGAATTGGACGAGTTACTTGAAACCGGTTTTAGAGGACGGGAATTAACCTTTGTTAATACTATGATAAATGAATTGGATTCGATTGAAGATGATACGGATCAAATGCAAATTAAATTGCGCATGATGTTGCGTGGTGTCGAAGAACGCTATAACCCGATTGATATTATGTTTTTGTATAAAATTCTTGAATGGATTGGCGGGTTGGCGGATCAAGCGCAACGCGTGGGCGCTCGTATTGAATTAATGTTGGCTCGTTCTTAACAGCAAAGTTATGATTTTAGATAGGTAGTCATTATGGAATTAATAAATGAATACGGCACGTTATTTGTTGTTCTTACGGCAATTTTTGGGTTGTTAATGGCATTTGGCATTGGCGCTAATGATGTATCCAATGCCATGGGAACTTCTGTGGGGTCAGGCACAATTACCGCTAGACAGGCTATTTTTGTCGCTATGATTTTTGAATTTGCAGGGGCTTATTTGGCCGGCGGAGAAGTAACAGAAACCATCAAAAGTGGGATTATTAATCCGATGGAGTTTGTGGATAATCCGGATTTACTTGTTTTGGGAATGATGAGCGCATTATTGTCTGCTGGAGTTTGGTTGTTGTTGGCATCCTTTATGGGATGGCCGGTATCAACAACGCATTCTATTATTGGAGCGATTGTCGGGTTTGCTTGCGTGACTGTTGGTCCGCATTCTGTGGAATGGGGAAATATTAAGGGGATTGTTGGCAGTTGGTTCGTAACACCGCTGGTATCTGGGGTCGTCGCTTATGTCATTTTTACTAGTACACAGAAATTTATTTTTGATACTGAAACGCCATTGGAAAACGCTAAAAAGTTCGGACCATACTATATGGGGCTAACCACGTTTATTTTAACGCTTGTAACGATTACGAAAGGATTAAAACATGTCGGATTACACCTTTCAATGAATGAAACCCTGCTTACTTCATTAATAATCAGTATTGCGAGTATTGTATTTTGTTATTTTTATTTTCGTAGTGAGTCTTTTAAAAACAGAGTGCAGGGCGGAACCTTTGGTGGTGTTGAAAAAGTCTTTAGTATTTTGATGCTACTCACTGCTTGTTCAATGGCATTTGCGCATGGTTCAAATGATGTCGCGAATGCGATTGGACCGTTGTCTGCAGTGGTCTCAATTGTAGAAAATGGTGGACAAATTACAGCCAGTTCTCATTTAGCGTGGTGGATTCTACCCTTAGGTGCCACAGGGATTGTGATTGGTTTAGCTGTGATGGGATATAAGGTTATGGGAACTATCGGCACTGGAATTACCGATTTAACCCCAAGCCGCGGTTTTTCGGCGGAATTTGCTACTGCGATTACGGTAGTGATTGCATCTGGTACCGGCTTGCCAATTTCGACGACGCAAACCTTAGTGGGTGCAGTTCTCGGCGTTGGTTTTGCACGCGGTATTGCGGCATTAAATCTTAGCGTTATTCGCAATATTTTTGCCTCTTGGGTTGTCACGTTACCGGCAGGTGCCTTCTTTGCCATCATTATTTTCTATATTTTAGAGTGCATCTTTTATTAGAGCTTAACTTAATTTTATTTATCTAAAAAGTGCGGTACAATTCACCGCACTTTTTTATTTTTATTATTTTTATTTAGGATAGGTTGTATGCAAAAAATCACTAAAATTCTGCTTTCTTCCCTGATTTTTGGGCTGTCTATTCATATGGCACAAGCGGAAACCAAATATGTTTCGGAAAATTTAAATACCTTTTTGCGTAAAGGTGCCGGTGATCAATTCAAAATTGCCGGAGCTATTCAAGCCGGCGAAGCAGTGACTGTCTTAGATCGTAAAGATAAATATACGCTTATTCGCGATAGCCGCAATCGGGAAGCCTGGATTTTAACCAATGAGTTAAGCAATACGCCAAGTAGTAAACAAGAAAATCCTAAACTCAAAGCGCAAATTGAAGAATTAAGCCTTAAACTTAGTCGTTTGGACAATGATTGGCAACAACGCACCAATGAAATGCAGCGTCGCACTAAACAAGCAGAAGAACAAAGCAGCCAGTTATTGGAGCAAAATTCGCAGTTAAAACGCGAATTGGATATTACCAAAAATAAAAATCGTGATTTGGAAGCCATGCTGGATGCGGGAAAACGCGAAATTGCGATTCAATGGTTTATTTATGGCGGTTCCGTACTGGGTGTTGGGTTATTACTCGGCTTAATTATTCCGTTGATTTTACCGAAACGTCGCAAACGTGACGGTTGGGTATAAGCCTTATGAAAATCTACCTTGTTGGCGGCGCTGTGCGCGATCAATTATTACAGCGCCCAGTGCAAGATCGGGATTGGGTGGTCGTTGGGGCGACGCCTGAAATGTTGCTCGCACAAGGTTATCAGCAAGTCGGCAAGGATTTTCCGGTTTTTTTGCACCCACAAAGCAAAGAAGAATATGCTTTAGCGCGTACCGAGCGCAAATCGGGCGTGGGTTATGGTGGTTTTATCTGTGATTTTTCGCCGGATATTTCGTTGCAACAAGATTTAATTCGACGCGATTTGACAATTAACGCCCTCGCGCAAGATGAAGAGGGAAAAATTTATGATTTTTTCCATGGCATTGAAGATCTAAAACGGGGAATTTTGCGCCATATTTCGCCGGCGTTTGCCGAAGATCCACTGCGCGTGTTGCGTGTCGCGCGTTTTGCCGCGCGTTACCATACTTTAGGTTTTTCCGTGGCTGAAGAAACGTTGCAGCTTATGCAACAAATCACTGATGCCGGCGAATTAGTGCATCTGACTGCCGAGCGGGTGTGGTTGGAAACAGCAAAAGCCTTATTAGAACCCAACCCGGAAATTTATTTTGAGCTGTTGCGTCAAATCGGCGCATTAGCAGTGCTTTTCCCTGAACTGGACGCTTTATATGGCGTGCCTAATCCGATTAGGCATCATCCCGAAGTAGATAGTTTTGTGCATACCATGTTGGTTTTGCAGCAAGCGACATTATTAAGTCAGACTTTTTCTGTGGATCAACAAAGTGCGGTGCGTTTTGCGGCGATTTGTCATGATCTTGGCAAGGCGTTGAGTCCGAAAGACAATTTGCCTCATCATTATGGGCATGAAAAAGCCGGTCTCAAACCAATACGCACGCTTTGCCAACGTCTAAAAGTGTCACAGGTGATACAAGATTTGGCGTTACTTTGCTGCGAATTTCATACGCATGTGCATAACGCTTTTGAATTACAAGCAAAAACCGTCGTGAACTTGTTTAATCAACTGGATGTATGGCGCAAACCGCAACGTTTTGAGCTGCTGTTGTTGGTTTGTGTGGCAGATTCGCGCGGACGGACGGGGTTTGAACAAGTGGCTTATCCACAGCGAACATTTTTATGGCAATTGTATCAATGTGCCTTGCAAGTTGATGTCCAACAAGTGATCGCTGATGATTTTAGTAAGCAGGGAATTCGTGATGAACTGAACCGACGTCGGATTTTAGTGGTGGAGCAAAAACGTGAAGAAATCTTACCGCACTTTACTAATGATGTTTAACCACGTAAAATACGCACAATTTTTTTGATTAAGTGACCTTATGAACTCCTTAAAATTCATTTTCATTTTGATTCCGGCGCTGTTTTTAGCCGGATGTCAAACGCTGGATATTGCCGACAATCGTCCGACAAATGTGGCTCATATTGAGAAAACGGATGCACAATGGCAACAACATTTACAACAACTCAAACAAATTAACTCCTATACTAGCGCCGGTCAATTAGGCTATATTTCCAGCAAAGAACGCTTTTCCGCCCGCTTTAATTGGCAATATCGCAACACGCAATCTTATACCTTGTTGTTATCTTCTACGATCACCTCTTCAACCTTAACATTCGATATGCATCCTTATGGATTAACGATTTCCGACAATAAGGGCAACCAACGTTCGGCGGCGGATGCGAAGTTATTATTGCAAGAAATTATCGGGATGGATATTCCATTGGAACATTTTTCCACTTGGCTAAAAGGTCAACCCAATGAACAAGCCGATTACAACGTTGGCAGCAACCATCTGTTAGCCAGTTTTTCCTATCCGGTGGACGGAGCGAATTGGACTGCTGATTATTTAAATTATCAACCTGTTGGAAATCACATGATGCCGCGGGATATTTTGTTGAAAAATAGCGATCAAACCTTAAAAATTCGTATTGATCATTGGGCATTTTAATGAAAACTTACCACTTTTCGACCGCACTTTCCCAATCCCCTGGCAGCAGACGCTTTCCTAGCCCGGCAAAATTAAATTTATTTTTATATATTAACGGAAAACGGGCGGACGGTTATCACGAATTACAAACCTTATTTCAATTTCTCGATTTTGGCGATTGGCTGGAAATTGACGTGCAAGATAGCGCCGAAATTCGCTTGACGCCAGAAATTCCCGGTGTGCCTTTGGAACAAAATTTGATTTACCGTGCGGCACGTTTATTGCAACAAGTGACCGGTTGTCGCCAAGGTGCGAAAATCCATTTAGATAAAATATTACCGATGGGCGCCGGGTTAGGTGGTGGTTCATCCAATGCGGCAACGACGTTGATGGCGCTAAATGCGTTGTGGCAAACTGGACTTTCCGTGCAGCAACTGGCTGATTTGGGCGTCCAGCTTGGGGCGGATGTACCGATTTTTGTACATGGCAAAGCGGCGTTTGCAGAGGGTGTTGGCGAAAAACTGACTTATTGCCAACCGCCGGAAAAATGGTATTTGGTATTAAAACCGGATATTTCCATTTCTACCGCAGTGATTTTCCAAGAGCCCGACTTGCCACGTAATACACCAAAACGATCATTACAGCAACTTTTGGCGGAAAAATACGAAAACGATTGCCAAAAAGTTGTGCTAGATCATTATTCAGAGGTTGAAGAAACCTTACGCTGGTTGTTAAAATATGCACCGGCGAGATTAACAGGAACAGGCGCTTGTGTATTTGCTGAGTTTGAAGATGAGCAATCAGCACAAGCAGCATTTAGCAATAAACCGGACGCCTATTTCGGTTTTGTTGCCAAAGGGTTGAATATTTCTCCATTGTCTTCGTATTTGGGGAAAGTTTTTCGATAAATTAATTAGCTATATGAAATTTCTTACCACTTAAACTCCTTGAGGTTACATTAACAATGCCTGACATAAAACTTTTCGCGGGGAATGCCACACCTGAACTCGCAAAACGAATTTCCGAACGCTTATATATTTCACTTGGCGACGCAACAGTGGGGCGCTTTAGTGATGGTGAGGTTCAAGTTCAAATTAATGAAAATGTAAGAGGTAGTGATGTTTTTATTATTCAATCTACCTGTGCACCGACAAATGACAATTTAATGGAATTGATTGTGATGGTGGATGCCTTACGTCGTGCTTCAGCTGGTCGTATTACGGCGGTTATTCCTTATTTTGGTTATGCTCGTCAGGATCGTCGGGTTCGCTCTGCTCGTGTGCCTATCACTGCAAAAGTCGTTGCCGATTTCTTATCTAGTGTAGGTGTAGATCGCGTGCTTACCTGTGATTTGCATGCCGAACAAATTCAGGGTTTTTTTGATGTCCCAGTAGATAACGTGTTTGGCTCTCCGGTATTAATTCATGATATTTTGAAGAAAACTGATTTAGTCAATCCAATTGTTGTCTCTCCTGATATCGGCGGGGTAGTGCGCGCACGCGCGGTCGCTAAATTGTTAAATGATACTGATATGGCGATTATTGATAAGCGTCGCCCGAAAGCTAATGTTGCACAAGTAATGCATATTATCGGGGATGTTGCAGATCGTGATTGCATCTTGATTGATGATATGATTGATACTGGTGGTACCTTGTGCAAAGCAGCGGAGGCCTTGAAGGAACGTGGAGCAAGACGCGTATTTGCTTATGCAACCCATGCGGTATTCTCTGGATCAGCAGCAAAAAATTTAGCCAATGACGTATTGGATGAGGTTGTTGTGACTGATACTATTCCACTTTCTCCAGAAATCAAAGCATTAGGTAAAGTACGTGTATTAACACTTTCTGGCATGTTGGCTGAAGCAATTCGTCGTATCAGTAACGAAGAATCTATTTCAGCAATGTTTAGTTAATTTTTATCAATTCGGGACAGGGGAGATTCTTTTTGTTCTTTTAGTACCGAATTAAACATAAAATAGAAAAAGTGCGGTTAAAAATCTTCAGATTTTGACCGCACTTTTTATTATAGGCAGACAAAGTCTGCCTATAAAAACCATACGCTATGCGTATGGAATCAAAAAGCTTAAGCGTTGAGCAGAAATGAAAAATCCTCGCTATATAATGAATAAGGCTGACAACCAAAATTCAAAATATAGGAGGATAAGTTATGGCAAGTAAATCCAATGACGATTCAAGTCTATCACACACGAGATGGAACAGTAAGTATCATATTGTGTTTATTCCGAAATATCGAAGAAAGGCAATTTATGGGAAATTGCGAGTTGATATAGGAGGGATATTAAGGCAATTATGTGACTACAAAAATGTAGAAATCATAGAAGCTCATGCAATGAAAGAGCATATTCATATGCTATTAAAGATACCGCCGAAATTGGCAGTGTCGAGTTTTATGGGATATCTTAAAGGTAAATCTTCATTGATGATATTTGAACGACATGGGAATTTAAAATACAAATACGGAAATAGGCACTTTTGGGCGAAAGGCTACTATGTGAGTACGGTAGGCTTAAACACAAAAGTAGTGGAAGAATACATCAGGAATCAAGAAAAAGAAGATATGATTCAGGATAATTTATCGAAGAAAGGATATGTAGACCCCTTTAAGGGGTAAGCCATAGAGTCATTGTGCGGTTGTCGGTCTTTTCACATGCCCCTTGAGGGGCATGTGAAGTCCTAGGCCCTTATAGGGTAGCCTAAAAACCGCCCGTTTTACGGGCGGATTGTTATTTATTTAACTGATTATTTGCCTAAATTATCGAAGAATTTTTTAACGCCATCAATAAAGCTAGAGGATTTTGGACGGTGTTGCGTTTTGCCTTCCAAACTTTCTTCTAATTTTCTCAACAATTCTTTTTGTTCTTCATTGAGTTTGATTGGGGTTTCAACAATAATTTTACAAATTAAATCACCGACATAGCCACTTCTGGTAGAGGATACACCTTTACCACGCAAGCGCAATAATTTACCGGTTTGTGTTTCTTCCGGAATTTTCACTTTTAAGCGACCATCCAAGGTTGGTACTTCAATTTCGCCACCTAATGCCGCCATGGTGAAGCTGATTGGCACTTCGCAGTAAAGATTGTTTCCGTCACGTTGGAAAATATCATGTTCTTTAACATGGATGACCACGTACAGATCGCCTGCCGGCGCGCCATTTTCCCCTGCAGCACCTTCACCGGATAAGCGTAATTGATTGCCGGTATCAACACCCGCTGGAATCGTAACAGAAAGGTTTTTCTTTTTATGTACACGTCCGTCGCCATGGCAGCTACGACATGGTTTTTCAATTTTTTTACCAGACCCGTGACAGGTTGGACAAACTTGTTCTGTCACAAAGAAGCCTTGTTGACGACGAACACGACCTGCACCGTGGCACGTTGGACAAGTTTCTACTTTAGAACCCGCTTCTGCACCGGAACCATGGCAGCTTTCGCATTCAACCAAGGTATTGATTTGAATATCTTTTTTAGTCCCTTTTACCGCTTCTTCTAAGGTGATTTCAATATCATAACGTAAGTCTTCGCCACGCACGACGCGTTGACGACCGCGACTTCCGCCAAAAATATCGCCGAACATATCACCAAAAATATCGCCGAAATCGGCGCCACCGAAGCCACCAAAGCCACCAGCGCCGCCAAATCCACCTTGTTCAAAAGCAGCATGACCATATTGATCGTAAGCGGCTTTTTTCTCTTTATCGCTTAAGATTTCATAGGCTTCATTGATTTCTTTGAATTTTTCTTCGCTTTCTTTATCCCCTTTCGTACGGTCAGGGTGATATTTCATTGCAAGGCGTTTATAGGCGCGTTTAATTTCTTTTTCATCCGCCCCTTTTTGAATGCCTAGTACTTCGTAATAATCTCGTTTTGCCATAATTTTGTATAATTCTGTAGGGTGGGCGTAACCCACCATCTCGCTAAATTTTGATATTTTGGTGGGTTATCACCCACCCTACGTAATAGACCAAAAGGGCGTATTGCTACGCCCTTTGTAGAGACACAATGCTTGTGTCCGCGGACACACAGAGTGCCCCTACTCGTGAATTATTTATTATCTTTCACTTCCTCAAACTCAGCATCAACTACGCCATCATCTTTTGGATTTTGTTGCGCTTGTTGTTGACCTTGTTGGGCTTGCGCTTGACCTGCTTGAATAAGTTTTTCAGACACTTGAATTAATGCTTGAACTTTCGCATCAATTTCAGCTTTGTCTTCGCCTTTCGCCGCAGTTTCAAGTTCATTTACCGCTGCTTCGATTGGTGCTTTATCTTCTGCTGATAATTTATCGCCCACTTCGCTTAATTGTTTGCGAGTAGAGTGAACTAAATGATCCGCTTGGTTACGCGCTTGCACTAATTCTTCAAATTTACGGTCCGCTTCGGCGTTTGCTTCTGCGTCACGTACCATTTGTTGAATTTCATCATCACTCAAACCAGAAGATGCTTTGATGGTAATTTGTTGTTCTTTACCAGTGCCTTTATCTTTCGCGGAAACGTGGATAATACCGTCTGCATCAATGTCAAAAGTTACTTCAATTTGTGGCATACCGCGTGGCGCTGGATTAATCCCTTCTAGGTTAAATTGACCTAAAGATTTATTTGCGCTCGCTTGTTTACGTTCACCTTGAAGTACGTGAATTGTCACCGCACTTTGGTTGTCTTCCGCGGTTGAGAACACTTGCGATTTTTTGGTTGGAATTGTGGTGTTTTTCTCAATCAAGGTAGTCATCACGCCGCCCATGGTTTCGATACCTAATGAAAGCGGAGTAACGTCTAACAATAATACATCAGTGACGTTACCGGATAATACGCCGCCTTGAACTGCTGCGCCCACAGCAACCGCTTCATCAGGGTTCACGTCTTTACGTGGTTCTTTGCCGAAGAATTCTGCCACTTTTTGTTGAACCAATGGCATACGAGTTTGACCACCCACCAAAATCACATCATTGATGTCAGAGACGCTTAATCCAGCATCAGCCAATGCCACTTTTACCGGTTCCATAGAGCGTGCTACTAAATCTTCTACCAAGGCTTCTAATTTTGCACGCGTTAATTTAATGTTTAAGTGTTTTGGACCGGTTGCATCTGCGGTGATGTACGGAAGATTAACATCAGTTTGTTGCGCAGAAGACAGTTCGATTTTCGCTTTTTCGCCAGCTTCTTTCAAACGTTGCATTGCAAGTGGGTCGTTACGTAAATCTACGCCTTGTTCTTTTTTGAACTCGTCTACTAAATAGTTGATCACGCGGTTATCAAAGTCTTCACCACCTAAGTGTGTGTCCCCGTTAGTGGCTAATACTTCGAACGTTTTTTCGCCGCCCACTTCATCGATTTCGATAATGGATAAGTCGAATGTACCGCCCCCTAAGTCATAAACCGCGATGGTTTGGTTGCCTTTACCTTTATCTAAACCGTAAGCCAATGCTGCCGCTGTCGGTTCATTGATAATACGTTTAACTTCAAGACCCGCGATACGACCTGCATCTTTGGTTGCTTGACGTTGTGCGTCGTTAAAGTATGCCGGTACGGTAATTACTGCTTCAGTTACGGTTTCACCCAAGAAATCTTCTGCGGTTTTTTTCATTTTTTTCAATACTTCAGCAGAAATTTGTGGCGGTGCCATTTTTTCACCTTTCACTGAAACCCAAGCATCACCATTATCTGCTTTTACGATTTCAAATGGCATAATGTTCACGTCGCGTTGGACTTCTTGATCTTCAAAACGACGACCGATTAAACGTTTGATTGCAAATAACGTATTTTTCGGATTGGTTACTGCTTGACGTTTTGCTGGTTGACCAACTAAGGTTTCGTTATCGTTGGTATAAGCGATAATTGACGGTGTCGTACGATCCCCTTCGGCATTTTCGATAACGCGTGGTTTATCGCCATCCATTACCGCTACACAAGAGTTTGTTGTACCTAAGTCAATACCAATAATTTTTCCCATAATCTGTTTTCTCCTAATAAAATTCTGTTGTCTCTTAGATAAGGATTGAATTTCACATTTCAAGGTCAAATTCCAATATTTTTCAACATTTTTTCCTGAAAAGTGCGGTCAAATCCGTTCACGTTTCTGTAAATGTGAACGGAAAAATAAAATTCAAGGGGAGGGCGGAAAATTTTTTGACTTTATAGCGGGTTATGTTAGTTTATTGTTGAAAATTTGATAATAACCTAAGGAACTACAAGGAACTACAATGAAAAAGTCAACATTAGCGATCGGAATGCTTGTCGCCCTTGGTGCGCTATGGAGTGGTGGCGCGTGGTACACTGGAAAAGTTGCTGAAGAAAATTATGTATCTTATCTGCAACAAATTAACCGAAGCGCTAGATTAATTTCCACCGAACATGGTTTGGGCAAGGTTGAAAATGTGAAATTTGAGCGCGGTTTTTTTAGCTCAACTTTGTCCTACGATTTGCTCCTCACTTCGGCGAAAGATAATGTCACTTATCATTTGCCGATGGTGGGAAAAGTTTATCATGGACCTATTACGCTGAATAATTTTTCAGTCGCGATGTTTTCTGCCGATCTTGCCTTA